>CAWCHD010000001.1:0-352846 GCA_963795275.1 uncultured Actinomycetota bacterium
GGCCGCCGCCGGGACGGCCGCGGTAGGGGCCCTTGTCGGGCGAGATCTCGATGAGCTTGCCCGAGATCCGGGTGCCGGCGAGGCGCTCCAGGGTGCCGGGCGGCAGCTGGGCGGGCAGCTCGACGATGGAGAAGTCGGGCTTGATCATGATGTGCCCGAAGTCGTCGCGCGACAGGCCACCCTCGTTGGCCAGGGCGCCGACGATCTGGCGCGGCTCGACCTTGTGGCGCTTGCCGACCTCGAGGCGGTACGCCGCCATCTGCTGGCCGGTGCGCGACTCCCGCGGCGACCGGTCGGCCTTGCCGCCGTGCGTCGGCCGCTCGTCGAAGCTGCGGCTCGTGCGCTCCGGCTCCGGGTCGAGCAGCAGCGGCTGCTCGCCGTGCATCACCGCGGCCAGTGCGGCGGCGACGTCGACCTCGGTCACGTCGTGCTCGCTGACGTAGTGCGAGACCACGTCGCGGAAGAAGTCGATCCGCTCGGGCTGCGTGAGCGCCTCGGTGATCTGGTCGTCGAAGCGCGTGAGCCGCGTGGCGTTGACGTCGTCCACGGTCGGCAGCTGCATCTGGGTCAGCGGCTGGCGGGTCGCCTTCTCGATGGCGCGCAGGAGGTGGCGCTCGCGCGGCGTGACGAACGCGATCGAGTCGCCGCTGCGGCCCGCGCGACCGGTGCGGCCGATGCGGTGGACGTACGACTCGGTGTCGGTCGGGATGTCGTAGTTGACGACGTGGCTGATCCGCTCGACGTCGAGGCCGCGGGCGGCGACGTCGGTGGCGACGAGGATGTCGAGCTTGCCGGCCTTGAGCTGGTTGATCGTGCGCTCGCGCTGCACCTGGGCGACGTCGCCGTTGATCGCCATCGCGCTGTAGCCGCGGGCGCGGAGCTTCTCGGCGAGGGTCTCGGTCTCGTTCTTGGTGCGGACGAAGACGATCATCCCCTCGAAGTTCTCGACCTCGAGGATGCGCGTGAGGGCGTCGACCTTCTGCGGGTAGGACACGATCAGGTAGCGCTGGGTGATCGAGGAGACCGTCGACGTCTTGTTCTTGACGGTGATCTCGACCGGGTCCTCGAGGTACTTCTTCGAGATCCGGCGGATCTGCGCCGGCATCGTGGCCGAGAAGAGCGCGACGTGCTTGTCGTCGGGGGTGTCGGCGAGGATCGTCTCGACGTCCTCCGCGAAGCCCATGTTGAGCATCTCGTCGGCCTCGTCGAGGACGAGGAAGCGCAGCTCGCTGAGGTCGAGCGTGCCCTTCTCGAGGTGGTCCATGATCCGGCCCGGGGTGCCCACGACGACGTGGACGCCGCGACGCAGCGCGGACAGCTGGACGCCGTAGCCCTGGCCGCCGTAGATCGGCAGGACCTTGACGCCCTTCATGTGGGCGGCGTACTTCTCGAAGGCCTCGGAGACCTGGATCGCGAGCTCGCGGGTCGGCGCGAGCACCAGCGCCTGCGGGGTCTTCTGCGACAGGTCGAGGCGCGAGAGGATCGGCAGCGCGAAGGCCGCGGTCTTGCCGGTGCCGGTCTGCGCCAGGCCGACGACGTGACGGCCCTCGAGGAGGGGCGGGATGGTCGCCGCCTGGATCTGCGACGGGGTCTCGTACCCCACGGCCGCCAGCCCCTTGAGGACCTCCGGGGAGAGGCCGAGGTCGGCGAAGGTCTGCTGGGGTGCTACGGGCTGCTCACTCACACCCTCAACGGTAGGGCCTCACGGGGGATTCAGTCATTCCCGGACCGGCCCGGAAGGCCCCGATAAGCGCGCGACAGCGCGGCACGTGAGCGAGCACACTCTGCGCATGCCCGACCCGATCCCGCCGCAGCTCCCGGACGGCCTCACCACCCGGCCGCTCGAGAAGTCCGACGCCCACGCCGTCTTCGTCCTGATGGCGGCGCAGGAGCAGGAGGACATCGGCGAGGTGGCGATCGAGGAGGCCGACATCGTCAGCGACTGGGCCAGGCCGAGCCACGACCTCGGCGCCCGGTCGGTCGGGGTCTGGGACGGCGACACCCTCGTGGCGTACGCCGAGCTGATGGGCGTCGACCGTGCCGACACCTCCGTCCTGCCCTCCCACCGCGGTCGCGGGATCGGCACCTGGCTCGCCCACTGGCTCGTCGACCTCGGCCGCAGCCTGGGGTCCCCGGTCGTCGGGATGCCGGTGCCGCAGGGCTCGCCGGGCGACCGGCTGCTCGAGGACCTCGGCTTCCGGGTGCGGTGGACCAGCTGGGTGCTCAAGCTGCCCGAGGGGGCCACGATCCCCGAGCGCGACCTGCCGGAGGGCTACACCGTCCGCACCGCCGAGGCCGGTGAGCTCCGCGCCGCCCACGACGTCCTGGAGGACGCGTTCCTCGAGTGGTCGGTGCGCGAGCGCGAGCCCTACGAGGACTTCGAGGCCGCGACGACCGGACGTCCCGGCTTCGAGCCGTGGAACCTTCGCGTCGCCCTCGACCCGGGCGGCGCGGTCGTCGGCGTCTCGCTGGTCCTCGTCTCGGACAACGGCTCGACCGGCTACGTCGACCGGCTCGCCGTACGCAGGGACCAGCGCAACCGGGGACTGGCGCAGGCCCTGCTGGTGGACTCCTTCGCCCGGGCGCGCGAGCACGGCACGACGACGGCCGAGCTGAGCACCGACTCCCGGACCGGCGCCCTTCCCCTCTACGAAAGGGTGGGAATGGTCGCAGAGAGCGTCTGGGTCAATCGGGCCCTCGATCTCGACCTCGCGACGGAAAACGCACTTTGAGGCGCCTGCTGCCAAGGTTTCCGTCAAAGCCACTGGTCTAGACCTGAGACTCGCCTTGAGAACAACGTCCGCCTCGGCGGGTTCTTGGCATTAACATCGACCGACGCCGGATCGGGCGGCGCCACGGCGGGGACGTGGGGTCCCTGTTTTCGGCTTTTTTAGTGGGGGTTCCACGTGCAAGATCTTCATGCCTTGGTCGTCGAGGACGATCCGGACATTTCCTCGGCGCTGGTGGAGACACTGGAGGGCGCGGGCTTCCGCGTGACCTCGGCGCGCGACGGACGGGCAGCGGTCGACGTGGCGTCGGCCGACCCGCCGGACCTCGTGACGCTCGACCTCACGCTGCCGCACATGGACGGCATCGAGGTGTGCCGTCGCATCCGGGAGACCAGCGACTGCTACATCGTGATCGTGTCCGCGCGCTCCGACGAGGTCGACAAGCTGATCGGCCTCGAGGTCGGCGCGGACGACTTCGTCCTCAAGCCGTTCTCGCCGCGTGAGCTGCGGGCCCGCGTGGCCGCGCTGTTCCGCCGGCCGCGCTCGGCCGCGGGTGGTGAGGAGGTCGCTGCGGCACCGCACGTGCCCAGCCCGTCGCAGCCCACCGACGAGCCGACGACCATCGCCTGCGGCGCGGGCCTGGTCATCAACTCGGCCCGGCGCGAGGTGCAGATCGACGGCACGATCGTCGAGCTGACCCGCATCGAGTACGACGTCCTCGAGTACCTCGCCACCCACCTGTCGCGGGTCTGCACCCGTGAGGAGATGGTCATGGCGATCTGGAGCAGCGCGCTCACCCACGACCACCACCTGGTGGACGTGCACGTCGCCAACCTGCGCGGCAAGCTCCGCCGGCACTCCGACGCCACGTGGATCCACACGATCCGCGGCATCGGCTACCGGATGGACCGCGAGGACCAGCCGCAGGACCGGCGTGCCGGCGGCGGCCCCTACCTCGTCGCCCGGATCGACTCCGAGGACTGGGCCCGCGGGCTCGACTTCTGAGCTCCTGCTGCGACTCGTAGGGGTAGGGCCACCGGGCCCGACCCGGCGATAACGGCCACGGGCCGAGCCGCTCCCCCCTAGCATCGGGAGTGGCTCGGCCGTACGCCTGTGCGCGCTGGTCCGGCGGGGGCCCCGACCACGTGCCCCCTAGGCTCTTCATCCGGGGGATGACACATGGACAACGGACGCACCGCCGTCGTCGTCGAGGACGACCACGACGTCGGCGACGCCATCTCCGGGCTGCTCCAGAAGGCGGGCTTCGACGTCTCCATCGCGCGCAACGGCACCGACGCCCTCACCGTCATCCGTGACGAGCGCCCCGACCTGGTCACCCTCGACCTGACCCTGCCCGACATCGACGGCGTCGAGGTCTGCCGCCAGGTGCGACTGGTCAGCGACTGCTACGTCATCGTGGTCAGCGGACGCTCGGCGGAGCTCGACCGCCTCATCGGCCTCGAGGTCGGCGCCGACGACTACCTCGTCAAGCCGTTCTCGATGCGCGAGCTCCAGGCCCGGGTCGCCGCGCTCTTCCGCCGTCCCCGCAGCAGCGACCTCCTCACCGACGCCCCGCCCGCTCCGGCCGCCCCGCGAGCGACCAACGGCGTCGCGGCCCCCGAGCGCCACGAGGGCCTCGTCGGGTGCGAGCACCTGCTGGTCGACACGCGCGCCCGGGAGGTCCGGATCGACGGCGCGCAGATCGAGCTCACCCGCACGGAGTTCGACCTGCTCGCCCACCTCGTCACCCACCCCGGCCTGGTCGTCGCCCGCGAGCACCTGCTCAGGGCGGTGTGGGCCACCGACTTCGTGCCCGACAGCACCCACGTCGTCGACGTGCACATGGCCAACCTGCGCCGCAAGCTGCGCGACACCTCGCCCGACAACCAGTGGATCCGCACGATCCGCGGCGTCGGGTTCCGGCTCGACCCCTGCTGCGACTGAGCCGTCAGCGCGCGGACTCGCGCAGGGTCGCCCCGCGCGCACCGCGTACGGTCATCGACGCGCTCACCAGCGCGACCGTGCCGAAGACGGCGGCGGCCAGCAGCGCCAGCACGACGAGCCGCAGCGGTGAGATGGCGGCCACCAGCGCCGGTGTCGTCGGGTCGTCGGCGTAGCCCAGCGTGATCGTGCGCAGCACCACCCACTGCGCCAGCGAGCCCGCCAGGATGCCCGCGATCGCGGCGCTGCCGAGCACGACCGCGAGCTCGCGGACCACGGCGACCATCACCGCGCTGCGGGGTACGCCGACCACGCGCAGCGCCGCGGCGTCGCGGCGGCGGGCGGGCAGCTGCACGGCCGCACTGACGAAGAGGCCCGCCAGCGCCATCAGGAGCACGAGCGCCGCGACCACGCCGTAGAGGCGCAGCGCGAGGGCGTACGCGCTCTGGTCGAGGACGTGCCGCTCCTGGGCGAGCGTCGTGCCGACGGTGAGACCGGCCTCCGACAGCGCGTCGGTGATCGCAGCGGGCGTGCCGTCGCGCTCGAGGACGTGGACGGTGACGAGGTTGTCGTAGACCGGGCGGTCGGTGAGGAAGGACGAGTAGTCCACGAGGAGGCCGGACGGACCGGTGAACGGCATGCCCTCGATCTCACCGACCTTCTCCACCGGCACCAGGCCGAAGCCCTCGTCGAGCTTGGCGATCGCCCGCTGCTGCACACCGGGCCCGGCCAGGGCCGGTCGGTCGCGGGTGATGCCGCCGGCGGTGATCCGCGCCATCCCCACCGAGTCGCCGGTGTCGACGTCCATCTCGAGAGCGCCGTCGGCCTCGCGGAGGTCGGTGATCGACGAGCGGACGGCCGGGTCGGGCGTCGGCGTCCAGTCCGCCCCGTCGATCGCGCCCTCGACGGGCTGGCCGTCGACGCGGACGTCCGAGAGCCGCAGCGTGCCCTTCATCGCGACGTTGGTGCCGGCTCCGCCGCCGAGGGTCATGCCCTCGAGGGGGCAGCCGTCCTTGCAGAACGGGACGCGGGTCGAGCGCGTGCTCTCGCCCTCGGGGAACGGGCCGAGGTAGGCCTTGAGCGGCTTGCCGCCGCGACTGCCGAAGCGCACCTCGACCGACAGCCCGCCCTCGACGCCGGCCTGGTTGTCGACGGTGAGGGTGAGCTTCTTGCCCGTCACCGTCGCGACGACGCCGCCGGGGCTGATGTCGTCGACGACCTGGCCGACCTCGAGGCCGGGGCTCCAGGTGGGCGGCCAGGTGGCCACCCGCTCGAGCCGGCTGGCGTCGACGATGGAGAAGTTGGCGCCGGGGTTGGTGGCGCTGGCCGCGGCCATCACCCACTGGCCCTCGGGGTCGACCTTGCGCGTGAGGGCGACCGCCTCGGACAGCGTGAGGGTGGTGTCCCAGGTCGTCGGCGCGGGCGAGACGGTCGCGGCGACGCTGGTGCGCCAGGTGGCGGCCGAGTCGTAGACGCCCGCGCCGAACACCGCGACCGCGATGGCGGCGGTGATCGGCAGGATCACGAGCGTGCCCTCCTGCCGGCGCGAGATCGCACGGGAGGAGACGAAGCCGCTCAGCGAGCGGCCGCGCGAGCGGGAGGTCCACCACGTCGCGAGGACGGCGGTCAGCTTGGTGGCGGCCAGGCCGGCGACGACGGCCAGCAGCACGGGCAGGACGAGGTCGATCGCGTCGGGCTCGCCCGGCCCGCTCGCGGACAGCTTGCTGCCGAGGACGGCGACGGCGAGGGCGACGAGGGTCAGCTGGGCGATGACGGACCAGCGGCGCGCGGCCACCGGACGTCGTACGCCGCTGAGCTGGGAGGCGAGCGACTCGCGGACCACCAGGCCGACCGCGACGCACGCGACGGCGAAGGCGGCGAGCAGCACCAGGCCCGCCGCGACCCAGCTGGCCCACGGCAGCGGCAGCGGGAGGCCGGGCACCAGCCAGCTGCGGACCAGGACCACCGACAGCCCGAGGCCGAAGGCGACGCCCAGCGGGGTCGCGACCAGCAGGATGACGAGCGGCTCGGCCAGGCCGAGGCCCCACAGCCGGCGAGCGGTGACGCCGCGGAGCGAGGCGAGGGCGAGCTCGGGCACGCGCAGCTCGCTGGCGGCGTTGAGCAGCCGCATCAGCAGGGCCAGGGCCACGAGGACCAGCGAGAGCACCGCCGGGGCGATCGAGCTGCGGGCGGTGGACTGCTGGAAGCGCACCTCTCCCACGACGTCGCCGAGCGAGTTGGTGTCGTCCGCGCGGATCGTGCCGCCCTCGACCTCGATCGCGGTGTCGCGAGGAACTGCCTTCGCCGACGTCGCGGCGGCGTCGAGGTCGGCGGGCGTCAGGTCGGCCGGGACGTCGAGGAACGTGTCGACCCGGACGTCCCAGCTGCCCATCGCGGCGACCGTGTCGTCGGTCGTGATGATCGGCGCCAGGGCATAGGGCTGGTAGCCGCCGTTGATGGTCGTCTGCTCGTTGGTGCTGCGCAGGCGCAGCGGGATGAGCCACCCGTCGTCCGGACCGGGGGTCTCGTAGGTGCCGACGACGACGACCTGGTCGAGCCCCGGGCGCGGCAGGCCGAGGGCCTTGGTGCCGGGGGTCTCGTAGATCGGCAGCTCGAGCGGCTCGCCGATCTCGGCTCCGGTCTTCACCAGGTCGCCGGCCAGCATCAGCACCTCGCCGCGCTTCTCCGGGCACCGTCCCTCGATGGTGAGGTGCTCGCAGGCGTCCGGGCGGGACCAGAAGGTGACGACGCCGCGGAGGGCGCTGAAGCGTTCGGACTGCACGGTGGTGTCGGGCGCGCGCCACGAACCCTCGGTGAGCGAGGTCGAGGCGGCGACCGCGTCGCGTCGCGCCTCGTCGATCGACGACCCGCTGTCGGGGGTGAAGACGCGGCTGAGGCCGGTGAGCCCCGGCGGCGTCTCCTGCAGACGGGTCACGACGTAGGAGTTGGTGACGGCCTCGGAGAACACCGGGCCGAGCACGGCGGACCCGATCGCGAGCGCGGTCAGCAGCACCGAGCCGGCGGACAGGAGGGCGCGCGAGCGCAGGCCGCGGACGATGGCGCCGAGGAGCTGGATCACCGTCCTTCCTCCTCACGCAGCAGGCTGGGTCGGGTGGTCGAGGACCGTACGGCGCGGGCGCGCCCGCCGACGAGCACGACAGCGACGGCCGAGAGGACGGCGGGGACCACCAGGGGGACCAGCGCGGGCGCGGTGTCGAGCGGGATGCCGCCGACCGGGAGCGAGAGCAGCGGGAGGCCGCCGAGCAGCAGCGTCACGGCGAGCCAGCCACCGGCGACGACGGCGAGCAGCACGAGCACGGTGAGGCTGACGAGCTCGGTGCGACCGGCCCGGCGGGCGGTGCCGACCGAGATGCCGAGCACCCGCAGCGAGGCCACGTCGCGGCGGTAGTCGCGCAGGTGCCGCGCCACCCCGGCGCCGAGCGCCAGCAGGGCGACCAGCGCGCAGGCGAGCGCGGTGAGGGCGTACGCCACGGACTGCGAGCCGCCGTGGGTCTCGCCGAGCCGGTCGCGGACCGAGGCGGAGGAACGCCACGACGTGCCGGTGGCCTCGGCGACCTGGTCGAGCATCCCCTGCGGCGTGCCGGTGGCGGCGACGATCTGCACCTCAGCGGCCGGCACGGTCGGGTCGGAGCCGACGGCCGACGTGCGGATGTCGGACAGCACCCCGATGCTCCCGAGGATCGGCATCGCGGTGGCGATGCCCAGGACGTCGGTCGTGCGTTCGTCGCCGCCGAGGTCGAGCGCCTGCGGCGCCTTCTCGTCGGCCGCGATGACCGGCACGGCGGTGTTGCGTGACTCGTTGATGAGGCGGAGGGACGAGTTGGGGAGCAGCGAGAGCTCCATCCCGTCGGGGAGGTTGACCACGAGCTCCCGGTCGATGGTGTCGGGCGGGAGGAACCGGTCGCCCAGGGCCGCGGCCACCGACGAGGGATCGGGCAGCCACGTGGAGCGGGCGAGGTCGGTGTCGCCGACGGCGATCGCGCTCGACCCGCACCTTCAGGGGGTCGATGGTGTAGACCCCGCTCAGGTCGCGGGAGACCTCGAGGCCTGTCACCAGGCAGCCCACGGCGCAGTCCCGCAGCCGGACCGAGCGCTCGGTCCGGACGCCCTTGCGCGCGAACCGCACCGTCGCCGTCGCGGTGCCCGACACGTTGTCGGTGTTGACGTAGGAGAGCCGGACCACCAGCGCGCTCGGGGTGGACGGCCCGATCTCGGTGCCGTCGGGGTCGGTGAACACCTGCGGGGGCGGGAGGGTCGTCGCGGTCGCTGCGACGGTGAGCCGGTCGCCCGTCACCTGGAGGGGCACGGCGCCGGTGGCCAGGCGCTCGACCGCGTCCGAGGCGGCCCGCTCGGGCGTGCCGTCGTAGAAGCCTCCGACGACGGCGTCCCAGCGGCCGGCGTCGACGTACGCCCGCCGTTCGGCGAGGCGGCCCTCGTTGCGGACGATCGCGGTGGCGATCAGGTGGTCGCCCTCGGGGTCGACCCGCTCGGTGAGGCCCACGGCGCCCATGGCGCCGACCTCGGTGGCGACGATCGTGCGGGCTCCGGGCACCTCGACCCCCGCCTGCTCCTCGGTCCACCGGCTGACGCTGACCGCGCCGCTGAGGGCCAGCGCGCCGACCACGGCGGCTGCCACGACGAGCCGGACCGGGGTGACGAGGTCGTCGGCCCGGGCCAGGCGGCGGGCGGCGAGGAAGGCGCCCATGCCGCGCCGCTCGGTGACCGGGGTGAGTCCGCGGGCGGCGATGCGGATGGCCCAGATGGCGGCCTGGCCGAGGGCGAGCCCGACCAGGGCCGGCCCGAGCAGGACGACGAGGTCGGGGTCGCCCGAGGCCTCACGGCTGCGGTACGCCGCGACGCCCGCGCCGACGAGCACCAGGACGCTCAGGAAGACTGCCAGCGTGGTCGCCCGGCGCGGACGGCGGCGCGTGGAGACCTGGACGGAGAGCGGCTCGCGGAGGGCGGCGGCCGCGGACAGCCCGACGATCACCAGGGCGGCGCCGGCGATCGCCGCGGCGGCGACGAGCGCGGGCTGCCGGAGCGGGTCGGCCGCCTCGCCGAGCCAGGTCCTGGTGGCCACGACCGTGCCGGCCGCGCCGACGGCCACGCCGAGCAGGGTCCCGACGACGATCGCCAGGAGCGGCTCGACGAGGAGGAAGCGCCAGAGCCGGACGCCGTGGATGCCGCGGAGCCGGGCCAGCCCGATCTCCTCGCGCCGGGCGACGGCGAGCTCGGCACCGATGCTCGGCACGGCGACCGCGCCCAGCAGGAGGAGCGGCGCGGTCAGCCAGCGCGACGTACCGGCGGCCTCGGCGAACTGGAGCACGGTGACGGCCCCGGCGACGACGACGAGCGCCATCAGCACGAGAGTCGTCAGCGCACCGCGACGGCTCCAGGCGCCCCGGAGGACACGACTCATCTGATGACTCGGCCCTCGTCGAGCGCGATGTGGAGGTCGCAGGCGTCGACGACCGCGGGGTCGTGGGTGGCGACGACGACGACCGCGCCGCGCGCCGCCTCCTCGCGGAGCTCACCGAGCACGACGCCGCGGTTGCCCTCGTCGAGCTCGGACGTCGGCTCGTCGGCCAGCAGGACGTCGGCGCCGACGACGAAGCCGCGGGCGCAGGCGACGCGCTGCATCTGCCCGCCCGAGAGCTCCTCGACCTGGCGCTCACCGAGGTCGGCGATCCCGAACCGCGCGAGCGCCGCCTCGGCCGCCTCGTCGGCGTCCGCCGGCGCGGTGCCGCGGGCACGGAGGGCGATCGAGACGTTCTCGCGGGCGGACAGGATCGGCACGAGGCCGTAGACCTGGAGGACGAAGGCGACCTCGGGCCGGGGGTCCCCGCTGCCGGTCCACATGTCCTGCCTGCCGTGAGCACCGTCCAGCTCCGCGGTGCCCGACGTGGCCTGCAGCAGCCCGCCGGCGATCGAGAGCAGGGTGGTCTTGCCCGACCCGCTCGGACCCGACAGCGCGGTCACCTTGCCCGCCGGGAAGGTGACGCTGACGTCGTCGAGGAGGGTGCGGCCCGCGACGTACGTGATCGACTCGAGCGCGAGCGCCGCCGATCGAGTCGCGGCCGCTGAATCCCCCGAGGCTGCTCACTGTGGCAGATCCTTCACTGCTGGCGCGGGTCACGATGATCCGGCCCTGCTCGTCGTCCTCGAACCGCACCAGCGTGCCGGGGGGCCACTCGGCGGCGATGTGGCCGGGAAGGTGGAGGACGCCGTCCTCGCCCACCACGGCGTACTCCGAGCCGCCGTGGCCCTCCGCGCCGACGCGGCCGCCCTTCATGGTGACCGTGCGCGGGAAGGTGGCGGCGACCTCGGGCTGGTGGGTGACGACCACGATCGTGGTGCCGAAGTCGTCGCCGAGGGAGTGGATCAGGTGGAGCACGTGGTCGCGGTCGGCGTGGCTGAGCTGGCTGGTCGGCTCGTCCGCGAGGAGGAGGCGCGGGGCGGTCGACACGGCACAGGCGAGGGCGAGGCGCTGGCGCTGGCCGCCGGACATCGTCGAGACGACCTGGTCGGCCTGCTCGACCAGCCCGACCCGGTCCAGCAGCTCGACGTCGGCGAGCGCCTCGTCGCGGTCGCCGCTCGACAGGGAGAGCCGGGCGAAGGCGATGTTCTGGCGCGCGGTGGCGTACGGCAGGAGGTTGCGGGTCGCGCCCTGCAGCATCGTCGAGACCTGGCGCGAGCGGATCCGGGCGAGGTAGCGCTCGCCCATCCGCGACACCTCCTCGTCGCCGAGGAAGATCTTGCCCGCGCTCGGGCGCTGGATGCCGCCGAGCAGCGCGAGGAGGGTGGACTTGCCCGAGCCGCTGGGGCCGAGGAAGGCGACGCGCTCGCCCGGGCGGATCGTCAGGTCGACGCCGCGCAGGGCGACGACGTCGTGGCCGCCGAAGGTCTTGTAGAGGTGCACGACGCCCTCGCACCGGATGCCGAGGCCCCCGGTGCGGGTCTCCTCGACCGTCGCCGCACTTCCCCGCACGTGACCCTCATCTCCTGTCGGACAAACGGCCTTCACAGTACATAACTGACGTACCGTGAGCGCATGGTGATTCGGGTGGCGCTGGTGAACGACGACGAGGTGGTCGTCCGCGGGCTCGACGCCATGATGCGCAACTACAGCCACCGCATCGAGGTGGTGGAGCTCGTGGCCAGCAAGCCCGTCGCCCAGCCGGTCGACGTCGCGCTCTACGACACCTTCGGCATGGGCCAGGGAAACGGCCCCGCGGTCGAGCGACTGGTCAGCAGCCCGCAGGTGCGCAGCGTCGCGGTCTACACGTGGAACTTCCAGCCCTGGCTGACCCGCGACACCCTCAGCACCGGCGTCCGCGGCTACCTCTCCAAGAGCCTCCCGGCCGCCCGGCTGGTCGACGCGCTCCACGCCATCGCGACCGGCCAGGTCGTGGTCTCCCCCTCGCGGGGTCGCTCCTCCCTCGTCGGCGGCGACTGGCCCGGACGCGAGGAGGGCCTGACCGCCCGCGAGGCCGAGGTGCTCTCGCTGATCACGATGGGCCTCAGCAACCAGGAGATCGCCGAGCGCACCCTGCTCTCGCTCAACTCGATCAAGTCCTACATCCGCTCGGCCTACCGCAAGATCGACGTCGACTCGCGCTCCAAGGCCGTGCTCTGGGGCGTCGAGCACGGCATGCGCGCCGACCGCGTCCGGATCAGCGGGTCCCCGGCTCGGCAGTGAGGCGGCCTCTGGAGTCACCGGATAAGTGGTGACTCCTACGGTTAGTAGCCCAGATCCGGGCTACTAACCGTTGCGGTCACCGGATATCCGGTGACCGCCTCCGGGCCCGTACCCTTCAGCGGTGAGTGAGCAGGCCCCCCCGCACCCCGGCATCGACCCCGCCGACCTCGAGGCGACCCTCCGGGTGCTGACCACGCTCCACGAGCTGCCCGGCGACCACCCCGACCACGTGACGGTGAAGCGGGCCGCGGCGCACATGTACAAGGCGATCAAGTCCGAGCGCAAGCTCACCAAGCGGGCCGCCGAGCTGGCCCACGACCGCGCGATCATCGAGCGCACCGCGACCGGGTCGCCGATGCGCATCGACGACGAGACCGCCGGCATCCCGCTCGTCTCGACGAGCGTCGGTGCCTTCGCCGGCGAGCTCGTGGTCGCCCGCGGCTGCTACATCTGCAAGCAGGACTTCACCCTGGTCGACGCGTTCTACCACTGGCTCTGCCCGGCCTGTGCCGCGACGAGCCACGCCAAGCGCGACCAGCGCACCGACCTCACCGGCAAGCGGGCACTGCTGACCGGCGGCCGCGCGAAGATCGGGATGTACATCGCACTGCGCCTCCTCCGCGACGGCGCCCACACCACCATCACGACGCGCTTCCCCAAGGACGCCGTACGCCGGTTCTCCTCGCTGCCCGACGCCGCCGACTGGATCGACCGGCTCAAGGTCGTCGGCATCGACCTGCGCGACCCGACCCAGGTGATCTCGCTGGCCGACGACGTCTCGGCCGCAGGCCCGCTCGACATCCTCATCAACAACGCGTGCCAGACCGTACGTCGTACGCCCGGCGCCTACGCCCCGCTGGTCGAGGCCGAGTCGTTGCCGTTGCCGGAGGACTCGGTCCCCGAGCTGGTCACCTTCGACCACATCTCCGAGGCGCACCCGGCCGCGATCGCCGGCGCGCTGACCGACACCGCCGTCGCGCACCACCTCGGCGAGACCGACGAGCACGCGGTCGCTGCGCACAACGCCGCGACCCTCACGGCGCTGGCCCTCAAGGCCGGCCACGCCTCGCTCGACGCGCACCTCGCCGGGACGGCCGTCGACGCCGGCGGCCTGCTGCCCGACATGCAGGTCAACAACTCGTGGACCCAGACCGTCGGTGAGGTCGACCCGCTCGAGCTCCTCGAGGTGCAGCTGTGCAACTCGATCGCCCCGTTCCTGCTGGTCTCCCGGCTCCGCCCCGCCCTCGCGGCGGCCGCGCGCACCGCGACCTCCGGGCGGGCGTACGTCGTCAACGTCTCCGCCATGGAGGGCCAGTTCTCGCGGCGCTACAAGGGCCCCGGCCACCCGCACACCAACATGGCCAAGGCCGCGCTCAACATGATGACCCGGACGTCGTCGGGCGAGATGTTCGAGACCGACCAGATCCTGATGACCGCCGTCGACACCGGCTGGATCACCGACGAGCGTCCGCACCACGAGAAGCTCCGGATCGCCGCCGAGGGCTGGCACGCCCCCCTCGACCTGGTCGACGGCGCGGCCCGCGTCTACGACCCGATCGTGCTCGGCGAGGGCGGCACCGACCTCTTCGGCTGCTTCGTGAAGGACTACCAGCCCTCTCCCTGGTGAGGCTCAGACCTCGAGCCAGGCCAGGACCGCGAGCACCCGCCGGTTGTCGTCGGCGGCGACGGGCAGGTCGAGCTTGGTGAAGATGCTGTTGGCGTGCTTGTCCACGGCCTTGGGCGTGATGAACAGCCGGGCCGCGATGGCGGCGTTGGACCGGCCCTCGGCCATCAGCCCGAGCACTTCGCGCTCGCGCACGGAGAGCCGGTCGACCGCCCGCGCCCGGGGTCGCGCCATGATGGCGGAGACCACCTCCGCGTCGAGCACGGTGCCGCCCCCCGCCACCCGTCGTACGGTGTCGACGAACTCGTCGACGTCGCCCACCCGGTCCTTGAGCAGGTAGCCCACGCCGCCCCCGCCACCGGCGAGCAGCTCGCGGGCGTAGAGGTGCTCGACCCACTGGGAGAGGACCACGACGGGAAAGCCGGGCCGTTGCGAGCGGCAGGCGATCGCAGCGCGCAGGCCCTCGTCGGTCAGCGTGGGCGGGAGCCGTACGTCGAGGATCGCCGCCTCGGCGTCCGGGTCGGCCAGCGCCACGGCGAGGTCGGGCGCGTTGTCGACCGTGTGCAGGATCGTGAAGTCGTGCGCCAGGAGGATCCGGGTCAGCCCGTCGCGGAGGAGGGCGTTGTCCTCGGCGAGGACGAGTCGCACGGCACCTCCAGCGTGACCAGGGTGGGACCACCCGCGGGGCTCGACACTCTCACGCTGCCGTCGAGGGCCGCCAGCCGCCGCGCGACCCCTCGGAGACCGGTGCCGCCGGCAGGATCGGCGCCGCCCCGCCCGTCGTCACCCACGACGACGACCAGCAGGTCGTCACGGCGGTCGAGCCGGACCCAGACGTGCTGGGCGTCCGCGTGCTTGGTCACGTTGGCCAGGCACTCGAGCACAGCGAAGTAGGCCGCTGTCTCGACCGGCGCCGACGGCCGGTCGGGCAGGTCGCCCGTCACCGTGACGGGCACGACGAGGTCGAGGGCGAGCGCCTGCACCGCACCCGCGAGTCCGCGGTCGGCCAGCACGGGCGGGTGGATCCCGCGCACGACGTCGCGGATGTCGCCCAGCGCCGCGCCCGTCGTGGTCGAGGCCTCCGCGAGCAGCTCACGCGCTGCAGACGGGTCGGTGTCCATCAGCGAGCGCGCCAGCCCGAGGTTCATCTGGAGCGCCACCAGGCGGGCCTGTGCCCCGTCGTGGAGGTCGCGCTCGATCCGGCGGAGCTCCGCCGCCGAGTCCTCGACGGTCTCGGCCCGGGTCTCGGTGAGCACCTGCACCCGCTCCTCGAGCAGCTCATGGCTGCCGCGGCTCAGCAGGCGGGCGTCCGCGATCGAGCGCAGCCGCATCAGCTGGGGTGTCGCGAACCACCACAGGAGAAGGGTCACGATCCCCAGCATCAGTGCGACCACGACCAGCGACACCGCCAGGCCCACGCTCGCCGACACCAGGCCCCACGCCAGCTCGCGCCAGGTCATCGGGTCCCGCCCCCAGGTGCCGAGCCGCCGCAGGAGCGGCTGGTCGTCGGGGAGCCGGTCAGCGGGCACGGGGTGGCCCAGAGTGGCGGCCGCCATGGCGCGGTGGCGGTCGGCGATCCAGCGCAGGAGCGGCAGCCCGGCGAACAGGATCGGGATCCCGACCACGAGCGGTGCCGTACCGCCCCCGACGGCGACGAGGGCGACCGCGAGCACCGTCGGCACGGCCAGGGCCACCTGTGCGAGGGCGTACCCGGTCAGCCGCAGAGGGCCGGGGGGACTGTCCATGGCTCCATCCTCGCCGATCAGCGTGACCCGGTCGGTGGGGTTGACCCCACCCCGGACCGGGAGGTGACACCCGTGCAGCCGACGCCGATCGCGACCACGGTGGAGGCGACCGGCCCGCGAGGAAGGCGGACCGACCCCGACCCCACGAATGGAGCACGGCGATGGCAGCCGACCTGATCACCCGGATCCCGCAGCGGGCCGCGCGCTGGAGCGCCCAGCACCCGTGGCGCGCGATCCTCACCTGGCTGGCCCTGGTGGCCGGCGCCACCAGCTTGGCCGTACTGGTGCCGACGCACGAGGCGCAGCCGTCCGACTACCGCATCGGCGACTCCGGACGCGCGGACGCGATGGCCGAGCGGGCCGGGCTGGAGGACCCGGACACCGAGCTGGTGCTGCTCAGTGGCGACCCCGCCGCCCTGCCGGACGCCGCACGCCAGGTCGCCCGGCAGATGTCGCGCGCCGAGGGGGTCGCCGCGGTCGCTCCGCCGGCCTGGAACGACGACCGCACCGCGATGCTCGTCGCGGTCTCGCTCGCCGACGGGGCCGACGACGCCGCACCGCTCACGGACGTGACCGACGCGGTGGCGGCCGAGCACCCCGACCTGTCGATCCGCCAGACGGGCGGGCTGAGCCTCGACGAGGCGATCAACGACCAGGTCGCCGACGACCTGTCCTCGGCGGAGGGCATCAGCCTGCCGGTGACGCTGCTGCTGATGCTGCTGGCCTTCGGCGCGCTGATCGCCGCCGGGATCCCGGTGCTGCTGGCGCTGGGCAGCGTCGCGGCCACGATGGGCATCTCCGCGGTGGTGTCGCACGTGGTGCCGGCCGAGCCGACAGTCGGCTCGATGATCGTGCTGATCGGCATGGCGGTCGGCGTCGACTACTCGCTGTTCTACCTCAAGCGCGAGCGCGAGGAACGCGCCCGCGGACGGAGCACCCTCGACGCGGTCGAGATCGCGGCCGCGACCTCCGGCCACTCCATCCTCGTCTCGGGCTTCGCGGTGGCGGCCTCGATGGCGGGCCTGTTCCTGGTCGACGTCGTCACCTTCACCTCCCTTGCGCTCGGCGCGATCATCGTCGTCGCCGTTGCGGTCGTCGGCTCGATCACCGTGCTGCCCGCCCTGCTGGTCGCGCTCGGTCGGTGGGTCGACCGGCCGCGGGTGCCGCTGCTGTGGCGCCTCAACCGGCGCATCGGGGCGGGCGGGATCAGCCGTCGCGTCCTGGCCCCGGTCCTGCGTCACCCCGCCCTGGCCCTCGTCGGCTCGGTCGCGGCCGCCGTCGCGCTCGCGGTGCCGGCGCTCGGCATGACGATGCACGCCGCCAACCTGGAGACGCTGCCCGCTGAGATCCCGGCGGTGCAGACGATGCGCGACGTCGCGGACCAGTTCCCCAGCGAGGCCACCACCGTGACCGTGCTGGCCCGCGGCTCGGGGTCCGCAGCCGCGCTCGGCCGGCTGGCGGCAGCGTCCCGCGACGCCCGCTTCACCGAGGTGCCCGACGGGCTGATCACGTCCGAGGACGAGAGCACCTCGTCCCTCACCCTCGCCCTGCCCTGGCCGGACTCCGACGAGCGCACCGACGCCGCCATCACCGACCTGCGCGAACGGCTGGCCCCGGCGACGCTCGGCGGGGACGGACTGGAGTACGCCGTCGGCGGTGACGCTGCCTCCAACCTCGACTTCGACCAGCACCTCGCGACGTGGATGCCCGTGGTGATCGGGTTCGTCCTGCTGCTGACGCTGCTGATGATGGGCTTCGCCTTCAGGAGCGTGCCGCTCGCCCTGGTCTCGACCGCACTCAACCTCGTCTCCGTCGGGGTGGCCTTCGGTGTGCTGACGCTGGTCTTCCAGCACGGCTGGCTGGAGGGCCTGCTCGGCTTCACCAGCCCCGGCTTCGTGATCGACTGGATCCCCCTCTTCGTGCTCGTCGTGCTGGTCGGGCTGTCGATGGACTACCACGTGTTCGTCACCGGACGGATCCGCGAGCTGGTGGGCCAGGGGCTGCCGACGCGCCTGGCTGTCGAGCGAGGCATCCGCGACAGCGCCTCGGTCGTCACCAGCGCTGCCGCGGTCATGGTCTCGGTGTTCGCGATCTTCGCGACGCTCAGCATGCTGGAGATGAAGATGATGGGCGTCGCGCTCTCGGTGTCGATCCTCGTCGACGCCACGATCATCCGGCTGGTCATGCTCCCCGCCGCCCTGGTGCTCCTCGGCGACCGCGTCTGGTGGCCTCGCCGGCCGGCACCGCCGGCGGGCGAGGTGGTCGTCGCCGAGCGGGAGCCCGAGCCGGAGCTCACCCCGGTCGCGTAGACACGCGGACACCGCCCCGGTCCCGGCCGCCCGCGCCCCGCTCACCCGCGGGGCGCGGGCCGACTTCTGTCCGCGCGTCTACGTCTCATCGCTGGTTGACTGCCTCCATGAGCGCACTCGAGACCGCCGAGGAGTTCCACGCCCGCGTCGCCGCGGCGACCGATGACGAGGGCCGGCTGGCCGTGGCCATCGAGGAGATGCCCGGCTGGTTCATCTATCCCTACGAGCTCGACGGTCTGCGGATCAAGCCGCTCGAGCCGCTCGAGGAGGTCGAGCCGCCCCGCAACGGCGAGGACCCGGCCGACTGCTCGTGCCAGCAGGCGGAGACGCCCGAGCAGGCGGCCCGGATCGCCTGGTCCAACGAGCGGTGGACGCTCGTCGAGGTCGAGATGAGGCTGCCGGTCACCCTGGTCCTCAAGCCGCGCGCCCACCACGACCTCGCGGACCTGCCCGACGACCTGGCGTCGGAGATGGGCCTGCTGATGGTGGCGGTCACCGCCGGGGTCGAGTCGCTCCCGAGCGTCGGTCGCTGCCACGTCGGTCGCTACGGCGACGGCGGCGCGCACCTGCACCCCTTCTTCTTCGGGCGGCCCGCCCGCATGTCCCAGCTGCGCGGCTCACCGCTGCTCGACTGGGAGGAGAACCTCCCGGCGGTGCCCGAGGACGTACGCCGCGCCAACGCCGCGCACGTCGGCCACCGGCTCGTCGAGCGCTTCGGCGGCACCGGTCCCGCGTGGGAGGCCTGAGGCGCTCGCGGTAGGTCAGCCCGGCGGCGTCGTCTCGTGCGTCGTGACGACGTCGTTGGCAGCCGCCCACTCGCCGATGTCGCGCTTCTCGATGGCGGCCGCCATCAGGTCGGGGAACAGGTCCGGCGTGCACGCGAAGGACGGCACGCCGACCTCGGCGAGGGCGGCCGCGTGGTCGGCGTCGAAGGACGGCTGGCCCGAGTCGCTGAGCGCGAGGAGCGCGATCATCGTGGCTCCCGAACCGACGACCGAGCGCGCCCGGCTGATCATCTCCTCGGCGATCCCGCCCTCGTAGAGGTCGCTGATCAGCACCAGCACGGTGTCCGCCGGCTGGGTGATCCTCCCCTGGCAGTAGGCGAGGGCGCGGTTGATGTCGGTGCCGCCGCCGAGCTGCACGCCGAAGAGCACGTCGACCGGGTCGTCGATCTCGTCGGTCAGGTCGACCACCTCGGTGTCGAAGACGACCATGCGGGTGCTGACCGAGCGGATCGAGGCCAGCACCGCACCGAAGACCGAGCTGTAGACGATGGACTCGGCCATCGACCCGGACTGGTCGATGCAGAGGATGATCTCGCGCTCGACCTGCGTCGAGCGTCGGGCGTAGCCCACCAGGCGTTCGGGCACCACGGTCCGGTGCTCGGGGAGGTAGTGCTTGAGGTTGGCAGCCACCGTCCGGCGCCAGTCGACGTCGCGCATCCGCGGGCGTCGGGTGCGCGCCGACCGGTCCAGGGCACCCGACACGGCCTGGACGGTGCGCTGGCGCAGCCGCTCCTCGAGCTCGTCGGTCACCTGTCGTACGACCGCGCGCGCCGTCTCGCGGGAGTGCTCCGGGATCACCCGGCCCAGGCCGATGAGCGTGCTGACCAGACCGATGTCGGGCTGCACCGAGCGCATCATCTCCGGCTCCAGCAGCATCTGCCGCAACCCCAGCCGCTCCATCGCGTCGCCCTGCATCACCTGGACGACCGAGGAGGGGAAGTAGGTGCGGATGTCGCCGAGCCAGCGCGACACCCGCGGCGCGGAGCCGCCGAGACCGCCGCGGCGCTCGCCGTCGTACAGCGCCTCCAGGGCACCGTCGCGGCGCTGGTCGGCGGCGCCGAGCGACACCGCGCCGCCGCCCGCGCGGCTCAGGCCGTCGGCCTCGTCGCCGCCGAGCACCAGGCGCCAGCGGGTGAGCCGGTCGCGCGGCTCGTCCTCGCCGACCTCGGGGTCAGGCTGCTCCGCCACGGTCCACCACCTTCCAGCCGACGTAGCCGGCCACGGCCCGCAGTGCGGGCATCGCCTGGTCGAGGTCGAGCGCCGACCCGGTGGACAGGAGCTCGTCGGGCGCGCCGAGGCGGGACAGCCGTTCGCCGATGGTGCGGCGCTCGGCGCGGCTGAACTGCGCGAAGGTACGGCGCACCAGCGGCAGCAGGTCCTCGAACGTCGTCTCGTCGAGCCCTGCCACCCACGCGTCGACCAGGCCGAGCAGGTCGTGGTCGTGGACCAGCAGGACGGCGTCACCGGCGAGGAAGCCGGCGAGCCAGGCCGCCGCCTGGGGTGCCGAGGCGACGAGCGACAGCCGGCGGCCCATCCGGTGGGCGGTGGTGTCGATGTCGATCCGGCCGGCGTCGAGCAGGATCCGGGTGGCCCGCCCGGCGACGGCGCCCGCCACGTGGTCGGGTGCCGAGACGGACTCCAACGCCCTGGCCCACGCCTCGTCGAGCTCGGCGTCGGCGAGCAGGGACAGCCCCCGGTGCGCCCCGGCGACGGCCGTGACCATCTGCTCCGCCGCCTCGTCGTCCAGGCTCGCGCACGCCATCGGCAGGCCGACGCACGCGCGGACGACGGTGGCGCCGAGCACGGTGCGGACACGTCCCACGTCGACGCCGCGCACGTCGCCGTAGCGGCAGGTGCGGGCCAGCGGCTCGACCGTCGACAACAGGGCGGGTACGTCGTGCTGGACCGCGGCCCGCGCGTCGAGCGCCTCGAGCACGGCGGCGATGCCGTCGGGCAGGTCGGCGGTGAGGCACGCGTTGACCAGGGACGCCAGCTCGGTGAGGTCCGCGGACCTCTCCGCGCGGTCGGCCGCACGCGCCGACGCGGCGGCGGCGATCGTGGTGCCCCAGACGCTCGCCTCGACGAGGTCGACCGCCAGCTCGGGTCGCCACTCGAGGGTCCAGCTCTCCTTGAAGGTCCCGGTGGTGCGGCCGGTGTCGGCGAGCTCGCCCCACCCGACGCCGAGCAGCCGGAGGCGGTGGAGCAGCACCGACCGGGCGAGCTGGCCGTCGCGGCGGAGGTCGAGGTCGACCTCCTGGACGGACGCGGTCGGCCTGAGCCGCAGGGACCGCTGCTGACGGGCGAGGTCCGCGGCCAGCGGCACGACGGGCGCCGACTCGGGGACGGTGCCGAGGTCGGCGCCCACCACGAGTCGCTCGTGCACCAGGTCGAGGGGGAGCCGCGAGCCCTCGCACAGCACGGCCTGGGCGGCGTCGTCGAGCTCGGCGAGGCCCACCGACGGGCGCCCGCGCACGGTGGCGAGGGTCTCGGCGAGGCGGGCGGCCTCGACGACGGACGCGGTGGAGGCATCGAGCCTCTCCTCGCGCAGGGTGCGGGCCACCCGCACCAGCCAGGTGGTCGCGAGGTCCCGGGGATCCGCACCGTCGCCGGTGTGGTGGTCGAAGAGGTGCTGGTACCACCCGGGGGCGCCGACCCCGGCGCCGTAGCCGGAGCGGTAGCTGAGCCGGGCAGC
This sequence comes from uncultured Actinomycetota bacterium, assembly GCA_963795275.1. Taxonomy (GTDB): domain Bacteria; phylum Actinomycetota; class Actinomycetes; order Propionibacteriales; family Nocardioidaceae; genus Nocardioides. Next base: position 21,546 of record CAWCHD010000001.1, read on the forward strand.
CGTCCACGGCGTCCACGCCGCGGCGACCTTGGTGCGCGGCAGGTTCGTGAGGAGCTGCCGGTCGCGGGCGACGGGCGGGAAGTCGGCCGGGACGAGCGCCGGTGCGTGCCACGCGCCGCACACGACGGCGATGCGGGACTCGGGCGCGGCCTTGATCTCCGCGCGCAGCACCTTGCGCATCCAGGCCTCGCGGCGGGCGTTGGCGTGGACGTCGGGGTCGTCGTCGGGCCGGGTGTCGGCAGCGCGGACCGTGGCCATCGCGTCCCTGATGGCCCCGAAGCGCTCGGAAGGCGTGTCGTAGCGCTGCTCGACCGCGTCCTCCCACCAGCGCTCGGCGTCGTCGTAGCCCGCTGCGGCGGCGAGCGTGCCGATGGGGTCGAGCCGCTCCGGCGACGGCGTCGGCGTCGGCGTCAGGTCGGCGGCGTCCGGATCGGCGTCCGGATCCGGCGGTCGTCCGGATCGGCAGCGTCCGGATCGGCGTCCGGCCCGGCAGCGCCCGGGCCGGCGGCCGCCTCGTCGGCGAGCGCGAAGGCGTGGGCCGCGGGCAGGTCGAGGAAGCGCACCGGGACCCCGCGCGCCAGCGCCCACCGGGCCGCGACCCACTCCGGCGAGAACCTGGCGAGGGGATAGAAGGTGGCCTTGCGCGGCTCGTCGACGGCGTACACCAGACCGGCGACCGGCGGGATCATGTCGTCGGCACCGAGGAGCTCGACGATGGTGTCGAGCTCGGGGCAGCCCTCGATCAGCACCAGGTCGGGCGGGTGCTCGTCGAGCGCCGCCAGCACGGCCCGGGCCGAGCCGGGTCCGTGGTGGCGGATGCCGTAGAGGTCGACGGTCATGGGTGGGTCAGCCCAGGTCCCGGCAGGCGCGGTAGAGGTCGCTCCACTCCCTGCGGTTGCGCACGACCGTCTCGAGGTACTCCTGCCAGACGAGACGGTCCTGCACGGGGTCCTTCACGACGGCGCCGAGGAGGCTTCCGGCGACGTCGTCGGCACGGACCGTGCCGTCGCCGAAGTGGGCGGCCAGCGCGAGCCCGTTGGTCATCACCGAGATCGCCTCCGCGGTGGAGAGGGTCGAGCTGGGCGACTTGAGGGTGGTGCGCTGGTCGGTGGTCATGCCGCTGCGCAGCTCCCGCATCACGGTGACGACGCGGGTGATCTCCGACAGCGACGCGAGGTCGGCCGGCAGCTCGAGGGAGGCGCCGAGCGCGGTCACCCGCGAACGGACGATCTCGACCTCCTGCTCGAGGGTGTCGGGCAGCGGCAGGACGACGGTGTTGAAGCGCCGGCGGAGCGCGGAGGACAGGTCGTTGACGCCCTTGTCGCGGTTGTTGGCGGTGGCGATGACGTTGAAGCCCGGCCGGGCCTGCACCTCCTCGTCGAGCTCGGGGACGGGCAGCGTCTTCTCCGACAGGATGCTGATGAGGGAGTCCTGCACGTCGGAGGGGATGCGGGTCAGCTCCTCGATCCGGGCGATCGCGCCGGTCTCCATCGCCCGCATCACCGGCCCCGGGACGAGCGCGTCGCGCGAGGGTCCCTCGGCGAGCAGGCGGGCGTAGTTCCAGCCGTAGCGCAGCGCCTCCTCCTGGGTGCCGGCAGTGCCCTGGACGACGAGGGTCGAGCGACCGCAGATCGCGGCGGCGAGGTGCTCGGCGAGCCACGACTTGGCCGTGCCGGGGACGCCGAGCAGGAGGAGGGCCCGGTCGGTCGCCAGCGAGGAGATGGCCACCTCGACGAGGCGTCGCTGGCCGAGGTACTTGGGGGAGATGGTGGTGCCGTCGGGCAGCGCCCCGCCCAGGACGTACGTCGACACCGCCCACGGTGAGAGCCGCCACGACGGCGGGCGGGGACGGTCGTCCACCGCGGCGAGGGCGGCGAGCTCGTCGGCGTAGGCGGTCTCCGCGTGCTCGCGGACCACACCCTCCGCGACTGCAGGGGTCTCGGGGGCTGGCGGGCTGGTGGTCATCTGAAGGCCTCCGTGAGGGATGTGCGGAACGCGTGGAGCTGCAGGGTCTCGGTGAGCGCCCGGCGCAGGTGGGTGGCATCGGCCGGCACCTGCTCGAGCAGGGCGGTGACCTCGGGTGCGAGCGAGGGGCTCAGCGCCACGGGGAGCAGGGGGGCCGCGGCCCGGGCGAGGCCGGTCGTGGCCCCGGCGCCGCGCAGCTTGGCCAGGACGGCGCGGCCGAGCTCGTCGGGCCACGGCCGCGGCACGTCGGCGAGGAGCCGGCCGACGTCGCGACCGGCGGGCGGCCGCGCGACCCACGAGAGGACGAGGTCCGTACGCCGCTCCTGGGGCAGCAGCCACACCAGGCGCGGGTCGGGGAGCCCGTGCTCGACGCACGCGAGCGCCCACTCGGTGTCCCGCCGCTCGAGCACCACCTCGACCAGCCAGGCCAGCACGTCCTTGTCGCGGACCATCTTGAGCGTGGCCGGCACCGAGCGGCCGGTCAGGTCGGTCCAGGTGGAGAGCGGGGCGCCCCGGACGACCTGGGCCAGCCAGACCGTGGGCGGCGGCCCACCGCCCTTGGCGGGAGGCGTGAGGCCGTCGCGGACCGCCGCGTCGTCGGGTGCGTCGGGGACCTCGACCTCGAGGTGCCGGCTGAGGGTGCCCCTGACCCGGACGAGGGTGCGCAGCCGGGCGGCCATCCGCTCGGCGCGGGCGCTCGTGGGCAGCCGGTCGAGCACACCGGCGGCGGCCTCCCGCACGGTCTTGGCGCGGTCGTCGAGGGCGCGCTCGAGGAGCGGCTCGTCGGCGTCGGAGACGTGGTGGCGCAGGGCTGCCACGGCCTCGGCGCGCACCTTCGCGGAGACCGTGTCCCACTGCGGCGTCGAGGAGGTCGCGCGCCGCTGCCGGGGACGTCTGCCGTCCGGCCGCGAATGCCGCGATCGCCTCGGTCGTGGCCATCGCGGGCCACCGCGCGATCCAGTCGAGGTCGTCGGTGCCGACCGGACCGTCGCGGTCGGCGTCGAGCACGACGGACCAGGCCGGGTTGAGCCCGGCCAGCCAGGCACCGCGCTCGCCGAGGGCGCCACCCACCGCACGCGCGACGGCCGGGCGCGCCGCGGCGTGCTCGAGCAGGGTCGGGAGCACCGCCCACGCGACCCGCTGGTCGGCGGCGTCGGCCAGCCGCAGCCACTCCACGACGAGGTCGTCCCGGGTCGCCTTGGAGACCGGCGGCTGGGTGAGCAGGAGGTGGAGCAGCTGGGACGCGGCGTCGCTGCAGGCCTCGCGGGTCTCCGGGGGCGCCTCGAGGGTCTCCGCACCGGTGTCCGGCAGCGTCGTGCCACCCCGGGTGACCGCGTCGGCCACGGCCGCGCTCGCCAGCAGCCGCTGCTCGGGTGCCGCGCCGTCGTCGCCCGCGACGACACCCAGCCCCGGCGGCGCCGGCGGGGGCTCGCGCCGGGCGGTGCCCACGAGGGCAGCCGTCGCCACGTCGCCGAGCCACTGCTCGAGGGCGCTCACAGGCCCACCACCCGGTCGTCGAGCCAGACCGAGAGCGGTCGGAAGGCACCGGACTCGATCTCGCCGAACACGTCCACCGGCCCCCCGCCGCTCAGCGCCAGCAGCGTCCACACGGGCGCGCCCGTCACCATCGGCAGCGCGCCGGACCCGTCGCTCACGTGCCACCGGCCGCTCTCGCCGACGACCCGGACGTCCGCGAGTGCCGCCGGGTGCAGGTCCCGCCACGGCGCGCCGCCCAGTCCGGCCGCAGCGGCCGCGTGCACGGACGCGAGCGACGTACGACCCGGGAGCCCGGTCACCGCCGCGGCACCGGCGGGCTGGTCCCGGAACAGGGCACGACGCGGCGCGTGGCCCGGGTAGCGGGAGACCTCGACGTCGAGCTGCGCCCCACTGAGCTGGGCGACGGCGAGCGCCTGGCCGTAGGCCGCGAAGTCGAGGACGGCGACGACCTCACCGTCGGCATGGGCGAGCCACGTGCGCTGCTCCTGGAGCTTGCCGTCGTCGGAGCGGTGCGGCACCCAGGACGGTCCAGGGGCCCGGGCGCACGTCGGCGTCGCGGACCTCGTCGGTCGCCTGGGCCCAGCCGACCGCGACCCTGACCTCGGCCATCTCGTCGACGTCGAGCCGTTCGCGGGCCTGCCACGCGCAGGTGATCGTCCACCAGCGACCGACCTCGGCGAGGAGGTGTGCCGCCCAGTCGGGCCGGGCGTGGACCTGCGACCCGGCCTCGCGCACCCGCTCGGCGAGCGCCGGCACCTGGGCGTCGACGAGCCGGGCGGCGGCGTTGTCCCAGAAGGAGTAGGGCTGGGCGCGCGCGGCGGCGAGGCCGCTGCGGACGAGGTCGGCCAGCCAGAGCCGGAAGTCCTCGACACCGGCGTCCATCCGGGCCAGCCGCTGCTCGATCCGCTTGGCACGGGCGGCGGGGTCCGTCGGCTTCTCCGGCGCCCTCGTCGGCGCGGCAGCCCTGTCGGCGCGCTGGCCGGCCCACTCCTCGGCGAAGCTCGCGACCTGACCGGACTCGTCGAGGGCTCCCTCGGACCACAGCATCAGCAGGGCGATCGCGTGCTTGCAGGGGAACTTCCGGCTCGGGCACGAGCAGCGGTAGGCGGGGCCGGTCGAGGTCGACGCTGACCTGGTACGGCGTCTTGCCGCTGCCCTGGCACTGGCCCCAGACGAGCACGTCGTTGCAGCCGGTGTCGCGCCACGGCCCGGGCACCGCGAGCTTGCGCCCCGCGGCCAGCGAGGCGGCGTCGGGCGCGGCCTCGGTCACCTGGCTGGGAGTCCATCGGGTCATGGCGCGGCCATCAAACCACCCGGCGCCGACGGTCGCGGGTCGTTGCGGACATCGCCTCGGCGCTGGCCTAGCCTGCGCACGTGTCCGTCACCCTCCGCCCGGCGACCCGGGCCGACGTCGACTTCCTGACCACGGTCGTCATCGAGGCGACGCTGCACCAGGGCAGGCTGCCCGACGACTTCGACGAGGTGGACTACCGCGTCGGCTTCGGTGCGTGGACCGCCGAGCAGGTCGACGGCGACGGCGCGGGGTCGTCGATCTCGGTGGTGGAGGTCGACGGCACGGCCGTGGGCCGGCTGCGCGTCGTACGTCGTGGTGGCCTGGTCGAGATCGCCGGCCTCCAGCTGCTGCCGGACCACCAGTCCCGCGGGGTCGGCCGCACGGTCGTCGACGCCGTGCTCGCCGAGGCACGTGCCTCCGGGCTGCCGGTGGAGCTCGGGGTGGAGAAGGACAACCCGCGGGCGCGCGTGTTCTGGGAGCGCTGCGGTTTCACCTACGTCGGTGAGGACGAGACCGAGCACCGGTTGCGGCTCACGTAGTCGTGCGGCGGCCCTCGTCGTACGTCAGCGCAGCCCCGTTGATGCACCACCGCTGTCCCGTGGGCCGCGGACCGTCGCCGAAGACGTGGCCCAGGTGCCCGCCACAGGTGGCGCAGGTCGCCTCGCGCCGCGGGACGATCAGCTTGAAGTCGGTGTGGGTCGCCACCGCGTCGCTGGTCGCGGCTGCGCGAGAAGCTCGGCCAGCCGGTCCCCGACTCGAACTGGTCGTCCGCGCGGAACAGCTCGGCCTCGCACCCTGCGCAGCGGTAGACGCCGTCGGTCCCGGCGCTCGGGTGCGCGTAGGGACTGGCCCCGGGGCGCTCGGTCCCCGACTGGCGGAGCACGCGGTAGGCCTCGGGGGAGAGGCGTTCGCGCCACTCCGCGTCCGTGCGCACCACGGGAGGCTCAGGTCGGGCGCGTCGCTTGAACACGCCTCGAGCCTAGGACGCGGCCCCAGCGGAGCGGCCTCAGCTGCAGGAGCCCCCGTGCCCGCCACCGGTGCCGCCACCAGCGCCACCGCCCGTACCGATCGACGCCGCCCATCCGGCTGCGTGCGTCGTGCGCCGGATCTCGGGGTTGCCCGGCACCAGGATCGCGTCGAGGAAGGCCGCCAGCGCGACGAAGGCCACGAAGCCCGACGCCACGGTCGCGACGATGCCGCCCCGCCCGCCGCCGCTGGCCAGCACGACCGCGACCACCACGGCCGTCACCAGCACGACCGCGGCGACGAGCGACGATCCACGCCGTACGGGCGTGAGGACTGAGGCGACGCGTCAGGGTGCGCATGACCCCAGTGTGCTCCCGCGCAGCCTCGCCCGCCAGTGCTGCGAGCGGTCCGCACGACGCGTCAGCACGCGGACTGCCGCGCGATGTGGACCAGCCAACCGATGCCGAACCGGTCGGTCAGCATGCCGAGCTCGTCCCCCCACGGCGCTGCCTCGAGCGGCTTCCGTACGACGCCACCCTCCGACAGGGCGGCGAACCATGCCCGCAACCGCTCGGCGTCCTGCGGACCGCCCGACAGGCTCACCGACACGTGGTCGTCGACGGCCACCTCCGCCACCTCCGGCGGGCCGTCGGCACCTGTCAGCACCAGGCCGCCCGGGGCGACGAGCTGGCCGTGCATGACCTGGGTGGCCAGCGGGCCCTTCGTGCCCAGGTCGCCGAAGGTCGTGACGGTGAGCTCGCCACCGAGCACGGAGGCGTAGAACTCCATCGCCTCGCGCGCCGTACCGTCCGGGAAGTTGAGGTAGGGGTGGAGGTCGACCGCCGTCGAGCGCTCCCGTCGATCGGTGTGGTCCGCCCGACCGGTCGCCTCGCCGCGCTGTCGCGGAACGGCCGGCCGGCGGGTCGGCGGGATCTCGGCCCGCCCCCACCGGATCACGTGTGCTCGCTCGACGTCATGAGTCCCTCCCCAGGGTCAGGCCATCGACGTAATCACGGACCGAGGGGGCTCAGGACCACCCGTCAGGGGGAAGTTGACGCAGCAACCACGTCAGTCCTCGCGCTCCACGTGCCCGCCGTAGTAGGCGTCGTGCTCCTGCGCGCCCTCGTCGCCCCACGTGTCCTTGTCGTAGTCGGGCGCGGCCTTGATGGCGGCCTTCGACATGTTGACCACGACGAGCTTGCCCTCGTGGTCGACCCCCGAGACGGTGCCCGCCGGGATCAGCCGCTTCTTGCCGAAGATCCACGGTCCGGTGTCGACCACCAGCCAGCGGCGTGCCGCCTCGGTGCTCGCCTCGTCGATCGTGCCGATCGAGCCGTCACGGGCGTCGACCGAGTAGCCGACGAGGTCGCTCTGGTAGATCCAGTCGTCGTTCTTGTAGCTCCACAGGATGTCGTCCATCACCCGACGGAACCACGCTGCGCATCCGCGGGACACCCCCGGCGGGGTGGCCCGATCGGCGACTCGGTCGATGGCTCAGTCGGTGCCGGAGTGACCGCGCAGCAGGTCCCCGAAGGGCGTCACGTCGGACTCGACCTGCGTGCCGGACGTACGCCGCGGGCGGGCCGCGAGGTCGGGGCCGAAGCCGCCGACCGAGTAGTCGCCCTGGCTCAGCACGGCGGCCGCCAGCTCGGACGCGGCCCGGATGATCCGGTCCGAGAGCCCGTTGCTGCCGAAGTCCTCGGTGGCCGCGAACACCCCGGTGGGTACGACGACCGCGCGGAGGTAGGCGAAGAGCGGGCGCATCGCGTGGTCGAGGACCAGCGAGTGCCGGGCGGAGCCGGCGGTCGCGGCGATCAGCACCGGCGTACCGGTCAGCCCGTCGGGGTCGAGGGCGTCGAAGAACATCTTGAAGAGGCCGCTGAAGCTGGCGTTGAAGACCGGGGTGACCGCGACCAGCCCGTCCGCGGCGGCCACCTGCTCGCGCAGGGCGGTCAGCCGCGGGGTCGGGATGCCGCCGGTGACCATGAAGGTCGCCAGCTCGGACGCGATCTCGCGCAGCTCGACGTACTGCATCTCGACGGACTCGCCCCGCGCGCCGACCTGTGCCGAGGTGGCCTCGGCGATCTGGTCGGCGAGCAGCCGGGTGGACGACGGGACGGTGAGTCCCGCCGTCACGACCACGACGTGACGGGTCATGCCTGGGCCAGCTCTTCCGCGCGGGCACGGGCGGGCTCGACCAGGTGGTGCGGGGCGTCGGGACCGGCCGCCACCAGCGAGGCGTGGGTGGGCGGGTCGCTCGGCACGTGGGCCGGGCGGCGACGCTCGAACTCCTTGCGCAGCACGGGCACGACCTCGGTGCCGAGCATCTCCACCTGCTCCAGCACCAGCGACGTCGGCAGGCCGGCGTGGTCGAGGAGGAACAGCTGGCGCTGGTAGTCACCGACGTAGTCGGCGAAGCCCAGCGTGCGCTCGATGACCTGCTCGGGCGTCCCGACGGTCAGCGGCGTCATCTCGGTGAAGTCCTCCATCGACGGGCCGTGTCCGTAGACGGGCGCGTTGTCGAAGTAGGGACGGAACACCCGCTTGGCCTCGGCCTCGGTGGAGGCCATGAAGACCTGCCCACCCAGTCCGACGTAGGCCTGGTCGGCGGCACCGTGGCCGTAGTGCTCGAAGCGGCGGCGGTAGAGCTTCACCATCGCCTCGGTGTGCTCCTTGTTCCAGAAGATGTGGTTGTGGAAGAAGCCGTCGCCGTAGTAGGCCGCCTGCTCGGCGATCTCGCTGCTGCGGATCGAGCCGTGCCAGACGAACGGCGGCGTCCCGTCGAGCGGGGCCGGGGTCGAGGTGTAGCCCTGCAGCGGCGTGCGGAACTGGCCCTGCCAGTTGACGACCGGCTCGCGCCAGAGCGTGCGCAGGAGGTGGTAGTTCTCGACCGCGAGCTTGATGCCGTCGCGGATGTCCTTGCCGAACCACGGGTAGACCGGGCCGGTGTTGCCGCGGCCCATCATCAGGTCGACGCGGCCGCCGGAGAGGTGCTGCAGGAAGGCGTAGTCCTCGGCGATCTTGACCGGGTCGTTGGTGGTGATCAGCGTGGTGCTCGTCGAGAGGAGCAGCGTCTCGGTCTTCGCTGCGATGTAGCCCAGGTGCGTGGTCGGGGAGGAGACGACGAACGGCGGGTTGTGGTGCTCGCCGGTCGCGAAGACGTCGAGCCCGACCTCCTCGGCCTTGAGGGCGAGCTGGGTCATGGAGTCGATGCGCTCGGCTTCCGTCGGGACCCGGCCGGTGGTGGGGTCCTCGGTGACGTCACCGACGCTGAAGATGCCGAACTGCATGGTGTCCCTTTCCTGGAACCAGATTGGTTGAACTTTCTATCATCTTCAACCGGACCCTCACCTCCAGTATTCCGCGGAATCGCCGGGCGGCGTACGGCGTTGGGCAGTCGTCCGGGCGCACGCTCGGACACGAGGCACCGCTCGAGAGGAGCGACCATGACCGACTTCACCCCCTTCGACGACCTGCTCCGTGGGCACGCGGGGCTGATCGAGGATGCGCCGTTCGACCGCTGGCTCCGCGCCCAGGAGCTCTTCGCCGAGAAGTCCTACCGCGAGGCGGCCGTCATGCTGGCCGAGCTGCTCGAGGAGTCCACCGACGTGGGCCACGAGCTCACCGACGTACGCCTGCTGCTGGCGCGCTCGCTCTACCACTCCGCCCAGCTCAACGGGGCGATCCGGGTCGCGACCGAGCTGCTCGAGCACGACCCCAACGAGCCCTACGCCCACCTGCTCGTGGGGCGGTCCCTGCAGCGCCAGGGCAAGGCCGACGAGGCGCAGCCGCACCTGCGGCTGGCCGAGCTGCTGGGCGGTTACCGGGCCTGACGTGTCCGGGGCCCGGCGTCGCGACGACGGTTCGGTGAACACTCGCCCGAGCCGGCCGTCGCGGCGCGACAGCGGTCGACGTGGGCCCGCATGCTGGTGAGGTGACCAGCTACGGCGACCACGCAGGACCGCTGGCCATCGCGCACCGCGGTGGCATGGGGCTCGCCCCCGAGAACACCCTGGCGGCGTTCGGCCGGGCGACCGCCCTCGGCCTGACCTACGTCGAGACCGACGTGCAGACCACCCGCGACGGCCACGTCGTGTGCTTCCACGACTCCGACCTGCGCCGGGTGACCGGGCACGCCGGCCGGATCGCCGACCTCGACCTCGCCGACCTGCGGCGGCTCCGGGTGCACGGCACCGAGCCGGTCCCGACGCTGGCCGAGGCGATGGGGACCTTCGCGCAGACGCGGTTCGCGATCGACCTCAAGGACGAGGCCTCCATCGCGCCCATGGCCCGGCTGCTGCGCGCGAACCCGCGCTGGGCCGAGCGGGTGTGCGTGGCCGGCGCGTGGAGCCGGTGGCTGAGCCGGCTCCAGGACGAGGCGCCCGGTGTGACCACGGCCCTCGGCTGGCGATCGCTGACCACCCTGATCGCCTGCTCGAGGGGACGCGTGCGCGCGGTCGGCGTCCGAGCGACCGGGCGGACCGGCGGCGCCTTCGCGCACGTCCCGCTGCGCCTCGGGCGGATGCCGATCCACTCCGAGCGGGTGATCGCGCGGGCCCACGACCTCGGCATCCGGGTCGTCGTGTGGACGGTCGACGACCCCGGCACGATGCGTACGCTCCTCGACGCCGGCGTCGACGGCATCATCACCGACCGGCCCGACGTGCTCCGCGAGGTGCTCGTCGAGCGCGGTCAGTGGACTCCTCCCGCGGTGCCCCGCGTCGGGGTCAGGCGTCCTGGAGGACCTCGACCCGTACTCCGTGGGTGACCGCCCACAGGACGGCCTGGCTGCGGCTCTGCACGCCGGTCTTGCGGTAGGCGCTGCGGATGTAGGACTTCACCGAGTTGAGCGAGATCCGCATCTCCTTGGCGATCTCGTCGTTGCTGCGACCGGTGGCGATGAGGGCGAGGGTCTCGCGCTCGCGCGTGGTGAGCATGTCGACCTCGCTCGGCACGTGCGCTCCCTGGGCCGAGAGACCCGCCAGGGGCGGCGCCACGACGGACTGGCCCTCGTGGATGGCGCGCAGTGCGCGGCCGAGCTGGGCGGCCGTGAGGTTCTTGCCGATGTAGCCCGAGACGCCGTTGACGAGGACCTCGTCGACGAGGCCGGGGTGGTGGTTCCACGTGAACACCGCGACCCGGCGGATGTAGGGGTCGGCGACGGCGCGGGCGAGCGTGGTGTCGTCGAGGGCGGCGGCGTAGGTCTCGACCAGCACGACGTCGATCGGAGCGCGCACCCGGTCCTTGAGGCTCCCCATCTCGAAGCCACCGAGGGTGCGGAGCATGCTCTCGAGGCCCCGGCGGACGAGCTCGTCGCCGCCGAGCAGGCCAATGCGGATGTTCATGTGAGTCCTGACAGTCCTGGGAGAGGAGGCGCACGGTGGTGCGTCCCTCGACGTCCCCCCGGACCGTCACTGGCCACTGTAGGTCTGGACCAGACCAGATAGCAGATGCCGTGCGGCGATGAGCGTGAAACAGGGTGCGAACTGCACCCCCAGGGGTGGGTGGCTCGGGGTGCGATCTTTGGTTTTGATACCCCAGGGGGGTATGTTGGACACATGAGCGAGCAGCACGGTCACCTCGAGGGCAACGACGAAGCCGTCCAGGCCCACCTCAAGCGCCTGCGGCGGATCGAGGGGCAGGTGCGCGGGATCCAGCGGATGGTCGAGGACGAGAAGTACTGCATCGACATCCTGACCCAGGTCTCCGCCGCCACCAAGGCGCTCCAGGCCCTGGCGCTGTCGCTGCTCGACGACCACATGGCCCACTGCCTCGTCGACGCCGCCCGGCAGGGCGGGGCCGAGCAGGAGCAGAAGCTCAAGGAAGCCTCCGAGGCCATCGCGCGCCTCGTGAGGTCCTGACCCCCCGACCCGAAGGAGCACCTGATGAGCGAGACCACCACCTGGACCGTCACCGGGATGACCTGCGGCCACTGCGCCGCCTCGGTCACCGAGGAGATCTCCGAGCTCGCCGGCGTCGAGGACGTCGCCGTGGTCGTCGAGACCGGAGCCGTCACCGTCACCAGCACCGCGCCCCTCGACCCCGCCGCCGTCAGGGCTGCCGTCGAGGAAGCCGGTTACGCGCTGGCATGACGATGAGTACGCCGGTGCGCGTCGCCGCCTTCGTCACCGCCCTGGTCGCTGCCTTCGCGGTCGCGTGGGGTGCGGGCGCGGTCGTCGGACCGATCGACCCGGAGCCGGTCGCCCACGAGGGCGCGGCCGGTCATGGTGCCGACGGCGGTCACGACCAGATGGCGGCCGCCGACCACGTGCCGGGCGGGCTGATGGTCGCCGACGGCGGCTACCGCCTCGACCTCGAGCAGGTCGAGCTGCCCGCCGGGAGCCGCGTCCCGCTCCGCTTCCGGATCACCGGGGCCGACGGCGACGCGCTGACGTCGTACGACGTGCAGCACGAGAAGGAGCTCCACCTGATCGTCGTGCGCCGCGACTTCGCCGGGTTCCAGCACGTGCACCCGACACTCGACGGACGACGGGACCTGGGCGATCGACGTGGCGCTGACGCCGGGTGCGTGGCGGGTGTTCGCCGACTTCGTGCCCGAGGGCGGCGACCCGCTCACCCTCGGCGCGGACCTCTCCGTCGCCGGCGACGTGGGCACGAGCCAGCCGGCCCCGGACGAGTCCGTGGCGGAGGTCGACGGCTACACCGTCACCGTCGCGGGCGACCTGGCGGCCGGCGAGTCGGCGGACCTCACCGTCACGGTCGACGCGTGACGGCGAGCCCGTCACGGACCTCGAGCCCTACCTCGGCGCGTACGGCCACCTGGTCGCGCTCCGCGAGGGCGACCTGGCCTACCTCCACGTCCACCCCGAGGAGGCCGGGCCGGGACCGGAGGTGCCGTTCGTGGCCGAGGTGCCGAGCGCCGGTGGCTACCGGCTGTTCTTCGACTTCCAGCACGACGGCGAGGTGCACACGGCCGAGTTCGCGGTCCACACGCACGGGGAGGCATCTGATGAGCACTGACGTCGAGCTCGCCATCACCGGCATGACCTGCGCGTCCTGCGCCAACCGCATCGAGCGCAAGCTCAACAAGCTCGACGGCGTGACCGCGACGGTCAACTACGCCACCGAGAAGGCCAAGGTCTCCTACCCCGGGACCGTCTCCACCGACGACCTGCTGCGCACCGTCGAGGCAGCGGGCTACGCCGCCGCGCTCCCGACTCCGCCCGGCGCGGACCTCGACGGCGAGGTGCCCGAGCGCGACCCGCTGCTCCAGCGGCTCCTCGTCAGCACCGCGCTGAGCGTCCCCGTCGTCGCCCTCGGCATGGTGACCGCGTGGCAGTTCACCTACTGGCAGTGGGCCTCGCTCGTCCTCGCCGCACCGGTGGTGGTGTGGGGCGCGCTGCCCTTCCACCGTGCCGCGTGGACCAACCTCCGGCACGGCGCGACGACGATGGACACGCTCGTGTCGGTCGGCGTCCTGGCCGCCTTCGGCTGGTCGCTGTGGGCGCTGTTCCTCGGCACCGCCGGCGAGCCGGGCATGACGCACCCGTTCCGGATCTCGATCGACCGGACCGACGGTGCGGGCAACATCTACCTCGAGGCCGCGGCGGGCGTCACGACGTTCCTGCTGGCCGGTCGCTGGCTCGAGCACCGCTCGAAGCGGCAGTCCGGCGCGGCGCTGCGGGCCCTCCTCGAGCTCGGCGCGCGTGACGTCGCCGTGCTGCGAGCAGGGGTCGAGACCCGCGTCCCGATCGACCAGCTCGTCGTCGGGGACGCGTTCGTCGTACGCCCCGGGGAGAAGGTCGCGACCGACGGCGAGGTCGTCGAGGGCTCGTCCGCGGTCGACGCGTCGATGCTCACCGGCGAGTCGGTGCCGGTCGAGGTGCGCCCCGGTGACGCCGTGGTCGGCGGGTGCGTGAACGCCGGCGGACGCCTCGTGGTCCGCGCGACCCGGGTCGGTGCCGACACCCAGCTGGCGCAGATGGCGCGGCTCGTCGAGGACGCCCAGAACGGCAAGGCCGAGGTGCAGCGCCTCGCCGACCGGGTCTCCGGCATCTTCGTGCCCGTGGTGATCGGGCTCGCCGTCGCGACCCTCGGCTTCTGGCTCGGCGCGGGCGGTGGCGCGACCGCGGCCTTCACCGCGGCCGTCTCGGTGCTGATCATCGCCTGCCCCTGCGCCCTGGGCCTGGCCACGCCGACCGCCCTCATGGTCGGCACCGGCCGGGGCGCGCAGCTCGGCATCCTCATCAAGGGCCCGGAGGTGCTGGAGCAGACCCGCCGCGTCGACACGATCGTGCTCGACAAGACCGGCACGGTGACCACCGGCGAGATGACCGTCCACGACGTGGTGGCCGCAGCGGGCGAGAGCGTCGACGACGTACGCCGCCTCGCCGCCGCCCTCGAGTCCGCGTCCGAGCACCCGATCGGCCGGGCCATCGCGGCGTCCGTGCACGCGCTGCCGCCCGTCGAGGACTTCGCCAACGTCGAGGGCCTCGGCGTGCAGGGCATCGTCGACGGCCACGCCGTCGTCGTCGGTCGACCGCGGCTGCTCGAGGACTGGTCGCAGCACCTCGACCCCGACCTGGCGGCCGTCGTCGAGCGCGCGCAGGGCGAGGGACGTACGCCGGTCGCGGTCGGGTGGGACGGCCGAGCGCGTGGCGTCATCGTCGTCGGGGACACCGTGAAGCCGACGTCCGCCGAGGCGATCGCGCGGCTGCGCGACCTCGGCCTCACCCCGGTCCTGCTCACCGGCGACAACGCCGCCGCGGCCCGCCAGGTCGCCGACGAGGTCGGCATCGAGACGGTGGTCGCCGACGTGCTGCCCGCCGACAAGGTCGCCGAGGTGCAGCGCCTCCAGGCCGCGGGCAAGGTCGTCGCGATGGTCGGCGACGGCGTCAACGACGCGGCCGCCCTCGCCCAGGCCGACCTCGGCCTCGCCATGGGCACCGGCACCGACGTGGCCATCGAGGCGAGCGACCTGACGCTCGTGCGCGGCGACCTGCTCGTCGCGGTCGATGCGATCCGGCTCTCGCGGCGCACCCTGGGGACGATCAAGGGCAACCTGTTCTGGGCGTTCGGCTACAACGTCGCGGCCCTCCCGCTCGCGGCCGCCGGCCTGCTCAACCCGATGCTCGCCGGTGCCGCGATGGCGTTCTCGAGCGTCTTCGTGGTGACCAACAGCCTGCGGCTGCGGGGCTTTCGCTCGTCCGTCTGACGTCACCCCGAGCGGTGGTCCAGCCACATTTCGTACGGCGGAAGTGTGGCTGGGCCACCGCTCACGGGCGTGTCGCGTCGGGACACGCCCCGGGCGGTGGTGCACCCACGTTCCTGCGATCGAGAATGTGGGTGGACCACCGCTCGCGTCCGGCTCCAGGGGTGTGCCGCCGCTACCGCCGGGTTCCTAGGCTGGCGGCATGGGACTCCTTGACCTCATCAGGCCGGGCAACGCCGAGGCGAAGAAGACGCGCGCCGCGCTCGATGCCGCCAACGACGAGAACCCCGACCCCGGCGCGATCGACCGGCTCGTCACGATGCTGGTCGACGTCGGCCTCGAGGGCCGCGGACCCGTCGACCCCGTCCGCGAGGTGGCCACCCGCGCACTGACCAAGGCAGGTGGCGACCGGGAGAAGGCGATCGCCGCCGTGGCCCGCTCGACGACGTTCATGGGCTCGATCGGCGGCTTCGTCACCGGGCTCGGCGGCTTCGTCACGATGCCCGTGTCGCTGCCGGTCAACGTCGCGGAGTTCTACCTCCAGGCCGTGCGGATGGTCGGCGTCGTCGCCACGCTGCGCGGGTACGACGTCTCCGAGCCGCGGGTGCGCACCGCGATCCTGCTCACCCTGGTCGGCTCCGACTCCGACGAGGTGCTCAAGAAGGCCGGGATGGCGACCGCGGGCAGCCGCGTGACGTCGTACGCCCTCCGCGGCCTGCCGCCGGCCGCCCTGATGGTGGTCAACAAGGCGGTCGGCTTCCGGCTGATGCGCGGCGTGAGCGAGAAGGTGCTCAGCCGCTTCGGTCGCGGCATCCCCCTCGCCGGAGGCGTCGTCGGCGGCGGGATCGACGGCTACATGATGAAGAAGATCGCCGACCAGGCGATGAAGGAGTTCCCCGCCATCAGCTGACGGCGAGCTGCCTCGCCACGCGGTGCCAGCGGTTGCGCTGCAGGTCGGGGGTGAGCAGCGCCAGCCCGGTCCCGTACTTGCTGATCCGGGTCGGTCGGTGGCCGAGCTCCCAGAGCCTGCGGTCCAGCGGGCCCGGCCGGGCACTGCCGGCCTTGGTCTCGAGGACGAGCACGTCGCCGACCGCTGCGCTGCCCTGGCTCGAGGTCCACCGCAGGTCGCGGTCGATCGTGGCCCGGCCGGCGCCGTCGAGGAGCAGCGTGGTGCGGAGGTAGCTCGTGTGCAGC
The DNA here is from genome assembly GCA_963795275.1 of uncultured Actinomycetota bacterium. Classification (GTDB taxonomy): domain Bacteria; phylum Actinomycetota; class Actinomycetes; order Propionibacteriales; family Nocardioidaceae; genus Nocardioides. Next base: position 37,634 of record CAWCHD010000001.1, read on the forward strand.
GTCGCCACCAGTCCGGCGGGGTCGACGCCGTGGACGTGCGCGGCGCCGAGCCGCTCACGGACCCAGCCGTCCGCGTCGGCGGGGACCCCGAGGTCGTCGGCACCGGGGTGGGGCAGTCGCTCCTTCACGGTGGTGCCGCGTGCGCCGCGGGTCTTCACCTCCAGCCAGCGCTCGCCGGAGTCGGCGTACGTGCGGGTCCGCACCTTCCACCGCCGACGCCGGCGGTGGGCCGACGCGGTCCAGCTGTCGAGCTCGACGGTGTCGAGGTAGGTCGACTCGTAGCGCGAGGTGCGGCGACCGTCGACCTCCAGGACGCGCAGACCGGGGAGCCCGGTGAGCACGGCGTCGAGGTCCGCTGCCGGGAGGACGTACTTGCGGTCGACGCGGGTCAGCAGCGCGGCCTCCGCGTTGACCTCGGCGAGCGAGACGGCCGGGAGCCGGTCGAGGGTGCTCATCGTGTGAGCGCCGGCGTCGAGTGGCGCTCGAGGTGCGTGAGGGCCGGACGGGTCGAGGGGACGTAGTGCACCTCGACGGTCGTGGTGTCGTTGACGAGGTCGACGCGGACCGGTGTCACGCGCGTGACGCGGGCGTCGAGCAGCAGCTCGAGGCGTTCGACCAGGGTGGGCTCGTCGGTGATCGCGGAGTCCAGGACGACGACCTGACGCAGGCCGGTGCCGTGCAGCAGCCGGCTGTCGGCGAGGGCGAGGACCCCCACCAGTGCGGCCATCAGCGAGATCGACAGGACGACGTCGCCGGTGCCGAGCCCGCCGATCAGGCCGATGGCGAGGGCGGCGAAGTAGTAGGCGATCTCGTGCTGGCCGAGCTCGTCGGAGCGCAGCCGGATGATCGACAGCACCCCGAAGAGACCGAGGCCGAGGCCGACGGTGGCGGCGCTGCTCGACAGCACGATCGTGACGGCGAGGACGCCGACGTTGACGGCGATGAAGGCGGTGACGAGGTCGGCGCGGCGGTGGCGCGGGTAGTAGACGGCCATCGCGAGGACGAGCACGGCGACGAGGTCGACGGCGGCGAGGAGGTAGGAGGAGTTCATGGTCCGAGGGTGTCGTCCCGACCTGTCGCCGCCCTGCCGTGGACCTGTGACCCTCCTGTGGCTCGACCTGAGAGGATCGGCGCCGTGGACGGACCGCTGCCCCTCGTGCTGATCTACGCCTCGCTGGCGTTCGCGGCGGTCGTGCTGGTGTACGTCGCCCTGGCGAGGACGCCCGACTGGGGCCTGCTCGGCTTCGCGGGCGTCGTCGAGCTCGGCACGCTGGTCCTGCTCGGCATCGCGGCGGTGCAGGTGGGCGACGTCGACCTGTCGGGTGGCGGGAAGGTCACGCTGTTCGGCTACCTGCTGGCCGGCCTGGTCCTGCTGCCGATCGGCTTCGTGTGGTCGCTCGCCGAGCGCAGCCGCGGAGCCACGTCGGTCCTGGCCGTCGCCGGGCTGGCCCAGGCCTTCGTCGTCGTACGCGTGCTGCAGGTGTGGCCGTCATGACCACGTCCGGACCAGCCTCCACCAGGTCGGGCGCCGGTCGCGCCCTCGTCGCGGTCTACGGCGTCTTCGCCCTCGCCGCCACCGCCCGCTCGCTCGTCCAGCTGGGCACCAAGGCCTCCGAGGCACCGCTCGCCTACACGCTGTCCGCGGTCGCCGCGCTCGTCTACGTCGCCGCCACCCTCGGCCTCGCCGAGGTCGGTCCGTCGCCGCGCCGGCTGGCCTGGGCCGCCGTCGGCTTCGAGCTCGTCGGCGTGCTCACCGTCGGCACGCTGACCGTCCTCGACCCGGAGCTCTTCCCCGACCAGACCGTGTGGTCGTCGTACGGCGCGGGCTACGGCTGGCTGCCGCTGGTGCTGCCGTTCGTCGGGCTCGCGTGGCTCTGGCACACGCGCCCGCGATCCTGACGGCGTCGCTCAGCGCAGCATGAAGCCGGCGACGACGCGGCCGAGCTCGGTGCCGGCGTCCTCCTGGAGGAAGTGACCGGCGCCGGCGATGGTCGGGTGGTCGAGCCCCCGCGTGCCGGGGATCAGCTTGCGCAGGACGGGCGCCATCGCTCCCGTGATCGGGTCGTTGTCGCTGAAGGCGACCAGGAACGGCAGGTCGCTGGTCGACAGCACCTCCCACGCAGCGCGGTTGGCCGCCGTGGCCGGGTCGTCGGGGCGCGTCGGCACGAGGGTCGGCAGGGCGCGTACGCCCGCCATGGCGCGCTGCTCGGGGAACGGCGCGTCATAGGCCGCCGTACGTCGTCGGCCATCGGCCGCGCGCAGCCGGCTGCGACGAGGCGGCCCACGTCGAGGGTCTCGGCGCTCTCCACCGCACGTCGGAACTGCCACCAGATCTCCGGCATGTCGAAGTCGCCGGTCGGGAGCCCGGTGTTGGCCGCGACCACGCGGGCGAACCGGTCCGGGTGCTCGGCGACCAGCCGCAGGCCGATCAGCCCGCCCCAGTCCTGCCCGACCAGCGTCACCTCGTGCAGGTCGAGATGGTCGACGACGAGCTCGCGCGTCCACTCGACCAGACGGGCGAACGAGTAGTCCTCCGTGGCGAGCGGCTTGTCGGAGCGACCGAAGCCGATGAGGTCGGGAACCACGCACCGGATCCCGCGGCTGGTGAGCACCTCGATCACGTGCCGGTAGAGGAACGACCACGAGGGCTCACCGTGCAGCAGCAGGGCGGTCGGCCCGTCCGTCGGCCCGGCGTCGACGTACGCCATCCGCAGGGTGCCGCCGTCGGGGTCCGCGACCTCGACGTAGCTCGGCTCCCAGGTGAAGTCGGGGATGTGGTCGAAAGCGGCGTCCGGGGTGCGGTAGACCTCCATGCGAGTCAGTCTGGCAGCGCGGTGCGGCGCTCGGCGTCCGGCTCAGCGGTGGTCGATGCCGTCCAGCCGGAGCTCGGCGGAAGGGTCGGAGTGGGTGCCGCCACTGTCGACGTGCTTGTCGCTGATCGTCGCGCCGTTCTTGAGCACGCCGAACAGCGCCATCGCGTGACCGCGGCCCCACGTCGTAGTCGTCCTTCAGCCAGGCGACGAAGTCGCCCGCCTTGCTCTGCGGGGTGAACCCGTGAGCGCGGCCTCGCCCAACAGCTGTCTCGGGCGTCGCTGCCGGTCTTCTTCTCGATCGCGTCGAGGTACGCCTGGTAGCTCATCACTGCCCCCTTGATGGTGTGCCACCGACACTAGGCCCGGCCGTAGGGACCTCGCTCCTTCTCCGAAACCGGCGCAATCGGTGTGGGGCCGACTCGGCCGATTCGCGGCGAACGTGCAGCGGCTCTCGACGGCCCTACGCGCTCGTCGTCGGCGGCAGGTCCTTCTTCATCAGCCGCTTGACCCGGCGCTGCTTGCGGTCCGGGATCATCGAGCGCATCTCCTCGAGCTTGCCGAAGCAGAGCAGGCGGTCCTCGCCCTCGAGCACGGTCTTGTTGCGCGGGTTCGGGATGACCTGCGGGCCGCGGTGGAGCGTGAGGACGGTGATGTCGCGGTCGTCGAGGCCGGAGTCGCCGAGCTTCTTGCCGACCATGTCGGAGCCGGCGTGCACGACGATCTCGGCGACGCCGTAGCCGGTCGAGACGGTGAGCCGCTGGCGTACGTCGATGTCGGGGAAGGCGACCTGGTTGTCGATGTAGTCGATGATCGCGCCGGCGACGTCGAGCTTGGTCGCGGCCTCGATGCCCTCCAGGCCGGGCGAGGAGTTCACCTCCATCACCTGCGGGCCGTTCCGGCCCTCCAGCATGTCGACACCGGCGACGCGCAGGCCCATGATCTGCGCCGACCTGACGGCCACCCGCTCGAACTCCTCGTCGAGCTCGACCGGCTCGACGCTGCCGCCGCGGTGCACGTTGGAGCGGAACTCGTCGCCCTGGGCCACGCGCCGCATCGCCGCGACGACGCGGTCGCCGACGACGAGGGCACGGATGTCGCGGCCCTTGCTCTCCTTGACGAAGCGCTGGATCAGCACGTTCTGCCGGGTGCTCTGCAGCGTCTCGATGATCGCCTCGGCGACCTTCAGCGTCGGCGCGAGGATCACGCCGATCCCCTGGGTGCCCTCGAGCAGCTTGATCACGACGGGCGCACCGCCGACGCTCTCGATCGCGGGGATCACGTCGGCGCGGTCCTGCACGAAGGTGGTCGCCGGCATCGGGATCTTGTGGCGCGAGAGGATCTGCGTCGCGCGCAGCTTGTCGCGGCTGTTGGCGATGCCATAGCTGGTGTTGGGCGTGTAGACGTCCATCTGCTCGAACTGCCGCACGACGGCGGTGCCGAAGTAGGTGATCGAGTTGCCGATGCGCGGCAGCACGGCGTCGTACGTCGACAGCTGCTTGCCGCGGAACAGCAGGTCGGGCTCGTCGCCGGTGAGGTCGATGCCGAAGCGCAACGTGTTGAGCACCTTGACGTCGTGGCCGCGGTCGAGGGCGGCGGTCCGGAGTCGCTGGGTGCTGTAGGAGCGCGGTGCGCGCGAGAGGATGGCGAGCTTCACGGGCCTCATACAAGCACGACGCCACCTGACAGGATGGACGTCGTGCCCACCGCCGACGAGACGCCCGAGCCGACCGTCGTCGGCTGGCGCGAGTGGGTGTCGCTCCCGCAGGCCGGGCTGGACTGGGTGAAGGCCAAGATCGACACCGGCGCCCGCTCGTCCGCGATCCACGCCTTCGACCTCGAGGCCTTCGAGCGCGACGGCGCCGCGTGGGTGCGCTTCTCCGTCCACCCCTGGCAGCGCTCCGACGACGACCGCGTCGACCTCGAGCTGCCGGTCCTCGACAGCCGTGAGGTGCGCTCGAGCAACGGCCAGGTGGAGCAGAGGTACGCCGTCCAGCTCGACGTCGTCCTCGCCGGGCGGACCATCACCACCGTCATGACGCTGAGCAACCGCGACGAGATGGGCTTCCGGATGCTGATCGGCCGCGAGGCCCTCGAGCGCGGCTTCCTCGTCGACTCGGCGCGGTCGTACGCCGGTGGCAGGCCGCGGCGGGCCGTGCGCCGCCGCAACTGGGGCAAGTAGCGCCAGGCCACACCAGCCCACACCAGGTCGACGGCTGCGTCACAGGGCCCGGACAGCGACACCTCCGACAGTCGGGGACATGTCGACACGTCTCCCGACCCCCACCCGCCGCGCCTTCCTCATCGGCGGCCTCACCACCCTGACCCTCGGCACCGGCACCGGCGCGTGGGCCCTCGACCGCTACGTCGTCGACCACGTCGAGGTCGCCGACGCATCGGCGTACGAGGCCAGCCAGGGCAGCGACGGCACCGAGCTCGACACCTCGCGGGCCGTGCTCACCGACGACAGCTGGAGCGCCGACGGCACGACGGTGACCGTGCGCGAGATGACGACCGGGAGCGGCGACGCGACGGTGACCTACTTCGTCGCCGACCTCGTGCTGAGTGACGCGACCGTGCTCCGCTCGGCCTTCGCCGGCGACTCCTTCGGCACCAACATCATCGACGAGACCTCCGACATCGCCGAGCAGAACGGCGCGGTCTTCGCCGTCAACGGCGACTACTACGGCTTCCGCGACACCGGCATGGTCATCCGCAACGGTGTGGTCTGGCGCGACTCCGGCGCCCGCGAGGGACTGGCGTTCTACCGCGACGGCCACGTCGAGCTCTACGACGAGACCGCCGCCGGAGTCGACGCGCAGACGCTCGTCGACGCGGGCGTCTGGAACACCCTGTCCTTCGGGCCGGCGCTCGTCGCCGAGGGGGCGGTGCTCGACGGGATCGACGACGTCGAGGTCGACACCAACTTCGGCAACCACTCCATCCAGGGCGACCAGCCGCGCACCGCCATCGGCGTCGTCGACGACAACCACCTGCTCGTCGTGGTGGTGGACGGCCGCTCCGCCGGCTACAGCGCCGGCGCGACCATGACCGAGCTCGCGACCCTGATGAAGGGCCTCGGCGCCGTCACCGCCTACAACATCGACGGCGGCGGGTCCTCGACGTTCTTCTTCGACGGCGAGGTGCGCAACCGGCCGAGCAACGGCGGCGAGCGCGGCACCTCCGACATCCTCTACATCAAGGGCTGAGCCGGTGGTCCCCACCGTGCTCGTCCCCGCCTACCGCCCGGGCGCCGCCATGGCGCAGGTCGTCACCGACCTGCGCACGGCCCGCCCCGACTGGGGGATCGTCGTCGTCGACGACGGCTCCGGAGCGGCGTACGCCGACCGCTTCGCGCAGGCCCGCGCGGCCGGCGCCGAGGTCCTCCGGCTCCCGGTCAACCGCGGGAAGGGGGCGGCGCTCAAGGTCGGCCTCGCGCACGTCGCTGCCACCCGGCCCGGCTCGCCCGTGGTCTGCGCGGACGCCGACGGCCAGCACGCGCTGGCCGACATCGTCGCCGTCGGCGAGCGCCTCCTCGAGGATGCCGCGGCTCGCCGGATCGTCCTCGGCACCCGTGCGTTCGACGGCTCCGTGCCGCTGCGCAGCCGGGTCGGCAACGACGTCACCCGCTGGCTCTTCGCGGCCGCGACCCGGGTCCGCGTGGCCGACACCCAGACCGGTCTCCGCGGCATCCCGGCCGGCCTGCTCGCCTGGGCGTGCGACGTGCCGGGCGAGAGGTACGAGTACGAGCTGCAGGTGCTGCTGCGGGCCGGTCGCTCGGGCATCAGGCTCGAACCGCTGCCGATCGCGACGATCTACCTCGCGGACAACGCGTCGTCGCACTTCCGTCCGGTCGTCGACTCGCTGCGCGTCTACGCCCCGCTCCTGGTGTTCCTCGCCTCCTCGCTCGCCGCCTTCGTCATCGACACGGTCGCCCTGCTGGCACTGCAGGCGCTGACCGGTGACCTGCTCGTCGCGGTCGTCGGGGCACGGCTGACGAGCGCCGGGGTCAACTTCGTGGTCAACCGTCGGCTGGTCTTCGACGGTGACCACCGGGTGCGGACGCGCACCGCGGCCGCGCGGTACGCCGCCCTCGCGACGGCGCTGCTGGCCCTCAACTTCCTGCTCCTGAGCGCCCTCGGCGCCGCCGGGATCGCGCTGCTGCCCGCCAAGGTCCTCACCGAGCTGGCGCTCGTGTCGACGAGCTTCGCGGCCCAGCGCGCCTTCGTCTTCCGGGCCTCCGACGCCTTCACAGGAGACCCACAACGTCAGCCCACCTCCCCGACAGCGGCGTCGACCACAGTCGACACCACCAGCCGCTGAACCCGGCTCCCGCATCCCTCCACTGCCTTGAAAGGCCGCTCCCATGCGACTTCTGCCCACCTCGACACGCGTCCGACAGGCCGTCGCCGGGGCCGCTGCTGCCGTCCTCCTCGCCGGCTGTGGCGCCTCCGTGGCCGCCGACAGCGGCACCTCGACCACCAGCACGTCGACCAGCTCGAGCGCGGTCGCCACCTCCGACGGCACCACCGTCGACGAAGCGCTCGCCGACGACCTCGCCGTCGAGACCGGCGACACGTCCTACGACGAGGCCGACGCCGTCGCGATCACCCTGTCCGGGACGAGCGCGTCCAGCGACAGTGACGCCGTCGCGGTCGAGGACGGCACCGTCACCATCTCCGCGTGCCGGCACCTACGTGCTCACCGGAGAGCTCACCGGCCAGGTCGTCGTCGACAGTGCCGGCGACGGCGTCGTACGCCTCGTGCTCGACGACGCGACCATCACCTCGGACACCACCGCCGCGATCAACGTCGTCGACGCCGAGTCGGTGGTGGTCGTCCTCGCCGACGGCAGCGACAACACGCTCGCCGACGCGTCGACGTACGCCGACAGTGGCGAGGACGCACCGACCGGCGCCCTCTACTCGACGGCCGACCTGACGATCGGTGGCACCGGCGCGCTCACGGTGACCGGCAACAGCAACAACGCCATCGTGGGCAAGGACGGCCTGGTCATCACCGGCGGCACCCTCGACGTGACCTCGGTCGACGACGGCATCCTCGGCAAGGACTACCTCGTCCTGACCGACGGCACCGTCACCGTCGACGCGACCGGTGACACGTTCAAGTCCGACAACACCGAGGACGCCGGCGCCGGCTTCGTCCTCATCGAGGGCGGCGAGCTCACCGTCAGCTCCCAGGACGACGGCATCAAGGGCGTCCAGGTGCTGGTCTCCGGCGGCACCGTCACGGTCGCCGGCTCCACCGAGGCCGTGGAGGGTTCGCTGATCATCATCGACGACGGCGACATCGAGCTGCACTCCGCCGACGACGGCGTCAACGCCGCCACCTCCGACGACAGCGTCGCCGCCGATGGCCAGGCCGGGGGCGGCATGGGCGGCGGCGGCATGGAGGCCGACAGCTCGCTCAACCTCTACGTCAACGGCGGCACCCTCGAGGTGTGGGCCAGCGGCGACGGCCTCGACTCCAACGGCAACGCCACGATCACCGGCGGCGACATCGTCGTCCACGGCCCCACCACCGACGGCAACGGCGCGCTCGACGTCAACGGCACCTTCGAGGTCACCGGCGGCACCCTGATGGCCACCGGCAGCTCCGGGATGATGGTCGCCCCCTCCACCGACTCCGCCCAGGGCTGGATCGCCACGGCCCTCGCGAGCACGGCAGCCGCCGGGTCGGAGGTCGTCATCACCGACGCCGACGGCACCGAGGTCGCGACCTACACGGTGGAGAAGGACTTCGCCTCCGTCGTCTACTCCGGCGCCGACATCGAGCAGGGCGCGACCTACACCGTCACCGTCGACGGCACCGCCACCACCGTCACCGCCGGCGAGGCGCCGGCCGGTGGGCACGGCGGCCCGATGGGCGGCTGACCTCCCTCACCCCTCTCCTCCTGCACCTCTCCCAGCACCCACCACGAAGGAACCTTCCATGACCGAGAACCAGCTCCCCGCAGCACCCGCCACCGACCCGAGCCCGTCGGCGTACGCCGAGGCACCCACCCCGCGACGCACCTGGCGCGACCGCGTGCCCCGGGGCCGCAAGGTCATCACGGCGGGCGCGGTCGTCGCCGGACTCGCCATCGGCGGTGCCGGCTTCGGGGCCGGGTACGCCGTCGGTGACGACGACGCCGCCACGACCGGCACCACGACGCAGACCACCGACCGGCTTCGACGGTCGCGGCTTCCCGGGCGACGGCCGCGGCCCGATGGGCGACCTCGACGGCGACGGCCAGATGCCGGGCGGCCCGATGGGCGGCACCACCCAGGACGGCGGTGGCACCACCGGACAGCAGCCCGACTTCGACGGCGACGGCCAGCCGGACACCGACGAGGGCACCACCGACGGCTCCACCACGGACTCCTCGAGCCTGAACAGCTGACCGTCCCCCGACCGGCCCGCCCCGGACCACCTCTCCCCCGTGAGGTGTCCGGGGCGGGTCTCGTCACCACTACTGTTGCCCGCGTGACGACCGCCGCCAGCCCTCGCGCAGGGGCGGTCTGATGGCCCGCGAGTCCTTCGCCATCGCCGGAGTCCGGATCCGTGCCGGCACCGCACGTGGCCTCGAGCTGCCGATCACCCGGCTGGTGACCGGGGCCGACGTCACGCTCCCCGTGCGCGTCGTGCACGGCCGCGAGGACGGGCCGGTCATCTGGATCAACGCCGCGATCCACGGCGACGAGGTGGCCGGCGTCGAGGTGGTGCGCCAGGTGATGGCGGGCCTGGACCCCAAGACCTTCCGCGGCACGCTGGTCGCGGTGCCGATCGTCAACGTCCTCGGCTTCATGACCGGCGACCGCTACCTGCCGGACCGCCGTGACCTCAACCGCTCCTTCCCCGGCTCGGCCCGCGGCTCGCTGGCCAGCCGGATCGCCTACCTCTTCATGCGCGAGATCGTCGCCGGCTGCGAGGTCGGGATCGACCTCCACACCGGTTCCGACCGTCGCAGCAACCTGCCCCAGGTGCGCGCCGACCTCGACGACGAGGGCACCCGCGAGCTCGCCGCCGCCTTCGGTGCGCCCGTCATGCTCCACGCCAAGATCCGCGACGGGTCGCTGCGCCACGCCGCCCGCGAGGTGGGCGCCAAGGTCCTGCTCTACGAGGCCGGCGAGCCGCTGCGGTTCGACGACTACGCGGTCGAGGCCGGCGTGATCGGCGTACGCCGCGTGCTGGCGACCCTCGGCATGACCGAGCCCGTCGAGGAGCTGCCCCCCGAGCCGAGCCGGGAGTGCCGGTCGAGCGGGTGGGTCCGGGCGCGGCGCACCGGGATCCTCCACCTCGACGCGCACCTCGGCCAGCAGGTGAGCGACGGTGAGCGCCTCGGCACGCTGTTCGACTCGTTCGGCAAGACGCTGCGTGCGGTCTACGCCAACCGCGACGGCGTCGTCATCGGCCGCACCGAGGCGCCCCTGGTCAACTCCGGTGACGCCGTGGTCCACATCGCCAACTAGCGTGCTGGGCATGGCCTTCGACGTCGCTGCGTTCCGCGCCGAGTTCCCCTCGCTGGACTCCGGCATCGCCCACTTCGACAACCCGGGCGGCACCCAGACGCCGCGCGTCGTCGGCGAGGCGATCGTCCGGACGCTGACCGGACCGCTGTCGCAGCGCGGCGCCGCGACCGTCAGCCAGCGCAACGCCGAGGAGTCGGTGCAGGGCTTCCGCTCCGCCATCGCCGACCTCGTCGGCGGCGTGCCCGAGGGCGTGGTCCACGGCCGCAGCGCGACCGCGCTGACGTACGACGTCTCCCGCACGCTGGCGCGCGGCTGGTCGCCCGGCGACGAGATCGTCCTCTGCGAGCTCGACCACGACTCCAACGTGCGGCCCTGGATCCAGTCCGCCGAACGCGCCGGCGTGTCGGTGAAGTGGCTCCGGCTCGACCCGTCGACCGGCGAGCTCGACCTGTCGTCGCTCGACGCGATCACCGAGCGCACGCGCCTGGTGGCGATGACGGCCGCGTCCAACCTGCTCGGCACCAGGCCGCCGGTCGCCACCGTGGCGGCCCGGGCGCACGAGGTCGGCGCGCTGCTCCACGTCGACGCGGTGCACCACGCCGCCCACGCCGCTCCGGACCTCACGGCGATGGGTGCCGACGTCCTGGTCTGCTCTCCCTACAAGTTCTTCGGCCCCCACTGCGGCGCGCTCGTCGCCGACCCCGAGCTGCTGGAGACGCTGCGCCCCGACAAGCTGCTGCCGTCGAGCGACGCGGTGCCCGAGCGCTTCGAGCTCGGCACCCTGCCCTACGAGCTGCTCGCCGGCGTCACCGCGGCCGTCGACCTGATCGCCTCGCTCGGCTCGGGGTCCTCTCGCCGCGAGCGGCTCGTGTCGGCGGCGGGCTCCATCGCCGAGCACGAGCTGCGGCTGCGCGTGCGGATCGAGGAGGGACTGGACGCCCTCGGCGACCGGCTGACGCTGCACTCGCGGGCCGCCGACCGGACCTCCACGCTCTTCCTCACCCTGCGCGACCGCCTGCCCGTGGACGCGTACGAGGCGCTGGCGAAGGACGACGTGCTCGTCCCGGCCGGCACGTTCTACGCCTACGAGACCTTCCGCGCACTCGGCCTGCCCGTCGACTCGGGGCTGCGGATCGGCCTCGCGGCCTACAACGACGACTCGGACGTCGACCGGCTGCTCGAGGGGCTCAGCGACTTCCTCGGCTGAGCGTGTAGGTCCTCGTCCGGGCTCCCGGCACGAACCCGATCTTCCGGTAGAGCCTTGCCGGCACCGGGTAGTCGTCGTCGCCGCGCGGGCAGACCAGCCCGGTCGTCGCGCCGAGGCCGCGGGCGGCGGTGAGGGCGGAGACCGAGGCGGCGGTCGCGAGGCCCCGGCGCTCGTGGGCCTCGACGCACCCGACGGGCTCGAGCAGCGCGACACCGGTCGCCTCGTCGAGCCAGACGCAGCACGACGCCACCCACGCGCCGTCGGGTGCGATGACCACGTGGTCGGTCGCGGCCCGGTAGGGCGGCGTGGCCATCAGCCGGCGGTAGGCCGTCGCGGTCACCTTCGAGGTCGGTGACCAGGCGGCGCGGTGGACCGCCGACCGCTCCTCGTGCTCGCCCTCACGCACTGCGCGGACGGCGTACCCCTCGGGCAGGACGACGGCCGGCAGGTCGGCGAGGTCGAGGTGGTGGTGGGTGAACCACGGGCTCTCCACCTCGACGAAGCCGTGGTCCGCAAGCACCTCGATGGCGACGGTCTCGGTCTCGAGCGTGCTGGCGGTGACCTGGTCGGCCGACCCCTCCAGCGCCGCAGTGACGACGGCGTCGACCGCGCCCCGGTCGGTGCCGCAGACCTCGAGCCAGTCCGCGGACTCCAGCCACGCCCACGCGTCGTCGACCAGGAAGGCGGGGCCGAGGCCGAGCGCCTCGGGCTCGCCGTACGCCGCCGACCAGGCCAGCTGGCCGGGATGGTGCCGCGCCTCCTCGGACCACAGGCGCGAGGCGAGTGCCTGCATCTGCGGGAGGGCCTGCTCGACGTCCAGCCGGTGAGGGGTCACCGCCGCACTCTGGCAGTGAGACGGCCCGGGCGCACCCGGGATTCAGTCCTCGCGGACCTGCTCCTCGACCTCCTCCGACCCCGGGCCCTCCTCGTGCGCGCTCGAGTCGACGTCGTCGGTGTCCACGGTGTCGCCGACGGTCGCGTTGCCGTCGGGCTCGGCGTCGAGCGCCCGCTGCCGGTCCTCGTCGGACACGCGCTCGCCCGCGCCGGGGAAGGCCGACTGCTCGGGGTGCGTGCCGTAGGGATCGGGCGCAGTGGGGTCCTGCTGCTCGCTGCTCATCCCCCGACCGTACGCCGGCCACTCGGCGTCCGGGCCGCCCGCAGGGGTGCTGCCGAACAGCCCGGGGACCCGGACTGCTCGGCAGCGGTGTGCCCTACTCGTCGCGAGCCGAGCGGCCCGGCTGCACGAGCTCGACGCGCGAGCCGGGCGGCAGCGCCTGGACCAGCCGCAGCTGCGCGAGCGACGGGTGGTCGTCGAGCAGCTTCGCGCCGTTGGCCAGCGACCGGAGGGCCGCGGTCTCGGCACGTGCCGCCTCCAGCTGCGCCTGCGCCCGGTGCCGGCCGACGACCAGCTCGGAGTACGCCATCCGCAGGTCGACCGGCAGCACGACGTCCTTGACGACGACGTCGAGCAGCCGGATGCCGACCGCGTCGGCCGTGGCCGCCGCCTGGTCGCGTACGCCGTCCGCGAGCCGGGTGCGCGGCGCACGGACCAGCGTCTCGGCCTCCTGCGCCGCGAGCGCGTCGCGCAGGCCGAGCTGGATGGCGAGGTAGACCGAGCCGACCGCGTCGCGGACCCGCTCGGTGAACGCGACCGGGTCGGCGACGGTCCACCGGAAGACGGCCGAGACCTTCACGGTCACGCCGTCGGCGGTCAGCACCTCCTGGGCGGGCACGACGTCGATCCGCTCACGCAGGTCGACGACCTGGTGCTCGGCCCGGCGGCGTACGACGTGCCGGCCGGGACCGAGGACGACGGTGGCCTCGCCGTCGCGGCGCTCGAGGAGGACCTCCCACGGCTGGACCGTACGAGAGGGAAGGAACAGGAACTTCAGGGACATGGTGGGACCTCCTTCGCGGAGCGCGGTGGTGGGTGGGTGGGACAGGTGTGGTGGGTGGTGGCCGGTGACCACGGCGGCGGGCGGGGACTGGATCCGTCGTGCTGACCGGGTCCGCCTCAGGGCTCGTCGTCGTGACACGTCACCGGCCACCACCACAGGAAGTGAGAGTCGAACTCACGGGAGTGAACAGCTCCGATGCCATCGCCTTGGAAGGGCTGGTGGCGAGGTACGACGCGCGGAACAGGACCCGGAACTCCGGCCCTGCCGCTGATCTCGCCGTGGACGAGCGTAGGTGCCGGACCACCGCGGACGCACGTGGTTTTCCGCGCGCTGTCGGCGCCGTCGGGCACGATGGCGAGGTGACCCACTGGGTGCTCCACGTCGACATGGACCAGTTCCTGGTCGCCGTCGAGCTGCTGCGCCGACCCGAGCTGGTCGGGCTGCCCGTCGTCGTCGGCGGGCGGGGCGACCCGACCGAGCGGGCGGTCGTGTCGACCGCGTCCTACGAGGCCCGTGCGCACGGCGTACGCAGCGGGCTGGCGCTCAAGCTCGCGGTGCGGCGGTGCCCGGAGGCGGTGTTCCTGCCGGTCGACTTCCCGGTCTACGAGGCCGCGTCGGCGCGGGTGATGGAGACGTTGCGCGCGACCCCGGGAGCGGTCGTCGAGGTGCTCGGGTGGGACGAGGCGTTCGTCGGCATCGAGGCCGACGACCCCGTCGTGGCTGCACGATCGATCCAGGCGGCAGTGCTCGAGGCGACCGGCCTGCACTGCTCCGTCGGCATCGGCGACACCCTCGTGCGGGCCAAGATCGCGACCGACTTCGGCAAGCCTCAGGGCACGTTCGTGCTGACGCGTGACAACTGGATGGAGGTCATGGGCGAGCGGCCGACGACCGCGCTGTGGGGCGTCGGCACCAGGATCGGCGGGCGACTCCAGGCGATCGGGATCCGCACGGTCGCCGACCTCGCAGCAGCCGACGAGGACGCGCTGGTCGCGGCGTTCGGCCCGGCGAGCGGCGCGCACCTCGGCCGGCTCGGTCGTGGCGGCGGGCGTTCACGTCCCGACGACACCCCGTGGGTGGCGCGCGCCCACGGCCGCGAGACGACCTACCAGGCAGATCTCGTCACCCCCGACGAGGTGCGGGCGGCGCTGGCCGATCTCGCCGCCCGCGTCGTCGAGGACGTGCGCAAGGAGGAGCGGGCCGTGCAGCGGGTGCACCTCAAGGTCCGCTTCGCCCCGTTCTTCACCTTCACCAAGGTGCGCAAGCTGAAGGAGCCGACCTACGACGTCGAGGTGATCACGCAGACGGCCTACGACCTGTTCCTCGCCCTCGACGACCAGCGCCCGGTCCGGCTGCTCGGGGTCCGCGGGGAGATGGTCGCGCCGGAGGGCGGCTACTAGCCACCGAGCAGGGCGGCCAGCCACCGAGCAGCGACAGCCCCGCCGCGATCGCGAAGCCGAGGACCGTCGCGAGCCCGGCGAGGTCCTTCGCCTTGTCCTTGGCCTCGGGGACCATCGAGTCGATCAGCATCGTGAGCAGCGCACCGGCGGCGAAGCCGTCGATGAGGGCCTGGCCCTCGGCGGAGACGACGTCGGAGAGCGCGAAGCCACCGACCGTCGCGAGCGCGCAGAGGACCGCGACGCCCGCCCACAGGCCGACGACCGACCGGCCGGGCCGACCGGCCGACCTCATGTCCGCCGCGGACCCGATCGCCTCGGGGAGGTTGGAGGCGAAGATCGCCACCACGAGCGCAGCGCTCACGCCACCGCCCGACGCGATGCCGATCCCCAGGACCAGCTGCTCGGGGATGCCGTCGAGGAAGGCACCGACCGCGAGGGGTGCACCGGCCGACGACCCGCCGGACCGGCCGCCCCACCGCTCGACCAACCGGTCCGCGCCGAAGAAGGCGAGCCCGCCGAGGGCGAGCCCGGCCGCGACGGCGTACGCACTGCCGACCTTCAGGCCCTCCTCGGCGAGCTCGAAGGAGACGCTCGCGATGAGGGCGCCGGCGCCGAAGCCCAGGACCAGCCCGACGACCCGGTCCGACCAGGTGCGGACGAGCGCCAGCACGGCCCCGACCAGCAGCGAGCTGGCCGCCAGCGCTCCCCAGCCGAGGGCCGCGAGCACGTCAGTCGACCCCGGCCATCAGCGTGTGGATCGGCTTGGACGCCAGCATCACGACGACACCGGTGACCACCGAGGCGAGGCCGATCCAGATGAAGAACGGCGACTCGGCGTCCGGGTCGTAGAAGCCCGCGAGGGTGCCGGCGAGCGCGGTGCCGAGGGCGATCGAGAGGAAGTAGAGGGCGATCATCTGGGTGGTGAACTTCTTCGGCGCGAGCTTGGTCGCCGCACTCAGCCCGACCGGCGAGATCAGCAGCTCGGCGAGCGTGAAGACCAGCAGGATCGCCGCGAGGCCGAGGAGCGGCGCGCTGTTCTCACCGCCGGGCATCGGCAGGAAGCAGAAGAACGCGACGCCCATCAGCGCGGTGCCCGCGCCGAACTTGAACGGCGTCACCGGCTGGCGGTCGCCGAGCTTGGTCCAGAGCGCCGCGAAGACGCCGGCCAGCACGATGATGAAGACCGGGTTGATCGACTGCACCCACGACACCGGCATCTCCCAGCCGAACAGGTTGCGGTCGAGCCGCTTGTCGGCGTAGATCGTCACGACGGTGAACTGCTGCTGGTAGAGCGACCAGAACACGACGTTGCAGACGAACAGCGGGATGAAGGCGAAGATCCGGCTCCGCTCGACGCCCGTCACCTGCTTGTCGGTGAGGATGACGGCGAAGTAGGCGATGGCCGCGACCAGGCTGATCCCGATCACGATGTTGGACAGGCGGTCGGCGGTGATCACGTCGAGCCAGACCAGCACGGCGATCAGGGCGAGCACGGCGACGGCACCACCGGCGTACGCCGCTCCGCGACCCGCCGGCAGCGGGTTCGCGACGTGGTTGGTCTCCTCGGGCAGGCGGCCGCGGAAGGCGGCGTACTGCGCCAGGCCGATCGCCATGCCGACCGCCGCGGCCGCGAAGCCCCAGTGGAAGCCCGCCTCCGTCTGCAGCAGGCCGGTCAGCAGCGGGCCGACGAGGGCGCCGATGTTGATGCCCATGTAGAACAGCGAGAAGCCGGCGTCGCGGCGCGGGTCGTGCTCGTCGTAGAGCGAGCCGACCAGCGACGTCGCGTTGGCCTTCACCCCGCCCGACCCGAGCGCGATCAGCACCAGGCCGACGCCGACGCCGACCAGCCCGGGCAGCAGCGACAGCGCGATGTGGCCGAGCATGACGCAGACGGCCGAGTAGAACAGGGTCCGCTCCGGCCCGAGCAACCGGTCCGCGAGCCAGGCGCCGAGGATCGTGGAGAGGTAGACCCCGCCGCCGTAGGCGCCGACGATGCCGGTGGCCACGGCCTCGTCGATGCCGAGACCGCCCTTGGCGGCCGAGTAGTAGAGGTAGATCAGCAGGATGCCCTGCATGCCGTAGAAGCTGAACCGCTCCCACAGCTCGACGCCGAACAGGTTGGCCAGCACCCCGGGCTGGCCGAAGAAGCTGCGGTCCGATGCCGTCCCCGACGTCCTCTGCTGCTGGTCAGTCATCCCTCCACCGTGCCACCGCGCCCGCCGGATGTCTCCACCCGGGGGCGCGGGTCGGTGGTCCGGATCACTCCGTGGCGATCGCCTGCAGCACCTTCATCCGCGAGGCGCGGATGGCGGGTACGACGGCCGCGAGCACGCCGAACAGCACGGCGACCACCAGGAAGACGGCCAGGCTGGCCAGGGGCAGCGACAGCTCGGTCAGGTCGTCCTTGAGGGACTCGCGCAGCACCACTCCGATGACCAGCCCGAGCACCATCCCGAGCACCGCGCCGAGGAGTGCGATCGCGACCGACTCGAGGGTGATCATCAGTCGCAGCTTGCGCCGCGAGAGGCCGACCGCGCGGAGCAGACCGATCTCCCGCGTCCGCTCGAGGACGCTGAGGCCGAGGGTGTTGACGATGCCGATCACCGCGATCACCACGGCGAGCGCGAGCAGGCCGTAGATGACGTAGAGCAGCTGGTTGACCTGACCGCTGATGAGCTCCTTGAACTCCTGCTTGTCCTGCACCGACAGGATCGGCAGGTCCTTCACCACGTCCTCGAGGGACTTCTTGACCGCACCGCGGTCGGCACCGTCGGCGACGTTGATGCTGATCGAGGAGTCGGTGCGCTTGATGCCCGCCTGCTCCAGGACGGCGAGCGGGACCGTCAGCCCGCTGGTCACGGGCGTGTCCTCGAAGACGCCGGCGACCTTCAGCGGGATCGACTTCCCGCCGGGGAACTCCACGTCGATCGTGTCGCCGGTCGTGGCCTTCAGGTCCTGGGACCGGCTCTCGCTGAGCAGCGCCCCGTCACCCGACAGGTCGTCGGCGCCGGAGACCATCGTCAGCGTGTAGACGTCGGTGAAGGCCGCGTCGACGCCGTTGGCGAACGTCTGGTCGGGCTTGCCGTCGACCTCGACGCTGACCGGCACGCCCTGCTGGCGCGAGACCACCCCGACGCCGTCGACCTGCTCCATCTTGTCGCCGTACTGCGTCGGGAAGCCCTGGAACGTCGGCAGCTGGACGAGGAAGTCGCTGGTGAACTGGTCGTCGACGATCTTGTCCTGGGTGGCGCTGAGCGACGAGGCGAGCACGCCGACGGCCGAGACGACGGCCAGGCCGATCATCAGCGCGGAGGCGGTGGCGCCCGTACGCCGCGGGCTGCGCAGGGCGTTCTCCCCGGCCAGGCGTCCCGGCGGTGCCGAAGAGGCGACCGAAGAGGCTGCGGCAGAGCAGCAGCACCGGCTTGCCGACCACCGGGGCGAGGACCGCGGTCGTCACCACCCAGATCACCGCGCCGGCACCGATCCAGATCGCGTCGGTGCCGGGGGCGCCGACCAGGCCGGCGGCCACCAGGGCGGTGCCGACGACCATCGCGATCGTGCCGAGCAGGAGCCGGCGGCCCATGCCCTTCTCCTGCACGACGAGGTCGTCGCGCATCGCCGCGACCGGCGGCACCTTGGCCGCGCGCCGCGCCGGGACGAAGGCCGCGACCATCGTCACGAGGATCCCGACGACGTAGCCCGAGACGATCGTGAAGGTCGTCAGCGTCAGCACGTCGCCTGCGATGTCGAGCCCGAAGGTGCGGAAGAGGCCGGCGAGGGCCCGCGACAGGCCGAGCCCGAGCAGCAGCCCGAGCGTCGCCCCCACCACCGACATCAGGAACGCCTCGATCAGCACCGAGCGGGTGACCTGCTTCTTGCTCGCGCCGAGGGCACGCAGCAGCGCGGACTCGCGCACCCGCTGGGAGACGAGGATCGAGAAGGTGTTGAAGATGATGAACGCGCCGACCACGATCGCGATCACCGCGAAGGTGGTCAGGAAGATCGAGATCACGTCGAGGAACTGACCGATCTGGTCCTGCTGCTCCTTGATGACCTTGTCGCCGGTGACGGCGGTGAAGCCGTCCGGCACGACCTTCTTCGCGGCGTCGGCCAGCTCGGTGCGGGACACACCGTCGGCGGCGGTCAGCGAGACGCTGGTGAAGGCGTCCTTGCCGTCGAGGAAGATGTCCTGCGACTCCTTCGTGTCCAGCAGGACGAGCGTGGCGCCGGCGGTGCCGCCGCCGTTGAACTCGGCGGTGCCGACGAGGGTGAAGGTCCGTCGCGGCTGCGCGGTCGGCGTGATCATGGTGACCGTGTCGCCGAGCGAGTAGCCGCCGCGCTCGGCGGACGACGCGTCGAGGGTGACCTCGCCCGGCTTCTCGGGCCACCCGCCCTGGACGAGCTGGAGGACCTGCTCGCCCTGGATGTTCTCGCTGGGCGCGTAGTTGAAGGCGAGGGTCGGGGCGCCCTGGCCGCCGACCAGCTTGTCGTCCTTGCCGAGGAGGAAGGACCCGAGGCCGTCGACCGACCCGGCCGCGTCCGCGACCTCGGGCAGGGCGGCGAGCTTCTCGACGTCGGCGGGCGTGATCAGCGACGTCGTACCGACACCTGAGTTGGCGCCCTGCACGTCGCCGGCGGGACGCACCTGGGCGTCGGGGGTCGAGCCCTCGACGATGTTGTCGAAGGTCGAGTTGAGTCCGGTGCTGAAGGTCATCACGCCGGCGAGGAAGCCGATGCCGAGCACGATGGCGAGCGTGCTCATCAGCAGGCGCACCTTGCGGGCGAGCAGGTTGCGCCAGGTCAGGCGGAGCATCAGCCGGCCGCCTTCTGCGCCGCGACGTCCTGCAGGCGAGCCATCTTCTCGAGGATCGGCGTCACGGTCGGGCTTGCGCAGCTCGTCGACGATCTTGCCGTCGGCGAGGAAGACGATCCGGTCGGTGTAGGACGCCGCGACCGGGTCGTGCGTCACCATCACGACGGTCTGGCCGAACTCGTCGACGCTGCGCCGCAGGAAGCCCAGGACCTCGCCGGAGCTGGTCGAGTCGAGGTTGCCGGTCGGCTCGTCGGCGAAGACGATCGACGGCTTGCTCACCAGGGCGCGCGCGCAGGCCACCCGCTGCTGCTGGCCGCCCGACATCTCGCTCGGGCGGTGGCCGAGCCGGGGGCGGAGCCCGACGGAGTCGACGACCTGGTCGAACCACTCGCGGTCGGGCTTGCGTCCGGCCAGGCTCAGCGGCAGCAGGATGTTCTCCTCGGCGCTCAGCGTGGGCACGAGGTTGAACGACTGGAAGACGAACCCCACGCGCTCGCGGCGCAGCGTCGTCAGGTCCTTGTCCTTCAGCCTCCCCAGCGAGGTGCCGTCCACGATCGCCTCCCCGGAGGTCGGGGTGTCGAGGGCGGCCAGGCAGTGCATGAGCGTCGACTTGCCCGAGCCCGACGGGCCCATCACCGCGGTGAACTCGCCCTTCATCAGGTCGACGGTCACACCGTCGAGGGCGCGCACCTCCGCCTCGCCCTTGCCGTAGGTCTTCGTCAGGTCCTTCGCGCTTGCAGCGACCTCGGCCGCTGCACCCTCCCGGGGCTGCTCACTCATGCGGCAAGTCTGGCAGTCGCGCAGAATCCCCGGCCATGGGATAACACCCCCACCCGACCCTGACATCTGTCAGGGACGTCTCGGGGTCCGGACACGGCTCGTCCGACCCCTACATTGACCCCCGTGGGAGACATCGTCGCCGGGCTGCTGACCGGCCTGTCCCTCATCGTGGCGATCGGCGCGCAGAACGCCTTCGTCCTGCGCCAGGGCCTGCGCCGCAGCCACGTCGCCCTCGTCGTGGCGATCTGCGCGCTCTCCGACGTCGTGCTGATCGTCGCCGGCGTCGCGGGCATCGGCGTGGTGGTCGACCGCGCACCCTGGGCGATCGAGGTGATCCGCTGGCTCGGCGTCGCGTTCCTGACGGCGTACGGCGTCATGTCCCTGCTGCGCGCCCGGCGCCCCCAGGCCCTCGCGGCCGGCGATGCGGCGGTCGAGCAGCGCGGCGGGGTCGTCGCCAAGGCGGTCGCCCTGACCTGGCTCAACCCCCACGTCTACCTCGACACCGTCCTCCTGCTCGGCTCGATCGCCGGCACCCACGGCACCCCGGGGCGCTGGTGGTTCGCGCTGGGCGCGTGCGTCGCGAGCATCGCGTGGTTCTCGGGACTGGCGTACGGCGCCCGCCTGGCCGCCCCGCGCCTCGCCGACCCGCGTGCCTGGCAGGTGCTCGACGTGCTGATCGGCCTCGTCATGCTCGCGATCGCCGTCCGCCTGGCCCTCGGCGCCTGAGCCTGGCCGGCGTACTCCAGTGGCAAGCGGCTGCCGGCGCTCGGTAGTCCAGTGCCGAACGGCTGTCCCGGGACGCGTTCCACGACCACATGCCGCTGGACTACCCCGGCGGGCCGTACGAGGAAGCTGGCGAGCGACGGGGCTCAGGCGTCGGGGAGGTCTCCGCGCGCGCGAGCGCCTCGTCGTGCTTCTGGTGGAGACGGGTGCGGATCTCGCCGGCGTCGTAGTGGCGGCGTACGCGCTCGTCCCGCGCGACTGCGGCCCCGGTGGCGACGCCGGCCAGGATCCCGGCGAGGCCGAGCAGCTTCCACACGCGCATGGCCCGAGCCTAGGGCAGACTTCGCGGCATGCCTCCGGTCCTGTCCCTCGACCAGGCGGTCGACCTCACCCGCAGCGGCGACATCTGGCTCTTCCGCGGCCGCCGCGCGCCGGACCGGGCGATCCGGGCGGTCACCAACTCGCCGGTCAACCACGTCGGGATGGCCGTGGTCGTCGACGACCTGCCGCCGCTGATCTTCCACGCCGAGCTCGGCAAGAAGCAGGAGGACGTGTGGACCGGCGGCCACCACCGCGGCGTCCAGCTCCACGACCTCCGCGGCGCGGTGTCGCGGTGGCAGACGGAGTACGACCAGGACGCCTGGCTGCGCCAGCTCGAGCCCGAGATCGGCCAGGCCGAGGAGGACGGGATGCTGCGCACGATCGCGCGGCTCGACGGCGTCTCCTTCCCCAGCATCGCCAGGCTCGGCGCTCGCTGGCTCCGCGGCCGCGACGCCTACGTCCCCCGTCGCAAGCGCAGCCAGCGGGTCACGCCGGAGGCGGCGTTCTGCGCGGAGATCGTCGCGTCCTGCTACATCGAGATGGGGATCCTGCGCGACGACCGGCGCGCCACCTGGTACGACCCCGGCACCTTCTGGAGCGGCGACTACCTGCCGATCTCGGAGGGCTGGAGCCTCGGCACGGAGGTCGCGGTCAGCCGCTAGGCCGGGCGGCCTTCGTCAGCCGCTCCCCCACCGCGGCCACCGCCGCCTTCAGCTCCTCGCCGCCCACCACCGTGAACGGCAGCGGTACGCCGGCCAGCCACTCGCCGGCGTACGCGTCCGCGTTGCTCGTGGTGCCCACCAGCTCGCACCCGCCGTCGGGCCGCGCGCGCAGCTCGCCCAGGGTCGGGCGGATCCACGGCCGGACCTGCTCGATCGGCTGCTCGAAGACGACGTGCGTCTCGTGCTCCCAGCCCTTGCCGAGGTTGGACTCCAGCTCGGCCGCCGGGTCGAGGTCGGCGGGGACGTCGAAGGTGCCCTCGAGGGTCTCGACCGTCGTCACCCGGTCGATCCGGAAGGTCCGGAGCTCGTCGGCGTGGTGGGAGTGGCACAGCAGGTACCACCGGCCGTAGCGCACCACCACCGACCACGGGTCGACCTCGAAGGTGCGCGCGTTGCCCGCCGCCGTCCGGTAGCCGAGCCGCACCTGACGCTGCGCGGCGACCGCGGCGACCAGCTCGGTCGTCACCTCGGGGTCGGGCTTGGCCGGGAACCGCTCCGGCACGGCCCGCGCGGTCTCGCGCAGCGCGACCGCCTGCCGCGCGACGTTGCTCGGCAGCACCCGCAGGATCTTGCCGAGGGCGGACCCGACCGGGTCGTCGGGGTCGGCGACCGCGTGCTGCGAGTCGAGCGCGGCCATCACCAGTCCGAGCGCCTCGGTCGCGGAGAAGACCAGCGGCGGCAGCCGCAGGCCGCGGCCCAGCGTGTAGCCGCCGTAGGGACCGCGGACCGACTCGACCGGGATGTCGGCCTCGCGCAGGATCGCGACGTAGCGCCGGGCCGCCCGCTCGGTCACGCCGAGGCGCGAGGCCAGCTCGCTGGCCGTGATGCCGGGACGCCCCTGCAGGATGTCCAGCGCCCGCAGCGCCCGCGCGGTCGGACTGATCTCGCTCATCGGGACCTCATGACGACATGGTGGCACCGGTACCGGACGTGGAGCGTCCGGAATGGCCCGTAGCGTGCGGTGTCGAGGGTCGAACACCACTGACTGAGGAGAACTCCATGGACATCGTGCTCATCGCCGGACTCTGGCTCGACGGGTCGGCCTGGGACCAGGTCGTCCCCGAGCTCGAGCAGCTCGGCCACCGCGCCGTCGCGCTGACGCTGCCCGGCCAGGGCGACGGCTCGACCAGCGCGACGTACGACGACCAGGTGCAGGCGGTCCTCGCCGCCGTCGACGCCGCCGACGGGTCACCCCTCGTGGTCGGTCACTCGGCCGCGTGCACCCTCGCGTGGGCGGCCGCCGACCAGCGTCCCGACGCGGTGGCGGGCGTCGTCCTCATCGGCGGCTTCCCGTCGACCGAGGGCGAGAAGTACGCCGACTTCTTCGAGCCGGTCGACGGCGCGATGCCCTTCCCCGGGTGGGAGAAGTTCGAGGGGCCGGACTCCGACGACATGTCCGAGGAGCTGAAGGCCGACCTGCTCACCCGGATGATCCCGGTGCCCGTGGGCGTGACCCGGGGCGAGGTCCACTGGACCAGCGAGGCGCGTCACGACGTGCCGCTGACCCTCATCTGCCCGGAGTTCAGCCCGGCCGAGGCACAGGAGTGGATCGATGCCGGCGACCTGCCGGAGTTCTCCACGGCCACCGCGCTCGAGCTGGTCGACATCGACTCGGGCCACTGGCCGATGTTCACCCAGCCGAAGGCACTGGCGACGCTCATCGACGAGGCGTCGAAGCGCTAGTCCAGCAGGTCCTCGGGGCGGCCGGCGACGGTCGGGGTGTCGACGGGATTGCTCAGCGGCGCGGGGCGGCGCAGGTTCATCGGCGTGACGGGCGTGGCCGGCAGGACGTAGTCGCTGTCCACGCCCGAGGCGAGCCCGAGGTCGAGGCCGGACAGCTCGTTGCTGGCGACCCCCAGCATCACCGCGACCGTGCGCGCGTTGGCGGGTCGCTTGTCGGGGTCCTTCTCCAGCAGCGTCGCCACGACCGCGCGGAGCTCCGCCGGGACGTCGTCGGAGAGCGGCGGGGGCGGCTCGTTGACGTGCGAGAGTGCCGTCGCGATCGGCGTACCGCGGTCGAAGGGGCGTACGCCGGTGAGCATCTCGTGCGCGACGACGCCGAGGGCGTAGAGGTCGCTCGCCCCGGTGGCCGTGGCACCGGTGGCCTGCTCGGGGCTGATGTAGTTGGGCGTGCCGAGCATCTCGCCGACGCGCGTGTGGCCGATGGAGTCCATCGCGCGCGCGATGCCGAAGTCGGTGAGCTTCACGACCCCGTCCTCGCGGATCAGGATGTTGGCCGGCTTCACGTCGCGGTGGACGACGCCGGCCTCGTGCGCGAGGCCGAGCGCGAGCGATGCCTGGGCCAGGATGGACCGCACCTGCTCGGCCTCCAGCGCCCCCTGGTCGCGGATGACCGCTGAGAGGGGAAGACCCTCGACCAGCTCCATCACCAGGTAGGAGAGGTGGTCGTCCTCGCCGTAGTCGAAGACGGTCGTGATGTTGGGGTGGAGGAGCGCTGCGGAGTGCTGGGCCTCGTCGCGGAAGCGCTGGGCGAAGATCTCCTCGTTGTCCGGGTCGGCCCGCATGATCTTCACCGCGACCTGGCGCTGCAGCACCTCGTCGAGACCGCGCCACACGTCGGCCATGCCGCCGGCGGCGATGCGTTCCTCGAGCACGTAGCGGTCCCCGAGACGGAGACCTCCCGCAAGTCTGTGCACGGTGCTGCCCCACTTCTCTGCGAGCTCGTGGCACGAGCCCGCACCAGTCCGGATCGTACTCCGCGAGGGGACCCCCGCACCCCTCGAAGAAAGGGGTTCCACCCCTAGGAGGCGTCAGTGCCCACAACGCCCGGGCCCATGTACGGACCGGCCTCGTGGTCCGTCACATCCACCGCCGCGCACCCCTTGACAACCTACAACTGATTGGTTGTATGTTTGACCCATGGACGAGACCACCACGAGTGAGCGGGAGGACCGGGCGGACGCCTGGTTCCACGCCCTCGCCGACCGCACCCGGCGCGACATCCTGCGTCGCGTGCTGGCCGGCGAGCACTCCGTCTCGACCCTGGCGCGGAGCTACGACATGAGCTTCGCGGCCGTCCAGAAGCACGTCGCCGTGCTCGAGAGGGCGGGTCTGCTGACCAAGCGCCGCCAGGGCCGCGAGGCCCTCGCCAGCGGCGACGTCGAGGCGGTCCGGTCGGTGGGCGCGATGCTCACCGAGCTCGAGGCGCTGTGGCGCGGCCGCATCGCCCGGATGGACGACCTCTTCGCCACCGAGTCCCCGACCAGCACCGACACCACCCACACCCCCGGAAGAAGGACTGAGCACCATGCCCGTCACCGACGTCCAGCACGACCTCGACGCCCTCACCCTGACCATCACCGCCGACTTCGCCGCACCCGTCGAGCGCGTGTGGGAGGTGTACGCCGACCCGCGCCAGCTCGAGCGCGTCTGGGGACCGCCGACCCACCCGGCCACCTTCGTCGACCACGAGCTCGCCCCCGGCGGCCGGATGAACTACTTCATGACCAGCCCGGAGGGTGAGAGGTTCTACGCCTACTGGGAGGTCACGGCGGTCGAGCAGCCGTCCAGCTTCAGCTTCCGCGACGGCTTCGCCCTCGACGAGGACTTCACCCCCAACCCCGACCTGCCGGTCGCGGCGAACACCTACGACTTCACCGCGACCGACGAGGGCACCCGCGCGACGTTCGTCGGCACCTATGCCAGCGCGGAGGCGCTGCAGAAGGTGCTCGACATGGGCGTCGTCGAAGGCTCCGCCCTGGCCATCAACCAGATCGACGACCTCGTCGCCCGCGCGGCCTGACCCACCACTCCCACCCGCACAGAACAGGACACCTGACATGCGACCCATCGTCGTCACCGAGTTCATCAGCCTCGACGGCATCGTCGACTCCCCCGGCGGCGGGGACCACCCGCACGCCGGCTGGACGTTCAAGGACGTCGACTTCGACCCGGCCGCCTACGAGATCAAGGGCCGCGAGACGCTCGAGGCGTCGGCGCTGCTGTTCGGCCGCCAGAGCTATGACGAGTTCGCGCCGGTGTGGCCCTCGATGGAGGAGTTCGCGACCTACAACGCGATGCCGAAGTACGTCGTCTCGACCACGCTCGCCGCCGACACCGTGCCGTGGGGCGACGGCGAGGTCACCGTGCTCCGCTCGCTCGACGACGTCGCGGCGCTCAAGGAGACCGACGGCGGCGAGATCCAGGTGCACGGCAGCCCGACGCTGGCCCAGGCCCTCGCAGCCGCGGGCCTGGTCGACCGCTACCACCTGCTCGTCTACCCGCTCCTGCTCGGCAGCGGCAAGCGCCTCTTCGTCGACGGAACGGCCCTCGACAAGACGAAGCTCGCCCTCACCGAGCACGCCTCCTACTCCAACGGGATCACCCTGCAGGTCTACGACGTCGTGCGCTGAGCGCGAACGCGATGGCCTGAGCGCGCTCCACCCGGGATGATCTCCGGGTGGACCTCGCCCTGCTCCTCGTCTCGATGGCTGCCGTCGTGCTGGCCGTCTCCGCCATCAGCGACCGCCTGCACGTCCCCGCCCCGCTCCTCCTGATCGTCGTCGGCGCCGCGGCGTCGTACGTCCCGATGCTCCCGACCATCCACCTCGAGTCCGAGGTGGTGCTGCTCGGGCTGCTGCCGCCGCTGCTCTACGCCGCTGCGATCCAGACGTCCCTCGTCGACTTCAACGCCAACCGGGGCACCATCCTGCGGCTCTCGGTGCTCCTGGTCGTGGTCACGACGATGGCGGTCGCGGCGGTCGTGGAGTGGCTGGTGCCCGGCATCGGCTGGGCGGCCGCCATCGCCATCGGCGCGGTGGTCGCCCCTCCCGACGCGGTCGCCGCGACCGCGGTCGCCAAGCGGATCGGCCTGCCTCGACGGGTCGTCACGATCCTCGAGGGCGAGTCGCTGCTCAACGACGCCACCGCCCTGGTCGCCCTCCGTACGGCGATCGCGTTCCTCGCCGGCAGCCTCACGGTCGTCGAGGTCGGGCTGGACTTCGTCCGTGCGGCCGGCGGCGGCGCGATCGTCGGCTTCGCCCTCTTCCTGCTCATCGCCTGGCTCCGCAAGCGGATCACCGACCCGCTGCTGGACACCGGCATCTCGTTCCTCACGCCCTTCGCCGCGTTCGTCGCGGCGGAGGAGATCCACGCCTCGGGCGTCATCTCGGTCGTCGTCGCCGGCCTGCTGCTCGGCCACAAGGCGCCGATCATCCAGACCGCACAGTCGCGGATCACCGAGCGGATCACCTGGCGCACCGTCGCCTTCATCCTGGAGAACACGGTCTTCCTCCTCATCGGCCTCCAGCTCGACTGGATCCTCGAGGACGTGCGCGAGTCGACCCTCCCGGTCAGCCGGATCGCGCTGGTCTGCGCGCTGACCCTGGTGACGGTCATCGTCGTCCGGGTCGTCTACATGCAGGTCACCTGGAAGCTGCGGCGCAACAACCCGATCCCGTCCGCGTGGGCCTTCCTCATCGGCTGGGCCGGCATGCGCGGCGTCGTCACCCTGGCGGCCGCCTTCGTCATCCCGGAGGGCGCGCCGCACCGCGAGGTGCTGCTCCTCGTCGCCTTCACGGTCGTGGCCGGCACGCTGCTCCTCCAGGGGCTGACCCTCCCGCTGCTCACCCGCCTCCTCGACGTACCTGCCCCCGACCCGGCCGAGGACGCCCTCGCCCGGGCCGCGCTGCTGCAGCAGGCCGCGGACGCGGGGCTCGCCAAGCTCGACGAGCTGGAGTACGACGACCACCACGGCGTCTCGGACCAGATCCGGGCCCGCCTCGACCAGCGCTCGTTCGCCGCCTGGGAGCAGCTCGCCACGGCCGAGGACGCCGAGACCCCGTCCCAGCTCTACTCCCGCGTCCGCGGCGAGATGATCGAGGCCGAGCGGGCCAAGGTCCTGCTCGTGCGCAGCAAGGGCAAGATCCCCTCCGACGTGGTCAGCGGCGTGCTCGCGATGCTCGACGTCGAGGAGTCGATGCTCGACGCCGCCGCCGAGGCGCCCGAGCGCACCCGCATCGGGTCACTGGCCTTCACCGGCGGCCGGGGGTGCGACGACCTCGAGCACTTCCCGGCGATCGACACCGTCGCCGACCCCGCCTGCGCGCCCTGCCTGGCCGACGGCACCCCGTGGGTGTCGCTGCGCCAGTGCCTGGAGTGCGGCAACGTCGGCTGCTGCGACTCATCGATCGGCAAGCACGCCACCGCGCACTTCCACGAGTCCCTCCACCCGGTCATGGAGTCGGCCCAGCCCGACGAGTCCTGGCGCTGGTGCTTCGTCCACAACCTGACCGGCTGAGAAGGAGCAAGACCCATGGGAGCACCCGCGATCGTCATCGCCTCGGCCCACCACGGCGACGTGCTGGCGGAGGCGTTCGGCCGCTACGAGCGTGAGTACGACGTACGCCTCGTGCACGACGAGGTCACCGCGAAGCACACCGCCCGGGACCTGATGGGGTCCGGGCACCAGGTCGCCCTCTTCGTGATCGACAGCGACCACGACCAGGAGAAGCTCTACGGCCTGATCGCCGGCACCCGCAAGACCGTGCCGACCGCGCGGCGGCTGATCGTGTCGCACATCAGCCGGTTCCGGACCGACAACGCCGACTTCCGCCACGCGGTCGCCGCGGGCAAGGTCGACGCGCTGCTGCTGATGCCGCAGGGGCCTCGCGACGAGGAGTTCCACGGTGCGGTCGGCGAGATGCTCAACGAGTGGAACGCGACCGTCGCGACCCCGGTCGTGGAGAACGTCCGGATCGTCACCCCGGAGAAGGACGCCCTGACGCGCGACCTGCTCGACTACCTCGGTCGCGTCGGGCTGCCGGCAGGCGTGCACCACCCCGACAGCGAGGTCGGCCGCGCGATCATGGCGGCCTGTCCCGAGGACGAGGGTCGCTGGCCGGTCGTGTCCTCGCTCGCCGGCTGGTGCGGGCACTGCCCCGACGTCCGCTCGCTCGCCAACCAGCTCTACGGCCGACCCGACCAGATCGACCTCGACGAGGTCGTGGACCTGGTCGTCGTCGGCGCCGGGCCGGCGGGTCTCGCGGCGAGCGTGTACGCCTCGAGCGAGGGCCTCTCGACGGTCTGCCTCGAGGCCGAGGCGATCGGCGGGCAGGCCGGCACGAGCTCGATGATCCGCAACTACCTCGGCTTCCCCCGCGGCATCTCCGGCATGCGGCTCGCCCAGCGGGCGCGCGGCCAGGCGCTGCGCTTCGGCACCCGCTTCTTCACCGGCTGGCCGGCGACCGGCATCTCGCCGTGCGAGGACGGCGGCCACCACATCGTGCACACCGAGGGCGGCGACGTGCACACCCGGTCCGTGCTGGTCGCGACCGGGGTGAACTACCGGCGGCTCGGGGTCGACTCGATCGAGGAGCTCGTCGGTCGCGGTGTCTACTACGGCGCCGCGATGGCCGCAGCGCGCGAGCTGGCCGGCGACCACGTCGTCATCGTCGGCGGGGGCAACTCCGCCGGCCAGGCCGCGATCCACGCCGCCCGCTTCGCCAAGGACGTCACCATCGTCGTACGCCGTCCGGACCTGACGGCCACCATGTCGTCCTACCTCATCGACGAGATCGAGTGGAACCCGCGGATCACCGTGCGCGGCTCCGCGTGCGTCGTCGACGGCGGCCCGGACGACGTCGGTCACCTCGGCTGGCTGACCGTCGAGGACGTGGAGACCCGGGAGCAGGAGCGGGTCGAGGCCCGCGGCCTCTTCCTCCTGCTCGGTGCGGCGCCGGAGTGCGGCTGGCTGCCCGACACGGTGCTGCGCGACGAGCGCGGCTTCGTGCTGACCGGGCGCGACATCCCGCGCGAGGGCTGGGTCGAGGACGTGCCTCCCGAGGACCTCGCCACCACCGTCCCGGGCATCTTCGCCGGGGGCGACATCCGGTCGGGATCGATGAAGCGCGTCGCGTCGGCGACCGGCGAGGGCGCGTCGGTCGTGTCCTCGGTGCACGCCTGGCTGGCGCAGTAGACGCCCGCTGCGACCGAGGTCAGAGCTGCAACAGGAGGAACAGCACCGCGAGCGCCGGCACGGTGCCTTGGGTGAGCGCGGCTCGTGCCATCGATCGGTCGTGGGTCACCAGGACGACCGCCGCCGCGAGCATCGAACCGGTGCCGGCGAGCGCGAGCGCCGAGCCGACGGCGCCCTGGTCGCCGGCGATCATCGCCACCCCGACGATCGTGATGATCGCCAGGAAGAGGTTGTAGAACCCCTGGTTGTAGGCCATCGGCCTGGTGACCTCGGCGTCCGCCTCGGAGGTGCCGAAGGCCTTGCGGGTCGCCGGCTCGGTCCATCGGAACGACTCGAGGACCCAGATGTAGACGTGGAGGAGCGCGGCCAGCACAGCGAGGACCACAGCGACGATCGTCATGACCGGAGACTAGGGCCCCTACCCCTGCGAGGGTGGCAACGCGGCGGGACCGGGGACATAGTCGGGCCGTCGGCTACCCCGTCGTCATGATCGAGGAGGTCCCCATGGGACGACTGATCGGCATCCTGCTCGTGCTCTGGTTGATCATCGGAGCGTTCGCAGCCTTCCAGCGCGGCTACTTCGAGGACACGAAGACGAACTGCTCCGAGGCGAGCGACATCGCCCTCAACATCGTGGCCGGCCCCCTCAACTACACCGGCCTGAACCCCAAGGCCGGCTGCCCGGACGTCAAGGTCAAGACGCCGAAGCCGTCCAAGTAGGCCTCAGCGCCCGCGGTTGCGCGGGTGGTCCTTCGCGGTGCGCTCGTTGCCGCGGCGGTAGTTGCCGGTGACGCGCGCCATCAGCTCCTGCGCGTCGTCGCCGTCCTCGACGTCGGCGAGGAAGCGAGCGGCGGCGGCGCCGCGCAGCACGGTGGCGCGGCGACCGTGGTGGGTGATGACCACCTCGCCGCCGCGGGTGTCGTAGTCGAAGCCGTCGGGTCCGGGCACGGGCGACAACGTACGTCGGTCCGTAGGCTTCCCGCCATGCGTTTCAAGCTCGGTCGTCCGGACCTGTCGCACTACGCCGACCGCTTCGACGTACCCGCGTCCGGGCCTGACGGCGGGCTCGGCGTCACCTTCCTCGGCGTCGCCAGCCTGCTGCTCGACGACGGCGAGAGCGCGGTGATGACCGACGGGTTCTTCTCCCGCCCGTCCCTCCCGCAGGTGCTGCTGCGTCCGGTCGCGCCGGACGAGCAGCGCATCGGCGCCGCCCTGGACCGGCTGGGGTTCGGGGACGGTGGCCGGCGGCTCGACGCCGTGGCGCCCGTGCACACCCACTTCGACCACGTCATGGACTCGGCCGTGGTGGCCCGACGCACCGGTGCCGTGCTGGTCGGCGGCGAGTCGTCCGCCAACGTCGGGCGGGGCGCCGGCCTCGACGCCGCCCGGATCGCCGTGGTCGCGCCGGGCGAGCCCCGGACGTTCGGTGCCTTCACGCTGACCCACGTCGAGTCCTCGCACTGCCCGCCCGACCGGTTCCCCGGCACCATCGACGCACCTGTCGTGCCGCCGGTGAGGGTCGGCGCCTACGCGTGCGGCGAGGCCTGGTCGATCCTCGTCGAGCACACCAGCGGTCGTACGGCCCTGCTGCAGGGCAGCGCCGGCTTCGTCGCCGGGGCGCTCGACGGTCGGCGCGCCGAGGTCGCCTACCTCGGCGTCGGCCAGCTCGGCGTGATGCCGGAGGACTACATCCGTGACTACTGGGCGCAGACCGTCGGGGCCGTCGGCGCGCGCCGGGTCGTGCTGACGCACTGGGACGACTTCTTCCGCGGCCTGGACCGGCCGCTGCGCGCGCTCCCCTACGCCGGCGACGACCTCGACGTGACCGTGCGGGTGCTCGGCGACCTCGCCCGGTCGCAGGGCGTCGACCTCCACCTGCCCCGCCTCTGGCAGCGCGAGGACCCCTGGTCCGGGCTGGGCTGAGGCCTCAGAGCCAGGCCGGCGCCCAGTCCTCGTCCGGGTCCTCGCCGGTGCGCCCGTCGACGGCCTCGCGCAGGAGGTCGGCGTGGCCGGTGTGCCGGCTGTACTCCTCGAGCAGGTCGATGAGCAGCCGTCGCAGCCGCGGGTGGTTGCCGTTGCCGTCGTCGACGTGCGCGACGAGGTCGAGGGTCCCGCCGGCCTCCGCGACGGCCGCGTCGATCCGCGCGGTGTTGCGGACGACGGCGTCGTCGAAGACGGCGTACGTCTCGGCGGCGGTGAGGTGGTCGGCCTCGAACTCCCACTCGTCGCTCCTGTCGTGGCCGAGCGACCTCCACGGCTCGACGAGCTCCTCACCGCGCAGCTTGGTCGTGAGGTAGTAGTCCTCGGCCAGCGCGAGGTGGCGCAGCAGGCCGCCGAGGGACAGCGACGACGACGGGATCCGGTGCGCCAGCCCGGCCTCGTCGAGGCCGTCGGCCTTCCACCGCAGCGTGGCGCGCATCCGGCCGAGCGCGCCGATGAGGTGCTCGGCCTCGGTGCCGTCGATGGGCGGCTCCCACGGCGGCGGGACCCAGACGTCGGTGGTGTCGTCACTCATGCCGCCGACGCTAGCGGCGGTTGCGGACACTCGGCTGCCGGATCCTCCGCAGGGGTGCTGGACACCCTCGGGATCCGGGTGGAGGGTGACGGGATGCGACGACTCGGAGTCACCCTCATCCCCGCCCTGACCCTCCTCACCTCGGTCGCGATGGCCGTCCCGGCGACCTCCGCCGTGCCGGACCGCGGCGCCGTCGGTCCGAACCCGTTCGACGACGGCTGGAGCGAGACGGTCCTCGACGCCGACCAGAACTTCCGCGGCCTGGAGGCCGTGAGCAGGAAGGAGGCCTGGGTCACCGGCGAGAGCCTCACCGACGGCGGCGCGGCCCGGGTGTTCCGCACGACCGACCGGGGCGAGACGTGGACCGACGTCAGTCCCGACGACACCGCCGGGCTGTCCTTCCGCGACGTCGAGGTCAACGGCAAGGTCGCCCACGTCCTGGCGATCGGTCCCGGCGAGGCGTCCCGCATCTACCGCTCGACCGACGGCGGCGCGACCTGGACCGAGTCGTTCCGCAACACCGACAAGGACGCGTTCTACGACTGCATGGCGTTCTACCCCGGCGGCCGGAAGGGTCTCGCCGTCAGCGACCCCGTCGACGGCAAGCTGCGGATCCTCTCGACCAGCGATGCCGGGCAGAGCTGGGCCGTGCTCCCCCGCGCCGGCATGCCCGCGTCGGCGGACGAGTACGGCTTCGCGGCCAGCGGCGACTGCCTGGTCACCGCCGGCAAGGCGGCGTTCCTCATCACCGGTGGGGCGAAGTCGCGCATCCTGCGCTCGGACGACCGCGGCCTCACCTGGACCGCCGTCGAGTCCGGCATCCCCGAGGGCCCGGCTGCCGGCGGCTTCGCCGGTGCCTTCGCCTCACCCCGCCACGGGATCGCCGTCGGCGGCGACTTCGGCGAGAAGCCGGTCCTCGAGGACAACACGGCCTACACCCGCGACGGTCGCACGTGGACCGTCGGCGCCACCCTCACCCACGTCGGCGAGGACGTCACCTTCATCCGCGGCTGGAGGCTCGCCGTCGCGACCGGCGACTACCGCGGTTCGGTCGGCACCAGCCTGACCCGCGACGGCGGCGCGACGTGGACCCGCGTCAGCGACCTCGGCTACCACGTCGTCGACTGCGTGGCGAAGGTGTGCTGGGCGGCCGGCAGCAAGGGCCGCGTCGGCCGGGGCTGAGGTCCGGCCTAGGCTCGGCGGCATGCCTGACCTGACCCGCGTCCCGACCGCTCCGCTCCTCGCCGGCGGCCTCGTCGGCGGGTTCGCGCTCGCCCAGCAGACCGGCGTACGCCCCCTCGGCGGGGCCGCGATGCTCGTCGCCAACGGCGTCGCCGCGCGGCAGTGGTACGCCGTCGGCGGCGCGCCGCTGGTGGCCGGGCTCACCGCGGCCTACTGGACCGCGATGGGCGTCTCGCACCCGCTCGCCAAGAAGGTCGGCACGTGGCCGTCCGTCCTCGGGGTGACCGCGGCGGCGGCAGGTGCGGCGTACGTCCTCGCCGACCGTCGCCGCTGAGCCATCCGCTCGTCCGGTCTGCCCCGAACGACGGGTGTGAGCCAGCCCGACACCATGTTCGCCAGCAGCACCGTGCCGCGTCACCTCGTGCGCGGCGCGATCGGGCTGCCGATGATGCTGGCGGCGTTCGTGCTCGTGCCGTGGGCCGGACCGTGGTCCCTGCTGCTCATCGCACCCGCGGCCGTGCTGCTCCGCGGCTGTCCGACGTGCTGGGCGCTGGGCCTCGCGCAGACCTGCGCGCTCAGGCCACCGGCGTCAGCGGGTGGATCGCGACCTCGCCGCTGAGCGCGCCGTCGGCGGCAGCGAAGGCCTCCGCGACGTGCGGCTGCGCCATGTGGGCGTCGAGCGCCGCCTGGTCGGTCCACCGCTCGACCGTCACGAAGGTGCCGGGCGCGCTCGCGGACTCGAAGAGGTCGTAGGCCAGGCACCCCTCCTCCGCGAGCGTCGCAGCGACGAGGGCCTTCAGCGCCTCGCGGATCGCCTCGACCGCCTCGGGCTTGGCGGGGATGGTGGCGACGACCTGGAGATCACTCACGGGAGTTCCTTGTCAGTAGAGGGAGCCCCAGTGTGGGGGGTGCGCGGGTGGCCGGCATAGCCCCTCTCTCCGGGATGGTCGCCCTCGACCGCCCGTCCGCCGAGCACGCGCATCACGACGAATCCGACGCCGGCCGCCACCACCACGATCACGAGCAGTGTCGTTGCCACAGCTGGGCTCAACATGTCCATCATGTCGATCACCTCCGGTCCTCCACGCTAGGTGCTCGGGACCGTCCCGCTCCTTACGATCCCGTGACGCCGGCGGACGCTGGACTCAGTCCTCGGGGAGGTCGGCGAAGGCCTGCTTCATGTCGCGGTACCAGCCGAGCGAGCGCTTCGGGTGCCGCCAGCGGCTCTTCATCTCGTCGCGCGCGGGCTGGTGGGCCGCGTCGCCGTCCTTCTCGGCCTGCTTGAGGTGCTGGTCCTGGGCGTTGATCACGTCGTCGTGGGTCTCCCCGCGGTGGGCGAGGTCGCACGGGCCGCCGAGCTGGCGGCAGGTCATGGTCTTCATGGGGTCCTCCTGGTGGGGTCGGTGCCTGGTTGACGATCGCCGGGCCTCGGACGTGACCGGCGTACTGCTCAGTTGGCGAGTTGGCGGCGCGCCCACCTCACGCCGGGTCGGCACCGGAGCGGCGTACGACCCGGGCGAGGACGTCGGGTGCGGCGCGGAAGGTGATGGCCCGGACCCGGCCGTCGTCGACGGTGAAGTCGAAGACCACCTTGGCCTCGCCCTTGAGGTACCAGGCGTAGTCGGGCCGGTCGCCGACGAACACGGCGAGGGCGGAGTGGGCACTGCCGTTGAAGAAGGTCGCGATCTCGTCGCGGCCCTCGATCGACGCCGGGGTGCCGGCGAGGACGGCGGCCTCGTCGGCGCCGATGACGGCGTCCGGCGCGAGCAGCTGCAGCAGCCGTTCGAGGTCGCCGCCGCGCGCGGCGGCCATGAACGCGTCGACCACCTCCCAGTCCGCGAGGGCGTCCTCGGCTGCCGGCTGGGCGACCTTCGCCCGGGCCCGCGAGGCGAGCTTGCGGGCGGCCGCGGGGGTGGTGTCGAGCACCGCGGCGATCGTGCCGAACTCGAAGCCGAAGCTGTCGTGCAGCACGAACGCCACCCGCTCGCGCGGCGACAGCCGGTCGATCACGGCCTGCAGCGCGATGCCGACGGTGTCGGCGAGGGCGACGTCGTCGGCGGGGTCGGGCGCGGTCTCGACCATCCCCGACAGGTCGACGTCCTCGACCGGCACCGGTGTGCGCGAGCGCAGCCGGTCGAGGCAGAGCCGGGTGGTCACCGTCGTCAGCCAGGCGGGGAGGTTGTCGATCTCCGTGTCGCCCCTGGCCAGCGTCCGGTCCAGCCGGAGCCACGCCTGCTGCACCACGTCCTCCGCCTCGGCGTGGTCGCCGAGCACCCGGGTCGCGATGCCCAGCAGCCGCGGTCGCTCGGCCTCGAAGGCCTGCGTCTCGTCCATGCGTCCCACTCTCCCCGTCACGCTCCGTCCCATCTTCCCAACCTCCTGACGCACGAGCGGCCCGATGTGTGACACGACCCGCTGGGACCGCCCCCGCACACTGGTCGCATGGACGGCCCCTGGCGCCGCGGCGCAACGGCACTCGCGACCCTGCCCCTCCTCGCTGCCTGCACGTCGGCCCCGGAGGACGAGAGGCGTACGCCCTCCCCGTCACCCTCGCCGTCGTCGAGCTCGAGCGCTCCCACCGAGGAGCCGACCGCCGAGCCCACCGAGGAGCCCACCGAGGAACCCACCGAGGAGCCCCGCCCGGTCTCGATGGCCGCGCTCGCGGCGGCCGACCTCACCGGTGGTGGCCTCCGGCTCGGCGCGGTCCGCGAGCGCACCCCCGCCTACACGTCGTACGACGTCACGTTCCGCTCCACCACCGCCGGGCGCGGGACGGCGCCGCTGCGGATCAGCGGGGTGCTCAACGTGCCGTCCGGGCGCGGTCCCTTCCCTGCGGTGGTGCTCGCCCACGGCTACATCGATCCCGCCTACTACGTCCGTGGCCAGGGGATGACGCGCGAGCGCGGCTACCTGGCCGGACGCGGGTTCGTCGCGCTGCACGTCGACTACCGCAACCACGCCGAGTCGTCCGACGACCCGCGCATCGAGCAGGCGGTGCGGCTGGGCTACGCCGCCGACGCGATCGCCGCGGCACGTGCGCTGACCAGCTCCGACGACGTCCGCGTCGACCCCGACCGGATCGCGCTGTTCGGCCGCTCGATGGGCGGCGGGGTGATGCTCAAGGCGCTCGTCGCGGAGCCGGGGCTGTTCTCGGCCGGTGTCGGCTGGGCCTCGGTGTCGAGCCTCGAGGCGGAGAACTTCGCCCAGTTCCAGCGACCCGACGCCCCGCTCGCCGAGCTGAAGGCCGGCTTCCGCGGACGGCACGGCCTGCCCGGCGAGGACCCCGACTTCTGGACGGGCGTCTCACCGCGGCCGGACTTCGACGAGATCACCGAGCCGGTGCTGATGGTGCACGGCCGGTTCGACGACACCTGTCCGCCGCCGTGGGCGAGGGCGACGCAGCGGGCGCTGACCGCGGCGGGCGTCGACTCGACCCTGGAGTGGTACGACGACGGGCACGCGTTCGGGCCTGCCTTCGTCGCAGCGATGGACCGCACCGTGCGCTTCCTGCGGGCGAGGATGCCCGCCTGAGGGAGCGGCCGGGTGACCGCGGCACGTCCCACCACCATGCTCAGCACACTTCTCGGGTCCGTCGCGGCGGCCGTCCTCGTCCTGTCCGTCTCCGGGTGCGGTGGGGGGTCCGACGTGAGCGCCACCGACCCGGGCTCGTCCCCGGAGCCGACCACCTCTGCGCCGGCCGAACCGACCACGCAGCCGTCCCCCACCCCGTCCACCAGCGCCACCACCCCACCGAGCGAAGGCCTGCAGAAGGTCCGCGTCGTCGGCCAGGTCGTCCAGGTCGGCGACTGCGTGGTGGTCAGGGACGACAACGGCATCACCTGGACGATCTCGGGCGGACTCGCTGCCGAGCTCGTCCTGGACGACCGGGTGCAGGTGAGCGGCGCCCCCGACCTCCGGGCCACGGGCTGCGGTGGACCGGTCGTCGAGGCCCGCGCGTCGCGGTGCTGCCTCCGGTCGAGTGAGCGGACGACAACAGGGCCGGGAGATGTCCTCCCGGCCCCGCTCGTCGATCAGTGCAGTCAGTGTCAGCTGCACGCGGACCTGCATGCTGGTGCCGCTCTGCGAGAGCACCTGGATCTTCACTCCGGCACCGGCCACCTTCACCCCGACGCGGGGCAGGCCAGCGTCGACGAACGGCTGGAAGTAGCGGTTCGGGTCGGAGTCGTCGAACAGCGGGTTGGCTGCGCGACCACGGATGTAGCTGCGCTTCCCGCCGGCCGTCAGGTAGAACGAGTCCGACTTCTGCAGGCCGAACGGCGCGTCGTAGTTCTGGATGCGCCCACGCCACGCCGCGCCCTGCAGGTTGTAGTGCACGAACGGGTTGGCGTCGACCGGCAGCACCAGTCCACCACCGGGGTGCTGGCTGGTGTTGTTGTCGGTGTAGGACGAGTCCCAGTAGTTGACCAGGAGGCCGTCCTGGTAGGGGAACTTCTCCACGAAGTCAGGCCGGTCCGGGAAGCTGAAGTTGTACGGACCGGTCTGGAGGTACTTGTCGTAGGAGGTGTAGGTGCGGTTGCTGGCCAGGTAGAACTGGTCGTAGGCCCTGGTGGAGGTGGCCCCCACCGAGCTGAACCCGTCGAGGGTCCACCCGTTGGGCGAGGTCTCCGCCCCGTCGGCGAAGACCGTGGTGGCACCGTTGGTCACCTTGATGTCGTCCACGAACAGGCCCGACCACGGGAGGCTGGGGTCCTGACCCTGCGCGGCACCGTCGGTGACGTAGCGGGCACGGAAGCCGATGGTCTGGCCGGCGTAGGGCGACAGGTCGAACGACGCCGGGACGTAGCCGTTGCTCACGCCGTCGATCCCCGCCTCCACGACCGGGTTGTTGGCCGGGTTGGTGTCACCGTCGGTGTCCGGGTCGATCGCCGTCGTGGCGAGCGGGGTCCACGCCCCGCTGCCGACCGGCGACTGGACCTCGAAGTAGCCGTAGTCGTAGTCCTCCTCGATGTTCCACGCAGCCTTCAGCGTCAGCGTGGTGGTCCCGGCCGGGACGGCCAGGTCGGTGCGAGCCATCGTGGCCTCGTAGTCGTCGCCGGCGCCGGAGTACCACTGCTTCGTGCCCTCGGCGGGCGTGGGCAGCGTGGTCGAGATCTGCTTGTCCGGCAGCACGACCGCGACGCCCTGGGCCTTGTCCGAGTTGTACTCGTGGGGACCGAGGTCGATCGTGCGGTCCTGGCCCGCGACCACGGTCTCGTAGTCGAGCCAGCCGAGCTGGAGCTTGTCCCACACGCCGAGGTCGGCGGCACGGGTGCCGATGCCCTGGTCGCCGGCGGCGGAGACGCGGCTCTGGGCCATCAGCGTCCACCAGCTGACCGGGTTGTCACCCGAGGCAGCGGTGTCGTAGTGGTCGGGCAGGCCGAGGTCGTGGCCGTACTCGTGGGCCACCACCGAGATGCCGCCGTTCTCGGGCTGCACGGTGTAGTCGGCGACCCAGATGCCGGTGTTGCCGATCTGGGTGCCGCCGTCCGGGTTGGACACACCGCCGGGGGTCGGGCCCTGGCCGGTGCCCTGGAAGGCCTTCCAGCGGTGGCTCCAGATGGCGTCCTCGCCGTAGATCGGGTCGCCGTCGGCCTGGTCGCCGCCGGAGTGGATGATCTGGAAGCGGTCGATGTAGCCGTCGGGCTCGTCGAAGTTGCCGTCACCGTCGAAGTCGTTGCGGTCGCGGATGTCGTACTGCGAGACCGTGCGCTTGATCTGCGCGTCGGTCTTGCCGGCCGCCCGCTGGTCGGCGACCCACTGGGTCATGCCGTCCGAGACGAGGTTCCAGGTGTTGTTGCAGACGTTGCCGGTGCACGGGTAGCCGTTGCTGCGGCCGTAGCGGGCCTCGTTGTAGGGGACGGTCGTGACGTCGGTGACCATCCCGTCGACGCTGTAGCGGCCCGACGACTGGCGCTCGTAGTAGCTCTTCAGCGAGTCGGCGAGCTCGCCGTCACCGAAGTAGAGCTCCTTGTAGTACTTCTTGTTGTACTTCGGGCGCCACTGGGTGGAGTTGTCGTCGGGACCCGGCTGGGGGATCTCGTTGAAGCCCGGGCCCTCGAACGTGACCGGACCCGGCGTCAGCGGGTCGGTGTCGCGGTCGGGGTAGTTGGGGTGGCGCTGGGTGCCGAAGTCGACGAGCAGCACGAAGACCTTGTCGGTGCGCTCGTTGCTGAGCTCGACGTACTGGTCCTCGGTGGTCGTGGTCTTCGTGACCTTGCCGCGCGCGTTGGTGCGGGTGGAGGGGACCGACTTGGTCCCGACCTTCAGCACGTCGTTGCCGGCGATGGTCTCCGGGGTCGCCTCGCCGCTGAGGACGTCGGCCCAGGCCTGCTGGCGCAGCGCGGCCTGCTTCTCCGACTCCGGGTTGGGCAGGACGTGGTCGGAGTTGGCCGAGTGGGCCTCGCCCGTCGAGCGAGTGTCGGCTGCTGGTGCAGCGCTGGCCGGGGCGAGGGTGAGTGCCCCTGCTCCGGTGATGAGGGCAAGGGACAGCCCAAGGGTCGTGGATCTCACGAGGTTCTTCCTTTCCGAGAGACAGGAAGGCAGGCGCGATCGGCCCCGACAACTCCCTGTCCTCTGGACCCTAGGTCGAACCAGGGGGTGCTGACCAGACCCCAGACGGGGTAGTCCTCCGCCGGTTCAGGCGGCCGTCGCGCCCTCGAGCTGCTGCGGCGGCGCGGCGGCGTACGCGCTCGAGAGCCGTCGGTAGGGCGCGGACGCGAGCGCGATCAGCACCGTGACGAGCATGATCGCGCCGGCTGCCATGAAGACGAGCGCGATGCCGCGGGCCTCGCCGTCACCGACCAGCCAGCGCCAGGTGTCGCGACCCTCGGCGGACTCCATGTAGGGGATCAGCGCGAACTCCGCGATCGGGCCGATCAGGAAGGCCGAGATCGGGCTGGCCGCGACCTCGACGCTCTGCGCGAAGCCGAACACCCGGCCCTGGGTGCGGAACGGGACCACCCGCTGCAGGATCGTCTGCTCGGCGGACTCGGCGGCCGGGATCACCGCCATGAAGAGG
Organism: uncultured Actinomycetota bacterium; assembly: GCA_963795275.1. Taxonomy (GTDB): domain Bacteria; phylum Actinomycetota; class Actinomycetes; order Propionibacteriales; family Nocardioidaceae; genus Nocardioides. Next base: position 78,431 of record CAWCHD010000001.1, read on the forward strand.
AAGATGCCGAGGACGTAGAGCCAGGCCCACTCGCGCACGGTGAAGGTCATGCCGAGGACCGCGATGGCGAGGTTGACCAGCAGCAGGGTGCGGACCGGGTTGGCGCCGAGGCCGAGCTTGGCGACCAGCCCACCGCCGACGACGAAGCCCAGCCCGGTGACGCCGAGGACGAGGCCCCACGTCTCCACGCTGAAGAGCTCGAGGCCGTAGGGGTCCATCAGCGCGATGTAGACGCCGCTGACGAGGTTGTTGAACGTCGAGAACAGGATGCAGCGCGACCAGTCCCGGCACCGCGCGGATCGCGAGGACGGCGCCGCGCACGTCGAAGCGCGAGCCGCCCTCCTCCGGGTCGGGCGCGACCTCCGGGACCGTGATCGGCAGCAGGTGGAGCAGCGAGGCGCCGGTCAGCGCGACCGCGATGGCGACCGTCCAGCCCATGCCGAGCAGGCCGACGCTGAGGCCGCTGAACACGCTGGTGATCATGAACGCGATGCCCTGGACGGTGCCGACGAGCCCGTTGGCCTTGTCGCGCCCGTCCTCCGGGACGAGCAACGTCACCGTGGTCGACAGCGCGATGTTGCGCATGCTCTCGACCACGCTGCCGGCCAGGATCACGAGGGTGAACAGCCAGAACCACGGGCTCTCCCACTCCGCGAGCCGGCCCTCGCCGAGGAGCAGCCACAGCCCTCCTGCCGCCGCGTAGGCCACGAGGGTGATCGTCGACGACGCGACCATCACCCGCTTCTTGCGGTGGCGGTCGACGAGCGTGCCGAAGCAGGTGCCGAAGAGGGCGGTGAACAGCATGAACCCGCCGCCGATGATCGCCGTCGCCATCACCGAGCGGGTCTCGAGGTAGGCCCAGAAGGTGAGGGCGAACCAGAGGAAGCTCGACGTCACGTTGGCCACGAGCGGTGTTGCCCAGCACCGCGTGGAAGGCGCGCATCGTCTCCGGGCCGCGGCGTCACGCCGGGCGGGAGGTGCGCCTCGACCTGGGGCGCGGCGGGGTCCGCCGGGACCGGGTCGAGCTCGTCAGGTGGCCACCCCCCGAACCCTAGGGCCCGCCACCGACATCGCGCCTCCTACTTGTCCCGGTCCACCGGCGACCCGGCCGCCCACATCGCCGCGACGTGCCGGGAGTCGGTGCCGCAGCAGCCGCCGATGATGCGCACCGCCGGCAGCGATCCGGCGAGCGCGCGGGTGCGCGCGGCGAGGTCGGGCAGGTCGCCCTCGTCGAGCTCCTCGGCCTCGTCGAGCTCGGCGTGGCTGAGCCGCGAGGAGTTCACCCGCAGGCCTGCGATGCGACCAGCCCACGGTGCACGCGCCGTCGATCCCGGGCGAGACGTGGTCGGGGTGCGCGCAGTTGACCAGCACGTGCGCGGCACCCGAGCCCGGTCGCCGCGTCGAGCTGCTCGATCGCGTCGCCGAGCGCGGTGCCGTCGGGGAGCCGACCGTCGGTCTCGACGGTGTAGGAGATCGCCACCGGCAGCCCGACGTCCTGGCCCGCGCGCACGATCCCGACCGCCTCGGCGACCGTCGTCAGGGTGTACGCCGTCGCGAGGTCCGCGCCCGCCTCGGCGAAGGCGGCGAGCTGCGGGCGGTGGTAGTCGGCGTAGCCGGTCCGCGTCGAGGTCACCGGCGAGGTAGCCGTCACCGCGCGGACCGACCGCCCCGACGACCAGCACCCGCTCGACCCCGTCGGGCGACCGCGTCGGCGAGACCGCGCAGGTAGGCGACCGCGTCCCGGTTGACCCGCTGCAGGGCGTCGACGTCGTACCCCAGTCGCGCACCCCAGTCGGTGTTGGCCCGCCACGTCGGGGTCTCGAGCAGCAGCCCGGCACCGGCGCGCGCCGCCACGTCGGCGTACCCGCGGTAGTAGTCGTCGAGCGCCGCGCGCCCGTCCGTGGTCGTCGAGCAGCGGGAAGGACGCGAAGTCGGGCAGGTCCAGCCCGCGGTGGAAGATCAGGTCGGTCTCGAGGCCGCCGTCGGTGACCCACCCGTGGGCGGTCTCGGGCAGCTGCCAGGTCGATGCGCTCATGTGTGCTCCCTCCGGCACCCAGTGTCGTACGACGACGCGCTCGGTGGCGGGCTGACTAGTCCGGTCGGACCCGGCGCCGCAGGAGCAGCCGCTCGATCCCCCAGAAGGCGGCGGCCACGACGAGGCCGAAGACGAGGATGAGGGCCAGCGTGGTGGCGACCGAGGCGTAGCCGAGGTCGTCGACGTTGGCGAAGTCGTAGGGGTAGGCGTCGCACGACCGCTCCGCGCGCGAGCATCCAGCCGATCCAGGCGAGCGGGATGACCAGCGCCAGCGGGACCTCGCGCCGGGTGACCCAGCCGCGCGGGCCCCAGACGGCCCACACCACGACCGTGAGGATCGGGGTCACCACGTGCAGGACCGGGTCGGTCAACCGCGACCAGCCCACGACGACCGCGGCGGGCGCGAGCAGCACCTGGTAGACGATCGCGGTGACGGTGATCATCAGCAGCCCCGACAGGCGCAGCACCCGTCGCGCGCGGGTGTCACGCAGGGGACGCGCGAGCAGCAGGGTCACCGACACCGCGACCACGACGTTGGACCAGATCGTGAAGTAGCTCAGCGTGTCCATGACGCGCGCGAGCGAGCCCGCTGCGCCGTCCGCGGTGTCGCCGTAGAGCCCCGCCTCGACGGGCAGCTGCTCGTAGCCGCCGAGCGCCGAGATCACCACGGTCAGCACCACCCCCAGCCACGCGACCCCGGCGTTGACGGCGTACGCCGTGTGCGCCCTGCTGGTCGGCTGCGGGTCGTCGCTCATCTCGGTCACGTGAGGAGTATGGGCCGGCGCGCTCAGGTCGGCGGGAACTGCTCGGCGAGCGTCGTCAGCCTGCGTGGTGTACGCCGACCAGTCGAGGTCGGGCAGGTTGGTCGAGGCCGTGAGGAGCCCGGTGGCCCGTCGATGCCCTCGCGGAGGATGTCGGCGTGACCGGCGTGCCGGGTGGTGTCGGAGATGACGTGCACGATGACCCGGGCCAGCGAGACGTCGCGGTGGTCCGCGGGCCACCAGGGACGGCGCCGCGCGCGTCGAGCGGGAGGTCGGCGATGGTGGCGTCGCTGAACGCCCACGACCTCCCGGTAGAAGTCCGCGACCTCGGTGGCCGGAGACGTCGGTCGGCACCCACCAGTCGGCCTGCGGGTCGGCGTCGGCGGCCTCGTCGCCCACCCGCAGCGGGTGGTCCGGGTGGGGCCACTCCCGCCCGAAGGTCGGACCGAAGTAGTCGATCTCCACGTTGGCGACGTGGCGCACGATGCCGAGCAGGTTGGTGCCGGTCGGCGTCCGCGGCAGCCGGAGGTCGCGCTCGCCGAGCCCCTCGAGCTTCCACAGGATCGCGTCGCGAGCCTCCTGGAGGTAGAGCTGAAGGGCGGCCTTGGTGTCGAGCAGGTGAGCGTCCATGCACGCGATCATGCTCGCGGAGCCGGACGGTCGGCGACCGCATTGCGCGGGCATGCCCGGCCCGGACGTACGGTCGCAGCGTGAACGCCCGCGTCGCCGCCATCCACCTCGCCCCCGGCCGCCGGCTCCCGACGAAGTCGGTCGAGTCCGTCGAGGCCGAGGCGGGCGTCGGGCTCGTGGGCGACCGCTACCACGGCACGAAGCACCGGCACGTGACCGTGCAGTCGCTCGACGACCTCGCGGTCGGCCGAGGAGGTGCTCGGCCGCCCGATCGATCCCGGGCTGACCCGACGCAACATCACCGTCGACCACGGGCCGATCCCGACCCGGCCGGGCGAGCGGATGCGCATCGGAGGCGTCGAGCTCGAGGTCGTGCGGATCGCGGCGCCCTGCCGGCTCCTCGACGACTGGCTGGGCCCCGGCGCGATGCAGGCGCTGAAGTCGCCGCGCGGCGGCACCGTCTTCCGCCTCCTCGGGTCGGGGACCATCCGGGTCGGCGACGAGGTCGTCCGGCTAGGGTTCTGGACGAGCCGCACCAGCACGCCGTCGGCGTCGACGAGGTAGCCGATCCGCATCCCCGAGTCCTCGACCGTCGGTGGGTGCAGCCGCGGCCAGCCGCGACGGGTCTCCGGGAGCCCGGCGGCCACGCAGGCGGCGTACAGCTCGTCGAGGTCGTCGACCCGCAGGCAGCAGCCGGCCGACGTGGTGGCCGGGTCGAGGCCCGGGTCGGGGAAGAACTCCAGCATCAGCGACCCGCGCTCGAGGATGAGCCAGCCCGGGTTGCTGTACGTCGTCGCGAAGCCGAGCGCGGCGTAGAACGCGACCGTCGCGTCGAGGTCGCGGGACGGCAGGTTGGGGGTCGCGCGGTCGCTCATGCGGCCTCGTGGACGATCGAGTCGATCTCGAAGGTGGGCTCGTGGTCACGGGTCGTGCCGCCCTCGCGCTCGGGGAAGTCGAAGACGCCGACGAAGAGCTGGAGGGGGTACGGCGGGCACTGGTCGGAGGTGCGCAGCGGCTGCCCGTCGACCGACCAGGTGCAGCCGTCGGCCGCCATCGTCACGGACCAGTCGTGCCACGAGGTGAGGTCGAGGTCGACCGGGGTCACGGAGAAGTCCTCGCGCAGCGCGGGGTCGCGGAACGCGTGGACGCCCGCACCGACGCCGGCCGACGTTGTCGTGACGGTGTCGCCGAAGACCTCGAAGACGCAGACCTCGCCGCAGCGGTCGGGCTCGTCCTCGAAGCCCGTCAGCCACACCGACACCATCGATCGGGGCGAGAGGTCCGCGCGGGCTCGCACCGTCAGCCGCCCGCCCTCGACGAGCCAGCCGCGGAAGTCGTCCTGCTCCTCGGAGACCGTCAGGCCGTCGGCGAAGGGCTGCTGCCGACCGTGGACCCGAGCGGGCCGGCGTACAGGCCCAACGCGACGGTCGAGGTGCGCAGCGCCGGGGTGTGCCGGTCGGGGCACCACAGCCCTGGTCGGTGGGGATGCTCAGACGGAGGACCGAGGAGGCGACGCCGTACGTCGCCGCGACCCCTCGCGGGACGACCAGTGGGGCAGGTACCACGGCACCCACCGGTCGCCCGCGAGGTCACGTCCTCGAAGTCCTCCGTCGTCATGCGCTCAGCGTCGGACGTCGTACCTGTCGTTGTCCATGACCTTCGCCCAGGCGGCGACGAAGTCGTGGACGAACTTCTCGTGCGACCCGTCCTGCGCGTAGACCTCGGCGACCGCGCGCAGCTCGGAGTTGGACGCGAAGACCAGGTCGGCGCGCGTGCCGGTCCAGGCCCGTCCGTTCGTGCTGGCCTCGAAGCGGTCGTTGGAGCCGCGGGGGCCCACACCGTGTCGAGGTCGAGCAGGTTGACGAAGAAGTCGTTGGTCAGCTCGCCGACCCGCTCGGTCAGCACGCCGTCGGTCGACGCCGCGCTGTTGGCGCCGAGCACCCGGAGGCCACCGACGAGGACGGTCATCTCCGGAGCGGTGACGTTGAGCAGGTTGGCCTTGTCGAGCAGCAGGTACTCCGCGGGCAGCTTGGCGTCGGAGCGCAGGAAGTTGCGGAACCCGTCGGCCTTCGGCTCGAGCCACGCGAACGACTCGACGTCCGTCTGCTCCTGCGTGCGCGTCGCCGCGACCCGGGGTGAACGGCACCTCGACCGTGACGCCGGCCGCGGCCGCCGCCTGCTCGACACCGACGTTGCCGGCCAGCACGACCGTGTCGGCGAAGGTGATGTCGTGGGCGTCGGCGATGCCCTCGAGCACGGTGATCGCACCGGCGAGCTGCTGCGGGTCGTTGACCTCCCAGCTGCGCTGGGGCTCGAGGCGGATCCGGCCACCGTTGGCGCCGCCCCGCTTGTCGGAGTGGCGGTACGACGACGCGGCCGCCCACGCGGTCGACACCAGCTGGCTCACGGTGAGGCCGGACTCGGCGATCTTCGCCTTGACGGCGGCGATCGTCTCGGCGGACGCGGTGTGCGCCGGCGCCGGGATCGGGTCCTGCCAGATCAGCTCCTCCGAGGGGACCTCGGGGCCGACGTAGCGGCTGACCGGGCCCATGTCGCGGTGGGTCAGCTTGAACCACGCGCGCGGCGAAGGCGTCGGCGAACTCGTCGGGGTTCTCCAGGAAGCGCGAGATCTGCTCGTAGGCCGGGTCCGCGCGCAGCGCGATGTCGGTCGTGAGCATCGTCGGCAGGCGCTCGGCGCCGCCCTCGTCGGGCGCCGGGATGATCGCCTCGGCGTCCTTGGCGACCCATCTGCGGCCGCACCGGCGGGGCTCTGGAGGCTCCGACTCGTACTCGAAGAGGATCTCGAAGTAGCGGTTGCTCCACTGCGTCGGGACGTCGGTCCAGGTGACCTCGAGGCCGGACGTGATGGCGTCCTTGCCGACACCGAGCCGTACGTCGAGAGCCAGCCCATGCCACCGGTCTCGATCGGCGCGGCCTCGGGCTCGGGGCCGACGTGCTCCTCGGGGTCGGCCGGCACCGTGGGTCTTGCCGAAGGTGTGACCGCCGGCGATGAGGGCGACGGTCTCCTCGTCGTTCATCGCCATCCGACCGAACGTGTCGCGGATGTCGTACGCCGCCAGGCAGCGGGTCCGGGTTGCCCTCGGGACCCTCGGGGTTGACGTAGATGAGGCCCATCTGGACCGCGGCCAGCGGGTTGTCGAGCTCGCGGTCGCCCTTGTAGCGCAGCGAGCCGCCCTGGTCGCCGCCGAGCCACTCGGTCTCGGGACCCCAGTAGACGTCGTCGTCGGGCTGCCCACGCATCGACGCGACCGCCGGCGAAGCCGAAGGTCTCGAAGCCCATGTCCTCGAGCGCGACGTTGCCCGTGAGGATCATCAGGTCGGCCCACGACAGCGCGTTGCCGTACTTCTTCTTCACCGGCCACGCAGGCGGCGAGCCTTGTCGAGGTTGCCGTTGTCGGGCCAGGAGTTGAGCGGGGCGAACCGCTGCTGGCCGCGACCAGCCGCCGCGACCGTCCTGGACGCGGTAGGTGCCGGCGCTGTGCCACGCCATCCGGATCATGAAGGGGCCGTAGTCGGCCGAAGTCGCCGGCCAGAAGTCCTTGCTCTCGTGCAGCACCGCGGTGATGTCGGCCTTCACGGCGCCGAGGTCGAGCGCCTCGAAGGCGGCGGCGTAGTCGAAGTCCGCACCGAGCGGGTTGGAGGCCGGCTGGTTCTTGGCGAGGATCTTGAGGTTGAGCCGCTCGGGCCACCACTCGCTGTTCGCGTCACCCTGGGTGGGGTGCTTCTGGCCCTGGTGCAGCACCGGGCAGGACCCGGCCGGGGCGTCCTCGTTCATCTCGCCGACCTCGGCGTTGGCCTGGTTGCTGTCGGAGGTGTCGGTGCGCGCGAGCGGAGTCGTTGGGCAGGTCGTCGGTCTTCTCGTCGGACATGGTGTCCCTCTCAGTTGGCGGTGGCGTCGGGAGATGAGTGGCTGGTCTGGGTGGCGCAGGCGGGGCACAGGCCCCAGTAGGTGACCTCGGCCTCGTCGACGACGAAGCCGTGGGTGTCGGAGGCGTCGAGGCAGGGGCGTACGCCGACCGCGCAGTCGACGTCGGCGACCGTGCCGCACGAGCGGCACACGACGTGGTGGTGGTTGTCGCCGACGCGCAGCTCGTAGCGCGCGACGGAGACCGGCCGGCTGGATCCGGCGGACGAGCCCGGAGTCGCTCAGCACGCCCAGCACGTCGTAGACGGCCTGGTGCGAGACGGTCGGCGCCTCGGTGCGGACGGCCGGAGGACGCTCCCGGTGTCGGCGTGCGGATGGCGCTCGACCGCACGCAGCACGGCCAGGCGCGGCCGGGTGACCCGGAGGTCGGCGGTCCGGAGCAGCTGCGTCGAAGTCAGCCTCGGCGTCGTGGTGGTCCATCGCTGCGCCACCTTGCCGTCTTTACTTGAACGAGTCAAGTCTTTCGGTCGCCACGCCCGGGTAGTCCAGCCGGCACATGGTTGCCCGCAGGCGTCCGGGACGACCAGAAGGCGGTGGACTACCCGCGGAAGGCCAGGCCCGGGACCTCGGGGTAGTCCACCGGCACATGGTTGCCGACAGGCGTCCGGGACGACCGGAAGCCGGTCGACTACCCGCGGCGGCCGCCAGGGTCCACCGCACATGGTCGCCGCAGGTCCGGGACGACCGAAGGCCGGTGGACTACCCGAGGGAGGGCGGAGGCCGGAGGCCGGACAGGTCGGCGCGGGCCGTCGTCCGCCCGGAGACCGCGAGGAGGAGCGACACAGCGGGCCTGGACCTCGGGCCCCTCGCCGATCGCGACGTCGGCGTCGGTGGCCAGCAGGCGTACGCCGGCGGCGCGCTCGCGGCCGCCGCCGATCGACACCTTCGTCCGCACCTGGTGCTCGAGGGCGGGCACCACCGCGGCGAGCGGGTAGTCGTGAGCGATACCGAGCGGACGGCGTACGTCCTCGCCGTGCACGACCTCCTCGACCAGCCGCACCACCAGGGGTACGAAGGGCGGCGCGTCGGTGTTCCGGCGACCTCGCGCAGCCGGCGCAGGGTGTGGTCCGGACCGTCGCCGAGCTCGCGCGCGGCGTCGGCCTGGTTCATCCGGTCGAAGTCGAAGCGTGCGCGCGCCATCGCCACAGCCAGGCCGACGAAGGAGATGTGCCCGGCGTTGCCGACCAGGTGCGCAGCGACGTCGTGGACGGTCCAGCCCTCGCAGAGCGACGGCGTGCGCCACTGCTCGTCGGACAGTGCGGACAGGTCGTCGATGAGCGCGGCGCGCTCGGCGTGGACGAGTGGCCAGATGTCGCTCATCCGCCGAGCCCCGCCGCGTCGCTGCAGCCATGCCCACGCCTGCGCGCGTACGTCGTCGGTCGGCCGCGTCGACGGCAGGAGCGACGTCGGGCGCTCGACGCGGTCGTGCCAGAACTTCCCCGTCGGCGGGGCCGGCTCGACGGCCGCGAGCCAGATGCTGGTGTCGGCGCCCTGGGCGTCGTCACGCAGCACCGGTCGGGTGATCGACCGGAAGCGCGGCAGCGACTCCTGCACACCAGGAGTGTCGGCCCAGCCGGGATGCATCACCGCGACGGTGATCTGGTCGGGCGCCCAGCGCTCGCCGAGCAGCGGTGCCATCTCGACCTGCCAGCGCTTCGAGCGGGCGTACGACGTGGTCGGCGAGTAGTCGCCCTTGCGGTACTCCGGGTCGTCGGCGCGCAACGGCTGGCCGTACATCCCGCCGCTGCTCACCAGCACCACCCGGCCACCGGCCAGCGGACCGCGCAGTGCCTCGGTCATCACGACGGGTCCGAGCACGTGCACGGCCATGCTGAGCTCGTGACCCTGCGGCGACTCGGCCCGCTCCGGTGGCATCGCACCGGCGTTGTGCACGACCCCGTGGAGCCTCGGGACCTCGGCGGCGAAGTCGGATGCGAAGCGGCGTACGTCGTCGAGGTCGCCCACGTCGCAGCGCCACAGCCGCAGCTCGGCGGCGGGCCGCTGTGCCCGGATCTGGTCGCGCACCCGGGCGCCCTTGGCCTCGTCGCGCACGAGCATGTGCACGACTGCCCGAGGTCGGCGAGGCCCACCACCGTGGCGATCCCGAGCCCGGAGCTCGCGCCGGTGACGAGCACGTGCCGGCCATCGAGCGAGCGCGGCAGCGGGTCGGCCGGCCAGCCGGGGAGCGCCTTCCTCACCGCGAGGCCGATGGTCGTGTAGCCGAGGACCAGCGAGCGGTCCATCACGGTGTCGACCGCGCGGGTGAGGAGCGGCCTCATGTCAGCTGGCGTCGAGCCGGGCGAGCTCGTCCTCGGTCAGCTCGATGTCGGCGGCCGCGGCGGAGTCGGTGATCGACGAGGGCCGCTTGGCGCCGGGGATCGGGATGACGACCGGCGACTGCGCGAGCTCCCACGCGAGCGCGACCTGCTGGGCGCTGACACCGCGGTCGGTCGCGATCTCGGCAAACGCCGGGTGCTTGTCGGCGAGCTCCTTGGCGTTGGACAGGCCACCGAGCGGGCTCCACGGCAGGAACGCCAGGCCGAGCTCGTCGCACACGTCGATCTCCGGCTTGGAGCTGCGGAAGGCCGGCGAGAACTGGTTCTGCACGCTCACCAGCGCGTCCCCGAGCACGGCGTGCGCGGCGCGGATCTGGTCGGGGTCGGCGTTGGAGAGGCCGATGTGGGCGACCTTGCCGCTGTCGGCGATCTCCTTCAGCGTCGCGATCACCTCGTCGTACGACACTTTCGGGTCGGGGCGGTGGTGCTGCCACAGCGAGATCTGGTCGACGCCGATCCGCTGGAGGCTGTCGTCGACGGCCTTCTTGAGGTGGGCCGCGGAGCTGTCGGTGTCCCAGCCGCCGCCGTCGGTGCGGACGTGGCCGCCCTTGGTGGCGAGGAGCACCTGGTCGCGCACCCCGAGCTCGTCGAGGATCGAGGCGATCAGGCGCTCGTTCTCGCCCTGCGCGCCGGCGCCCTTCTCGTCACCGGGGCCGTAGGCGTCGGCGGAGTCGAAGAGGGTCACGCCCGCCTCGAGGGCGGCGGTGACGGTGTCGAGGAGCTGCTGGCGCGGCTGCGTGCCGGTCTGGTCGAAGGTCATGAGGCCGAGCCCGATGGCGCCGACCTGCTGGTTTCCGAGGGTACGAGTCTGCATGTCCACGACCCTACGGGCCGCGCGGTCAGGCGTTCAGCCCCCGAAGGGCGAGGACGTCCTCGGGAGTCCCGAGGTCGGGGGTGGCGATGAAGACCGTACTCACCCCGAGCCCCGCGAGCCGCGCCCAGCGGTCGCGGTGGCCAGCGACGGTCGCGGCGTGCGTGCGGGTGGCGTACGTCGCCGCGGGCGTCCGGCCGCGGTGCCGCTCGACCCGCGCCACACGTCGTTGCGGTCGCTCCCGACGACCGGCAGGTCCAGGACGGTGATCGCCACGTCGTCGCGCAGACGCCCGACGTCGTCGCAGTGCGCGTGCAGCACGCCGACGAGCCGCGCGAGCTCGGCCTCGTCGGTGGTCCGCAGGTTGCAGGCGTCACCGTGCGCGGCCGCGATGCGCAGGGTCCGGCGCTCACCCGACCCGCCCACGATCACCGGAATGGGTCCGGCCGGGCGGGGATAGCTCGTCGTCTCCGGCAGCACGACGCCGTGGCCGTCGTAGGCCTTGGTGCCGCTTGCCGACAGCGCCTTCAACGTGACGATCGCGCGCTCGAGGTCGTCGAGCCGCTCGCGGGCCGGCGGGAAGGGGATGTCGTGCGCCGCGTGCTCGCGCTCCCACCAGCCGGCCCCGATGCCGACGAACGCCCGGCCGCCGGTGAGTGCGGAGAGCGTGGCGGCGGCCTTCGCGGTGATGCCGGCCGGCCGGAACGTGACCGGGGTGCAGAGGGTGCCGAGCTCGAGCCCGGTGCCGAGCCCGGCGATCGCGCCGAGCGTCACCCACGGCTCCGGGACGGGGTCCCAGGCCCTCCCGACCTGCGGCACCTGGATGAGGTGGTCCATCAGCGCCAGTCCGGCGAACCCTGCCTCGTCCGCTGCCCGGGCGATCCCGGTGAGCCAGGCCAGCGGGTCCTCGCCCCACGGGAACCGCGACACCTGCAGCACCGCCCGCAGGCCGAGGCTGGAGGTGCGGTCGTCGCCCTCCCTCCGCGCCGGGAGCGTCGGCTCGTCCGGCACGTGCTCGGCACTCACCGGCACCACGAGGTCCCAGCCCTCGGCGTCCAGGAGCGCTCGTACGCCGCGCGCCGACCGCAGCTGCCCCGCCAGCACAGGTGCCGGGACCGGCCGCTCGCGGGATCCGTTGCGCCGTCGGCACTCGGCGTCGGGCGTCTCCATCAGCACCGCGACCGACGGCAGGCCGGCGGCGTGCGCCGCGTCGCGCCAGGCCCGCCGCCGCGCCGGGTCGAGGCCGAGGGTGTCGACGACCGTGGTCAGGCGGCGGCCGAGCCGGGCGGCGACGACGGTCTCGAGGACGGCGAAGGCATCGGTCGACGCGTCGAGGTCGTGCGGACCGCTGCCCACGATGCCGCGCAGGGCGTCGGAGGAGACGACCTCCTGCACGCGGTAGTGCGCGGACGCCCAGGTCGACTTGCCCGACCCCGAGGCGCCGACCAGCACGACGAGGGCGGGATCGGGGATCGGCACGTGCTCATTGTGCCGCCGTCACCGGGACACGTGTCCGGGATGTGGCCAGATCCCGACGTCGAGGGGCCGCGTCTCGGACACGTGTGCCGGTCGGCGTCAGAGCGCGTTGACGCGGAACTTCTCCAGCAGCTCGAACGCCGACGCTGCGTGCGGGGAGAGGTCGCGGCCGACGGCCTCGCGGGCGAAGGCGCCGAAGTCCTGCAGCTGGGTGACCTCGCGGGTCGAGACGTTGCGGAACCCCATCGACCAGGTCGCGAACGACCGTTCGTCGATCTCGCGGCGGTCGACCAGGAGCACCTCGCCGTGGCGGGAGTCGGTCCGGATGGTGTCGAACACCTCGTCGACCGCGTCGGGCGTGCCCTCGAGGGTCTGGATCACGTTGCCACCGCTGTAGAGGAGCAGCCCGGTGACGCCGAGGCGCTCGTTCTTGGGCCGGATCTGCTCCACCATCTCCACGATCTCGGCGACCGACATCAGCCGGGTCGCCGCGCTCGTGTAGGTGAGGCTGACCAAGCGAGGTGACGTCAGTCAAGATCGATCGTCCCGACCCAGCGCTCACCCGCGTCGCCGCCCCAGGCGTCCCACGCCACGCCGTCCCGGTGACGGGAAGCCCTCGCCGCCCTGCGTGAACCCGTCGGCGTCCTTGTCGACGGTGTGCCGGGCGAAGTAGGCCTGCATCTTCTTCACGACCTCGTCGCTGACCTCCTCGCCCTTGGCCAGCTGCGAGGCACGTCGTCGACCGGTGTCGGTGAAGCCCTTGCCGGCCTTGCCGTCCTCGATCCAGCGCTCGGCGCGCTGCGCCGCCTCCTGGACGCCCTTCGGGGGCTGGTGCGCCACGGGTCCTCCTGTGCTCGTCGGTCCCCTCGACGCTAGGTCGGCCCGACGACCGCCCGCCTCACCCCTCCGACGGGGTTGGTCAGGGCGCGAGCACCGCGAGCCTGACGGTCCGGGCGGCGGTCAGCGTCGTCGCGTCACCGGCGTACGACACCTTCAGCGTGCTGCGGCCCGGCTTCGCGAACGTCCGGAGCGAGATCGTCGCCCTGCCTCCGCGCAGCCTTCGCGACGTAGGTCCTTGCCGGAGGCGCGGACGGTGACCTTGCCGGTCGGGGTCGAGCGCCGGGGAGACGACGGTGACGACGACCCTGGCCCGGGTCTCCCGGGCGACGACACGACCGGGCCTGACCTTGACCGTCAGCGTCGGCTTCGCCTGGGTGACGCCCGGCGTCGGGCGTGGGGGTCGGGGTGGGCGTGGGAGTGGCGTCGGCATGGGCTGGGTGCCGGGGCGGGCGGCGCGGCGGTCACCGCGATCGTGCGGGTCACCGTGGTGCCCGTCGTGGTGCCGACGATCCGGACGGTGGCGGTCCCGGTGGCGAGGTCGGCCGGGATCGTGGCGCGCACGGCGACCCTGCCGTCCTCGTCGTACGCGTTGTCGGTGCGGGTCGCGTCGACCGGGAAGGTGCCGACCGGACGACCGGCGATGGTGACGTCGACGGTGGCGTCCTGCGGGTCGGTGGCGGACGAGTAGGACCACGAGCTGCAGGTCGACGGCGTACGTCGTCCCGGCGACGTAGGACGCCGGGGCACCGCCGGGGACGCTGACGCCGACCGCACGCTGGGACTGCGGCAGGGCGAGCGGCCCGGCGACCGAGGCGTCGCCGACGTAGGCGACGAGCGCCGACTGCGTGGTCCCCGCCTTCACCTGCGGGACGATGCCCGCGGTGAGCTCGCGGAAGTTGTCGCCGACCGTTGGCGAGCGACTGGCTGACGGTCACCGAGTAGTTGCCGGTCGGGTTGAGGGCGGCGCCGTCGAGCCACACCCCGGTGATCCGGTCGCCCTGCGGGCGGCTGGCGTCGTGGGTCCAGGTGAGTCCCGTCGACGCGCCGAGCCGGACGAAGGCGGGGGTCGGCACCTGGCCGCCGGAGGTGGTCTGCCACTGCTGCTCGAGGACCGTCGTGACCTGCGCACCGGTGAGCCGCATGTTCACGAGCGGCTCGGGGTCGAGGACGGCCGCGGCCTGCGCATAGGTGGCGCGGGTGCCGGTGGGGACGAGGTCGCCCTTGAGCGCGGTCGGGGTGACGAACGCGATCCGGGCGGTGCCGCCGCTCGCGCCGCGGGTCGCCCAGCGCTGGGCGTCGGCGACGAGGTGGGCGAGGGTCGACTCGCCGCCGGGGTTGGGCGTCACGCCGTCGGCCTTCGTGGCGCGCCTCGCCGGTCCGGCGACCGGACCGAGGTCGACGACGGGCTGCACCTGGATGTCGCGGAAGTCGACCTGCGAGCCATCACCGCGGTTCTCCAGGCCGACGTAGCCGCCGAGCGGGACCGACCGGTCGACGGCGTTGACGACGCTGCCGTTGAGGAGCACCCGGATCCGCGCCGGCGTCACCTGGACGGCGTACCGGTTCCACTGGCCCACCGGATGCACGGCGGCAGCGAGCGCGGCGGCGTCGGCGGCCTGGGTGAAGGCGCCGTCCGCCGAGGTGACGGTCGCGGTGTCCGAGGCGCCGATCATCACGCGATACCCGGTGGTCGGGCTCGCGGCGTTGTTCGTGCTCGAGCCGACGTGGACGCTCGACGCGTCGTCGGCGTCGCCCCGCCTCCAGTCGAGGACGAGCGTGTAGGGGTCGGCCTGCTGGCTGGTGGTCGCCTGCGTCCAGGTGCTGCCGGGGCCGCGGAAGCCGCGGATGGAGCAGTCGATCTGGTGGCCGAAGCCGCCGGCGCCGGCCTTGCGCCACTGGTCGAACGAGGTGAAGGTGCCGTCGAAGAGCCGGGCCGCGCCCGGTGCGACCGCGGTCGGTGCGCACGTGTCGGCGAGCCAGCCCGCCGACCTGGATGGCGTCGAAGTTGAGCCGGCACATCTCCTGCGCCCGGTCGCAGCCGAGATCGCGATGGTGTTGGCGCCCTGGATGAGGGTGACGTCGGCCCGCGCGCACGCCCACGACTCCCAGCTGCCGGTCAGCGGATAGCTCACGACCTGGCGTGACCCGTTGGTGGTCAGCCCCATCGACCGGGTGACGTTCTCCTCGGGGGTGAGCGGGCCCGCGGCGTACCTGATCCAGACCGGGTACGTCCCCGCTGCCGGTGCCGTGACCGTCATCGTCGACGTCATCCCGGTCTCACGGAACGTGTAGGACCCGCTGCCGGAGAAGTTGCCGTGGTCGCCGGAGTTGAGCGCCGGACCGCCGCTGATCGCACCGTCCTCGACCTCCACCCACGCGACCTGGGTGTCGCCGACCGCCGCGGTGGCGGCAACGGGCGCGAGAGCGAGGCCGCCGAGCGCGAGGGAGGCGCTCGTGAGGGCGGCGGTCGAGATGCGACGCAGGCGGGGACTGGGGCACGACGGGCTCCTCCGAACAGGCTTCGGGTGGGGCTCGGTGTGCGGACGGAGCGAGGTGGGGTGGTGACGTGCGCCACAACCCGAGACGTGACCGTACGCGCTTCAGTTCACATTGTCGAACGCAGTTCTGCATGTCGACACGGTGGCGGGTCTCGACGGACGTCAGCCCTGCGCCATGTCCACGAAGCGGGAGTAGTGGCCCTGGAAGGCGACGGTGAGGTCGCGGGTCGGGCCGTTGCGGTGCTTGGCCACGATCAGGTCGGCCTCGCCGGGGCGGGTCGACTCCTTCTCGTAGACGTCGTCGCGGTGCAGCAGGATCACCATGTCGGCGTCCTGCTCGAGCGAGCCGGACTCACGCAGGTCGCTCATCATCGGGCGCTTGTCGCCGCGCTGCTCGGGACCACGGTTGAGCTGGGAGAGCGCGATGATCGGCAGCTCGAGCTCCTTGGCGAGGAGCTTGATGTTGCGGGAGAACTCCGAGACCTCGAGCTGGCGGGACTCGACCTTCTTGCCCGAGCTCATCAGCTGCATGTAGTCGATGACGATGAGCTTGAGGTCGTGGCGCTGCTTGAGCCGCCGCGCCTTGGCCCGGATCTCCATCATCGTCATGTTGGGGCTGTCGTCGATGAACATCGGCGCCCCGGAGACCTGGCCCATCTTGCGGGCGAGCTTCTCCCAGTCGTCGTCGCGCATCGTGCCGTTGCGGATGTGGTTGAGCGGCACCTTCGCCTCGGCCGAGAGCAGGCGCATCATGATCTCCGAGCGCGTCATCTCGAGGCTGAAGAAGCAGCTGGTGAGGTTGTTGTGGATCGACGCGGCCCGGCAGAAGTCGAGGGCCAGGGTCGACTTCCCCATCGCGGGTCGGGCCGCGACGATGATCATCTGGCCGGAGTGGAGGCCGTTGGTGAGGTCGTCGAGGTCGGCGAAGCCGGTGGGCACGCCGTAGAGGCCGGCCTCGCGGTTGCCGATCATCTCGATCTCGTCGAGGACGCCGCTCATGATGTCGCTCAGCGGCGCGTAGTCCTCGCTCGCGCGACGGTCGGTGACCTTGTAGACCTCGGCCTGCGCCTGTCGACGACGTCGTTGATCTCGCCCTCGCCGGAGTAGCCCATCGCGACGATGCGGGTGCCGGCCTCGACGAGGCGGCGCAGGATCGCCTTCTCCCGCACGATCGCGGCGTAGTAGCCGGCGTTGGCGGCGATCGGGACGTTGGCCGAGAGGGTGTGGAGGTAGGGGGCGCCGCCGATGCGCTGGAGCTCGCCGCGCTTCTGCAGCTCGTCGGCCACGGTGATCGGGTCGGCCGGCTCGCCGCGGCCGTAGAGGTCGATGATCGCGTCGTGGATGACCTCGTGGGCCGGGCGGTAGTAGTCGACCGCCTGGACCTCCTCGACGACGTCGGCGATCGCGTCCTTGGACAGCAGCATCGAGCCGAGCACGCTCTGCTCGGCAGCGTTGTCCTGCGGGGGCGTCCGGTCGCCGGCCGAACGCGGCGACCCGCCCGGCTCGTAGGCCGCGGGACCGTCGCCCCACGCCTCGTCGGTGTCCCCCTGGAAGGTGACGCTCACCGATGCTCCCTTCGCCGTGCTGCCCACGTGGTGCGACGCTTAGGGACGACCACCGACAGCTGAGCGTCGACGTACGACGTCGTACCGGTGGCACCCGAGCGCGTGGCCCCTGCCGCGGGCGAACGTACGTGCTCCCCGGACCGTTGGACAGCCAGTTCTCCACAGGGCCTGTGGACAACTGGCCCGCCTCCGTGGACGACACGCGCACATGCGTGCACTCACCGTGGAGCGGCCTGTGGAAAGAGTTGGGAGTTCGCCACTGACACGCCTCTGACCTGCGGAAACATCTGCTCACACCCTGTGGACAGAGAATCCCGCAGCCAGATTCCTCGTTCACCTGTCCGTCATCTGGATGATGCCTGGTGCTTTGTCGACATGGGGGTCCGGCAGCACGCCACGGCACCATTGTCCACATCGCGATGCACAGGTAGGCCCGAACGGACTATGTACGACGCGCGGGACCGTCGAGTCAGGGCAGTCGCCGTGCGCCGCGGGAGGCGGTGTTCCTAGGGTGAGGCTGCGTGAAGAGCCGTCGACCGCGAGATCCTGCGCCTCGCCGTGCCCGCCTTCCTCGCCCTGGTCGCCGAGCCGCTGTTCCTGCTCTCCGACGCCGCCATCGTCGGCCACCTCGGCACCCCGCAGCTGGCCGGGCCTCGGCATCGCCGCGGTCGTCCTCCAGACCGTCGTCGGCCTCTGCGTCTTCCTCGCCTACGGCACCACCGCGAGCGTCGCGCGCCACCTCGGGTGCCGGTGACCTCCGCGCTGCCCTGACCCAGGGCATCGACGGCATCTGGCTCGCGGTGCTCATCGGTGCGATCGTCACCGTGCTCGGGATCCTCGGCACCCCGGCGCTGGTGGGCGCCTTCGGCACCGGCGCGGAGGTCGCGGACCACGCCGGAGACCTACCTCGCCGTCGCCTTCCTCGGCACCACCCCGCTGCTGCTCATGCTCGCCGCGACCGGCGTGCTGCGCGGCCTGCAGGACACGCGTACGCCGCTGCTCGTCGCGGTCGTCGGCAACGGCGCTCAACATCGCGCTCAACCTGCTCCTCGTCTACGGCCTCGACCTCGGCATCGCCGGCTCCGCGATCGGCTCGGTGATCGCCCAGGTCGTCTCCGCGGCCTGGCTCGTCGCGGTCGTCGTCCGCGCCTCCCGCGAGCAGGGCGCCCCGCTCACGCCCGACCTCGCCGGCATCCGCGCGGCGGCCCACGCCGCCGTCGCCCTCGTCATCCGCACGCTCACGCTGCGCGCCTGCCTGCTCGTCGGGACGTACGCCGTGACCCGCGTCGGCGCCGACGGGCGCGACGTCACCTGGCCACCCACCAGGTCGCGATCACCCTCTGGTCGTTCCTCGCCTTCGCCCTCGACGCCATCGCGATCGCCGCGCAGGCCCTCACCGGTCGCTCGCTCGGCAGCGGCGACGTCGAGACCACGCGGCGGCTGACGCGGCGGATGATCCAGTGGGGCTGGGGCAGCGGGCTCGTCGCCGGCCTCGCCCTCGCCGCGGCATCTCCGTTCGTCGGCGCGCTCTTCACCAGCGACCGAGTCCGTGCAGCGCCTGCTCGTGCCGGTGCTGCTGGTGGCGGCCGTCGGGCAACCACTCGCCGGCGTGGTCTTCGTGCTCGACGGCGTGCTGATCGGCGCCGGGGACGGCGCCTTCCTCGCGTGGGCCGGACTCGCTCGTGCTGGCGGCGTACGCCCCCGCCGCACTGTGGGCGGCCACCCTCCCGCACGGCCTGGTGATGGTGTGGGTGGCGATGACCTTCGTCTTCATGGGCGCCCGCGGGGCGCTGCTCACCTGGCGGGCGCGCGGCGACTCGTGGATGGTGACGGGAGCGCCGGCCGTCCGCTGACGTCTGGGGAACGACGCACGGCCCGCCACCTCCGAGGAGGCAGCGGGCCGTGCGTGGTGGAGCAGGTGGTGCGGGTACGCCGATCAGGCGGGGACGACGTTGAGGGCCACCGTGGCGGACACCTCGTCGTGCAGCTTGACCGACACGGTGTGCGAGCCGAGCGTCTTGATCGGGTTCGCCACGACGATCGTGCGGCGGTCGACCTTCTCGCCCGACACGTCGGCGATCGCGTCGGCGATCTCCGAGGTGGTGACGGCGCCGAACAGGCGACCGCCCTCGCCGGCGCGGACCTTGACGTTGACCGGGTTGGCCTCGAGCTTGGTCTTGATCTCGGAGGCGTGGTCCGCGTCGCGCGCCGCACGAGCGGTGCGGGCGGTCTTGATCGACTCGATCGTCTTCTCGCCGCCGCGGCTCCACTTGATGCCGAGGCCACGGGGGACGAGGTAGTTGCGGCCGTAGCCGTCCTTGACCTCGACCACGTCGCCGGGGGCGCCGAGGCCGTCGACCTCCTGGGTCAGGATGAGCTTCATGTCTCGTGCTCCTCTCAGCGACCGGTGGACGTGTAGGGCAGCAGAGCCAGCTCGCGCGCGTTCTTGACGGCGATGGCCACGTCGCGCTGGTGCTGGACGCAGTTGCCGGTCACGCGACGGGCGCGGATCTTGCCGCGGTCGGAGATGAACTTGCGGAGGAGCGTGGTGTCCTTGTAGTCGACACCGGTCGCCTTCTCCTTGCAGAACTGGCAAACCTTCTTCTTGGGCTTGCGCAGAATTGCCTTGGCCATTGTGGTGCTCCCTTTCAGTGAGCCCGGCCCTGAAGGCAATCAGGGACGGAATGGTGGGTGTTACGGATGATCCGGATCAGGATCAGAAGGGCGGCTCGTCGTTGCCACCGCTGACCCCGGGCGTGGCCCACGGGTCGTTGGGTGCAGCGGACTGACCGCCACCCTGGCCACCCTGGCCGCCCTGGGGCTGTCCGCCCCAGCTGCCGCCCTGGTTGGCGCCACCCTGAGCAGGTGCCGGGCTGGCCCACGGGTCGTCGGCCGGCGCGGACTGGCCGCCACCGCCCGAGTAGCCGCCGCCACCGCCGCCACCGGAGTAGCCGCCACCGCCACCGGACCGGGTCGTCTTGGTGACCTTGGCCGATGCAGAGCGCAGCGACGGGCCGACCTCCTCGACGTCGATCTCGAAGACGGTGCGCTTCTCACCCTCGCGGGTCTCGTACTGGCGCGACTTGAGGCGACCCTGGACGATCACGCGCATGCCCCTCTGGAGGGACTCGGCAACGTTCTCCGCGGCCTGTCGCCACACGGCGCACGAGAGGAACAGCGTGTCGCCGTCCTTCCACTCGTTCGTCTGGCGGTCGAAGGTGCGCGGGGTCGACGCGATCCGGAAGTTCGCGACGGGGGCCCCCGAGGGGGTGAACCGCAGCTCCGGGTCGTCGACCATGTTGCCGATGACGGTGATCGTGGTCTCGCCTGCCATGCCAGGTCTCCTCAGAATGTGGTGCTGATCCGGGGTGCTCCCGGTGATGCGCCCATCAAACAGGCGATCACCGACAGCCGGAAGGGTCCATCCACAGACGCTCAGTGAGCGTCGGGACGCATGACCTTCGTGCGCAGGATCGACTCGTTCAGCGTGAGCTGGCGGTCGAACTCCTTGACCGTCGCGGGCTCGGCCGTCAGGTTGACGACGGCGTAGATGCCCTCGGCGTTCTTCTTGATCTCGTACGCCATCCGGCGACGACCCCACACGTCGACGGACTCGACCGAGCCGCCGTCCTTGCGGATCACGTTGAGGTACTTGTCGAGCGAGGGCTCGATGGTGCGCTCGTCGAGACTCGGGTCGAGGATGACCATCACTTCATAGGCACGCATAGCGGTCTCCACCTCCTCTGGGCTAGAGCGGCCACGGGCTTTCCGTGGCAGGAGGGACTGTGCGTTCGCGGCGTGCGACGTGGGTCGCGGTGCCGCGTTGGTGCTGTGCTGCCCGCAGGCAACCGGTGAAGGCTACCAGCGCGGCGCCCGACGCCCGGAATCGTCGTACGCCGCCCCGGTGAGCTGCGTCCTTCAGTCCGCCGAGCGGCGCAGGGCGGCCAGCGCGGTGCCGGCGATCGTGGCGAGCAGCGCCAGCCAGTAGCCGAAGCCGTGGCCCTGGTCGATCGCGTCGCACAGGCCGAGCCCGGCGTCGTCGCAGCCGCCACCGGGGGTGACGAACAGTGCGAGGAGGGTGCAGAGCGTCGCCAGCGCGAAGCAGCCCAGCACGGCCGTACGCACCGGGACGGGCAGGGCGGGCAGGACACCCAGGATCTTGGCGGCCAGCAGACCCGCACCGACGAGCGCCGCCAGCGCGCCGAACCATCCGAAGAAGCCGTGCCACGCGTTGGCCGAGCCGCCGCCGAAGCCCTCGACCGACACGGTGTAGTAGGGCAGCAGCGAGGCGATGAAGACGACGAGGCCCGCGCCGATGGTGCCGAGGTCGAGGCGGTCCGCCGACTTCATGGTCGCGGTCGCCGCGGAGGCGTCGAACGAGGACGGACCGGACGAGGTCGACGTGGACCCGGGCAGGGGTCGCAGGCGTGGGCTCGGGCTGTGGGCTCGGGCGTGGTGTCGGACATGGGTGTGCTCCCCCGTTGCGGGTCCCGTGGTCGGGACCGGTCAGCGCGAGGATCCTCGTCCCGGTGCCCGGGGACAATACGGCTGGCACCACCTGTCTGGACCTGTGACGGCGTCCCCGTCGACGTACGGTGTCCGGACAGCGTCGGGGCCGCGCCGTCGCGGTCCCGGGCTGCCCGGGGACGCCGCATGGCTCGCCGCCGCCGCTCCCGCCTACGCCGCCAGTCCCTGCGGACGACGGCCGCCCGCCTGCCGACCGGCGCTAGCGTCGACGAGGTGCAGGGCGTCACGACCAGACCCTCCTCCCGACGCGCGGTGGTCGCGGGGCGCTACGTCCTGCTCGACCAGGTCGGGGTCGGCGGGATGGGGTCGGTGTGGCGCGCGTGGGACGAGCGGTCACGCCGTCACGTCGCGCTCAAGGTCCTCGGTCAGCACAGCTCCGCGCTGCTCGCCCGCTTCGTGCGCGAGCAGGCGGTGCGGGTGCGCCACCCGCACGTCGTCGCGCCGCACGGCTGGGCGGCCGAGGACGACCTGGTGGTCCTGGCCATGGAGCTGGTGCCGGGCGGCTCGGTCGCCGACCTCCTGCGCGAGCACGGCACCCTCGACCCCGGCACCGCCGGCCTGCTGTGCGAGCAGCTCCTCCTCGGCCTGGCAGCCGTGCACGGCGCCGGCCTCGTGCACCGTGACGTCAAGCCCGCCAACCTGCTGCTCGAGGCGACCGGCGACGGTCCCCCGCACCTGCGGCTCGGCGACTTCGGCGTGGCGGCCCCGATCGCGGACCGCCGCTTCACCACCGTCCCGGGCGCCATCGGCACCGACGGCTACATGGCGCCCGAGCAGGCGCGAGGGGCGCCGCCCGACCCGACGCAGGACCTGTACGCCGTGGGGCGGGTCGTGCTGGAGATGGTCACCGGCCTGCCGCCCGCGCGGCAGCGCGAGGTCCCGTCCCACCCGCTCCGACCGCTCGTCGAGCGGCTGCTGGTGGCCGACCCCGAGCAGCGCCTCGCCTCCGCCGACGCGGCGCTGCGCCTGCTCCGCCGGCTGCCGGTCCCGGCCGCGGACGGTCCGCCCGTGCCCGACCGGCTCGGACCCCCGCCGCGCGGACGGCGTACGGCCGGGGCGGGGACAGCCGTCGACTGGGCCGGCTGGGCGGGTGTGGCCGCGCTGGTCGCCGTCGTCACGGGCTGTCTGTGCGTCCTCCTAGGCTGGTCTCCATGAGCACTCTCGCCATCGGAGCCCACGTCGAGCAGACCGACCCGGTCGCCGAGGCGCGGGCGCGTGACACGACCCTGGTGCAGTTCTTCCTCGGCGACCCGCAGAGCTACAAGGGTCCGGAGGTGCGGTTCGAGGGCGGGGCCGCTGCGCTGCGTGCGGCCGCGGAGGAGGCCGGCGTCGACCTCTACGTCCACGCCCCCTACATCGTCAACGTCGCGACGACCAACAACCGGATCCGGATCCCGAGCCGCAAGCTGCTCCAGCAGCACATGGACGCCGCCGCCGAGATCGGTGCCCGCGGCCTCATCGTGCACGGCGGCCACGTCAACAAGGACGACGACCCGGGCGTCGGCTTCGACAACTGGCGCAAGGCGATCGAGGCGACCGACCTCAAGATCCCGCTGCTCATCGAGAACACGGCCGGCGGCGACAACGCGATGGCCCGTCACCTCGACCGGATCGCCGGCGTCTGGGACGCCATCTCCTCGGCCGAGGGCAGCGACCGGGTCGGCTTCTGCCTCGACACCTGCCACGCGTGGGCCGGCGGCATCGAGCTCGGCGACGCCGTCGAGAGGATCCGCGGCATCACCGGCCGCATCGACCTCGTGCACGCCAACGACTCGCGCGACGACTTCGACTCCGGCGCCGACCGCCACACCAACTTCGGCAACGGGCACCTGCCCGCGGACGAGTTCGCGGCCGTGGTGCGCGAGGCCGGCGCGCCGGTCATCTGCGAGACGCCGGGTGGCGCCGCCGAGCACGTCGCCGACTTCGCCTGGCTGCGCGAGCGGGTCTGAGCCGCGCCCGACCCGTCCTGTCGGCTCAGGCCGGGTGGGCCGTCACGACCACGTTCCCGGGCTGCGTCGCTCCCGCGTCCGTCGCGACCGTGACCAGCACCAACCGACCGGGGCCGGACGTGCCGAGGATGGCCGCCCGCTCCCGGGCCAGCTCCGCGCTGGTCAGCGTGCGCACGGACTCCACGGCGTACGGCACCGACCCGCCGCCCGACAGCACCAGGACCCGGTCGCCGGCCGACAGGTCGTCCAGGTCGTCGAACACCCCGGTCCCGCTGGGGCCGGTCACCCCGGTCAGCACGACGGCACCCATGTCCGTGCCCGGTCGCGCACCGTCGGCCCACCAGCCCACCCGGCGCGGGTCCGGCGGAGGCGTGAGGGCTCCGCTCCCGGTGCTGATCGGCGTCACCTCCGCACGCACGTCGAGCGTCGGCAGGACCACCGCCTCAGGTCGTACGCCGTCCGACGGAGCGGCCGGGACGAGGCTGGTCGGGAGGCCGGACGGGGCGGCCTCGATCGGAGCCGTACGGCCGACCGGCTGCTGCGGCCCTGCGTCCGGGACCCCCGTCGTGCCCGTGAGCAGGCCACCGGCCACCAGCAGCGGCGCGGCCACGACGAGCAGCACCGTGGTGAGCCGCCGGCGACGCTCACGCACGGGGCCGGCTCCGCACGAGGTGGTGAGGCGCGCGTCGTCGTCGGTCGTCGACGGTCACGGCGGTACCTCCCCACGAGCGGTGCCGGCCCGGTGACGCCGAGCCGAGGGAGCCGGCCCCCACGGCCGACTCCCGGAAGCCGGCCCCCGAGCCGACTTCCTGCACGTCCAACGAGCGTCCCGAGCCGGGGCTACGCCTCCGCCCGTGCCACGCCAGGACCGCGTCGAAGAAGTCGCTCGCCGGACGCAACCGAAAGACGGGCGCGCGCGTCTCTAGACACGAGGGGCCAGACACGTACGGGGGTCGTGTCTGGTCCCTTGTAACGTCTTCTGCGTGACGACCCCCCTGACGCTGCGCCCGATCACCGCGCCGCAGCACCGAGACTTCATCGCGGGTCGGTCGTCCGCGAGCTTCCTCCAGACGCCTGCGTGGGCGAGCGTGAAGAGCGAGTGGAAGGCCGAGTCGATCGGCTGGCACCGGGGATCCGAGCTCGTCGGTGTCGGCCTCGTGCTCTACCGCCAGCTGCCCCGGGTCAAGCGCTACCTCGCCTACCTGCCCGAGGGCCCGGTCATCGACTGGGACGGCGACGACCTCGAGGCGTGGCTCGCCCCGATGGTGGCGCACCTCAAGGGCCAGGGCGCCTTCGCGGTCCGGATGGGTCCCCCGGTCGTCACCCGTCGCTGGTCGGCCGAGCAGGTCAAGGCAGGTGTTGCCGACGAGTCCGTGCGCCGGCTCGGCGACGTACCTCCCCTCGAGCGGTCACAGGAGGGTGCGCGCGTGATCGCGCAGCTCCACGAGCTCGGGTGGCAGCAGCAGGCGGCCGAGGGCGGCTTCTCCGCCGGCCAGCCGCAGTTCAACTTCCAGGTCCCGCTGGTCGACGAGACCGGCGCGGCGCGCTCGGAGGACGACGTCCTCAAGGGGATGAACCAGCTCTGGCGGCGCAACATCAAGAAGGCCGACAAGGCCGGTGTCGAGGTCAGCCTCGGCGAGCGGGCCGACCTCAAGGCCTTCCACGACCTCTACGTCCACACCGCCGAGCGCGACCACTTCACGCCGCGTCCGCTGGCGTACTTCCAGACCATGTACGACGCGCTGCTGGCCGAGGACCCCGACCGGATCCAGGTCTGGCTGGCTCGCCACGAGGGCGACCTGGTCGCCGCGACGATCGCGATCCGCGTCGGCACCCACGCGTGGTACTCCTACGGCGCCTCCTCCACCGAGAAGCGCGAGGTCCGCGGCTCCAACGCCGTGCAGTGGGCGATGATCCGCCACGCCCTCGACGCCGGCGCCCACGTCTACGACCTCCGCGGCATCACCGAGACCCTCGACGCCGACGACCCGCACGTCGGGCTGATCCAGTTCAAGGTCGGCACCGGCGGGCAGGCCGTGGAGTACGCGGGCGAGTGGGACCTGCCGGTCAACCGCGCCATCTACAAGGCGTTCCAGCTCTACCTGGCCAGGCGGGGATGACGTGAGCCTGACTCTCACCGTCGACGGCGACCGCTGGCGCGCGCACCTGCGCGGCGTCGCCGCCCAGCACCCCGGCATCGTCCCGGTGACGAAGGGCAACGGCTACGGCTTCGGCCTCGCCCGGCTCGCGCGCCGGGCGCAGTGGCTGGCCGACCACGCCGACGAGACCGGCGCCCGGCTCGACATGGTCGCCGTCGGCACCTACGACGAGATCGAGCAGATGGCCTCACGCTACGCCGGTGACCTGCTCGTGCTCACCCCGTGGCGACCGTTCCGCGGAGCGCCCGACCTCGACGCCCGCACCGCCGCGCGCGTCGTGCACACCGTGAGCCGGCCCGAGGACCTCGCCGGGCTCCGTGCGAGCGACCCGGACGCCCACTTCGTGCTCGAGCAGCTGACCTCGATGCGCCGGCACGGCATGACCCGCCGGGAGCTGGCCACCGCAGCGGAGACGGTCGGCGGCGAGCGGAGCGGGCTGCGCGGCGTGGCCATGCACCTGCCGCTCAACACCACCTCCCACCTCGGTGAGGTCAGCCGGCTGATCAACGACGTGGTGGCCTCCGGCCTGCCGACGCGCACGGTCTTCGTCTCCCACCTGACGCACGCGGAGATGACCGCCCTGGCGAGCACGTACCCCGACTTCACGGTGCGCCCGCGCATCGGCACCGACCTCTGGCTCGGCGACCGCGGCGCGCTCCGGGTCGGCGCCACCGTGCTCGACGTGCACGAGGTCGATCGCGGTGACGCCTTCGGCTACCGGGGTCGCAGCGCGCCCAAGCACGGCCACATCGTGATCGTCAGCGGCGGCACCGCGCACGGCATCGGCCTCGAGGCGCCGACCGGCGACCAGTCGCTCAAGGCGCGCGCCGCGACCCTCGCCCGCGGCGGCATGGACGCCGTCGGCTTCGTCCGCTCGCCGTTCTCCATCGACGGCAAGCAGCGGCTGTTCGCCGAGCCGCCGCACATGCAGGCCTCGATGCTCTTCGTGCCGTCAGGCGCGCGGGTGCCCCGCGTCGGCGAGGAGATCGAGGTCCGGGTCCGCTTCACCACGACCGACTTCGACCGCGTCGTCGTCAGCTGAGTCGTCGCGCAGCACCGCCACCGCGATCCACACCAGGCCGGCCACCCGCAGCACGATCGCGAGCCAGTAGGCGCGCACGTCGTCGGTGATCGTGGGCTCGAGCCCGCCACCGACGTACCAGCCGGTGATCACCCAGCTCACCAGGTGCAGGCCCTGCCACACGAGCAGGTCGCGCCAGCGGCGTACGGCGACCGCGGCCAGCGGCAGCGCCACGAGGGCCAGCTCGGGAGGGGCCGACGGCGCCACGACGAGGGCGGCACACACCATCACCAGTCCCGACCGGGCGCTCGTCCGCGCCGTGATCCGCCCCGACCCGGTCCGGCGCACCATCCACGCCACCCCGGCTGCTGCCGCGGCCAGCACCAGCAGCTGGACGATCGCACGGGTCGTGGTGGACGCGTCGAGCCCGGCCTGGGCGAGGAGCTGCCAGACCGAGCCGACGTCCACGCCCTCCGACCGCGCGCGGCCGGGCAGGGTGATGACGACGTACGCCGCCGCTGCCGACAGGAGGGCGTCGACGCGGTCACGCGTGCGGCCACCGACCGCGACGACGCCGACGAAGGCGACCGCGACCGGCAGCGCGAACGCCGCACCGATCCCGGCCCCGATCCCGGCGAGCCAGGGCCGACCGGTCGTCCAGCCCCACAGCAGGACCGCCACGCCGACCGCGGCGAGGAGCTCCCACGAGAGCCAGTGGGCGACGAGCACCGGACCCATGGCCCATCCGGCGGCGGCCCAGGGTCGACGGGCGTCCACCCGCACGAGGAGCGCGGTGGCGAGGAGGGCGAGGGCGGCCAGCAGCACCGCCAGGGCGGCCGTGGTCGCGACGGTGCCGGTGCCCGGGAGCAGCCCGGCGAGGCGCTCGAGCCAGGTGGTGACGTGGGGCGGCGTGCCGGCGGTGACCGGCCTGTCCGCCAGGTCGGTCCAGCAGAGCTGGCGGAACGGCTGCTCGTCCTTGCTCCACCCCGACGGGACGCAGGCGGTCTTGCCGACCATGCCCGCGGCCAGCGCGACCGCGGTCGCCCCGAGGAGCACCCGCGCGGGGGTCCACCACCGGTGACCGGCCGCGTGGTCGCCCAGCGGTCCACCCACCACCTCGGACATCGTCGCCACGACCGGGTCGGTCCGGCTGGGC
This sequence comes from uncultured Actinomycetota bacterium, assembly GCA_963795275.1. Lineage (GTDB taxonomy): Bacteria > Actinomycetota > Actinomycetes > Propionibacteriales > Nocardioidaceae > Nocardioides. The sequence goes on from CAWCHD010000001.1 coordinate 106,141, forward strand.
GACTGCCCCGAGTGGCCCGCCACGGTCAGGACCGGTAGTCGATCAGGGCCGCGCGCGCCTGGTACCTCGCGGCCGGGGTCGTCGGGGGGGACGTCGGCGTGGGGGTCGGCGTCGGGGTCGGGCGTCGGCGTCGGGGTGGGCGTCGGCGTCGGGGTCGGCGTCGGCGTCGGCGTCGGAGTGGGCGTCGGGGTCGGCGTCGGCGTCGGCGTGGGGGTCGGCGTCAGCGTCGGCGTCTCCGTCGGAGTCTCCGTGGGCGTCTCGGTCGGCGTCTCGGTCGGGAAGCCACCGGTCCCGGTCGGGCTCTTCGTGGGCCTCGGCGTCGAGCTCGAGGTCGAGGTCGGGGACGGCGGCGGGGTGTACTCGTGGCCGTCCTCGGGAGCGTCACCGTCGACGTAGACCGGCGGCGGGAACTCCTCGACCTCCATGCCGTCCATCACGCGCTGCATGATCCCGGTCCAGGTCTGCGCGGGGTAGACGGCTCCGAAGTAGGACGGCAGCCACCCGTCGATCTGGTCGTCGCCGTCACCGCGGACGTACATCACCGCGGTGGCCATCTGGGGCGTGTAGCCGGCGAACCACGACGAGGAGACGTGCTCGTCCTCGCCGCCCGTGGCGGTGCCCGTCTTGCCGGCGGCCGGTCGGCCGAGCTCGAGGGCGGCCTGGCCCGTGCCGTTCTGCACGATCTGCTGCATGACGTAGGAGGTGTCGGCGGCGATGTCCTCGTCGACGGCCTCGCGGGTCTTGCCCTTCCACTCGTAGAGCGTCTCGCCGTTCTTGTCGACGACCTTCTGCACGACGTGGGCGTCCGCGCGCTCGCCGCCGTTGGCGATCGTGGCGTAGGCGTTGGCCATGTTGATCGGGCTGACGCGGCCCTTGCCCAGGGTGATGAGCGTGTCCTGGGGGCTGAAGTCGACGGACGTCGAGGGGATGCCGGGGTACTGCTTCGAGGCCTCCTCGCCCGGGATGCCGAGGGAGCGCGCCATGTCGTAGATCGCCTGGGGACCGTCTTCCATCGAGTCCGACATGTCCACGAATGCCGTGTTGATCGACTCCTCGCCGGCGTCGACCAGGCTCACCGACTCGCCGTAGTCGTTGCCGAGGCCGTCGGTGCCCGTGCCCTCGTTGCGCACCTCGGTGCCGTCGGGGAACTCGAAGGGCGAGTTGCCCTGGAACGAGTCCTCGATCGAGAAGCCCTGCTTGAGGGCCGCCGCGACGGTCAGGGGCTTGATCGTCGAGCCCGCCATGCCGCCGGTGGCCGCCCAGTTGATCTGGGACTGGAGGTAGTCCTGGCCGCCGTAGAACCCGCGCACGGCGCCGGTGCCGACCTCGATGGTCGCCGCGCCGATGTGCAGCTGCTTGTCGCCGAAGCCCTCGGGCTTCTCCTCCAGCACCCCGTCCTGCACGTCCTTCATCACCTGGGGGTCGAACGTCGTGGTGATCCGCAGGCCGCCGCCGTCGATCTGCTCCTCGGTGGCGATGCCCTTGGCGAGCAGCTCGGACTTGACCAGCGCCAGCATGTGGCCCTTCTGGCCGCCGAACTGGCTCTGCTGGGCGACCTCGGGGAACTTCGGGAGCCGCTTTGCGGCCTGGTCGCGCTGCTCGGAGGAGATGGTGCCCATGTCGGCCATCCCGTCCAGGACGTAGCCGTAGCGGCCCTTGAGGTCCTGGCGGGCCTGCTTGCCGTTGGCCGGGTCGTACTTGGTCGGGTTGTTGAGGACCGTGGCCAGCACGGCGGACTCGCGCAGGCTCAGGTCCTTGGCGTCGTGGCCGAAGAAGGCCTTCGACGCGGCCTGGATGCCGTAGGCACCGCGGCCGAAGTAGATGGTGTTGAGGTAGCCCTCGAGCACCTCGGACTTGCTGAGCTGCTGCTGGATCTTGAGCGAGACGACCGCTTCCTTGATCTTGCGCTTGTAGCTCTGCTCGCTCGTCAGGTAGAGGATCTTCACGTACTGCTGGGTGATGGTCGAGGCGCCCTGGCGGGCGTTGCCGCTGGCGTTGGAGAAGAGGGCGCGCAGGATGCCCTTGGGATCGATGCCCTTGTCGGTCCAGAAGGTGCGGTTCTCCGCGGCGACCACCGCGTCCTGCATCACCTGGGGCATCTCCGCGAGCGGGATCGACTCGCGGTTCTGGTCCTCGTAGTAGGTGCCGAGCTGCTGCTTGCCGTCCTGGTAGTAGACGAACGTCGTCTGCGCCTGGAAGGCCGAGTTGGGCGTCGGGATGCTGATCGCCTGGTAGAGCACGACCACGGCGCCCGCGACGACGAGCGCGCCGACCACCGCGAGGATGCCGAGGACCTTGGCGACCTTGGCCGCCCGCTGCCCCTTCGTACGCCGCTGCTGGGGCCGTCGGGTCTGGGCCTTGCCGTCGGCCCTGCGCTTCTTCGCGGTCACCGCAACAGGGTACGCAGGACGCGTGCGCCTTCCCGATTCGTCACTCGCGGATATATCGGTACGATAGGTCACATGGCACGCCGTGGAGACACCATCGAGCTGGCAGTCCTCGGACTGCTGCACGAGGGACCCATGCACGGCTACGAGCTGCGCAAGCGCCTCAACCTGATGCTCGGGTGGGGCCGCGTGCTGTCCTACGGCTCGCTCTACCCGGCGTTGAAGAAGATGCTGCGCGCGACCCTGATCACCGAGGTCGCCGCCCCGGCCACCACCGCGACCCGTCGTCCGCGGATCACCTACGAGGTGACGCCCGCCGGCCACGAGCACTTCCAGCGGCTCATGTCGGAGGTCGGCCCCACCGCGTGGGAGGACGACACCTTCGACATCCGCTTCGCGTTCTTCTCCTCGACCGACATGGAGATCCGGCTCCGGGTCCTCGAGGGTCGTCGCTCGCGCCTGCAGGAGCGGCTCGCCCGCGTGCAGGGCGAGCTCGAGCGGACGCAGGCCGAGGTCAACCGCTACGCCGCCGAGCTCCAGCGCCACGGCGTGGAGTCGGTCGAGCGCGAGGTGCGGTGGCTCTCCGACCTGATCCAGGCCGAGCGCAGCGACCCACGTCCCGCGCCCGCGCCGGCTCCGCACGCCACCGACTGACCAGCACGACCGTTCGACAACCTTCCAGCACGACCAGCAGAGAAAAGGAGAGCCCCATGGGTTCAGTACGAGTAGGGATCGTGGGCGTCGGCAACTGCGCCACCTCCTTGATCCAAGGCGTTGAGTACTACAAGGACGCGGACCCGGCTGGGACCGTCCCCGGGCTCATGCACGTGAAGTTCGGCGACTACCACGTCAAGGACGTCCAGTTCGTCGTGGCGTTCGACGTCGACGACAAGAAGGTCGGCAAGGACCTCTCCGAGGCCATCAACGCCTCCGAGAACAACACCATCAAGATCGCGGACGTCCCGACGCTCGGCGTCGAGGTCAAGCGCGGCCCCACCCTGGACGGCCTCGGCAAGTACTACCGCCAGACCATCGAGGAGTCGGCCGCCGAGCCGGTCGACGTCACGCAGGCCCTCAGGGACGCCGAGGTCGACGTCCTCGTCTGCTACCTCCCCGTCGGCTCCGAGCAGGCCGCCAAGTTCTACGCCCAGTGCGCGATCGACGCCGGCGTGGGCTTCGTCAACGCCCTGCCCGTCTTCATCGCCTCCGACCCCGAGTGGGCCAAGAAGTTCGAGGACGCGGGCGTCCCGATCGTCGGCGACGACATCAAGAGCCAGGTCGGTGCCACCATCACCCACCGCGTGATGGCGAAGCTGTTCGAGGACCGCGGCGTCGCGCTGGACCGCACCTACCAGCTCAACGTCGGCGGCAACATGGACTTCAAGAACATGCTCGAGCGCGAGCGCCTCGAGTCCAAGAAGGTCTCCAAGACCCAGGCCGTGACGTCCAACCTCACCGGCGAGCTGGCCGACAAGATCGACAGCAAGAACGTCCACATCGGTCCCTCGGACTACGTCGCGTGGCTCGACGACCGCAAGTGGGCCTACGTCCGCCTCGAGGGTCGCGCGTTCGGCGACGTCCCCCTCAACCTGGAGTACAAGCTCGAGGTCTGGGACTCCCCCAACTCGGCCGGCATCATCATCGACGCCGTCCGTGCGGCGAAGATCGCCATGGACCGCAAGGTCGGCGGCCCGATCATCCCGGCCTCGACCTACCTGATGAAGTCCCCGCCGGTGCAGATGCCCGACGACCTCGGCCGCGCCGAGCTCGAGAAGTTCATCGCCGGCGAGTGACCCTCGTCTGACGCAGCACCCAGCACGACCACCTGCGGCCCCGCAGTCCACGTCCCGGACTGCGGGGCCGCTGGCGTGCGCACCCCGGCAGCGGATAGAAGCGCTTCTCCCCGGGTACTGCGTTCGTCGAGCCGGACAGGCCGGCTCCGGGAGGGAGACGGTCATGCGACGACTCGGGGCAACAGTGGCGGCGCTGGCGGTGACCTGCCTGGTGGCAGGGTGCGCCAAGGGCACGAGCGACTCGGGCGAGACGTCCGACGCCTCCTTCGACAGCAGCGCGAAGCTGTCCGGCGAGGTCGAGGTGATGGGCTTCGGCGCCGGCGACGAGATCGCCACCGCGCGCCTCGACCGCGCGAAGCAGGAGCTGGGCGACGCGAAGGTCACGCTCATCGAGGGCGACCTCGACATCCAGCAGTTCCTCTCCTCCGTGGCCTCCGGCGAGCCGCCCTCGCTGGTCTACGCCGAGCGCAGCCAGATCGGCACCTTCGCCTCCCGCGGAGCCGTCGTACCGCTCACCGACTGCATCGAGGGCGAGGGCATCGACACCTCGGTCTTCCGTGAGTCCGCCCTCGACGAGGTCACCTTCGCCGACGAGGTCTACGGCATCCCCGAGTTCAACGTCGTCCAGCTGACCCAGGCCAACGCGGACCTGCTCGAGCAGTCCGGCCACACCATCGACGACGTCAACGGCTCCGACTGGGACGCCGTCCTCCAGGCCGACAAGGACATGACCGAGCAGCAGGGCGGCGACCTCGCCACCATCGGCTTCGACAGCAAGCTGCCCGAGTTCCTCCCGCTGTGGGCCAAGGCCAACGGAGCCGACCTGATCTCGGAGGACGGCCGCACCGCCCAGCTCGACGACCCGGCCGTGGTGGAGGCGCTGACGTGGGCCGTCTCGGTCTACGACGCACAGGGCGGCTTCGGCGAGGTCAAGGCGCTGCGCGACTCGGCCGACTTCTTCGGTGACGGCAACCAGTTCGCCAGCGGCTCGCTGGGCGCGATGCCGATGGAGCAGTGGTACGTCAACGTGCTCAACGACGTCTCGCCCGACGCCCCGATGGCCTTCGACACCGTCCGGGACCGCCAGGGCGAGCCGATCGCCTGGGCCTCGGGCTCCGCGTGGGCGATCCCGAAGGGCAGCCCCGACCCCGAGGCGGCCTGCCGCATGGCGCGGGTGATGACCGAGACCGACTCGTGGCTCGCGGCCGCGGAGGAGCGCGCCTCGATGCGCAAGAAGGAGGGCGGTCTGTTCACCGGCATCCTGACCGCCAACGAGGACGCCGACGAGCAGATCAAGCAGATGGCGCCGACCGACGGTGACGACGCCTGGTCGCAGGCGGTCGCCGCGATGTACGAGGCCAACGACCACACCTTCGCGATGCCGGCCAACCCCGCGGGTGACGAGTTCGAGCAGGCGTGGCAGGACGAGGTCAACAAGGTCCTCACCGGCGACAAGGAGCCGGAGGCGGCCCTGGCCGACGCCCAGGAGGCGGCGCAGCAGGCACTCGACGAGGCATGGTCGACCTGGGACGAGAAGTGAGCGTCACCGCGACCCGCGCGCCCACGCCCGTACGCCGCACGCGCGGCAGCGGCGGGCGGCACGAGGGTCGCATCGCGCTGCTGTTCATCAGCCCCTGGCTGATCGGGTTCGCCGTCTTCATGGCCTACCCGGTGCTCTACACGATCTACCTCTCGCTCACCGACTACGACGTCATCAACGACCCGACGTTCGTGGGACTGGCCAACTACGACCAGCTGCTCGGCGACGAGAAGGTCCGCCTCGCGCTGCGCAACACGTTCGTCTACACCGCGATGTCCGTCCCGGCACAGCTCGTCTTCTCGCTGGGCCTGGCGCTCCTGCTGCAGCGCGCGGGGCGGGCGGCGGGCTTCTTCCGCACCGCGTTCTTCCTGCCCAAGATGACGCCGCCGGTCGCGGTCGGCGTGCTGCTGCTGATGCTCCTCAACGGTCAGAGCGGGCTGGTCAACGAGTTCCTCGGGTGGTTCGGCATCAACGGGCCCAACTGGACGACCGATCCCGGCTGGGTCAAGCCCGGCCTCGTGCTGACGTCGCTCTGGACGGTCGGGTCCTCGGTGATCATCCTGCTCGCGGCGCTCCAGGAGGTGCCCGAGGAGCTGCTCGACGCCGCCAGGGTGGACGGCGCCGGCTGGTGGCGCCGGCTGTGGCACGTGGTCGTGCCGATCATCAGCCCCGCCATCTACTTCATCGTCGTCGTCGACACGATCGCCTCACTGCAGTCGTTCACCGAGGCCTACACCGCCTTCTTCGGCGCCGGCAACACGACCTACAGCAACGACGCGGCGCTCTTCTACGCGATCTACCTCTTCCAGCAGGCGTTCGAGTTCCTGCACATGGGCTACGCCTCGGCGATGGCGGTGCTGCTCTTCGGCATCGTCATGGTCGTCACCGCCGTGCAGGTGATGCTCAGCCGGCGCTACGTCCACTACACCGGTGGTGCGCGATGAGCACCCTCGACCGGGCCAGCGAGGCCGGGCCGACGACGGGCATCCCCGTCGTCGAGCCGGAGCCGGCCGCCGAGGCCGTACGTCGCCAGGACGGGCCCAGCCGACGGCCCGGGCTCGCCGGACGGATCGTCGTCGGAGTCCTCCTGGCGGTGATGACGATCGCGTTCGTCTACCCGTTCGTGTGGCTGGTCAGCGCCTCGCTCAAGCCGCGCAGCGACGTCTTCGACAACCGGCTCATCCCGGAGACACTCACCTTCGACAACTACGTGGAGGTCTGGAACGCCGCGCCGATGGCGGCCTGGCTGCTCAACACGGCGTTCGTGACCGTGATGGCGACCCTGACCGTCACCATCTCGAGCGCGCTGGTGGCGTGGGGCTTCGCCCGCTACAGGTTCCGGGGCCGCAACCTGCTCTTCGGGCTGGTGCTCGCCTCGATGATGATCCCCGGTGCGGCGACGATGATCCCGACCTACCTGATCTGGAACTCGCTCGGCCTGGTCGGCACCCTCACCCCGCTGTGGGCGGGCAACGTCTTCGGGACCGCCTTCTACATCTTCCTGCTGCGCCAGTTCTTCCTCGGCCTGCCCACCGAGCTGTTCGACGCCGCCGAGATGGACGGAGCCGGCCACTGGAAGGTGTTCTGGCACATCGCGCTGCCGCTCACCCGGCCGGCCCTGGTGGTGGTGGCGCTCTTCGAGTTCCAGGCCGCCTGGACGGACCTCATGCGCGGCCTGATCTACCTGCGCGACCGTGAGGACTTCACCGTCCCGCGCGGGCTCAAGTCGATGCTCGACCAGTTCGGCTTCGGCGGTGAGTGGCACTGGGAGCTCATCGTCACCGCGAGCGTGATCACGACCGTTCCGATGATCCTGGTGTTCTTCCTCGGTCAGAAGCAGATCATCCAGGGGGTGGCCAGCACGGGCACCAAGGGCTGACCCGGGCGCGAGCCGCTCGCCGCGTGCGTCAGGCGGACCGCGCCGCCCACCACTCCCGCAGCGCCGCCTCGGCCTGCTCGGGCGTCCGCGGGCCCTCGTCCATCCGCAGCTCGAGCAGGAACGCGTAGGCCTCGCCGATCTCCCGACCGGGTCCGATGCCGAGGATCGCCATGATCTGGTTGCCGTCGAGGTCGGGCCGGATCGAGGCGAGCTCCTCCTCCTCCGAGAGCCGCGCGATCCGCTCCTCGAGCGAGTCGTAGGTCCGCCGCAGCCGGTCGGCCTTGCGCTGGTTGCGCGTCGTGCAGTCGGCGCGGGTGAGGATGTGCAGCCGCTCGAGCTGGTCGCCGGCGTCGCGGACGTAGCGGCGTACGGCACTGTCGGTCCACTCGCCCGAGCCGTAGCCGTGGAAGCGCAGGTGCAGCTCCACGAGCGTCGAGACCGCATCGATGTCGTGGTTGGAGAACCGCAGCGCCTGCATCCGCTTGCGGGTGAGCTTGGCGCCGACGACGTCGTGGTGGTGGAACGTCACCGTGCCGCCGGACTCGAAGCGACGGGTCTTCGGCTTGCCGACGTCGTGCATCAGCGCGGCGAAGCGGCTGACGAAGTCCGGCCCGCTGCCGAGGCGGTGCTCGAGGTCGATCGACTGCTCGAGCACGGTCAGGGTGTGCTCGTAGACGTCCTTGTGGCGGTGGTGCTCGTCGCGCTCGAGGGCGAGCGCGGGCAGCTCCGGGAGGACGTACGCCGCCAGGCCGGTGTCGACGAGCAGGGTGAGGCCGAGCCGCGGGTGGGGCGCGCACACCAGCTTGACCAGCTCGTCGCGCACCCGCTCGGCCGAGATGATCTCGATCCGGCCGGCCATCTCCGTCATCGCGGCGACGACCTCGGGCGCGACCGCGAAGCCGAGCTGGGCCGCGAAGCGGGCGGCGCGCATCATCCGCAGCGGGTCGTCGGAGAAGGAGTCCTCGGGGGTGCCGGGCGTGCGCAGCACCCGCTCGGCCAGGTCGACGATGCCGCCGAAGGGGTCGACGAACTCGCGACCGGGCACCCGGACCGCCATCGAGTTCACGCTGAAGTCGCGCCGGCCGAGGTCACCCTCGAGGCTGTCGCCGAAGGCGACCTCCGGGTTGCGCGACGACGGGTCGTAGGTCTCGGAGCGGTAGGTCGTGATCTCCACCTGCCACGGGCCCTTGCGGCAGCCGATCGTGCCGAAGGAGCGGCCCATGTCCCACACGGCGTCGGCCCAGCCGGAGACCAGCTTCTCGGTCACGTCCGGTGTCGCGGAGGTCGCGAAGTCGAGGTCGCTCTCGAGGCGGCCGAGCATCGCGTCGCGCACCGGGCCGCCGACGAGCGCCAGCTCCTCGCCGGCATCGGCGAAGAGGGCACCGAGCTCGTCGATGACCGATCCCATGCGGGCCAGCTCGGCGCCGACGCGGCTCTGGATCTCGACGATCGTGAGAGGGGGCGAGGCGGCGTCGGACACGACGGGCCAGTCTACGCGGCGACCCCGGGAGGCTCGGCATCCGTCAACTAGAGTCGGTGCGTGCCCCGCTCGTCGTCGTTCCGCGCTGTCCTGGCGGGGTTCCTGACGGCGGGACTCGCCGGCCTGGGTGCGCAGGCGCCGGCCGCGGCGGCCCCCGCGGAGGAGAGCGACCCGCTCGTCGTCCACCTCGACACCATCGACCCGGTGCTGCCGCGCAGCGGCGACGTCGTGATCACCGGGACCGTCACCAACGTCAGCCCGGACACCTACACCCGGATCAACCTGCACGTGTTCTCCTCCGCGCAGCCGATCCTCGACAGCCTCAACCTGGTCAACTCGGCCGCCAGCGACCCGACGCAGGCCGTCGGCGAGCGGGTCCTCGAGCCGGGCACCTTCTACACCGTGGACGAGCTGGCGCCCGGCGAGACGGCGTACTTCTCCGACACCGTGCCGGTCGACCTCCTCGAGATGGACCCGAAGGTGGAGGGCGTCTACTGGATCGGCGTCCACGCCTTCGGTGACGGCGCCGTCCCGCGCGACGCGTTCGCCGACGGACGTGCCCGCACCTTCATCCCGGCGCGACCGAGCGGGGGCTCGTCGGCGGAGGCGTCGGTCGTCCTGTCGGTCCGCACCCCCGTCTGGTTCACCGACGACGGCAAGGTCGCCGGGCTCGACCGGTGGGAGCAGGCGGCTCGCGGAGGGCGGCAGCCTCGACGGCGTGCTCGACATGGCGGAGTCGGCGGACGGTACGCCGTACAGCTGGCTCGTCGACCCGGCCGTGCTCGTCGCCCTGACCCGGCTGGAGCGGGCCAACCCGGCGCGCAGCATCGTCCCCGACCCCAACATCCCCGACCAGCAGCCGACCGACACCGCGACCGCCACGCCCTCGCCGTCGCCCTCGCCCGAGCCGAGCGTGGGGTCGGGTGCGGCCCCCGGGGGCTGGGACACCCTCGCCCCGCCGACCTCGCCGACCGCCGACCCCACCGCGCAGGAGGTGGCGCTCGCCGAGTCGGCGTCCGCCTGGCTCAACCGCTTCCGCGACCTGGTCGGCACCCAGCCGGTGCTGACCCTCCCCTTCGGCGACCTCGACGTCTCGGCCGCGGTCCGCAACGACCGCTCGCGCCTCGACCAGGCCGTGGCCCGCAGCACCGAGGTGATGCGCGTGCTGCGGCTGCCGTCGCGGCCCGCGGTGGCGCCCACCGACGACCTGCTGAGCCCCGAGGCCCTCCAGTCCGTGTCCACCGACACGGTCGTGCTGCTGGGCGACAGCGCCTTCGACCTCCCGCCGGAGACCCCCAACTCGGTCGTGCGGATGCTCGGGCACAAGGTGCTCGTGACCAGCACCGCGGCCGAGTCCGGTGGACCCGGCCCCACGGCGGCCACCGACCCGCTGGCCATGCGCCAGCGCCTGCTCAGCGAGGCTGCGCTCCGGGCGCTCGACGACGACTCGGCGCCGCTGATCATCACCATGCCCGCGGTGTGGCGCGGCGAGGACGCGGCGGCGTTCTTCGACCAGCTCGAGCAGCCGTGGCTCGACATCGTGCCGGTGGAGCAGATCGCGGACGACACCAGCAACGCCGTCGGGCGGCCCGCGTCGGCACTCAACTACACGACCCGGGACCAGGCGACCGAGATCGGCGCCGGCAACTTCACCGCCGCCACCCGCGCCACCAACGCCGCCGGCCTGCTCGAGCAGGTGCTGAGCCTCCAGACCACCATCGAGGCGCAGGTCCGCGACGAGGCGCTCGTGACGCTCTCCGAGCAGCACCGGTCGCGACCGGCCGTGGCGCTGCGGGCGGCAGACCGGGTCGACGAGGCGATGGCGGACTACCTCGACCAGATCAAGGTCGAGGCACCCGGCGCGGTGACCCTCTTCTCCGCGTCCGGCAAGCTCGGTGCGACGCTCGTGAACAACCTCGACCAGCCCGTCACCGTCCAGGTGGCAGCCGCGACGGACGGCGAGGTGACGATCAGCGGGCTCGAGGGCCAGCGCACGCTCGGCCCCGCCGCCCGCACGCGTGCTCCGCTACGAGGCGTCCACCGAGCAGCTCGGCGTGCACCGGGTCACCGTCACCGTCACCGCGCTCGACGGCGCTCCGCTCGGCTCCTCCGACTCCCTGCGGATCCGCGCGGCCCGGGTCAGCGCCCTCGTGTGGGCGGCGATGGTCGGTGGTGCGCTCGTGCTCTTCGGGATGATCGGCTACCGCCTCCCGGGTCAGATCCGCGCCCGCCGGGCCGCGCTGGCGGCCGCGTCGCAGGGCGAGGACGAGGCCGCGGGCGACGACGACGATCCCGTCGACGCCGAGGAGGCGCGCGACGAGCGCCCCGACGACGTACGACCCGAGCCGTCGGCCGCTGCGCCGGTGCTCCCGGGCCGACCGTGAGCACCACGTGATCGCCTCATGAGCGACCAGCGGATCCTGGCCTCCTCGGCCGTGATGGCCGCCGGCACCGTGGTCTCGCGCGCGTCGGGCTTCGTCCGGAGCGCGCTCCTGGTGCTGGCGCTGGGCGCCCTGCTGCGCGCCGACCTGTTCTCGATCGCCAACACGATCCCCAACATGGTCTACATCCTGGTCGCCGGCGGCATCTTCAACGCCGTCCTCGTCCCGCAGCTGGTGCGCCGGATCAAGGACGACCCGGACGGCGGCGACGCCTACGCCAGCCGGATCATCACGCTGTCGGCGCTGTTCCTCGGCGCCGTGACGGTGGTGCTGATCGTGCTCGCGCCGGTGATCCTGCGGCTCTACCTCGACGACGAGTACCTCCGGCCCGCCCTCGCGCCGCAGCTCGAGTCGATCATCGACCTCACCCGCTGGTGCCTGCCGCAGGTCTTCTTCTACGGGATGTACGTCCTGGTCGGGCAGGTGCTCAACGCGCGCGGTCGCTTCGGCCCGATGATGTGGGCGCCGATCGCCAACAACGTCATCTCCGTCGTGATGCTCGTGGCCTACCTGGTCGTCTTCGGTGCGGCCACCGCGGCCCAGACCCGCGAGGCGCTCTCGTCGTCGCAGGAGGCACTGCTCGGCATCGGCTCCACCCTGGGCATCGCGGCGCAGCTCGTCGTGCTCGTGCCCTACCTCCGGCGCTCGGGCTTCACCTACCGCCCCCGCTTCGACTTCCGGGACCCGGAGCTGAAGAAGACGCTGTCGCTCGGCATCTGGACCGTGCTGTTCGTGGTCGCGACCCAGCTCGCCTACATGTACGTCGTCAAGCTCGCCTCGGGCGGCAGCGCGGCCGGCGGTACGGGCTACACCGTCTACTCCACCGGCCTGCTGCTGATGATGGTGCCGCACTCGATCGTCACGGTCTCGCTGGCGACGGCGATCCTGCCGCGCATCTCCTCGCTCGCCCACGACGGCGACCTGCGCGGCGTCGGCCGCACCGTGGGCCAGACCCTCGGGACCGCGCTCGCCCTGGTGCTCCCCTTCGCCGTGCTGATGCCGGTGGTCGCGGGTGACGTGGCCAACGGCCTGTTCGGGTGGGGCGTGACCGACCCGCAGGACCTCGCGCCGACGATCGCGCTCTTCGGGCCGGCGCTCGTCCCGTTCACCGTCCACTACCTGATGCAGCGCGGGTTCTACTCCCTCGAGGCGACCCGGCGCGTGTTCTACATCCAGTGCGCCGTCGCCCTCACCAACGTCGTCGCCGCCCACCTCCTGGTCGCCGCGCGCCCGCCGGTCGACACCGCGCCGATGCTCGTGGTGGCCAACCTCCTGTCCTACCTGGTCGGCTCCCTCATCAGCTTCACGGTGCTGCGCAGGACCCTCGGCGAGCTCCAGGGCGCCCAGCTGGTGCGCTTCGTCGTACGCATGGGGCTGGTGCTCGCAGTCGCGGCCGCGGCCGCCTGGGGCGTGGAGCGGGCGCTGTCCGGCCTCGGCGAGGACCCCCACCCGCTCGTCTCGCTCGTCCGGGGCGGCGCCGCGGGCCTGGTCGGCCTGCTCGTGGTGCTCGTCGGTGCCCGGTTGCTGCGGATCCGCGAGGTCACCAGCATGGTGGACACCGTCGCGGCGCGGCTCCGCCGGGGCTGAGAGTCCCTAGAGTGGCCACCGGGACGGCACGTGGGGGCAGTCCCACGGCAGCCCGAGGTGGGAGGTGAGCGATGCCGATGTCCATGCAGGCCGGTGACGTGCTCGCCGACCGCTACCGCCTCGACGACCTCCTGGCCGAGAACGGGACCGGCCGCTTCTGGCGTGCCCACGACCTCGTCCTGCACCGTGCCGTGTCGGTGCACCTGCTCCCCGCCGACGACGAGCGCGCGGGCGCGGTCCTCGAGGCCGCGCGCGGTGCCGGACCGGTGATCGACCGCCGGTTGCTGCGGGTGCTCGACGCCGAGTCGGCCGACGGCCGCTGCTACGTGGTCAACGAGTGGGGCCAGGGCGACTCCCTCGACATCCTCGTCGCGCGCGAGGGCCCGCTGCCGCCGCGCCGGGCGGCCTGGCTGGTCGCCGAGGTCGCCGACACGATGGCCGAGGCCCACGACGCCGGGCTGGCCCACGGCCGCCTCGTCCCCGAGAACGTCCTCATCGACCAGCACGGCCAGGTCCGCATCATCGGCTTCGGCGTCGACGCGGCGCTGCGCGGACTGCCGCCGGGGCGGGTCGCGGTCGACGAGATCGACCTGGCCGGCCTCCTCTACTGCGCGCTGACCGGCAAGTGGGCCGGCGCCTCCGAGTCCGACGTACCGCCGGCGCCCGAGGCGCAGGGCGAGGTGCTCCGCCCGCGCCGGGTCCGCGCCGGCATCCCGCGGACGCTCGACGCGCTGTGCGACCAGGTGCTCAACCCCCGCCACGCCCGCGGCGCGGAGGGGTCCGGCTTCAGCGCCCGCGCGATCCGTGACCTGCTCCACGAGTACGTCGGCGACCTCACCGGCACGCACGCTCCCGTCCAGGCGCCTCGGCCCTCGAACCAGACCCCGACCCAGACCTCCCCGGTGCCGGGGACCTCGACCGTCCCGGTCACCCCGGTCACCCCGGTCACGAGCCCGTCGAGCCCGTCGAGCCCGAGCCGGAGGTCGAGCCCTCCGTCCCGGACCCGGCGCCGCCGCTGGCCGAGCCGACCGCGCCCGTCGACCTGCCCACCCAGGCGGGCATGCCGGTGTTCCACGACGACGACGAGGTCGACTGGCTGCGGGCGCGCGCCGACAAGCCGGAGCCGCCGCCGCCGCTCGAGGAGCTGCCGCCCAAGCCGCTCTTCGCACCCGACCCGCCCGCCGGTGAGCCCGTACGCCGTCCGCGCGCCGGCAGCCGTGCCGCGTCGGGCAACCCGGACTACTGGCCGTGGGACGTCTCCAGCGACATGAGCCAGGACTCCTCGCTGGGGGTCAGTCGCGACTCCGGCGTCCGACCGGTCGGGCGCGACACCGGCTCGTGGAGCTCGGGCTCGTGGTCCGAGGACCGCTGGAGCACCGGGGAGGGGCTCGACGACACCGGCGACCAGGTCCCCGGGCGCAGCTGGTTCCGGCTGGCGATGATCGTCGGCATCTGCGTGCTGGTGATGGTGGCCGCGGTCTTCGCCTACCAGCTCGGCCTGCCGAAGGTCACCGACTCCGGCGACGACGACACCGACCACCTCGTCCTCGCCGAGCCCCACCGCCGCGGAGCCCACGCCCTTCACCGGGCTGGCCGCCCAGGCCTTCGACCCGCAGGGCACCGACGACGGCGAGGAGAACTCGTCGTCGGTCCCCAACGTCGTCGACGGCGACCCGGCCACGTCGTGGAGCACCTCGACCTACCTGCAGAACTTCGGCCCCGCGGGGCTCAAGACCGGGGTCGGGCGTGGTGGTCGACCTCGGCGCCACCAAGGGCGTGCGGGCGGTCACGGTGACCGTCGAGGGCGAGACGTCGCTGGCGGCGTACGTCACCTCCACCGCGCCGACCGGCGTCGCCGGCCTCACCCCGATCGGCACGGCGTCCGGCACCGGCGAGCTGACCATCAGCGTCGACGAGGCGGTGTCGGGGCGGTTCGTCACCGTCTGGCTCACGATCCTGCCCGAGGTCTCCGACGGCTTCCGCGGCACGATCTCCGAGGTGCAGGTGCTCGGATGACCGGCCCGACGACCGACGAGCGGTCCGACCGGGAGCTCCTCCAGGCTCACGTCGACGGCGACCCCGACGCCTTCGGCGTGCTCTTCGCACGCCACCGCGACCGGCTCTGGGCCGTGTCGATGCGCACGATGGGCAACCCCGAGGACGCCGCCGACGGCCTCCAGGACGGGATGATCGCCGCCTTCCGGCGCGCGGGGTCGTTCCGCGGGGAGGCCGCCGTCACGACGTGGCTGCACCGTGTCGTGGTCAACGCGTGCCTCGACCGGATCCGGGCGGCGAAGATCCGCCGCTTCGACACGCTCCCGGACGACGTCGAGGACCGCGGCACGCTCGTGGCCACGGCCCAGCACGACGACCTCCCCGATGCGGCGGCCGAGGACGCGGAGCGGCGCAGGCGGGTGCTCGATGCGCTCGCGACCCTGCCCGCCGACCAGCGCGCGTCGCTGGTGCTGGTCGACATGGAGGGCTACCCCGTCGCCGAGGTCGCCGAGATGCTCGGCTGCGCGGAGGGCACCGTGAAGTCGCGCTGCTCGCGCGGTCGCGCCAAGCTCGCCGCCCTCCTCGTCGACCTGCACCGCCCGGTCGACGACGGAGACCCGGCTCACGGGAACCCGCCCCCGGACGGTCCCGTCCAACCCACCGTGCGGCCCCGCGGCCCGCCCGCGCCCTGAAGCGCCACACCCTGTGCTCCCCGTCCCCCAGCCTCGCGAGGAGGTGACCCGATGACCGATCCCACGCTGCCGCCCGAGCAGGAGGCCGTACGCCGCCTGCTCGCCGACGCGCGCCACGACGGGCCCACCCCGCCCGAGGTCGTCGCCCGCCTCGACGCGACCCTGGCCTCGCTCGCCGCCGAGCGCCGGCCCTCGACCACCGCCTCGACGTCTCCCACCGCCGCGCCCGTCGTCGACCTCGCTGCGCGGCGCCGCCGGATGGCAGGCATCGGCCTGCTGGCGGCAGCCGCTGTCGTCGTCGCCGGGGTCGCGATCGGCCAGGGCCTGCCCTCCTCGGACTCGAGCTCGGACGCCTCGTCGGCCTCCGCCGGTGAGGCCGGCGGCTCGGAGCGCAGTGCCGACGACGACTCCGGCGGAGCCGACTCCGGCGGTGCGGAGAGCCAGGAGATGCAGCCGCAGCCGAAGGAGTCCTTGCTCAGCCCCGGCTCGTCGGCCTACCCGCAGGTCTTCACCTCCGACGCGCGACCTCGACGACGATCTCCTCGCCGCTCCGCGCGGCCGGCCCGGACCAGTCGACGGCGAGCGGGTCGTCCACGGAGCCGCGGCCGTGCGACCTCGCCGACATCGGACCGCGGTCGACAGCGTCCTTGCCGCAGATCGACGGCGTGCTCGGCCGGTCGTCTTCCGCCGCGCGGACGGCGCCACCCAGCGGGTCGACCTCTACACCTGCGGCGACCCGACGATCGTGCGCTCCCTCACGCTGCCTGCGCCCTGACGCACTCCTGACGCGGGAAGAACACTGGCCTACGATCGGTTGAGCCTGACGTACGCATCACCGATCCCAGCAGGAGTGACCCGCCCCATGAGCCAGACCACCGAACCGCGCAACGTCATCGTGATCGGATCGGGGCCCTCGGGCTACACCGCTGCCGTGTACGCCGCCCGCGCCGCGCTCGAGCCCCTGGTCTTCGAGGGCTCGGTGACCGCCGGTGGTGCGCTGATGAACACCACCGAGGTCGAGAACTTCCCCGGCTTCCGCGACGGCATCATGGGTCCCGCGCTGATGGACGAGATGCGCGCCCAGGCCGAGCGCTTCGGCGCCGAGCTGATCGCCGACGACATCGTCGAGGTCGACCTCACCGGTGACATCAAGGTCGTCAAGACCGCCACCGACACCTACACCGCGCGCTCGGTGATCCTCGCGACCGGCTCGGGCTACCGCAAGCTCGGCCTGCCCCGCGAGGACGAGCTCTCCGGCCGCGGCGTCTCGTGGTGTGCCACCTGCGACGGCTTCTTCTTCCGCGAGCAGGCCATCGCCGTGGTCGGCGGCGGCGACTCCGCGATCGAGGAGGCCACCTTCCTCACCCGCTTCGGCTCGAAGGTCTACCTGATCCACCGCCGCGAGGAGCTGCGCGCCTCCAAGATCATGCAGGAGCGCGCCTTCGCCGACCCCAAGCTCGAGATGGTGTGGAACTCCGAGGTCGCCGCGATCAACGGCGCCGACAAGCTCGAGTCGATCACGCTGCGCGACACCGTCACCGGCGAGGAGCGCCAGCTCGACATCACCGGCCTGTTCATCGCGATCGGCCACGACCCGCGCTCGGAGCTGCTGACCGGACAGGTCGACCTCGACGACGACGGCTACGTCCTCGTCGACCACCCCTCCACCGCCACCAACCTGCCCGGCGTCTTCGCCGCCGGCGACCTGGTCGACCACCACTACCGCCAGGCCATCACCGCCGCCGGCACCGGCTGCGCCGCCGCGCTCGACGCCGAGCGCTTCATCGCCGCCCTCGACCACGAGGCGTCCACCGCCGGCGAGGCCGCCGCGGTCGTCGAGGCGATCGCCGAAGAGGTGCAGACCGCCGGCGCCTGAGCATCTCCGCCACCTCGCGCGGCCCGTCGACCCAGAGCCCCACCCGGCTCACGGTCGGCGGGCCGTTCGGCGTCCGGGGCCGTGCGACCTGGCCGCCCCGGTAGTTCAGGCCGAGATGGTTGGTCTCGGCCCTCGACACGACCATCTGGGCCTGAACTACCTGGCGCCGGAGCGCCGGGAACAAGTGTCGGAGGGGTGGTGTTGAGTCGGGTGTACTAAGCCTCCGAGCTGACACCCCGCACCCGTGCGGGCACTACGAAAGGGAATCCCCGTGGCCAACATCGCCGCTGTGACCGACGCCGAGTTCGACGCGCAGGTCCTCAAGTCCGACAAGCCCGTCCTGGTCGACTTCTGGGCGGAGTGGTGCGGTCCGTGCCGCCAGGTCGCCCCGATCCTCGACGAGCTCAACGCCGAGCACGGTGAGAAGCTCACGTTCCTCAAGATGAACGTCGACGAGAACCCCGTGACGCCGTCGTCCTACCGGGTGACCGGCATCCCGACCATCAACGTCTACCAGGGCGGCGAGGTCGTGAAGTCCATCGTCGGCGCCAAGCCGAAGGCCGCGCTCCTCAAGGAGCTCGAGGGCCTCATCTGAGCCCAGCTCGACCCCGCTAGTCGCCGGAGGCGGCCCGTACCGATCCGATCGGGCGGGTCGCCTTCTGCGTGGGGCGTACGGCGCCCCAGACGCGCTCCAGCGCCAGCTCGACCTCGTCCTTCCAGCTCAGCGCCGTGCGCAGCTCCATCCGCATCCGCGACGTCGTCGGGTGCGCGCGCTGGGTCTTGAACCCGACGCCTCCCCAGAACTCGGCCGGCAGCACGCAGCCCTCCGTCCGCCCCCGGGTGTCGCCGTACGCCTCGATCGCGGTGTGCCCGCGCTGGACGAGGTCGGCGGCCATCGCCTGCACGAGCAGGCGACCGAGGCCACCGCCGCGCACCGCCGGGTCGATCCAGGCGGTCGCCGCGATGATCGCGTCCGGCGAGGCCGGCGCGGTCGGCAGCGCCGCGGCGCCGGGCAGGAAGGCCGCCGGCGCGTAGACGATGTGCCCGACGGTCCGCCCGTCGACGCGGACGACCCGTCCGCACGAGCCCCACTCGCGCAGCACGCCGGAGAGCCAGCTCTCCTTCTCCGCGACCCGCTCCTGCTCGTCGAGCCGGGCCCGATCCACGGGGCCGAGCTCCCAGAACAGGCACGACCGCACCGGGTCGGCCAGCTCGACGAGGTGGTCGACCGTCAGGCGCGCGGTCTTGCGGGACACGAGACCGATGCTAGTCCCGGCGAGCGGCCTGCGAGGATGAGGCGTGCGCCCGATCCGACAGAGCAAGAAGCTGCAAGGAGTCCGCTACGACGTCCGCGGACCGATCCTGGTCGAGGCGCAGCGGCTCGAGGCCGAGGGCCACCGGATCCTCAAGCTCAACATCGGCAACACGGCGCCGTTCGGCTTCGAGGCGCCCGAGCAGATCCTCGCCGACATGATGCACCACCTGCCGCAGTCGACGGGGTACGCCGACAGCCAGGGCATCTGGTCGGCCCGCACCGCGGTCATGCACTACTACCAGTCGCACGGGCTGCGCGACGTCGGCGTCGAGGACATCTTCATCGGCAACGGCGTCTCCGAGCTGATCTCGATGGTGCTCCAGGCGTTCGTCGACGACGGCAACGAGATCCTCGTGCCGGCCCCGGACTACCCGCTCTGGACGGGCGCGGTGACGCTCGCCGGCGGCATCCCGGTGCACTACCGCTGCGACGAGGACGACGACTGGAACCCCGACCTCGCCGACATCGAGTCGAAGATCACCGAGAACACCCACGCGCTCGTGATCATCAACCCCAACAACCCGACCGGCGCGGTCTACAGCGAGGAGACCGTCAAGGGGCTGGTCGACATCGCGCGCCGCCACCAGCTCGTCGTGATGGCCGACGAGATCTACGAGAAGATCCTCTTCGAGGACGCGCAGCACCACCACGCGGCGACGTACGGCGGCAACGACGTGCTGTGCCTGACGTTCTCCGGGCTGTCGAAGGCCTACCGCGTCTGCGGCTACCGCGCCGGGTGGGTGATGATCTCCGGTCCCAAGGAGCTCGCCACCGACTTCCTCGAGGGCCTGACGCTGATCGCCAACATGCGGATGTGCGCCAACGTGCCGGCGCAGCACGCGATCCAGACCGCGCTCGGCGGCTACCAGTCGATCGAGGAGCTGATCGGTCCCGGTGGACGCTTCTACGAGCAGTCGATGCTCGCCCACCGCCTGCTCAACGACATCCCGGGCGTCTCCAACGTCAAGCCGCGCGGCGCGCTCTACTGCTTCCCGCGGCTCGATCCCGACGGTCTACGCCATCGACGACGACCAGGACTTCGTGATCGAGCTGCTGCGGGCCAAGAAGATCCTGGTCACCCACGGCACCGGCTTCAACTGGCCCACGCCCGACCACTTCCGCCTCGTCACGCTGCCCGAGGCGAGCGTGCTCGAGGAGGCGATCGGCCGGATCGCCGACTTCCTCGCCACGCGGCGCTGAGTCGGGCGTCACTTCCCCTCGCCGCGGGGTGCGCCGGACCCTAGGCTCAGCCCATGCGTGACGTCACCTATCCCCCGATCATCGTCACGGCCAAGGCCGGGTTCCGTGCGCTCGGCCAGAGCTTCCAGATGTCGGGCACCGAGAACGTCCCGCGCGAGGGCGGCGTGCTGCTCGCCTTCAACCACATCAGCTACGTCGACTTCATCTACGGCGGCTTTGCCGCGCACCCGTCGCGCCGCCTGGTGCGCTTCATGTCCAAGCGCGAGCTCTTCGACCACCGGTGGGTCGGCCCGCTCATGCGCTCGCTGCACCACATCGAGGTCGACCGCGGTGAGGGCGTGGCCAGCTTCCACACCGCTGTGGAGTACCTCCGCCAGGGCGAGGCGGTCGGGATCTTCCCCGAGGCGACGATCTCGCGGTCCATGGAGCTCAAGGAGTTCAAGACCGGGGCCGTACGCATCGCGGCCGAGGCCGGCGTACCCCTCGTGCCCGTCATCCTCTGGGGCACCCAGCGGATGATGACCAAGGGCCACCCGCGCGACTTCTCCCGCGGGAAGACCATCGCGATCAAGGTCGGCGAGGCGCTGCACCCCACCGGCGCCAACCCGGCGGCCGAGACGGCCGAGCTGCGGCAGCGGATGACCACGATGCTGGCCGACGTCGTCGCCGAGTACCCCATCGGCGAGCAGCCGCCCGGCTCCTGGTGGGTGCCCGCGTCGATGGGCGGCACCGCCCCCACCCCCGACGAGGCGCTCGCCCTCGACGCCGCCGAGAAGCGCGAGCGCGCTCGGAAGCGGGCCGAGAAGCGCGCTGCCAAGCGCTAGGTAGCGACACGTCGACAGATCGATCTGTCGACTGGTCGTCTTATTGCTTTGTCGACATTGAGCGTGAACGAGCCTCCAGATTCCCCGCCTAGGCGGGGAAACTGGAACATCCGGGGGTTTGCACGCCGTGCGAAGTTCGAGAATCCCCGGCTAGGCGGGGAAACTGGAACGGTCAGATCGGGCGGTCGTCCCGGTTGCGCGGGTCCATCACGTCGACGATCCGGCGCAGGTCGTCGAGGCTGGCGAACTCGACGGTGATCTTGCCCTTGGCCTTGCCGAGGTCGACCTTCACGCGCGTCTCGAGGCGGTCCGAGAGCCGGTCGGCCAGCTCGGTGAGACCGGGGGCGACGGGCTTGTTGCGGATCACCCGTGCCGGGGCGTCCGGCTCGACGCCCAGGGAGACGATCTCCTCGAGGCCGCGGACCGAGATGCCTTCGGCAGTGACCCGGGCGGCGAGCTTGTCCTGGAGCCCGGCGTCGTCGACGGCGAGCAGTGCGCGGGCATGGCCGGCCGACAGCACGCCGGCAGCGACCCGCCGCTGGACGGCCGGGGAGAGCTTGAGCAGGCGCAGCGTGTTGGAGATCTGGGGTCGCGAGCGACCGATGCGCTGGGCGAGCTCCTCGTGCGTGCAGCCGAAGTCCTCGAGCAGCTGGCCGTAGGCGGCCGCCTCCTCGAGCGGGTTGAGCTGCGAGCGGTGGAGGTTCTCCAGCAGCGCGTCGCGGAGCATGTCGTTGTCGTCGGTCTCGCGGACGATGGCCGGGATCGTGTCGCGCCCGGCCTCCTGCGAGGCGCGCCACCGGCGCTCGCCCATGATGAGCTCGTAGGCCTCGTCACCGGTCCGGCGCACCACCACCGGCTGGAGGAGGCCGACCTCGCGGATGGAGTGCACGAGCTCGGCGAGCGCCTCCTCCTCGAAGACGTGGCGCGGCTGGCGCGCGTTGGGACGCACCTGGGTGATGGGGAGCTCGGCGAAGTACGCCCCCGCCACCAGCTCGGGGGCACCCGCAGCGGACGCGGACGCGCTCGATCCGTTCGCGTCGGACGGGCCGCCGTCGGGGACGCCATCCGCCGCCTCCGGCGGGCCACTGGGCGCCGGCTGGCTGGGGGCGGTCGGGATCAGCGATCCGAGACCCCGACCGAGGCCGCGTCGCGGCTGGTTGCTGGCGTTCATGAACTGGGCGCTCCCTTGCTGGCGATCTCGCGCGCGGCCTCCAGGTAGGACAGCGCCCCGGCCGACGCCGGATCGTAGGTCATCACCGTCTGCCCGTAGGACGGCGCTTCCGAGACCCGCACCGAGCGCGGCACGGCCGTCTTGAGGACCTGGTCGCCGAAGTGGCTGCGCACCTCCTCGGCGACGCCGGCCGCGAGCCGCGTGCGGGCGTCGTACATCGTGACCAGGATCGTGGAGACGACCAGGCGCGGGTTCAGGTGCTGGCGCACCATCTCGACGGTCTCCAGGAGCTGGCCCAGTCCCTCCAGGGCGTAGTACTCCGCCTGGATCGGGATGAACATCTCGCGGCCGGCCACCAGCGCGTTGAGGGTCAGGAGGCCGAGGGACGGCGGGCAGTCGACCAGGACGTAGTCGAACCGGTCCTCCCCGGCCTCGTCGGCGCTGCCCACCAGGGGGTGCGCGTTGATGGCACGCGCGAGCCGCTGCTCGCGCGCCACCACGCTGACCAGCTCGATCTCGGCACCGGCGAGGTCGATGGTGGCCGGGACCACCCAGAGGCCCGGCAGATCGGCACACTCGGTCATCACGTCGGCGAGGGGCTGTCCGTCGACGAGCATGTCGTACGTCGACGGGACCCCGCGGTGGTGCTCCACTCCGAGCGCGGTCGAGGCGTTGCCCTGGGGATCGAGGTCGATGACCAGGACTCGTTGTCCCAGCTGCGACAGGCCCGCGGCGACGTTCACCGTCGACGTCGTCTTGCCCACCCCACCCTTCTGGTTCGCCACGACGAGCACGCGCGTCGCATCCGGCCGCGGGGCGCCCTGACGACGCAGTCCACCTGAACGCGCGAGCACGCTGTGCTCAGCAGCTCGGGCAAGAGGCGTGCCCTGGTCGTGGAGCGTGTCCGGATTGTCAGCGAAGTCGGCGGCCGTCCGGACCTGCCACGCGGGCTTCGTTTCACGTGAAACACCGTCGCTGGGAGTCACACCTGCGCCGTCAGCTGTTTCACGTGAAACATCCACCGACTGTGGAGAAGACGACTGGTCCTGTGGATAACTGCGCTCACTGAGCGTGGCGTCATCGGTGGAAAACTCATCACTCGACTTCTCAGCGGCGTGCCGCCCACCCCACACCGGGCCTTCTCCGCTCACGTCACTCTGCCTCTCGTTGTGCACGGCGCCGCTTCCGACGTTGACGATCACGCTCGGGTCCGCGGGCAAGGGGCCAACCTATCCGGCCCGGGTCGGCCCACGACACCCGGAGGACGGTGGTCTGTGGATCCACGACGCCCGCCCCCAGCTCCAGCACCTCCGGCTCCGCGCAGCGCCAGGTCTCGATCAGACCGCGGGCCGCATCGACCTCCTCGTGCACCGAGCGCCCCTTCATGGCCACGAGTGCTCCGGTGGGTGCCACCAACGGCATCGACCAGCCGAGCAGCCGCTCGAGAGGAGCCACTGCTCGCGAGGTCACCACGTCGAACGTGCGCTTCCCGTGCAGGTCCTCCGCCCGACCGCGGACGACGTCGACGTGACCGAGCCCCAGCTCCGCGACCACCTCGTCCAGGAATGTCGTGCGTCGGAGCAGGGGCTCGACGAGGGTCATCGTGATGTCGGGGCGAGCGATCGCCACGACGATCCCCGGAAGACCGGCGCCCGTGCCGATGTCGCACACGCTCGACCCGTCCGGGATCACCTCGCTCAGCACCGCCGAGTTCAGCACGTGGCGGTCCCACAGCCTGTCGGCCTCGCGGGGGCCGATCAGCCCTCGCACCACACCCTCGGTGGCGAGGAGCTCGGTGTAGCGGGTCGCAAGATCCACGCGGTCAGACGTGAACGCCCTCCGTGCCGCATCGGGCACGGAGGGCGTTTCACGTGAAACGTCGTCGCTCACGCCGGAAGGATCACCACGTGACGCTTCGGCTCCGCGCCCTCGGACTCGGACGACAGGCCGGCGGCCGCCACGGCGTCGTGGACCACCTTGCGCTCGAAGGCGCTCATGGGCTCCAGCGACAGGGGCTCGCCCTTCTCCTTCACCTCGGCGATGGACGTCTCGGCCAGCGCCACGAGGCGGGTGCGCTGCTCGGCGCGGTGGCCGCCGACGTCGAGCATCAGCCGCGACCGCTCGCCGGTCTCGCGGTAGACGGCGAGGCGGGTGAGCTCCTGGAGCGCCTCCAGGACCTCTCCGTTGCGTCCGACGAGCAGCTGCAGGTCGGCGCCGTCGATCTGCACGCTCGCCCGGTCGCCCTCGACGTCCATGTCGAGGTCGCCGTCGAGATCGGCGATGTCGAGGAGCTCCTCCAGGTAGTCGGCGGCGATGTCGCCCTCCGCCTCGAGGCGCTCCACCTTGGACGGCCGGCCGGCCGTGGCCTCCGGCTCGTCGACCGTGGGGGACTCGTTCTCGATCTCGCCGGCCTCGCCGGCGGTCGTCTGCTCAGTCACGTGGAACTCCTGCTTCACTCGGGGATGCGGTGCCGCGGGCACCGCCGAAATCGTGGGTCAGCGCTTCTTCTTCTTGTTGCTGCTCGCCTGGGGCTTGGTGCCCTGGGTCTTCGAGCGCTGCGCCTTCGTCTGGCGCTGCGGCTGCTGCCGCTGGGGCTGCGGCTTCTCGTCGAGCGCGACCGCCTGCGGGTCTGCCGCGACCTCGCCGGCAGGGACCTTGCCCTTGGCGCGGTCGCGCTCCTCCTTGGCCTTGGCGGCCGGAGTGCCCGGGGCGGGGTTGTTGCGGATCACGTAGAACTGCTGAGCCATCGTCCAGAGGTTGGAGATCGTCCAGTAGAAGAGGACGCCGATCGGGAACGCGATACCGCCCACCGCGAAGACGACGGGGAGGATGTAGAGCAGCATCTTCTGCTGCTGGGCGTAGGGACCCGAGAGCGCGTCGGCCGGCATGTTCTTGCTCATCAGCTGACGCTGCGTGAGGAAGGTGGTCGCGGTCATCGCGAGCACCAGGAACGCGGCGAGCACCATGACCTCGGTGACGCCGCCGGTCTTCAGGAACGTGCCCGACACCGGGATGATGTCGAAGATCTTCGAGTCACCGAACTGCTTGGCGAGCGTCTCGTCGAGGAACCCGTGCGCCTTGTCCTTCTTGGACGCCTGGTCGAGCATCCGGAACAGCGCGAGGAAGATCGGCATCTGCAGCAGGATCGGCAGGCACGAGGCGAACGGGTTGGTGCCCGAGTCCTTGTAGAGCGCCATCGTCTCCTGGGCGAGCTTCTCCCGGTCGTGGCCGTACTTCTTCTGCAGCTCGCGCACCTTGGGCTGGATCAGCTGCATGTTGCGGCTGGACTTGATCTGCTTGACGAACAGCGGGATCAGCGCGGCGCGGATGGTGAGCGTGAGGCCGATGATCGAGAGCACCCACGTCAGGCCGCCCGCCGGGTCCATGAAGGTCGAGAAGAGCCTGTGGAACCCCACCAGCACGAAGGAGACCGCGTAGTACAGCGGCACCATGATCGCGTGGCCGATGGATCCGATGAAGTCGAGCACTCAAGCTCCTCGTGTGGCGGGTGACTCCGCAGCGGTGGCACCGCGGGACGGGACGGGGTCGTAGCCGCCGGCGGCCCACGGGTGGCAGCGAGCGATGCGGCGTACGGAGAGCCAGGTGCCGCGCACCGCGCCGTGCTGGGTGACCGCCTCGAGGGCGTACGCCGAGCAGGTGGGGTGGTAGCGGCAGACCTGACCGTAGAGCGGGCTGATGGCGAAGCGCCACGCACGGATGAACCCGATGAGGAGGTGCTTCATGACGGGCCCACGCGCTCGAGCGTACGAGACAGGTCGTCGCCCAGTGCTGCGTACGACGCCCCAGCGGCCGCGGGCAGGGCCCGCACCACGAGAGCAGCACGACCCGGAAGCTCCTCCAGCGAGGGGAGGTGCTCCCGGGTCAGGTGTCGAAGTCGTCTCTTCACGCGGTTGCGTGTGGCGGCGTTGCCCACGGCCTTGCTGACGGTGAACCCCACCCGTACCGAGCCCTCGGCGGCGGGATCCACCCACAGGTGGACCACCAGCGTCGGGCTGCCGGCACGGCGCCCACTCCTCACAGCACGACGGAAGTCGTCACTGTCGGTGAGGCGATGGGCCGCGGGAAGCACAGCGGGTGCCGCGGACCCTGGCCGTCAGACGGCCAGTTCCTTGCGGCCCTTGCGACGACGGGCGGACAGGATCGAGCGACCGGCGCGGGTCCGCATGCGCAGACGGAATCCGTGCACCTTGTGACGGCGACGGTTGTTCGGCTGGTAGGTACGCTTGCTCACGGCTATTTCTCCGAAGGTTTCGAGGGATGTCCACTCCACTGCGAGGTCAGTGCGGCAGAACTGCATGATTCGGCCGGCACCGCCCACCCACGCGGCCGCCTGGTGGCGGATCGTGGACATGCGGCACCCGTCGACATGGAGCGACCGGCCAACGGTACGCGGTGGCGGAAGAGGGGGTCAAACCCACGAGCCCTCCCCCCGACCCTGCCTGTGGATGACGTCTTGCCGGGGACGGCGCACGGTTGTTACGTTCCGGGGGTCGCGATCTCCTCGAAACCGCGGTACCACCACGGATGTCACCGTACGGTGTCCCGGGTCACTCGGCCTGCCACAGTCCTCTGACCTGCACGAACCATGGCGGGACCACAGGCGTCAGCAGGTCGTGGCGGACGGCCGGAACGGTCGGGCCAGGCAGTTCACAGCTTGTGGACAACTCTGTGGACACCGATCACGAAGTGCCCGGTGCGAGCCCAAGACAACGCACGACGAACGCACGACAACAGTGAAGAGCGAAGGCGGTCCGGTGGACGACCAGCAGGTAGATCTCGGGACGGCTTGGCAGCAGATCGTCGAGGACCTCCAGCCCAACCAGCGCGCCTGGCTGCGGCCCAGCGTGCCGGTCACGCTCCACGAGAACACCGCGATCATCGCCGTGCCCAACGACTTCACCCGCAACCAGCTCGAGGGTCGGCTGCGCAACCACATCGAGGACGCGCTGACCGAGGGCTTCGGTCGCGAGATCCGGATGCTCGTCACGGTCAACCCGGCGCTCGAGGCGGAGGCGCAGCCACAGATCGATGAATCGACAGATGGATCTATCGCTTTGTCGACAAACGAGTCGCTGATCGAGCCGGCCGCACCCGCCCCGCAGCTCGACAGCCAGGAGCCGGTCAGCACCAGCGAGCGCCGGTCCTCGGTCCTCGAGACGCGCCTCAACCCCAAGTACACCTTCGAGACGTTCGTCATCGGCTCGTCCAACCGGTTCCCCCACGCGGCCGCGGTCGCGGTCGCCGAGGCGCCGGGCAAGGCCTACAACCCGCTGCTCGTCTACGGCGACTCGGGCCTGGGCAAGACGCACCTGCTCCACGCGATCGGCCACTACGTGCGCAGCCTCTACAGCAACGCCAAGGTGCGCTACGTCTCCAGCGAGGAGTTCACCAACGAGTTCATCAACGCGATCCGCGACGACCGGCAGGACCGGTTCAAGCGGCGCTACCGCGACGTCGACGTGCTCCTGATCGACGACATCCAGTTCCTCGAGGGCAAGACCCAGACGCAGGAAGAGTTCTTCCACACGTTCAACACCCTCCACAACGCCAACAAGCAGATCGTGCTGACCTCCGACCGCGCGCCCAAGCGGCTCGAGGCGCTCGAGGACCGGCTGCGCAACCGGTTCGAGTGGGGCCTCATCACCGACGTCCAGCCGCCCGACCTCGAGACGCGGATCGCGATCCTGCGCAAGAAGGCCGCGATGGACCGCCTCACCGCGCCGCCGGACGTGCTCGAGTTCATCGCCTCGAAGATCCAGACCAACATCCGCGAGCTCGAGGGTGCGCTGATCCGGGTCACGGCCTTCGCCAACCTCAACCGCCAGGAGGTCGACATGACCCTGGCCGAGATCGTGCTGAAGGACCTGATCCCCGAGGGCGGCGAGCCCGAGATCACCCACGCGCTGATCATCGCGCAGACGGCCGCCTACTTCGGCGTCTCCCTGGAGGACCTCACGGGCCCGTCCCGCGGGCGCCACCTGGTGATGGCCCGCCAGATCGGGATGTACCTCTGCCGCGAGCTGACCTCGATGTCGCTGCCCCAGATCGGCCGCGAGTTCGGCGGCCGCGACCACACCACGGTGATGTACGCCGACCGCAAGATCCGCCAGCTCCTCGCCGAGCGCCGCGCGGTCTTCAACCAGGTCAGCGAGCTCACCAACCGCGTGAAGATGCAGGCTCGCCAGTCCTGAGTCGCCCCACGACGGTTTGCGCCCGCCGGGACCGGGTAGTGCCCCTCCCGACGCACCGCATCGGTCGGGCGTCGATCGGGGGGACGGTGGAGCAGATGTCGTACGAGGAGTGGCGGCGGCCGTGACCATCCGGTTGCCGGACCACGTGGCGGGCGTGGTGGCCGTGATCCTGACCGTGGCCGCCCTGAGCGCCTGCTCGGGTCCCGACGACGACGGCGGCGCTCCGACGCCGTCGCCCACCGCGACCGCGAGCGCCACGGCTCCCAGCCCGGACCCGACCACCGTCCCCTCCGCCGAGGACGTACGCGCCACGCTCGGCGCCGTCGCTCCCTGCCGCCTGCTGTCCGCCGGCACCACCGCCGCCGCGCCCGAGGGGCCGCACACCTGCGAGGCACAGCTCGGCGCCGACCGGGTCCGCGTCGCGGTCGGGGTGAGCTTCGACGACGACCGACGAGGCGCGTCCGAGCCGGTGGAGGTGGCCGGCCTGGTGGCCTACACCTCCTCCGAGGCGTGCCGCACGGTGTTCCCCGCAGGACCTGCGCACGGCATCTCCGTCGAGGTGGACGGGGCTGACGGAGCCTGCCGATCCGCCCTCGACGACGCGGCGATGATCGTCGGCACCGCGCTCACCACCGGCGCCGACTCGCTGCGACGCGAGCCGGGTCCCGACTCCCTCACCGCCTGCGGGCTGCTCGCGACCTCGGAGCCGGACGACTCCCTGCTGGTCGACGACGTCGGGGAGATCACCGCGAGGGGGCTCGACCACTGCGAGGTGGCGACCGGGCCGGTGCTGGCCCGCACGAGCCTGGGTCTCGACTACTCGCGGGTCCCGTTCGACGAGCTCGTACGCCTGCTCGTGGGCGACCCGATCCGGCTCGCCGGCCAGGACGCCGTCGTCCGCGACGGCCAGACCTGCTTCGTGCACACCTACCTCTGGACCTCGGCGGCCGAGGGTCGCGGGCCCGTCCGGACCGAGGCCG
Source organism: uncultured Actinomycetota bacterium (assembly GCA_963795275.1). Lineage (GTDB taxonomy): Bacteria > Actinomycetota > Actinomycetes > Propionibacteriales > Nocardioidaceae > Nocardioides. The sequence continues at coordinate 135,513 of CAWCHD010000001.1, forward strand.
TGGTGCACGCCGGCACCTGCCGCGAGGCCGAGCGGGTGACGGCGGCCGTCATCCGGGCGGCCCGCCGCGACACCGGTGCCCCGGGGCACAGGACGTGGCCGACCTGCTGGTGCGGGCCGACTGACCTGCATGTGGACAACATGTGGTTCGACACCGTCGTTCGTCCCCAGCCCCTGTGGAGACCTCGGGACGAACAACAGGGGACGCGCCCCGCTCCACATGCCGCGGCAGCCCGTCCTGCTGCGTCCACACCCGTCGTGCACACGCCAGCACGGCGCTGACCTGCACGAACGAGGGTTGTCCACAGTTTCCACCGACCCTATGACCACTACGTACCTGAAGACTGGCTCATCTCCCACCACCATCGATCACGCGCTCCTCTGGGGAGAACGTGCTCGATCCGTCGTCCGCGCGTGGCAGGATGCACTTCCCACGCGCCTGCGCGTGACAACGTGCTGCGCCCGTGGCACGCACGACTTGTCGTGAGCAGCTCTCGTTCGAGGAGACCCTTGTGAAGTTCCGCGTCGAACGCGACGTCTTCGCCGATGCCGTTGCCTGGGCTGCCCGCAGCCTCCCGGTCCGTCCGAGCTCCCCCGTCCTGGCCGGTCTGCTCATCGAGGCCAGCGACGCCGGCCTGATGCTCTCCACCTTCGACTACGAGACGTCGGCCCGCGCCACGCTCACGGCCGAGGTCAACGACGAGGGCAAGGCGCTCGTGAGCGGTCGCCTGCTCGCCGACATCTGCCGCAGCCTCCCGGCCAAGCCGGTCGAGCTCACCCTCGAGGGCCCGCGCGTCTCGCTGACCTGCGGCTCGGCCCGCTTCAGCCTCCAGACGATGCCCGTCGACGACTACCCGACGCTGCCCGACATGCCGTCCGCCACCGGCACCGTCTCCAGCGCCGACTTCGCGCACGCCGTCTCCCAGGCCGTCACCGCGGCCGGTCGCGACGACATGCTGCCCGTGCTGACCGGCGTACGCATCGAGATCGACGGCTCCACGATGGCGCTCCTGGCCACCGACCGCTTCCGCCTCTCGCACCGCGAGCTCACCTGGAACCCGCAGTCGCCCGACGAGTCGGTCGCCGCGCTGGTGCCGGCCAAGGTGCTCGGCGACACCGCCAAGTCGCTCACCTCGGGCGCCGAGGTCACCATCGCGCTCGCCGCGAGCGGTGCCGGCGAGGGCCTGATCGGCTTCGAGGGCACCGGCCTGGGTGGCGTACGCCGCACCACGACGCGGCTGCTCGACGGCGAGTTCCCCAAGGTGCGCTCGCTCTTCCCGGCCGAGCACCTCACGGTCGCCAAGGTCAACAAGGCCGAGCTGATCGAGACCGTCAAGCGCGTCGCGCTCGTCGCCGAGCGCAACACGGCCGTCCAGATGAAGTTCGGCGACAACCAGATCGTGCTCGACGCCGGCTCCGGCGACGAGGCGATGGCGACCGAGGCCGTCGACGCCGACATCAACGGCGACGACCTCACGACGGGCTTCAACCCGCAGTTCCTGCTCGACGGCCTCACCGCCATCGACGGCGAGTTCGTCGACCTGGCCTTCACCCAGTCGACCAAGCCGGTCGTCATCTCCGGCACCGACGCCGACGACACCCAGACCTTCCGCTACCTGCTGATGCCGCGCCGCCTGCTCTCGTGACCTCCGGGGTGAGGGGTCTAGGCTCCGAACCATGGACATCGGACTCATCGGGCTGGGCAAGATGGGCGGCAACATGCGCGAGCGCATGCGCCGCGCCGGACTCACCGTGGTCGGCTTCGACCGCAATCCTGACGTCAGCGACGTCGACTCGCTGGAGGCGCTGGTCGAGGCGCTGCCGAGCCCCAAGGTCGTCTGGGTGATGGTGCCGTCGGGCGACCCGACGCGCGCGACCGTCAAGGAGCTCGCCGGCCTGCTCAGCGAGGGCGACGTGGTCGTCGACGGCGGCAACTCGCGCTGGACCGACGACATCGCCAACGCCGAGCTGCTCGCCGAGAAGGGCATCGGCTACGTCGACTGCGGCGTCTCCGGCGGCGTCTGGGGCCTCGAGAACGGCTACGCCCTGATGTACGGCGGCGACGCCGACGACATCGCCAAGGTCCAGGACGCCTTCGACGCGCTCAAGCCCGAGGGCGAGTTCGGCTCGGTCCACGCCGGCAAGGTCGGCGCCGGCCACTTCTCCAAGATGGTCCACAACGGCATCGAGTACGCGATCATGCAGGCCTACGCCGAGGGCTGGGAGCTGCTCGACAAGGCCGAGCTCACCGACAACGTGACCGAGGTCTTCCGCTCGTGGCGCGAGGGCACGGTCATCCGCTCGTGGCTGCTCGACCTGATGGTCAACGCGCTCGACGAGGACCCGGGCCTCAGCAAGATCTCCGGCTACGCCGCGGACTCCGGCGAGGGCCGGTGGACCGTCGAGGCCGGGATCGAGCACGGCGTCGCGACCCCCGCGATCACCGCCGCGCTCTACGCCCGCTTCGTCTCCCAGCAGGACGACTCGCCGACGATGAAGGCCGTCGCGGCGATGCGCAACCAGTTCGGCGGCCACGCGGTCCGGTCGTCGGCACCCAAGGGTGGCGACGCCGAGGGCTCGGCCGGCGCGGAGCAGTCCGAGACCTCGAAGAAGGCCGGTGCGGGCGACGGCGCGGAGCCCGGGGAGAGCTAGGCCTCCTTGCACGTCGCGCACCTGACCCTGCACAACTTCCGCTCGTACGCCGACGTCGACGTCGCGCTCGAGCCGGGGGCGACGGCGTTCATCGGCCGCAACGGCCAGGGCAAGACCAACCTCGTCGAGGCGATCGACTACCTCTCCCGCCTGTCCTCGCACCGCGTCGCCACCGACGCCCCGCTCGTCAAGGCCGGCGCCGACCAGGCGATCGTCCGTGCGTCGGTGGTCAAGGAGGGGCGTACGGCGCTGCTCGAGGTCGAGCTCAACCCCGGCCGCGCCAACCGGGCCCGGATCAACCGCTCGCCCCTGCCGCGACCGCGCGAGATCGTCGGCCTGGTGCGGACCGTCGTCTTCGCGCCCGACGACCTGACGCTCGTGAAGGGCGACCCGTCCGACCGTCGCAAGATGCTCGACGACCTGCTGGTGCTGCGTACGCCGCGCCTGGCCGGGGTGCGCTCGGACTACGACCGGATCCTCAAGCAGCGCAACAGCCTCCTCAAGACCGCCGGCGTCGCCCGCGGCTCCTCGCGCGACGCAGCGATGTCGACGCTCGAGATCTGGGACGACAACCTCGCCCGGGTCGGCGCCGAGATCCTGGGCGCCCGCCTGCAGCTCGTCGACGACCTGCGCCCCTACCTCGGCAAGGCCTACGAGGCGGTCGCCCGCGGGGCGAGCCGCGACGACGCCGACCTCGAGTACAGGGCGAGCATCGACCGGGTCGTCGGTCGAGGAGGCGACCGTCCGACCGCGAGCCGCGCTCCTCGACGCGATCGCCGCGAGGCGCAAGGACGAGCTCGACCGCGGCATCTCGCTCGTCGGTCCGCACCGCGACGAGCTCCTGCTCACCCTGGGCACCGGGTCCGGGCCGGACGACCTGCGCCTGCCGGTCAAGGGCTACGCCTCGCACGGGGAGTCGTGGTCGTTCGCGCTCGCCCTCCGGCTGGCGTCGTACGACCTGCTGCGCGCCGACGGCGACGACCCGATCCTCGTGCTCGACGACGTCTTCGCCGAGCTCGACGCCGAGCGCCGCAGCCAGCTGGCCGGCCTGGTGGCCGGCGCCGAGCAGGTGCTGGTCACCGCGGCGGTGGCCGCCGACGTGCCCGAGTCCCTCCAGGGCGTCCGCTTCCTCGTCGCCGACGGGCAGGTGACCCGTGACGAGTGACGACCGCGGCACGCTCGAGCAGCAGCCCGAGCAGAGCCGAGCCGCCGAGCACCGGCCCGACGGCCTCGACCTCGCCCGGGCCGCGGCCCGCGCCGCGGCGGCCAGCCCCGGCACGCAAGCCACGCAAGAAGTCCGGCCCGTCCCGGCGGCGTACGTTCACCACGTCGTCCGGCGCGCGACCCGACGACCGCGACCCCCAGCTGCTCGACGACGCGATGGGACGGCTGATCGCCCACCACGGCTGGGAGGTCGACCTCAAGGTCCAGGGCGTCTTCGGGCGCTGGGCCGAGCTGGTCGGCGACGAGGTCGCCGACCACTGCACGCCCGAGTCGTTCGACGAGGGCCGGCTGGTCGTGCGCACCGACTCGACCGCCTGGGCCACCCAGCTCAAGCTGCTCGCGCCCAGCGTCGTACGCCGCCTCAACGAGGACCTCGGGCACGGCACCGTCACCGTGATCGAGGTGCTCGGTCCCCACCTGCCGACCTGGACCAAGGGCCGGCTGACGAGCCGCGACGGCCGGGGTCCGCGCGACACCTACGGCTGAGCGCACGACCCCGGATCTGCCGATCTGGGAGGCTCGCGGACGTATGGGGACCCACCCACCCCCCTGTTCGGCCCTCTGAACCGGCCTCATGTGGCCCCTGAGGGCCGTTTTTTCCACCGATCGTCCCCATCTGCGGGGCGGGTGCTTCGGTGAGGGCCTCTGAGCGGTAGTATGGCAAGTCGAGTCGCACGCGTGGTTGCCCGGGCAACAGCAGCGACTCGACTCATGTCGAACGCCCCTCGCGGGCGATGGGAAGAAGGCTGCGCCTTGAGCGACGACCACGTCGAAGACACCACCCCGACCACCGACAGCCCCGCCGACCGCACCCAGCTGACTCGCCCTCGGAGAGCGAGCGCGCCGAGGCGCTGGTCGAGGCCGTCGAGGAGGCCGTGGAGAAGCGGTCCATCTCGGCCGTCGACGGCAGCGTGGAGTACGACGCCTCGGCCATCACCGTCCTCGAGGGCCTCGAGGCGGTGCGCAAGCGCCCCGGCATGTACATCGGCTCGACCGGCGAGCGCGGCCTGCACCACCTGATCTGGGAGATCGTGGACAACGGCGTCGACGAGGCGCTGGCCGGCTACGCGACCCGGATCGTGCTGACCCTGCAGGCCGACGGCGGCGTGCGGGTCGAGGACAACGGCCGCGGCATCCCGACCGACACCGCCCCCGGCCAGGAGATGCCGGCGCTCACGATGGCGCTGACGATGCTCCACGCCGGCGGCAAGTTCGGCGGCGGCGGCTACAAGGTGTCCGGCGGCCTGCACGGCGTCGGCGTCTCGGTCGTCAACGCGCTGTCGACCCGCCTGGTCGCCGAGGTCCGCAACCGCGGCCACCTGTGGCGCCAGTCCTTCCAGCTCGGCGTGCCCGACGCCGACCTCGAGCAGGTCCGCGCCGATGGAGCCCGGCGAGGGCACCGGCACGACGGTCACCTGGTACGCCTCGGAGGACATCTTCGAGCACACCACCTACAACCTCGAGACGATCACCTCGCGCCTGCGCGAGATGGCGTTCCTCAACAAGGGCGTCGAGTTCGTCGTCCGCGACGAGCGCGAGGACGCCGAGTCGCGCGTCGACGCCGTCGAGGACGACACCATCGACAACTCCGATCGACAACGCCGGCCACGACGCGATCAAGCGCGCCGACGGCGGCGGCCTGGAGCAGGTCTTCAAGTACGACCGCGGCCTCATCGACTACGTCGAGCACCTCAACCGCCGCAAGACGCCGGCCAACGCCAGCGTCATCGCCTTCGAGGCCGAGACCGCCGAGGGCGCGACCGGGCAGCACATGAGCCTCGAGGTCGCGATGCAGTGGAACACCTCCTACACCGAGTCGGTCCACACCTTCGCCAACAACATCAACACCCACGAGGGCGGCACCCACGAGGAGGGCTTCCGCGCCTCGCTCACCTCGCTGGTCAACCACTGGGGCGAGGAGTGGGGCCTGATCAAGAAGAAGGAGGACCGGGTCTCGGGTGACGACATCCGCGAGGGCCTGACCGCCATCATCTCGATCAAGCTCGGCGAGCCGCAGTTCGAGGGACAGACCAAGACCAAGCTCGGCAACACCGAGGCCAAGGGCTTCACCCAGCGGATCATGAACGACCAGCTCGGCGCCTGGTTCGAGGAGAACCCGGCCGAGGGCAAGGACATCGTCCGCAAGTCGCAGGCCGCGGCCAACGCCCGCATCGCCGCGCGCAAGGCCCGCGAGCTCGCCCGCGGCCGCAAGGGCCTGCTCGGCGGCGGCGGCCTCCCCGGCAAGCTGAGCGACTGCCAGTCGACCAACCCGGTCGAGTGCGAGGTCTTCATCGTCGAGGGCGACTCGGCCGGCGGCTCCGCGCGCCAGGGTCGCGACCCGCGCATCCAGGCGATCCTCCCGATCCGCGGCAAGATCCTCAACGTCGAGAAGGCCCGCATCGACAAGGTGCTCGCCAACACCGAGGTCCAGGCGATCATCTCGGCGCTCGGCACCGGCATCCACGAGGAGTTCAACCTCGAGAAGCTGCGCTACCACAAGGTCGTGATGATGGCCGACGCCGACGTCGACGGCCACCACATCAACACCCTGCTGCTGACGCTGCTCTTCCGCTTCATGAAGCCGCTGATCGAGCACGGCTACGTCTACATGGCGCAGCCCCCGCTCTACCGCCTGCGCTGGAACAAGCCGGCCGAGCACGAGTTCGTCTACTCCGACGCCGAGCGCGACGCGCTGCTGGCCGACGGCCTGGCGCAGGGCAAGAAGCTGCCCAAGGAGAACCCGGTCCAGCGCTACAAGGGTCTCGGCGAGATGAACGCCGACGAGCTGTGGGAGACCACGATGGACCCCGACGCCCGCCTGATGAAGCAGGTCACGCTCGAGGACGCCGCCCAGGCCGACGAGATCTTCTCGATCCTCATGGGCGAGGACGTCGAGCAGCGCCGCTCCTTCATCCAGCGCAACGCCAAGGACGTCCGTTTCCTCGATATCTAGGTCGCTAGCCGCATCTACGACCAGCCCTAGACATCGATAGAACGCAGGAGAGAACCAGAGATGACTGAGACCCCCACCGGCACCGGCGCCGGCGGCTTCGGCTTCGGCGACGACCGCATCCAGCCGATCGAGCTGCAGACGCTCATGCAGCAGAGCTACATCGACTACGCGATGACCGTCATCGTCGGGCGCGCGCTGCCCGACGTACGCGACGGGCTCAAGCCGGTGCACCGCCGCATCCTCTACGCGATGTACGACGGCGGCTACCGCCCCGACCGCGGCTTCTCCAAGTGCTCGCGCGTCGTCGGTGACGTGATGGGTCAGTACCACCCCCACGGCGACACCGCGATCTACGACACCATGGTCCGCCTCGCGCAGCCGTGGGTGCTGCGCTACCCGCTGATCAACGGCCAGGGCAACTTCGGCTCGCCGGGCAACGACTCCGCCGCCGCCATGCGCTACACCGAGTGCCGGATGGCGCCGCTGGCGATGGAGATGGTGCGCGACATCGACGAGGACACCGTCGACTTCCGCCCCAACTACGACGGTCGCTCGCAGGAGCCGACCATCCTGCCCTCGCGCTTCCCCAACCTGCTGGTCAACGGCTCGGCCGGCATCGCGGTCGGCATGGCGACCAACATCCCGCCGCACAACCTCATCGAGGTCGCCGAGGGTGCGACGTGGGCGCTCGAGCACCCCGACGCCACCAGGGAGGAGCTGCAGGACGCGCTCATCGAGCGGATCAAGGGCCCCGACTTCCCCAACGGCGCGCTCATCGTCGGCCGCCAGGGCATCGAGCAGGCCTACCGCACCGGTCGCGGCTCGATCACCCAGCGCGCGGTCGTCGAGATCGACGAGGACGCCAAGGGCCGCGTCATGCTGGTCATCAGCGAGCTCCCCTACATGGTCAACCCCGACAACCTCGCGCTGAAGATCGCCGAGCTCGCCGACACCGGCCGCATCCAGGGCATCTCCGACGTCCGCGACGACACCAGCTCGCGCACCGGCCAGCGCCTGGTGATCATCCTCAAGCGCGACGCCGTCGCGCGCGTCGTGCTCAACAACCTGTTCAAGCACACCGAGCTGCAGAGCAACTTCTCCGCCAACATGCTCGCGCTCGTCGACGGGGTGCCGCGCACCCTGCCGATCGACCAGTTCATCTCCAACTGGGTCACCCACCAGATCGAGGTCATCCAGCGGCGTACGCGCTTCCGCCTCGCCGAGGCCGAGCGCCAGGCCCACATCTACCGCGGCCTCGTCAAGGCGCTCGACGCGCTCGACGAGGTCATCGCGCTGATCCGTCGCAGCCCCGACGTCGACGAGGCCCGCGGCGGCCTGATCGAGCTGCTCGAGATCGACGAGGTCCAGGCCAACGCGATCCTCGAGATGCAGCTGCGCCGCCTCGCCGCCCTCGAGCGCCAGAAGATCATGGACCGCCTCGCCGAGCTCGAGCTCGTGATCGCCGACCTCGAGGACATCCTCGCCAACGAGCCCCGCCAGCGGCAGATCGTCTCCGACGAGCTCAAGGAGATCACCGACAAGTACGGCAACGAGCGGCGTACGCAGATCATCGCCGCCGACGGCGACCTGTCGATGGAGGACCTGATCCCCGACGAGGAGCTCGTCGTCTCCATCACCCGCGGCGGGTACGCCAAGCGCACCCGGGCCGACCAGTACCGGCTCCAGAAGCGCGGCGGCAAGGGCGTGCGCGGCGCGACGCTGCGCGGCGACGACGTCGTGCAGCACTTCATCGCGACCACCAACCACCACTGGCTGCTGTTCTTCACCACGGCCGGTCGCGTCTACCGGACCAAGGCCTACAACCTGCCCGAGGCGGCACGCGACGCGAAGGGCGGCCACGTCGCCGGCCTGCTGAGCTTCCAGCCCGACGAGGACATCGCCCAGGTGCTGGCGATCCGCGACTACGAGCAGGCTCCCTACCTCGTGCTCGCCACCCGCACCGGCCTGGTCAAGAAGACCAAGCTCGGCGACTACAACAGCCCGCGCCAGGCCGGCGTCATCGCGATCAACTTCCGCGAGGACGACGACGAGCTGATCGGCGCCGAGCTGGTCGACGGTGACGACGACATCCTGCTGGTCTCCCGCAAGGGCCAGTCGATCCGGTTCAAGGCCGACGACGAGCAGCTGCGCCCGATGGGTCGCGCCACCGGCGGTGTGCGCGGCATGAAGTTCCGCGACGGCGACTCGCTGCTGTCGATGTCGGTCATCCGCGCCGAGCAGGTCGCGGCCGAGGAGGCCGTCGAGGGCGACGCGTCGGAGTCCGACGACGTGAAGGAGCAGTACGTCTTCACGATCACCGACGGCGGCTTCGCCAAGCGCAGCCGGATCAGCGACTACCGCCTCCAGTCCCGCGGCGGCATCGGCATCAAGGCGATGTCGCTGTCCAACGAGGACCGCGGCGGCCTGGTCGGTGCGTTCATCGTCGAGGAGGAGGACGAGGTCCTCTCGATCACCAGCAGCGGACAGGTCGTCCGCAGCCCGATCGACGCCAACTTCCGGCCCACCGGCCGCTCGACGATGGGCGTGAAGTTCGTGACGCCCAAGAAGGGCGACACCGTCGCCGTCGTGGCCCGCTCGGTCGAGGCGAAGGTCGTCGAGGAGGCCGAGGAGGCGAGCGCCGCAGCGGCCGCCGAGGTCGAGGCAGGCGCCCGCGAGGCGGCAGCCGAATCGCCCGACGTGGTCGACGATGCAACAATCGAGGGTCAGGACGCGGTGGAAGCCGCTGCCGACAGCCCTGACGACGACACCGACGACACGACCGAGGAGTGATCGATGTCGGACCGCACCGCTCCCCCCAGTCGTGACGCCGCCCGTCCCGCGACCGGCACCGAGCCCGCCCGCAGGTCCCTGACCGAGCGGCTGCAGGACACCATGTCCAACGCCGCGCAGGAGCACCGCGCCAACGCGGAGACCGGTGGCTCGCGCGGTCGCCGGGCGTCGCGGGCCTCGGGTCGCCAGCCCCGCCGGGCGCGTCTGCGGCTGACGCGGATCGACCCCTGGTCGGTCATGAAGACGTCGTTCCTGCTGTCGGTCGCCTTCGGCGTCGTCACCTTCGTGGCGATCTTCATGGTGTGGTCGGTGCTCGGCGCCGCCGGCGTGTGGGACTCGATCAACTCGGCCGTCGCCAGCATCGTCGAGGGCGACAGCGGCAACTCGACCTTCGACGTCACCGACTACGTCGGCATGTCGCGGGTGCTCGGCTTCACGCTGCTGGTCTCGGTGCTCGACGTCGTCCTGCTGACGGCGATCGCCACCCTGACGGCGTTCCTCTACAACCTCGCCGCCGCCCTCCTCGGCGGCATCGAGGTCACGCTGGCCGAGGACGAGAAGTGACCCCCTCGATTCGCACCGCCTGACCGCGGTCAGGTAATCTTCGGCGTCGCCGCAGCGCGGCACTGCGGGCCTATAGCTCAGACGGTTAGAGCGCTTCCCTGATAAGGAAGAGGTCGGAGGTTCAAGTCCTCCTAGGCCCACTCCATCCTCACCTCCCGCTCGACCTGTCACGAGGAGAACCGCATGAAGAAGCTCCTGCTGGTCGTCCTCGCCGCAGTCGCCGGCGTCGTCGCGAAGAAGAAGATGGACGAGGGCAAGAACGAGCAGGCCCTCTGGGCCGAGGCCACGGACACCGTCCACAAGGCCTGACGCTCGGCCCGTCAGCTTCGACCAGGGGCCTTGGCGCAATTGGTAGCGCACCTGCTTTGCAAGCAGGGGGTTAGGGGTTCGAGTCCCCTAGGCTCCACCACGTCCGAGGACCTTCGGGCGCTACCGGGTAGCGGCTCCGCCGTTCCGCAAGCAGGGGGTGAGGGGTTCGAGTCCCCTAGGCTCCACCACGATGAACGGCTCCCAGATGAATCCCTGTCGCGTCCTCGTCCTCGGCGCGACGGCCTCGGGCACGACGACGCTCGCGCGGGCGCTGGCCGACCGGTGGTCGGTGCCGCACGCCGACACCGACGACTACTTCTGGGTGCCGTCCGATCCGCCGTTCGTGGAGAAGCGGGACGAGGCGCGGCGCCTCGAGCTGATGCAGGAGCTGTTCCTGCCCCGCCGGGCCTGGGTGCTGTCCGGGTCGGTGATGGGCTGGGGCGAGTCGCTGCTCGACCACGTCGACGTCCTCGTCTTCTGCAGCCTCGACCCGGACGTACGCCTCGAGCGCCTGCGGGCACGGGAGGCGGTGCGGTACGGCGACCGGATCCGCGCCGGCGGCGACCTGGCCACCACGCACGAGGAGTTCGTGACGTGGGCGGCGGGCTACGAGGTGCCGGACTTCCCGGGCCGCAGCCGGACGCTGCACGAGGCCTGGATGACGAGGTTCAGCGGGCCGGTCGTCCGGGTCGACACGGAGCGGCCCGTCGGGGACCTGGTCGCGGAGCTCACGGAGCCCTGACTCTCCTTGTGTGGTGGCTGTGACGTGGCATGCACGTCAGGATCACCGCACTGACGTGTGAGTCACCGCTTAAGCGGGGACTCCAGCGACACAGCGGCGGAGGCCACCGCTGAGGAAGCCCTCAGGATCGGCTGGGAGAATCGACGCGTGACCGCCCCGCGCCGACCCGGCCTGCTGACCGACCTCGGTGCAGCGGCCCTCGCGCTCGTGCTGGTCGGCATCGCCGGCGCGCTCGGGCTGTGGCAGTACGACGCCTGGCAGGCGCACCGTACGGCCGAGGCGCGCGACCTCACCGACGTCGCCCCCGTGCCGCTGACCGACGTGATGGGCAGCGACGACCCGTTCCCGGGCCAGGACGTGGGCCGACCCGTCACGATGTCGGGCGAGTGGATGGACGGGGGCTTCTGGGTCCGCGACCGCTCGCTCGGTGACCGCGACGGCTACTGGGCCGTCGCGCCCCTCGAGGTCGGCGACGCCGCGGTGCTCGTCGTACGCGGGTGGGCGGCCGAGCCCGACCCGGCCCTGCTCGCCGCCACCGGGGCGGCCGACGTGACGGGCTGGCTGCAGGCACCCGAGGGCAGCCTGGTCACCGACGACGACCCCGACGACGACGTCTTCCCCGAGATCCGGGTCGCCGACGCGGTCCAGCGCGTCGACGTCGACCTCTACTCGGCCTACGCCGTCAGCGAGACGCCGGCCGACGGGCTGCAGCCCGCCGAGCTCGAGGCGCTGCCGAGCCCGAGCCGCTTCACCGGCGTGCGCAACCTGCTCTACGCCTTCGAGTGGTGGATCTTCGGGGCGTTCGCGGCCTTCATCTGGTGGCGCTGGCGCCAGGACGCCACTGCTCCGGAGATCGCCCCGGAGGTCGCCCCCGTCGAGCAACCGGTCGACGGATAAGTTGGCCGACGTGTCCCGCAACCTCACCGCCTACCGCGTGATGGCCACGATCGTCGGCGTGCTGCTCGTGGTGCTCTGCCTGGTCGGCGTCCCGCTCGCGAACTTCGACGGCTCGCCCATGTGGGGCCTCTTCGACAGCACCCCGGCCTGGGTGACCACCGGCTCCGACGTCAACCGGCTCGGCGAGGCGATCACGACCTACCTCGGCGTCGCGCACGGCTGGCTCTACATGATCTTCCTGCTCAGCGCGTTCCTGCTCTCGCGCCGGGCCCGCTGGCCCCTGCCCTTCACGCTGGTGACGCTGGTCTGCGGCACGATCCCGCTGCTCTCCTTCTGGGCCGAGCACCGCGCCACCCAGCGCGTACGCGCGGAGCACCCCGAGCTCGCCTGACACCAGCGGGCTTCCGCCCTCTGAGCGGCCGTCCCTGTCAGTAGGGTCGACGCATGACCACTGCCTTCGTCCTCGGCGGCGGCGGGGTCCTCGGCGCCGTCGAGGTCGGCATGCTCCGCGCGCTGCTCGAGCGCGGGATCGTGCCGGACCTCGTGCTGGGCACCAGCGTCGGCGCCCTCAACGGCGCGATGGTGGCGCGGCAGCCCGAGCTCGCCGTCGTCGAGCGGCTCACCGAGCTGTGGGCGGCGACGGCGCGCAGCCGCGACGTGTACGGCGACCGGCCGCTGCGCACGGTCCGGCGGGCCGTCACCTCCGGCACCCACATCTACTCCTCGGGCCCGCTGCGCCAACGGCTGCAGGACGAGCTGGGCGACGCGACCTTCGAGGACCTGCCCGTGCGCCTGGGGGTCTGCGCGGCGAGCATCGAGCGGGCGGCCGAGCACTGGTTCACCACCGGGCCGCTCGTGCCGGCGATCCTGGCGAGCGCGGCGGTGCCGGGCCTGCTGCCGCCGGCCGAGGTCGACGGAGAGCACTTCCTCGACGGCGGCCTGGTGAACTCCGTCCCGGTCGGCAAGGCCGTCGAGCTCGGCGCGACCCGGGTCTTCGTCCTGCAGGTCGGTCGCATCGACCGTCCGCTCACCGTGCCGACCCGGCCCTGGGAGGTCGCCCGGGTGAGCTTCGAGGTCGCCCGGCGGCACCGCTTCATGCGGGACATGGCGACGATCCCCGAGGGCGTCGAGGCCCACGTGCTGCCGGCGGGCGGCACGTCGGCGCAGGGACGACTCGCTGCTCGCGCACCGGGACTTCTCCGGCGTCCAGGGCCGCATCGATGCGACGTACGACGCCTCCCGCCGCTTCCTCGACGAGATCCTCGGCACCGGGTGAGTCGCGGCGTGAGCCCCGGCGTCAGTCCCGGGGTCTGGATCCTCCGGCGGCTGGTGGTCGCACCGGCCGTGATCGGGCTGACGATCGCCGATCTGGGTGACCCTGCCGCTGTGGCTGCTCGGCGCGGCTGCGCTCTCGCCGCTGCTGCCCGGCCGGTGGCGGGCGCTGCGGCTCTTCTGGGTCGCGGTGGTCTACCTGACCTTCGAGACCCTGCTGCTCACGGTGATGCTCGGCCTGTGGCTGGCGAGCGGCTTCGGGTGGCGGATCCGGTCGCCCTACTTCGCCGGCATCCACTACGACCTCGTGCAGGGCACGCTGATCGTCTTCTTCCGCGAGGCCCGACGCGTGCTGGCGCTGCGGATCCGCACCGACGGGCCGCACCCGCCGCGCACGCCGGACGGGCCGGTGCTGGTGATGTGCCGCCACGCGGGACCCGGCGACTCGTTCATCCTGATGTACGCCCTGCTGCACTGGTACGCCCGCGAGCCGCGCGTGGTCCTCAAGAACACCCTCGCGTGGGACCCGGCCATCGACGTGGTGCTGCGACGGATCCCGGCGCGCTTCATCTCGCCCGAACCCCGCGGCGGGCGAGGACCTCGAGTCGCAGATCGCGGCCCTCGCGAGCGGCCTGGACAGCAACGACGCCTTCGTGATCTTCCCCGAGGGCGGGAACTTCACCGCGCAACGACGGGAGAAGGCCATCTCCCGGCTGCGCAGGCTCGGCCTGGAGGCGATGGCGCGGCGCGCGGAGGAGATGACCCACGTGCTGGCGCCCCGGCCGGGCGGCGTACTGGCTGCGCTCGAGGCCGCGCCCGACGCCGACGTGCTGATGGTCGCCCACACCGGGCTCGACCACCTCGTGACGGTGAGCGACCTGTGGCGCGAGCTGCCGATGGACAAGCAGATCACCATGCGGTGGTGGCAGGTGCCGCGCGAGGAGATCCCCGAGGGCCGCGACGAGCGGATCGAGTGGCTCTACGGCTGGTGGGAGCGGGTCGACGCCTGGATCGAGGAGAACCGGGTGGCGTGAGCGGTGGCCCAGCCACGGTCCGTACGACAGATATGTGGCTGGACCACCGCCCCGGTCCCGGACATGCCGCGAGCGGTGGCCCAGCCACGGTCCGTACGACGGAAATGTGGGTGGACCACCGCTCGGGGGTGGTGCGGGACTACTTCTGCTTCGGCACGTCGTCGATGTCGATGATCTCGGCCGGCTCGTCCGGGGTGGTCGCGTCGTGCGCCTCCTCGATCCGGTCGCTGATCGCCTCGCCGGGAGCGCCGCCGCCGATGTCGTCGGTGGCGGGCGGGTCGACGGTCACCACCTCGTCGGCGGTGACCTCCTCGATCGGGTCGTTGAGCGGGTCCGCGTCGGGGTCGACGGTCGTGGTCGCGGGGGTCACCGGGGTGACCGGCGCTGCCGCGGCGGCGGGCTTCGCCGGCGCCGGCGGGGTGTAGGTCGACTGCCAGCCGTCGTCCTTCTTGGCCCGCAGCTTGCTGAACACCACGCCACCGAGGGCGAGCAGACCGCTGATCAGCAGGAACTTCTTCAGCCGGCCGCCCTGGGGCTCCGGCTCGATGCCGCGCAGCTCGTTGGCCTTGGCGACGGCGGCCTCACGGGTGGACGCGGCCTGCTCGGCGGCGACCGCGGTGAGGGCGGAGGCGCGCTCGGCTGCCGTGGCGCGGTACTCGGCGAGCAGCGGGGCGGCCTTCTCCCTGGCCTCGCCGGCCTTGGCGGCGGCGACCGCGGCACCGGCGGTGGCGGCCTCGGCGGCACGCACCCGGCCCTCCTCGATCAGCGGCGTGGCCTTGTCCCGCGCGTCGGAGATGGCGGGTCCGGCCTTCTCCACGGCCTGCTCCCACGCCTGCTCGATCTGCGGGATGACCGTCTCGGTGAACTGGTCCGAGATCTGCTCGACGTAGTCGTGAGCCCGGTCCATCAGGGACTTCTTGCGGCCGAAAGGCATGCGTCTCCTCCTCTTTCTGTGTTCCTCCATCTCACCATGCCCACCCTGACGCGACCAGCCCCGTCCGGGTGGAGGACGCACGTACGTCGACCGGGTGGGGCCGAGCGTGGGTGAGCGTGGGTGAGCGTGGCAGGATCGAGTCGCACCAGATCCCAGACTCACGATGCGAGAGGCACTTCCATGGCCGACCAGAAGGCGACGCTCAAGACCAACCGGGGCGACATCGTCATCAACCTCTTCCCGAACCACGCCCCCGAGACCGTCGAGAACTTCGTCGGCCTCGCCGAGGGCACCAAGGACTACCGCGACGACGCGGGCCGCACCGGGGAGAAGTACTACGACGGCCTCGGCTTCCACCGCGTCATCGACGGCTTCATGATCCAGGGCGGCTGCCCGCTCGGCACCGGCACCGGCGGCCCGGGCTACACGTTCAAGGACGAGATCCACCCCGAGCTCGTCTTCGACAAGCCCTACCTCCTCGCGATGGCCAACGCCGGCCCGGGCACCAACGGCTCGCAGTTCTTCATCACGCTCGCCGCGACCCCGTGGCTCAACCGCAAGCACACCATCTTCGGTGAGGTGGCCGACCAGGCCAGCCGCGACGTCGTCGACGCCATCGGCACCACCGCCACCGGTGCGATGGACCGCCCGGTCGACGCCGTGGTGATCGAGTCCGTCACCATCGAGAGCTGACCCGGGACCGAGCGCCGACCCTCCCGAGGACCACTGCACGATGACCCAGCCCTCCGAGGGCCCGGCCGCGACCGGGGTGCCGACCTGCTATCGGCACCCCGATCGCGAGACCTGGATCCGCTGCCAGCGCTGCGAGCGGCCGATCTGCCCCGACTGCATGCGCGACGCGGCCGTCGGCTTCCAGTGCCCCGACTGCGTCAAGCAGGCCAGCAAGGGATCGCGACAGAACCAGGCGATGTACGGCGGCGAGCGCAGCGCCGACCCGCGGCTGACGACGTTCTTCCTGATCGGCATCAACGCCGTCATCTGGCTGGCGGTGGTCGCGACCGGCTGGAAGAACAGCGAGCTGATCCCGCGACTCGCCCTGGTCGCGAAGGGGACCTGCGAGTCGCTGTCGAGCAACGGCTACTACCCGACCGCGATCGGTGAGCGTCTCTGCACGCTCGGCACGCAGGGTGACGGGCACTGGGTGCCCGGCGTGGCCGACGGTGCCGTGTGGCAGCTGATCACCAGCCAGTTCCTGCACGTCGAGATCTGGCACATCGCCAGCAACATGCTGGCCCTGTGGGTCCTCGGCCCCCAGCTCGAGAGCGTGCTGGGCCGGACCAGGTTCCTCGTGCTCTACCTCCTCTCCGGACTGGCCGGCTCGGTCGCCGTGCTGTGGCTCTCGGACGCCGGCGGGCTGACCCTGGGTGCGTCCGGCGCGATCTACGGCCTGTTCGGCGCCTACGCCGTGATCGCGCACAAGATGCGCGGCGACCTGCGCAGCATCGCGACGCTGCTCGCGATCAACCTGTTCATCACCTTCGCCATCCCCAACATCTCGTGGCAGGGACACCTCGGCGGGATCGTCGGCGGTGCCGTGGTCGCGGCCGTCATCGCCTACGCCCCGCGCGGGCGTCGTACGGCCGTCCAGGCGGTCGGGCTCGCGGCCTTCACCGTCGTGCTGGTCGTCCTGATCGCGCTGCGCGTCGCCGCGCTCGGCTGACCCCGCCCGCACCTCCGCGCACCCCCGCCCCCTCGTCGTACGCAGGTGGGCGGGGCTGCTGCGTTGCCCACAGGTGTGCACACAGCTGTGGACAACTACACCGGTGTAATTCTCCACAGCAGTTATCCACAGTGTGGAAATCGGAGCGTCCGGGGCACCCCCGAAATCGACTCGAGCGGTGAGAGAGACGCCTTCCCTTCCCCAGGAAGGCGCCTCACTCACCGCTCGAGGCGCGGGACCCGATCACCGGTGGGCGATCAGGTCGAGGGAGAACCTACTCCCACTTGGTCGCGAAGCTGAACCCGACCGCCATGAACGCGATGCCGACGACCAGGTTCCACTGGCCGAGGTCGTTGAAGACCCAGATCTTGGAGAGGTCGTCGGAGAAGATGTAGAAGGTGCAGATCCAGACCAGGCCGACCAGGAAGCAGCCGAGCATGCCGGCGACGACGCCGCGGCCGCGACCCAGCGGGGTCGAGGGGTGCGCCGCGACCATGAGGCCGACCATCAGCAGGCCGAAGCCGATCGCGTAGTTCCAGCGGCCCAGGTCCGCCACGGCCTTGGGCGAGCCCTCGGTCGGCGGGAAGGCGAGCGGGTTGCCGCGGGCCTGGGTGTAGTAGAAGACCAGCCAGGCGATGCCGGCGACGATCAGGAGCAGGCTGATCAGGAACCTGACGGAGAAGAGGCGGGTCTTCTCCTCGGTGGTGATCGCGCTGGACTTCGACACTGCTGCTCCTGTGGCTTCGACGGCTGGACGACGTGGGTGGGCGGATGCGCCCAACGGGGGGTTAGCGTAGTCGGCATGTCGCCGCAGCCCCATTCATCCCCCGGGCGCGGCCGCGCCTGGCGGGTGGCGACGCCGCTGGTCGTCCTGGTGAGCGGCACCCTGTTCGGTGTCAGCGCGCAGCAGAGCGACGGCCTCGACCTGCGGGGCGGGCGCCTCACCGACCTCGCGTCCGTCGTCCGCGCCGAGCGCGACGACACCGGTGACCTCACGGCGCAGGTGGCGTCGCTCAACGCCGAGGTCGAGGCGCTGAGCGCGGGGCTGGGTGACCGGTCGGTCGGCCGGGTGCAGAACACGATCGCGACGCTGGTCGACCCGGCAGGCCTGACGGAGAAGGCCGGCGCGGCCGTGCAGGTGACCCTCGACGACGCGACCTTCGAGGCGCGCGAGGCCTACCCCGGCGACCCCAACGACCTCGTCGTGCACCAGCAGGACATCCAGGCGGTGGCCAACGCGATGTGGAGCGCCGGTGCGGTCGCGGTGACGATCCAGGGACAGCGGCTGATCTCGACGACCGGCATCAAGTGCTCGGGCAACCAGGTCACGCTCAACGGCCTGCCCTACTCGCCGCCCTACGTCATCGTGGGCATCGGCGACCCTGCGCGGATGCAGGCCGAGCTGACCGTCGACCCCATCCTCGCGCTCTACCGCGACTACACCACGATCGCCGGCGGCGGCGTGTCCTGGGACATGAGCGAGCTCGAGTCGGCCGTCGCACCGGCGTACGACGGGCTGCTCGACCTCACCTACGCCACCCCGCTGGCCGAGTAGGTCCCTCGCGGGCTGCTCGACCACGGGGCGCGTGCCGCTACGTGGGCGGCGGCGTGGTGGGGCTCTCGGTCGGCGTCGGCGTCTCCGTCGGTGTCTCCGTCGGTGTCTCGGTCGGCGTCTCCGTGGGGGTCTCGGTCGGAGGAGGCGGCTCCTCGTAGGCGGAGACGAAGATGGTGACGGTGCTGCCCTGGTCGGCGGTGCCGCCGGCGGGGATCTGGTCGACGACCGTCCCCTTCGGCTCCACGGACGTGGCGTCGGTGCGTACGTCCGGGACGAAGCCCGCCTCGCGGATGACCCGCTCGGCCTCGCCCTGCTTGAGGCCGCGCACGTCGGGCACCTGGGACGGACCGGCCGAGTAGACGACGGTGATCGTCGTGCCCTCGGCGACCGGGGTGCCGGGCGCCGGGTTGGTGCTCAGCACCTGGAACCGCGTCTCGTCGGAGTCCTGCTCCTCGAAGCGCACCTTGAGGTTGGCAGCGACCAGCTGGGCGCGCGCCTCCTTGCGCAGCGAGCCGACGACGAAGGGCACCTCGACCTCGGGCTTGCCGAGCGACAGCACGAAGCTGACCGACGTGCCGGGGTCCTGGAAG
Organism: uncultured Actinomycetota bacterium; assembly: GCA_963795275.1. Taxonomy (GTDB): domain Bacteria; phylum Actinomycetota; class Actinomycetes; order Propionibacteriales; family Nocardioidaceae; genus Nocardioides. Next base: position 154,709 of record CAWCHD010000001.1, read on the forward strand.
GTGTCGCGGTTGGGGCTCTGCTCGATCACGGTGTCGGCCGCGACCGTCTCGGACGGCTCCCGGTCCACCCGCCCGACCTCGAACCCGGCGTCGGCGATCGCGACGCGCGCCTCGTCCTCGGTCATCCCGACGACGTTGGGCACCGCCTGGCGGGTGGGCGCGTCGTCGAAGAGCAGGTCGTTGACCAGGTAGGCGCCGAGCAGCAGCAGGCCGACGACGAGGAAGCCGCCGAGGAACCACCACCCGGCCCGGCTGCGGTGCGGGTCGTCCTGGCGCGGCGGCGGTGCGCCCACGGCGGCCGCGGCCATCGTGGTCGTCGCGTCGGGGGGAGGGGCGACGTACTGCGTGTCCTGGACCGGGACGACGGCAGGAGCCTGGATCGGGTGACCGGCGAGGTAGCGCTCGATGTCGGCCTTCATCGCCGCGGCGCTCTGGTAGCGGTCCTCGACGCGCTTGGCGAGCGACTTCATCACGATCGCGTCGATCTCGGGGTCGAGCTGGTCGTCGAGGTCGGACGGCGGCGAGGCCTGCTCGCGGACGTGCTGGTAGGCCACGGCCACCGGGCTGTCGCCGACGAAGGGCGGCCGGCCGGTGAGCAGCTCGTAGAGCAGGCAGCCGGTGGAGTAGACGTCGGAGCGGGAGTCGACGGTCTCGCCGCGCGCCTGCTCGGGGGAGAGGTACTGCGCGGTGCCGACGACGGCGGCGGTCTGCGTCATGGTCGAGGAGGCGTCGGAGATCGCGCGGGCGATGCCGAAGTCCATGACCTTGACGTCGCCGGTGGGCGTGAGCATCACGTTGCCGGGCTTGATGTCGCGGTGGATGATGCCGGCGCGGTGGCTGTAGTCGAGCGCCGACAGCACGCCGCTGGTGATCTCGAGGGCCCGCTCGGGCAGGATCTTGCGGCCCTCGCGCAGGATGTCGCGCAGCGTGCGCCCCTCGACGCACTCCATCACGATGTAGGGCTGCGCGACGCCGGAGCCGTCGGTCGCCATCTCCTCGCCGGTGTCGTAGGTGGACACGATGGCGGGGTGGTTGAGGGAGGCCGACGACTGCGCCTCGCGCCGGAAGCGGGCCTGGAAGGTCGCGTCGCTGGCGAGGTCGGTGCGCAGGCGCTTGACCGCGACCGTACGACCGAGCCGCAGGTCCTTGCCCTTGCGCACCTCTGCCATGCCGCCTCGACCGAGGGGCTCCCCGAGCTCGTAGCGGCCGCCGATCAGCGTCGGCTCCTGCTGCGTCATTGCTCCACGGTTCCTTCCTCGCTCGTGCCCGTGCCCTTCTCCTGCCCCGGGGGAGTCGGCTTCGCCTTGCCGTAGAAGCTCACCGCCACCGCATCCCCCTCGGCCAGTGTGCCGCTCGGCTCCACGGACACCACGACACCCTCGGGCTGGTCGCCGGGGTTCTCGAGCTCCGTCGACTCGGGCTGGAGGCCGAGGTCGCGCAGCTCCTTCTCCACGTCCTTGTGGTCGCGCCCGACGTAGGAGTCCGGGTCCACCTCGACCGTGGTCGGCTCGGGCTCCGTCTCGGTCTCGCTCGGGGTCTCGCTCGGGGTCTCCGTCGGGGTCTCCGTCGGGGTCTCCGTGGTCTCGGACGGGGTGTCCGACGGTGTGGAGGACGGGGAGTCGCTCCGGGTCTCGCTCCGGGTCGGGGTCTGCTCCGGCTCGTCGGTGGACGACGTCCCGGTGTCGCGGCTGCCGAGCCACACCGCGACCAGCACGGCGAGCAGGATCGCGAGGACGATGCCGACCACGAGGCCCCACGGCACCGCGGGCGCCGTACGCCGCTCGCGCGGGGGCGGCGCCACGGGCTGCACGGGAGGCGGGGTGGCTGCGGGAGCGACCGGCATGACCTGCGTCCCTTCGCCGGCAGCGGGAGGGACGAGAGGGGCGACCGTCGTGGGTGCGGCCGCGACCGAGGCCGGCTCGCGCAGCGCCCGGGCGAACGCCGCGCCGTCGGCGAACCGGTCGGCAGGGGCCTTGGCCAGCGAGCGGCGTACGACGCCCGCCAGGTCGGCCGGCACCGAGCCGGGGAGCTCGGGCACCGGGTTGCGGAGGTGGGCGATGGCGGTGGCGACAGGGGAGTCGGCGACGAAGGGCTTGCGGCCGGCCAGGCACTCGAAGGCGACGACGCCGAGCGAGTAGACGTCGGACGCGGCCGTCGCCGTGCCGCCCTCGGCCTGCTCGGGCGAGATGTAGGCGGGCGTGCCCATCACCTCGCCGGTCTGCGTGAGGGCCATCCCGTCCGCAGCGCGGGCGATGCCGAAGTCGGTGACCTTGACCCGGCGGTCGGGGGTGACGAGGAGGTTGGCGGGCTTCACGTCGCGGTGGACGATGCCGGCGGCGTGCGCCACGCCGAGTGCCTCGGCCGCCTGGGCGAGCAGGTCGCGGGCCACGTCGGGGTCGAGCGGCGCGCTGGGCCGCAGCAGCGCCGAGAGCGGCTGGCCCTCGACGAGCTCCATCACGAGGTAGGGGCGCGGGGTCGAGGAGCCGTCGTCGAGCGAGCTGGCGCCGTAGTCGTAGACCGACGCGATGCCGGGGTGCTGGAGCGCGGCGGCGTGCCGGGCCTCGGTCTCGAACCTCTGCCGGAACGTCGCGTCGTCGGCGTACTCCGCCTTGAGCACCTTGACCGCCACCGGCCGGTCGAGCACGGTGTCGCGCGCGGACCACACCTCGCCCATGCCGCCGGTGGCGATGCGGGACTCGAGGACGTAGCGGCGGGCCTCGTCGACGTGGCCGCCGGGTGCGAGCGCCGTCACGGGGTGATCACCGCCTCCATGACCGCCTTGGCGATCGGGCCGCCCAGGACGCCGCCGCCGATCTCGTCGGGCGAGGTGTCGCTCGACTGCACGAGCACCGCGACCGCGACCTTGGGGTCGTTGGCCGGCGCGAAGGAGACGAACCACGCGTAGGGCGGCCGGTCGCCGCTCGACTGCGCGGTGCCGGTCTTGCCCGCGACCTCGACGCCCGGGATCTGCGCGGGGGCGGCGGTGCCGTCGGCGACGGTCGCGACGAGCATCTTGGTGAGCTCGTCGGCCGTGGTGCTGGAGATCGCCTTGCTGATGCTCTGCGGGTCGGTGCGGTCGAGCACCGACAGGTTGGGGGCGCGGACCTCGTCGACGACGTAGGGACGCATCACGTCGCCGTCGTTGGCGATCGCGGCCGCGACCATCGCCATCTGCAGGGGAGTGGCGGTCACGCTGGCCTGGCCGATGCCCGACATCGCGGTCTGCGGCGGGTCCATGTCGCGCGGGTAGAGCGACTTGGCCTGGCCGCCGAGGTCCTCGAGCGAGGTGTCGTTGAAGCCGAACTTCTCGGCCTGCTCGGCCATCGCGTCGTTGCCGAGCTCGTTGGCGAGGGTCAGGAAGGTGACGTTGCACGAGACCTGGAGCGCCTGCGTCAGCGTGATCCGGCGGCCGCCGCAGTTGCCGTCGTCGTAGTTGCCGATGGTCGTCTCCGACTGCGGCAGCTGGAACCGGTAGCCGCCCGGGACCATCGAGTCGGCGTCGTAGTTGCCCGACTCGATCGCCGCCGCGGCGGTGACGAGCTTGAACGTCGACCCCGGCGGCAGCGTGGTGCCGATCGCGCGGTTGATCAGTGGCTCGCGCGGGTCGGCGTTGAGCTCCTTGCCCAGGTTGCTCACGGCGGTGAAGTCGTGGGAGGCGAACTTGTTGGGGTCGAAGGTCGGCGTCGACGCCATCGCCAGCACCCGTCCGGTGGTGGGCTCGAGGGCCACGACCGCGCCCTCGGCGTCACCCGGGAGCGCCTCGAGGCCGTCCCAGGCGGCGTCCTGGGCAGCGCGGTCGAGGGTCAGCTGGACGTTGCCGCCCTTGGGGTCGGAGTTGCTGAGCAGGTCCACCAGCCGGGTGACGAAGAGGCGCGAGTCGTCGCCGGCGAGCACGGAGTTCTGCGAGCGCTCGACGCCGGTCTGGCTGAACCACGAGAAGTAGCCGGTGACGGGGGCGTACTTGAAGGGCTCGGAGTAGGTCCGCTGGAACTTGTACTTGTCGTTGGACGGCACGCTGCGCGCGATCGCCTCCTTGCCCACCAGGATCGCGCCGCGCTCGCGGGAGAACGTCGCGGTGATGATCCGGCGGTTGCGCGGGTCGGCGGACAGCGAGTCCGCGCGGACGTACATCAGGTAGGTCGCGTTGACGAGGAGCGCCACGAAGAGCAGCAGGCAGAAGACGGAGACCACGCGGATGGGCTTGTTCATCGCAGCTTCACCACCTGGGTCGACTCGTTGTCGTCGGACGCGGCGTCGACCGGGTCGAGCCGCGGTGCGGGGCGCCGGGCCTGGTCGGAGATCCGGAGCAGCAGGGCGATGATCACCCAGTTGGCCACGAGCGAGGACCCGCCGTAGGACAGGAACGGCGTGGTGAGGCCGGTCAGCGGGATCAGGCCGGTGACGCCGCCGATGACGACGAAGACCTGGAGCGCGACGATCGAGCCGAGGCCGACGGCCATGAGCTTGCCGAAGCCGTCACGCGAGATCAGCGCGATCCGCAGCGCCCGCTCCACGATCAGTCCGTAGCAGACGATGATCGCCATCACGGCGGTCAGGCCGAGCTCCTCGCCGATGGTGGAGATGATGAAGTCGGAGTAGGCGAACGGCACCCGCTCGGGGAAGCCGTTGCCGAGGCCGCGGCCGATCAGGCCGCCCCAGCCCTGCCCGAACAGCGCCTCGACCAGCTGGTAGCTGCCCGGCGAGTCGTCGTAGTAGTCGAGCGGGTGCAGCCAGAAGTTGAAGCGGTTCTGCACGTTGCCGACGAAGGTGTACGCCGCCAGCGCGCCGGCACCGAACAGCACGCCGCCGACCACGAGCCAGCCCGCGCGCTCGGTCGCGACGTAGAGCATCGCGAGGAACAGGCCGAAGAAGAGGAGGGAGGACCCCAGGTCGTTCTGCAGGACCAGGATCATCATCGAGACGCCGAACATCGCCAGGATCGGGCCGAGGTCGCGCCCGCGGGGCAGGTCGATGAAGACCACCCGCCGCCCGGCGAGGGCGAGGGCGTCGCGGTGGAGGACGAGGTAGCCGGAGAAGGCGATCACCAGCATCACCTTGGCGACCTCGCCGGGCTGGAAGCTGAAGCCGGCGACGTTGATCCAGATGCGCGCGCCGTTGATGTTGCGCCCGATGACGGGCAGGAACGGCAGCACCAGCAGCAGGATGCCGACCAGGCCGGCGGTGTAGGTCAGCCGCTGCAGCACGCGGTGGTCGCGCAGCAGGAAGAGCGTGACCACGAACAGCACGACGCCGAGCGTCATCCAGGTCAGCTGCTGGCGGGCGAACGTGTGCTGGTCCTCGCCCATCGCCTCGTAGGTGAGGTCGAGGCGGTGGATCACCGCGAGGCCGAGCCCGTTGAGGGCGGCGACGAGCGGCAGCAGCACCGGGTCGGCGTACGGCGCGACGACGCGGACGGTGATGTGCGCGGCGATGATCAGGCCGGTCAGCCAGCCGCCGTAGCCGACCATGTCGGCCGGGACCGAGCCCTCGACACCGAGGCCGACGGCGGCGTACGCCCCGATGCCGACCGCGAGCGCGAGGACGAGCAGGAACAGCTCCGCACCCCGGCGACGCCGGTGCACGAAGCCCATGAGGGATCCGGTCTGACTCATCGAAGCCCGCCCGTCAACCGGCCACGACGTCCTGGCGCGCCGCGTAGTTGTCGACGGTCAGCCGGGCGTCGTCCAGGTCGTCGGCCTCGATGCCCTCGCGCACGGTCTCGGCGTCGATGTCGCTGAGCCGCTCGAGGTCGACGTCGGTGACCTCGTAGGCGTGGGAGAGCGAGATGCCGGGCAGGTCGGCGTCGATGCCGCGGAAGATCGCGACCTTGCCGTCCTGGTCCCCGACGTAGAACTGCTGCTGGCTCCACGACCAGCCGGCGGCCAGCACGATCCACGCGAGGCCGAGGAGCACGGCCGCGACCATGATCCGGCGCAGCCAGGCGTAGCGGCCGGGCGGACGGGGTGCGTAGCGCGCGGCCTCGGGGTCGATGGGGTCGGCGGCGAAGGCACCGGCCGGCACCTCCTCGCCCGGCACGGGCGGGATCTCGCCGGTGTCGCCGGAGCGGTGGCCGCGGAAGAGCCCGCCGACGGCACCGGCCACGCCGCCCCCGATGGGCATCCGGCGGGGCAGGTCGGCGGCGGCACCGACCAGCAGGGGCTGGAGGTCCTCGGACGGCGCCTCCTCGGCGACGTCGGCGACGATGCAGGTGACGTTGTCGGTGCTGCCGGCCTCGAGGCTGGCGCGGACGAGCTCGACGGCGGCGAAGTCGGGCGTGCCGGTGCCGAGGATGTCCTTCATCCGCTCGTCGGTGAGCGTGCCGCAGGCGCCGTCGCTGCAGACGAACACGCGGTCGCCGGCCTCGGCGGGGAACTCGAAGAGGTCGGGCTCCTCGTGCCGGATGCCGTCGAGGGCCTTGAGGATGAGGTTGCGGTGCGGGTGGGTCCGCGACTGCTCCTCGGTGATCCGGCCCTCGTCGATGAGCGACTGCACGAAGGTGTGGTCGTGGGTGAGCTGGCGCAGCTCGCCACGGCGGTAGAGGTAGGCGCGGCTGTCGCCGATGTGGCCGACGCCGAAGCGGTTGCCGTCGAAGAGCACGACGGTCGCGGTGGTGGACGTGCCGTTGAGGGCCGGGTCCTCCTCGACGATCTCGGCGATCCGGTCGTCGGCGCGGTGCACCGCTCCCGCGACCTGGCCGAGGATGTCCTCGTCGGGCTGCTGGTCGAGCTTGCGCAGCGCCTGCACGGCCGTGCTCGAGGCGAGGTCGCCGCGGACCGCGCCGCCGACGCCGTCGCAGACGGTGAGCAGCCACGGGCCGGCGTACCCGCTGTCCTGGTTCTCCCGGCGGACGCGGCCGACGTCGGAGATCGCGGAGTAGTGGAGGAACATCACTTCCGCAGCTCCAGGATGGTCTTGCCGACGCGGACCTGGACCCCGAGGCCGATGGTGGTGGGCTGGGTGATCCGGACCGGCCCGACGTAGGTGCCGTTGGTCGATCCGAGGTCCTCCACGAACCACTCGTCGCCGCTGGCGGCGATCCGCGCGTGGCGCGTGGAGACGTAGTCGTCGTCGAGCTTGATCGCCGCGTCGCTGCCGCGTCCGATGAGGAGCGGGGCGTCGGCGAGCTCGGCGCGGGTGCCGGGGTTCTCGCCCTCCACCACGATCAGGTGGGTCGGCGCGCCGCGGCGGGGCTTCCTGGCGGCCTTGGCGCTCTTGCGCCGCTCGGGCACGGGCGCGCCACCGCGGGCCGTCTCGGGGACGCGCGCGCCGAACATGTCGGAGCGGATCACCGAGATCGCGGACAGCACGAAGATCCAGAGGATCGCGAGGAACGCGGCGCGGATGAGGAAGAGGGTGAGCTCAGACATTCCAGCCCCCGGCCTCGTCGCGGCCGCCGTCGATGCGGACGGTCATCTCGGTGTGCCCGATCTTGATCGTGGACCCGTCGCGCAGCCGGGCGCGGCCGACCTTCGAGCCGTCGACGAGGATGCCGTTGGTCGAGCCCAGGTCGACCGCCTCGACGCCGTCGATGGTGACCTCCAGCTCGAGGTGGCGGCGGCTGACGCCCGGGTCGTTGATGCGGAGGTCGGCCTCGGTGCCGCGACCGACCACCAGGCCCGGCGGACGCAGCGGGTGGCGCGTGCCGTTGACCTCGAGGGTGGCGTGCGAGGCACGCGAGCGGGTGCGCTGGTCGTTGTCGGTGACGCTGGCCTGCGCCTTGCTGCGGATCCGGAAGCGCCCGGTGGTGAGGTCCTCGGCCTCCTCGAAGGCCACCGAGATCGGGCCGGTGAAGACGTAGCCCTGCGCGTCGGCGTGGTCCTGCAGCTGGTCGACGAGGTCCTGCTCGAGCGCACGGCCCAGGCCGAGCATCCGCTCGAGGTCCGTCGCGGACAGCTCGACGTGGAAGTCGTTGGGCACCAGGCGGCGCTGGCGGCTCATCACCTGGGCGTTGTTGTCGCACTCGCGCTGGAGCGCCGCGGCGATCTCGACGGGCTGCACCGCGCTGCGGAAGGCGCGGGCGAAGACACCGGAGATCACGGACTCGAGCCGCTGCTCGAAGCGTTGCAGGGCGAACATGTCGGACCTCCTCTCCTCGCGTGTCGTGGTGGGCAGGCCTCACACACCGCCCGGCCGGTGGAGCGAGCGTACCGGCCGGTCGGGTCCGTACGACGGTGCCGCCCCGGCGGTGGCGTGGGGCTCGCGACGCCCGATGTGCCGCCACCCCAGGGCGTTCCAGCCGATTGGGAGGGCCTGTCAGGCGTGGGGTAACCTGAGCCCGCTTCACGCGCGAGTGGCGGAACGGCAGACGCGCTGCGTTCAGGTCGCAGTGTCCGAAAGGGCGTGGGGGTTCAAATCCCCCCTCGCGCACCCACCTCGACGGCCCCGGACATCGTCCGGGGCCTTCGTCGTCTCGGGCATGCTGGTCGGGTGAGCAGCGAGCCGACCGAGGACGAGAAGTGGCTCGTCATCGACGGCCGGCGCTGGCGGCGTACGGACCCCGCGATCCCCGACGACGCGCTCGCCCGCCTGAAGTCGCACCTGGGTCGCGGGCGGTCGGGAGTCCGGAGCGCCGCGGACGACGCCGAGCTCGCCGCCACCCGGCACCGCACGCAGCTCGCCAAGGTCGGGCTCGGCGAGCGGGGGCCGAAGTGGTGGGAGCAGACGGCCGCCGAGCGCCGCGCGCGCTGGGAGTCGGCGCTGGTGGAGCTCGACGCCCTGGACGGCGAGCACTGATGGACCTCCCCGACTACCGCGCCGCGCGCCACTGGCGGCTCGTCGAGATCGCGATCGAGCTCGGCGTGCCTGCCGAGGACGCCGCCGCGGTGGTCGACCGCGTGATCGAGGACCAGCGCCGCCGCATCGTCGGTTCGGCGGACCCGGACGAGGTCGTCGTACCCGCGTTGCGCGCGGAGGTGCTCGGCACCGGCACCCGCAGCCCGTCGCGGGTCGTCGGCATCGCGGTCGGCGTCCTGGTCGCGGTCGTCGCGGCGGCGTTCGCGGTCCCCGTCCTCACCGGGGACCCCGCGCCGGAGGACGTCGAGCAGCGGGTCGCGACGGTCCCCTCCCTGGTGGGCCTCACCTCCGCCGAGGCCGTCACCCTGCTGGACAGCGCCGGCATCACGACGCGGGTCGACGCGGTGCCCCAGTGCGACCCGGCCGGGCAGGTGCTGGGCTCCGTCCCGCCCTCCGGCGACACGGTCCGGTCCGACGAGGTGGTGGCCGTCATCGCGACGGCGACCCCGACGTGGAGCTGCCCGCCCGACTCCGGGGACCGCGTGCAGGCCTGGGCGTTCCTGCGGTTCCTCGTCTCGGGCTCCGGCCGTCCGCACCTCGCGCGCGAGGTGCGGTTGTACGTCGACGGTGTCGCGGCCGGGACCGCCGACGGGACGCAGGCGGCGACGTCGGGCGACTGGCGCTGGCGCGTGCGCGACCCGGTCGTCGCCCAGGCCGTACGCCCGGTGGCGAACGACCTCGGACAGCCGGTCGTCTCGATCACGCGCGGCGCGGCGCCGCCCACCACCTGCGGACTCCCCACCCCGAGGCCGACCGGTGTCACGGCGGCGCCCACCCGGATCGTGCTGACGGGCGACGGTGCCGGGCCTGACAGCGGTGCGGGCGAGGCGTGCCAGCTGACGATCGACCTGTTCGAGGACGCCGCCGGCGCCATCGCGGTCGTCTCGGTGACCCTCCCCGGCGGCACCGGCCTCGGACCGCCGCCCTGGGTGCAGACCCGCGACGAGCTCGACGACCTCGACGCGCTCGACGACTGACCGGCTCGGGCCGCGGATGCCGGACGGGCTGGCAGACTCGGGCGCATGACGACTCTCTCCGACTTCTCGGCGGCCGCGATCGACGGCACCGACACCGACCTCTCGCAGTACGACGGCAAGGTCGTGCTCGTCGTGAACACCGCCTCGCAGTGCGGGTTCACCGGTCAGTACAAGGGACTCCAGCAGCTCCAGGACACCTACGCCGACCAGGGCCTGGTCGTCCTCGGCTTCCCGTGCGACCAGTTCGGCAACCAGGAGCCGGGCAACGAGGCGGAGATCTCGGACTTCTGCGAGCGCAACTTCGGCGTGACGTTCCCGCTGTTCAGCAAGGTCGAGGTCAACGGTGACAACGCCCACCCGCTCTTCGAGTGGCTGAAGGACTCCAAGGGCGGGATGCTCGGCAGCAAGATCAAGTGGAACTTCACCAAGTTCCTCGTCGGCCGCGACGGCACGGTGATCAGCCGCTACGCGCCCACCACCGAGCCGGAGAAGCTCAGCAAGGACATCGAGAAGGCGCTCTGATGCGTGCCGGCGCCCTCGCCGCGGCGGTGGCTGCTGCGGTGCTGGCGTCGGCGGCCCCGTCGTGGGGTCTCGTGACGGGCGCTGCGCGCCCTCCTCAACCAGCGGCGCCAGCGGTGGCGAAGGCCGGGGGCACGGTCGTCGGGACCGGCACTCCCGCCTCCTGCACCTCGCGCGCGGTCGTCCGCGCCGTGGCGAAGGGCGGCCTGATCACCTTCGCCTGCGGACCCGGTCCGGTGACCATCGCGATGAAGAAGACGGCGAAGGTCGTCAACACCTCCGCGTCGGTGGTCCTCGACGGCGGCGGCCTCGTCACCCTCAGCGGCGGCGGCCAGCGCCGCATCCTCTACATGAACACGTGCGACCGCGCGCAGGTCTGGACGACGTCGCACTGCGACGACCAGGCCGAGCCGCGCCTCGTCGTACGCCGCATGCGGTTCGCCGACGGCAACGCGACCGGCGAGACCACCGACGGCGGTGGCGGGGGCGCGATCTTCGTCCGCGGCGGACGGCTCAAGGTCGTCGACTCGGAGTTCGTCGACAACCGGTGCGACCGGACCGGTCCCGACCTCGGCGGCGGTGCCGTCCGGGTGCTCGACCAGTACGCCGACCGCGCGGTCGTCGTACGCCGTTCGACCTTCACCGGCGGCCGGTGCAGCAACGGTGCCGCGCTGAGCAGCATCGGCGTCTCGTGGCGGATCACCGGCTCGACGTTCACCGACAACCGTGCGGTGGGCCGCGGCGCGAACCCGCAGCGCGAGGGCACGCCCGGCGGCGGTTCGGGCGGCGCCATCTACCTGGACGGCAACGCGATCGACCTGCGCATCGACGACTCGACGATGACCGGCAACCACGCACGTGAGGGCGGCGGCGCGATCTTCTTCGTCTCCAACGACCGCACCGGCACGCTGACGATCGACGGCTCGGAGCTGACCGACAACCCCAGCGAGGGCTTCGAGACGCTGCCGGGGATCTTCTTCCTCGGCGCGACCCGGACGATCACCGACTCGGTCGTGCGCTAGCCCGGCAGCGTCGGGGCGTCCGGGCCCACCCGCTCGGACAGCCAGGCGGCGACCTGCGCCTCCGTCGGCGCCAGCCCGTCGCTGATGACGTGCGGGGCGACGCGGGAGAAGTAGTCGGTGACCATCGAGTCCGACTCGCGCACCAGCATCCCCGCCGCCTCGCCGGCCACGATCCACGACCCGAGCACCACGCGGTTGCCCTCGAAGCTCGGCAGGTCGGTGTAGGCCTGGTAGACCCAGCCCTCGGCGCCGTAGCCCCCGGGCATCACGACGTCCTCGACCATGTCGTCGAGGTGGATGCGGATGTTGTCGCCCTCGCGCCCGTGCAGGGGCTTGGCGACCCACCGGTCCATGCCGTGCGGCTCGTCGAAGTACGCCGGCAGCAGCAGGCGGTGCCGGGGGTAGAGCTCCCAGAGGACCGGCAGCAGCGCCTTCGTGCTGAGCAGCGCCTTCCAGGCCGGCTCCAGCCAGTGCGTGGGACGCGCCTCGGTCCGGTCCACGACCATCCGGCCGAACGGCTCGGCGAGCATCTCCTCCCACGCGTAGAGCTTGAAGGCGTTGCGGATCGGCTCGTCGTGCACGTCGCGGTACTCGCGGGCGTCGGGGTTCCAGCCGACCTCCGCCATCGGGTGGGCGAGGGCGAGCCAGCCGGCCTGCACGGCGGTGTCCATCAGGTAGTGGACCGTCATCTCCATCTCGCCGCCGTCGTAGGAGTCCTCCTCGCCCAGGTCGTAGAGGAAGTGCATGCGGTCCCCGTCGAAGTGGCCCGAGCGGCGCAGCCCGCGCCACCCGGCGACCAGCCGGTCGTGGACCGAGTTCCACTGGTCCATCTCCGGCATCACGTCCTCCATCCACTTCCACTGGATGATCCCGGTCTCGACGAGACCGGTCGGGGTGTCGCCGTTGATCTCGAGCATCTTGATGGAGCCGTCGGCGCCGTAGGCGAGGTCGAAGCGTGCGTAGAGCGCCGGGTCGCCCGCCTCGATCGAGCGGCGTACGACGTCGAGGGAGCCGGGCGGCAGGCCGAGTCGCTCGTCGGACATCGTCGTGGCCATGTGGGACACGGCGGCCAGGCACATCGCCCACAGCTCCTCCGTGGCGACCTCGAGGGCCTCGACCTCCTCCATCGTCACCTCGTACCAGGCGTCCTCGTTCCAGTACGGCAGCTCGGAGCCGTCGGGCATCTTCGTGACGGGGAAGACGAGGCCCTGCTCGACGACGGTCTCCCGCCAGCCGGGGCGGGGTCGGGAGCGGTGTCGCCACATGTCAGCGGCCCCCCGCGTCGCGGCTCACGCGATGCTGGCGCAGACGATCGCGCCCACGGACAGGGCGACCGACGCGGCGACGTAGGCGAGCGGCCGGACGGGGCCGGGCTCGGTGACGATCGTGCGCAGGTCACCGGGGGTGATCGCCTCGACGGCGAAGAACATGAGCGTGTTGAGCACGATGCCGAGCACGCCGAACGACACGGTCCAGCCGAGCGCCCAGCCGAGCGAGGTCTCCCCGTTGGTCCAGATCGCGGTGAAGAGCACGGCCGCGTTGGACACGAGCCACGCCGAGGTGACGACCCCGGCCGAGCGCGAGTGCGCGTGCACCGACTCCATGCCGTTCTCGTCGACGCCGCGCAGGTGCGTGCCGAGGTGGCCGGGAGTGGCGAGGTCGAGGACGTAGTAGCTCGCCACCAGCATGCCTCCGCCCACCAGGGCGTAGGCCGCGGCGTGCAGCAGGGCGTCGATCAGGTCGGTCACGGGTTCTCCTGGCTGGCGTGGGGTCGTGGTGTCGGAGGGGTCAGCCGAAGCCGCGCGAGCTGCCGCCGAACCCGCCCTTGGTGGTGCTGGACCGGACGGTGGAGCCGCCCGTCGTGGGCAGGCCTCCGCGCTGGACGCTTCCGTTGAGGGTGCTGCCGCGGTAGGTGCCGCCGCTGACGGTCGAGCCGATGCCCGGGACCAGCGACCTCGCGCCGAGGTAGTACCAGAAGAAGCCGGTGCCGCCACCGTTGTAGTCCGCGTCGTCGTCGCACTGGTCGTCCGGGACGCGCTGCTCGGTCTGGGGGTCGACGCACACCGCGGCGTAGTCCGCGCTGGTCGCACAGCCGGTGAGGCTCGAGGCCATCACGGCCGTGATGCCGAGCGAGATGCTCGCCGACCGCATGCGGCGGCGGGTGGTGGCGGTGGTGGGGGTCATGTCCCCTCCGTACCCACCAGGTCGGCGTACTCCGGGTGCTTCTCGATGTAGGACGCCACGTAGGGGCACGACGGCACGACGCGCAGCCCGCGTGACCGGGCGTCGTCGAGGGCGCCGCGCGCGAGGGTGGCCGCGTGGCCCTGGCCCTCGTGGGCGGGGTCGACCTCGGTGTGCACGAGGGTGATCACGCCGTCGGCGAGCCGGTAGGCGATGAGGCCGATGACCTCGTCGCCGTCGCGCAGCTCGTAGCGGTGGTGGTCGGGGGAGTCGACGAACACTATGTCCACAACCCGAGCCTAGGCCCAGGTGACTTGTGCGTAACCCCGGCCGGGGGGGAGGGTGCACGACATGGCAGCAACCGCGTCGTCGTACTCGATCACCATGCGGTTGTACACCGCGCCCGACCACGGCGTCGTCGGCGCCGTCGCGACGCAGATCGCCGCGTCCGGCGGTGTGGTCACCGCGATCGACGTGACGGAGTCGCGGCACGACCGGCTGGTGGTCGACGTGACCTGCTCGGCGTCCGACGCCTCGCACTCGGAGGAGCTCGTCGCGGCGGTCGCCGCGGTCGAGGGCGTGACGGTGCACAAGGTCAGCGACCGCACCTTCCTGCTCCACCTCGGCGGCAAGATCTCGGTGCAGTCGAAGGTGCCGCTGCGCACCCGCGACGACCTGTCGATGGCCTACACGCCCGGCGTGGGCCGCGTGTCGATGGCGATCTACAACAACCCCGAGGACGTCCGGAAGCTGACGATCAAGGGCAACTCCGTCGCCGTCGTCACCGACGGCTCCGCCGTGCTCGGCCTCGGCAACATCGGCCCCGGCGCCGCGATGCCGGTGATGGAGGGCAAGGCCGCGCTGTTCAAGCGGTTCGCCGACATCGACGCCTGGCCGATCTGCCTGGCCACCCAGGACACCGACGAGATCGTGCGCGCGGTCGAGATGATCGCGCCCGGCTTCGGCGGCATCAACCTCGAGGACATCGCCGCCCCGCGCTGCTTCGAGATCGAGCGCCGGCTGCGCGAGTCCCTCGACATCCCGGTGTTCCACGACGACCAGCACGGCACCGCGATCGTCGTGCTCGCCGCGCTGACCAACGCGCTGCGCTGCGTCGACAAGGAGCTCGAGTCGGTGCGGCTCGTGGTGTCCGGGGCCGGTGCCGCCGGCACGGCCATCGTCACCCTGCTGATCGCGGCCGGCGCGAAGGACGTCGTGGTCGTCGACCGCGAGGGCGCGCTGTGCGCCGACGACTCCTCACTGTCCAGCGCGCACACGGAGCTGGCCGCCGCGACCAACCCGCGCCGTGCGACGGGCTCGCTGCAGGAGGTGCTCGTCGACGCCGACGTGTTCATCGGGGTCTCCGCGCCCAACATCCTCGACGCCGAGTGGATCCCGTCGATGGCGCCCAAGCCGGTCGTCTTCGCCCTGGCCAACCCCGACCCGGAGGTGGACCCGGCCCTCGCCGGCAAGTACGCCGCCGTCGTGGCGTCGGGCCGCTCGGACTACCCCAACCAGATCAACAACGTGCTCGCCTTCCCCGGCGTCTTCCGCGGCCTGCTCGACGCGGGCGCCGAGGACGTCACGATCGACATGCTGCTGCGCGCCGCGAAGGCGATCGCCGACACGGTCAGCGCCGAGGAGCTCCACCCGGCCTTCATCATCCCGAGCGTCTTCCACCCCGACGTGACCAAGCGGGTCGCCTCGGCGATCAGCGGCCGGGAGGGCTGAGCTGAGGCGCTCGCTCCGCTCGCGCGTGCTCGCCGCCCCTGAAGGCGTCGTCTTCCCTCCTCGCTCGACGGCGCTGACTCGCTGCGCTCGTCACGCTTGCTCGCTCGTCAGTCCAGACAACGCCGGGCGACGAGCCGAAACGACATGCCCCGGAGCGAGCGCAATCAGCCCGTCACCTTGCGCGGCCACCAGAAGCGGTCGCCGAGGGTCAGGGCGAGCGCGGGCACCAGCACCGTGCGTACGACGAGGGTGTCGAGCAGCACGCCGACGAAGATGATCGCGCCGAGCTGCGCCAGCACCACGAGGGGCAGCACGCCGAGGACGGCG
This sequence comes from uncultured Actinomycetota bacterium, assembly GCA_963795275.1. Lineage (GTDB taxonomy): Bacteria > Actinomycetota > Actinomycetes > Propionibacteriales > Nocardioidaceae > Nocardioides. Next base: position 170,259 of record CAWCHD010000001.1, read on the forward strand.
AACACCGCCGCCAGCAGGATGCCCGCGCTGGTGATCACGCCACCGGTCGCGGTCAGCGCGCGGAGCATGCCCGTCCGGGTGCCGTGCTCGCGCGCCTCCTCGCGGGCCCGGGTGACGAGGAAGATGTTGTAGTCGACGCCCAGCGCGACGAGGAAGAGGAACGCCAGCAGCGGGACCCCGGTGTCCATCGCCTCGAACCCGAAGACGCCCTGGAAGAGCCACCACGACGCGCCCATGCTGGCGGCGTACGTCGCCACCACCGTCGCGACGAGCAGCAGCGGGGCCACGATCGAGCGCAGCAGCAGGAGGAGTGCGCCCAGCACGAGCAGCAGGATCAGCGGGAGGATGAGCAGCCGGTCCTTCGCGGCGTAGTCCTTGGCGTCCACCGACTCGGCGTCACCGCCGCCGACGTGGGTGTCGTCGAAGTCGGCGACGGCTGCGCGGACGTCGACCACGACCGCCTGCGCCGCGCCGCTGCCGGGCGCCGCGTCCGGAACGGCGTCGATGCGGGCGATGCCGTCACCGCTGGTCGTGATGCGCGCGGAGTCGACGCCGTCGACCTGCTCGACGGCCTTCAGCACCTGCTCGGGCTCGTCGCGGGTGACGACCTGGAGGGGGTCGCTGGTGCCGGCGGGGAAGGACTCGCCGAGCCGCTCGGCGGCCGAGATCGCCTCGGGCTTCTGGAGGAACTGGTCCGACGGGTCGAGCCCGGTGCTGATGCCGAGCGTGCCGCTCGCCAGGACGGCCAGGGCCACGATGGTGCCGACCACGAAGGTGCGCGGGCGGCGAGCGACGGCGTCACCGACGCGGTGCCACAGGGAGGAGTCGGAGTCGACCAGGACGGTGTCACCGACGTGGGGCACCTTGGGCCAGAAGACCCAGCGGCCGAAGAGCACCAGCGCAGCGGGGAGGACGACGAGCGCGAAGGTCGCGGCGATCACGACGCCGACGGCGCACGCGAGGCCGAGGCCGCGCGTGGTCGGGATCGCCGAGAGCAGCAGCGTGAGGAGGCCGAGGACCACGGTGATCGAGCTGGAGGCGACGGCCTCGGCGGTGCGGGAGAGCGCCCGCGCCATCGCGAGGTGGCGCGAGTCCTCCTTCTTCAGCTCGTCGCGGTAGCGCGAGATCAGCAGCAGGGCGTAGTCGGTGCCGGCGCCGAAGACGAGCACGCTGAGGATGCCGACGGTGGACTCGTCCCAGGCGACGCCGGTGAGCTCGAGGACGTTGGTCGCGACGATGGCGGAGAGCCGGTCCGCGATGCCGACGACGATGAGCGGCACCAGCCAGAGGACGGGGCTGCGGTAGGTGATGATGAGCAGCAGCGCGACCACGCCGGCGGTCGAGAGCAGCAGGCGCAGGTTGGCGCCGTCGAAGACCTTGCCGAGGTCGGCCTGGATGCCGGCCGGCCCGGTGACCTCGACGGTGACGCCGTCGGGCGCGTCCGCACGCAGGTCCTTGCGGAGCTCCTCGACCTTGTCGATGTTGTCGGTCGCCGACGTCGAGGTCACCGGCACGGCCACGAAGGCGGCGGTGCCGTCCTTCGCGACGACGACGGGCGACCCGCCGCCCGGCTTGCCACCGGTCGCACCCTCGGGTGCGCCGCCCGCCGCGCCACCCGACCCGCTGTCCTTCAGGAGCTCGACCGCCTGCTTCGTGATCGCGCCCTGCGCGGTCTGGTCGAGCTCACCCGAGTCGGCGGTCCAGAGCACGATCGCGACCTGGCCGTCGTCCTCGGGGAGCTGGTCGGCGAGCTCCACCGCGAAGGTGCTGTCGGCGCCCGCCGGCAGGCTGTCGGTCGCGTTCGCGTCGCGCTCGCCCTCAGGGACGAGGGCGAGGACCGCGAGGGCCAGGAGGATGGGGACGAGGGCGACGAGCCAGGCCGTACGACGACCGGTCACGACGCGGGCCACGGCGGGGGTGCGGTGGGAAGACACGGGGCGCTCCTGGCGAGATCACTAGGGAAGATGATTGCTAAGCAAGTTACTCACCAAGTTAGCCGTATGATGGAAGCGATGCAACACGAGAGAGGTGGAGCGAGGTCATGACCGACCAGGAACAGCCCCCGGCGCCGCCGTGGGTCGGGCGCGGGCAGGAGCCCCGGCAGCCGCCCACGCTGCGTGCCCTGCGTGACCTGGTCAACGCCGGCAGCCGGGTCAGCCACGTCGTGTCGCGGCGTGCGGGGCTGAGCGAGAGCGAGATGGCGACCCTCGAGCACCTCACCCGCGAGCACATCGGTCCCGCCGAGGTGGCCCGCCGCCTGGAGGTCTCGACCGCGGCCGCCACCGGGATCGTCGACAAGCTCGTCTCCCGCGGCCACGTCGAGCGTCGCCCCCACGAGGTCGACCGCCGTCGCACCGAGCTGCACATCACCGACTCCGGACGCGGCGAGATCGTCGGACACCTGATGCCGATGTTCGCCGCGCTCGACCGCCACGACGCGTCGTTCAGCGAGGAGGAGAAGGCGGTCGTGGAGCGCTACCTCCGAGGCGCGACCGAGGCGTTCGAGCAGGTCGCCGGCCCGTCACCGCACGCCAAGGCCTGAGCCGGGGCTCAGTCGTCCTGGCCGGCCTTGCGGTGGGCCACGAGGGCGGCGCCGACGATGCCGGCGCGGTTCTCCAGCTTGGCCGGGATGATCTCGGTCTCGATCTCGATGAGGTGGCCGAACTTCTCCCACGACTTGCTGACGCCGCCACCGACGACGAAGAGGTCGGGGGTGAAGAGCCGCTCGAGGTGTCGGAAGTACGTCGTCAGCCGCCCCGACCACTCCTTCCAGGACAGGCCCTCGCGCTCGCGCGCGCTGGTGGCGGCCCGGGACTCGGCGTTCACGCCGTCGAGCTCGAGGTGGCCCATCTCGGAGTTGGGCACCAGCACGCCGTCGTAGATCATCGCCGAGCCGATGCCGGTGCCGAGGGTGATCACCATGACCAGGCCGTCACGGCCCTTGGCGGCACCGAACTCGCGCCTCGGCCAGGCCGGCGGCGTCGGCGTCGTTGACGACGTGGACCTCGCGGCCGAGGGCCTCGGTGAAGATCGCGTCGGCGTCCTCGCGGATCCACGACTTGTCGATGTTGGCGGCCGAGAGCACGACGCCGCGGCGCACGATGCCGGGCACCGTCACGCCGACCGGCGTCGTCGACGAGGGGAAGCTGTCGACGATCTGCTGGAAGACCCCGGCGACGGACTGGGGATCGGCGGGCTTGGGGGTGTCGATGCGGACCCGGTCCTGCGCGAAGTCACCGAGGTCCAGGTCCACGGGTGCGCCCTTGATGCCGGTGCCGCCGAAGTCGATGCCGATGGGGTGCTCCATGGGGACGACCTTAGTAGGGCCCGCCGGGGCTGCGCCTACCATCCCGTCCATGGCCGTCCACACCACGCGCATGCTCCTGCTGGGCGCGGTGGCGATGTTCGAGCCGGTCAACGGCTACCAGATCCGACGCGAGCTGGTGTCGTGGCACGTCGACGAGTGGGCCAACCTCGGGCCCGGGTCGATCTACAGCGGACTGACCACCCTGGAGAAGCTCGGCCAGGTGCGGCGCCACGACGTCGACGACGACGGCCGGACGGTCGCGGTCTACACGAGCACCGAGGCCGGCCGCGGCGAGCTCGCGCGGCTGCTCGGCGAGGGGCTCGAGAGGGTCGTCCTCTTCGACGGGGTCGCCTTCAACGCGGCCTTCGGCATGCTGCCGCTGATCGCCCGGGACGTGGCGATCCGCCACCTCGAGGTGCGCATGCACGAGGTGGACCGGTCGGTCGAGGAGTGGGACCCGGGCACGGGCGAGGTGGCGCCGCCGCACGCGGTGCACGGCGTACGCCGCTGGCTCGACCTGCTGCGCGCCGAGCGGACCTGGCTGGCCGAGACGGTCGAGCGGCTGCGGGCCGGCGACTTCGACCTGGCCGGCGAGCCCTGGCGGTGGGTACCTCCCGCCGACGACCCGGGCCGGCAGATGCAGGCCGACCGGGAGCGCTACCGACGCCTCCTGGACCGCGCCGGCGCCTGAGCCCGCGGCGTTCTCCGGTCCGACGCGCAATTCGATTGCGCTCGAAGAGCGACGGTGGCACCCTAGGTGTTCAAGTTTGAACAACAGGAACGGGGACCGATGATCACGGCGCGAGGACTCGTGCAGACCTTCCACACGCGGGTGGGCAAGGAGAAGAAGGAGGTCCGCGCCGTCGACGGCGTCGACCTCGACGTCGCCGAGGGGGAGGTCGTCGGGTTCCTCGGGCCCAACGGCGCGGGCAAGACCACGACGCTGCGGATGCTGACCACGCTGCTGCGCCCCGACGCGGGCACGGCGACCGTTGCCGGCTACGACGTGGTCAAGCAGTCCGCCCAGGTGCGGCGCTCGATCGGCTACGTCTCGCAGGCCGGGGGCGTGTCCAGCGGGGCGCGCGCCGGCGAGGAGGTGATGGACCACGGCATGCTCTACGGCCTCTCGCACAAGCAGGTGGAGACCCGCGGCAAGGAGCTCTTCGCGCAGCTGCAGCTCGACGGGCTGTGGGAGCGGATGCCCAAGAACATGTCGGGCGGGCAGAAGCGCCGCCTCGACATCGTGATGGGACTGATCCACGACCCGACGCTGGTCTTCCTGGACGAGCCCACGACCGGCCTCGACCCGCAGGCCCGGGCCAACCTGTGGGAGCACATCGCGCGGCTGCGTACCGAGCGCGGTGCGACCGTCTTCCTCACCACGCACTACCTCGACGAGGCCGACGCCCTGTCCGACCGGATCGTGATCATCGACCAGGGCCGGATCGTCGCGTCGGACACCAGCGACAACCTCAAGGCCCAGGTCTCCGGGGACCTGGTGACGCTGGAGGTCGCCGCCGAGCACGTGAGCCTGGCCGCCGAGAAGCTCGGCACCGTCGCCGAGTCCGTGCAGACCTCCGGCACCCACGTCTCCGGCCGGGTCGCCCGCGCCGGTCGCGTGGTGCCCGGTCTGCTGCGCGAGGTCGAGTCCGCGGGCGTCGCCCTCGAGTCGATCGAGGTCCACCGCCCGACCCTCGACGACGTCTTCCTCACCCTCACCGGGCGGTCGCTGCGCGACGCCGAGTCCGAGTCCACCACCGATGCCGCCGAGTCCACCGAAGGGGCGACCGCCTGATGTCCACGTTCTTCAGGGAGACCTTCATCGTCTTCCGCCGCCAGCTCCGGATGAACCTGCGCAACCCCGCCTGGGTGATCATCGGCGCGCTGCAGCCGATCCTCTACCTCCTCCTCTTCGGCCCGCTGCTCAAGCCGCTGGTCGCCCAGTTCGGCGCGACCAACGCCTACACGTTCCTCGTGCCCGGCCTGCTCGTGCAGCTCGGCATGTTCGGCGCCTTCTTCGCCGGCTTCGGCCTGATCGCCGAGTGGCGCGAGGGCGTCGTCGAGGCCGAGCGGGTGACGCCGGCGTCGCGGACGGCGCTGCTGATGGGCCGGCTGATGCGCGACCTCCTGCAGCTCCTCGTCCAGGCGCTGATCCTCATCGGGCTCGGCACCGCGATGGGGATGCGCGCGTCCTGGGGTGGTGTGGTCGCGGGCGTCGGCATCACGGTGCTCGTCGGTGGTGCCTGCGCAGCGGCCTCCAACGCCCTCGCGCTCACCACCAAGTCCGAGGACGTGATGGCTCCGGTCATCAACATGGTGATGATGCCGGTGCTCCTGCTCAGCGGGATCATGCTGCCGATGACCCTCGGCCCGGCGTGGCTCGAGCGGCTCAGCGACTTCATGCCGTTCCGCTGGATCGTGGACGGCGTACGCAGCAGCTTCGCCGGCGACTTCGCCGCCAGCGGCGTCATGTGGGGCACCACCTGGGCCATGGTGCTGTTCGGCCTGGCCGTGTGGTGGGGGACGTCCACCTTCCGCAAGGAGAACGCCTGATCGGCCCCGCGCGCTGCCCTACTTGAACTTGTTCAAGGGCAGCGCGTAGGCCGTCCCGTCCGTGGTGAAGGACGGCCTGATCCCCAGCGCCTTCAGGATCGTCGGCGTGATGTCGATCGACCTCACCTCGGCGTCGAGGTCGCGGTGGGAGAGGTAGGAGCCCGCGAAGACGATCGGAATCTGCTGCGAGGTGCGCTGGATCCCGCCGTGGTCGCCGAGCACGGAGTACGTCGTGTTGTCCGGCAGGGTCGCGACGAGGTCCGGGCCGTAGTCGGCGGCCTGGGTGTCGACGAGCAGCTGTGCCTTGGCGTTGAACCAGGCCGCCTCCGCCGTGCCCATCCGGTCGTAGCGCACCGGCGTGACGCGGTCGAAGTGGTCGCCGTTGCGCCGCCACACCGCCGTCACGTCGGGCATGTTCCTCATGATCTCCGCGGCCTGGTCGACCTTGGCCGAGGACTGGTCGGTCAGCCAGACGTTGAGCGAGGAGTCGCTGTAGGAGAAGGCCAGGTTGCCGGTGTCGACGAGCGGCTCGAGGGCCGGCTGCGGCGTGTTGTAGAAGACGTCGTTCTCCGGGTCCCCGTAGTACCAGTTGTTGTAGCCGTAGTCGTTCCCGGCGCCGAGCGTGCCGTGGAAGTGGCCGGCGCCGGCGGCGACCGAGCCGTGGTCGGCGGTCAGCACGACGAGGGTGCTGTCCAGCTCCCCGCTGTCCTTCAGCGCGCGCATGATCCGACCGACCTGCTCGTCGGCGGTCCGGGTGGCGTATGCCATGTGCGTCATCGGGTCGTAGCCGGGCGTCGCGCCCTCGCGGTCGTTGACGCCTCCCCACATGTGGGCCGCCTTGTCGACGCCCGGCAGGCTCACGAAGATGCCGCTCCAGGCGTCCTTCTCGTGGCCCATGATGTCGAGCACCGCGTCGGTCGCCCAGACGTCGCCGCCCTGGTGCGCCGGGTCGTGGCCCACGACGTAGCGGTCGTCGGTCGCGGGGTAGAGCGAGGCCGGCAGCTGGCCGGTGTCGTAGATCTTGTCGCGGGCGACCACGTAGCGCGAGCCGCAGTCCGCGGAGATGTACGCCGGCACGTTGAGGCCGGTCGGCGCACGGTGCCGGGTGGTGGCGCCGGTGGTGCTGCCGGGCACGGGGCAGGTCTTGCTGCCGAACGTGATGACCGACGTCTTCGGCGACCCCGGGCCGCTGAGGCCGTACGCGGCGTAGCCCTTGGGGCTCACCGTGAAGACCTTGCCGGTGTCGTCGAGGTAGTCCGAGAGGTGCGGCGCGCCGGCCGCCGTCTGGAGGGGCGCCATCTCCGCGGAGCCGAAGTTGCTGGTGAGCCACATCCTGCCCGGGGCGCCGAGCAGGCCCTTGACGTCGCGGTAGCCCTCGTTGGTCCACCCCATGTGCTTGGGCTGCATGCCGGTGGTGATCACGTTGTGGGTGACCACGGTGACCGAGCCGGTGTGCCCGAGGTAGCCGTTGGGGGTGTCGACGCCCTGCTGCATGAGCTTCTCGACGTTCTTCATGTGGTACTTCTCGACGATCTGCTTGCTCAGCGCGTCGACGACGATGATCACGACCTTGTCGGGCGGGCTCGCCTTCGGCTTGGCGGCGGCGCCGGGGGACCCCGCGGCGGCCGTGGCGGCCACCGCTGCCGCGGCTGCGAGGGAGATGACGAGACGACGACGGGCCATGAGCACTCCTGGAATCGTGCGGACCCACACCCGCTGCCGGTCTTGGCAATCTAGCCCTCCGGGGCGGGGGTGGGTAGTGGTGCGGCCCGCTCCCTGATTGCGGTCACCGGATATCCGGTGACCGCCATGGTTCGTAGCCCAGATCTGGGTCACTAAGCGTAGGAGTCACCGGATAAGCGGTGACTCCAGAGGTTTACAGATCACCACCTCTTGTCAAACGGCTTTACAGATCCTATGGTCGTGTAAACCCCGACGCAGGAGGTCGAGAGATGCCCGGCTACCCCACCCGACTCGCGCCCAGCGGCACCGTGCCCGAGGGCACCACCGAGCTCTGGACGGACCGCAAGCGCTACCTGTGGCTGATCGGCCTCGTCGTGCCGAGCCTGGCGTTCGTCGCCTTCGGCGGGTACGTCGCCACCGGCTGGAGCGTCTTCTTCTGGATCGGGCCGATCGTGATCCTCGGCGTCGTCCCGGCGATCGACCTGATCGCCGGCCTCGACCGCTCGAACCCGCCGGACGACGTGATCGAGGCGCTGGAGGAGGACCGCTACTACCGCTGGATCACCTACCTGTTCCTGCCGATCCAGTACGTCGGGTTCCTCGGCGCGATGGCCGTCGTCGGCGGCTGGGACGTCTTCGGCGTCCTGGCGGACGCGCCCCTCACGACGATCGACAAGATCGGGCTCGCCATCTCGATCGGCTGCATCGGCGGGATCGGCATCAACACCGCCCACGAGCTCGGCCACAAGAAGGAGGCCAACGAGCGCTGGCTCTCCAAGATCGCGCTGGCGCAGGTCTTCTACGGCCACTTCTACATCGAGCACAACCGCGGCCACCACGTCCGGGTCGCCACCCCCGAGGACCCGGCCAGCTCGCGGCTGGGCGAGAACTTCTACCAGTTCTGGCCGCGCACGGTCGGCGGCTCCCTGAAGTCCGCCTGGCGGCTGGAGAAGCGCCGGCTGGCCCGTCGCAAGCAGAGCCCGTGGCGCCTCGACAACGACGTGCTCAACGCGTGGGTGATGTCGGTCGTCCTCTGGGTGGCGGTCCTCGCCGCGTTCGGCCTCGAGGTCGCGCCGTACCTCGTGGTCCAGGCGGTCGTCGGCTTCTCGCTGCTCGAGGTCGTCAACTACATGGAGCACTACGGGATGCTCCGGCAGAAGGTCGGCGAGGGCGACCGGCAGCGCTACGAGCGGGTCCTGCCGGGCCACAGCTGGAACTCCAACAACATCGCGACCAACGTGCTGCTCTACCACCTGCAGCGCCACAGCGACCACCACGCGAACCCGACCCGGCGCTACCAGACGCTGCGCGACTTCGAGGAGAGCCCGGTGCTCCCGACCGGCTACGCCGGGATGATCGTGCTCGCCATCGTCCCCGCGATCTGGCGCCGGGTGATGGACCAGCGCGTGGTCGACCACTTCGGTGGCGACGTCACGCTGGCCAACATCAGTCCGCGCAAGCGCGAGCTCTACCTGCGCAGGTACGACGCCGTGGGCCACGCCGAGCGCGCCGAGGCCGCCCGCCTCGCCGCCGAGGTGCTGCCGGGCGCGGTCGCCGAGGTGCTCGCGGCGCGGTGCCCGAGCTGTGAGTACGTCTACGAGGTCGCGGCGGGCGACGAGCACGAGGGCTTCGCCGCCGGCACCGCCTGGGCCGACATCCCGGCCGACTGGTGCTGTCCCGACTGCGGCGTGCGCGAGAAGGTCGACTTCGTCCCGGTCGAGCCCGAGAGGTCCGTCGCCTGAGCGCTGCCTAGACTCGCCGCATGGCCTCCACCCGCGACCGCATCGTCGCGGCGGCCGTCGAGATGATCACCTCGTCGGGCTGGGCCTCGGTGACGATGGCGCGGCTGGCCGAGTCGGTGGGCGTGAGCCGCCAGACGGTCTACAACGAGGTCGGGTCCAAGCCGGCGCTCGCCGAGGCGATGGTGCTCGAGGAGCTCGCCCGCTTCCTCGGCATCGTGGAGCGGGCCTTCGACGACGAGCCCGACGACCTCACCCGCGCGATCGACAAGTCCGTGCGCGACGTGCTGACCTACGCCCGCGCCAACACGCTGCTCCACGCCGTCGTCAGCGCCACCCACGGCGCGGACACCGAGCTGCTGCCCCTGCTGACGACCAACGCCGGCTCGCTGCTCGGCGTCGCCAAGGACGTCGTCCGCGCCCGCGTGGCGCCGTACGGCCCCGGCATCGATCCCGACCACCTCGACCCCGCGATCGACATGGTCGTGCGGGTGGTGCTGAGCCACGTCATGCAGCCCTCGTCGTCGCCCGAGGAGACCGGCGCCGACATCGCGTGGCTCGCCGGCCGCGTCCTGGCCGGCTGAGCCCTAGGCTCACCGCGTGAGCGGAGTCGCAGCAGGGGTCGAGTGGGGTACGCCGACCGCGCGGGGCATCGTCGCCGCCGCGACCCTCGGGTCGGGGCTGACGCTGCTCGACGGGACGGTGGTCAACGTCGCCCTGCGGACGATGGGCGACGACCTGGGTGCGTCGCTGGCGCAGCTGCAGTGGATCACCAACGGCTACCTCCTCTCGCTCGCCTCGCTCATCCTGCTCGGCGGCGCGCTGGGCGACCGGCTCGGCCGGCGGCGGGTCTTCGTCGTCGGCACGGTCTGGTTCGCCCTGGCCTCGCTGCTGTGCGGTGTCGCGCCCAACGCCGAGATCCTCATCGTGGCGCGGGTGCTGCAGGGCATCGGCGGCGCGCTGCTGACCCCGGGGAGCCTGGCGATGATCCAGGGCGCCTTCCGCTCCGAGGACCGCAGCCGCGCGATCGGGGCGTGGTCCGGCCTCGGTGGGATCGCCGCGGCGCTCGGTCCGCTGGTGGGCGGTCTGCTCGTCGACCACGCCTCCTGGCGGTGGATCTTCCTGATCAACCTCCCGCTCGCGGTGCTCACCGTGTGGCTCGCGACGACGTGGGTGCCCGAGACCCGCGACCCGCGCGCGCACTCCCGCTTCGACGTCACCGGCGCCGCGCTCGCGTCGCTCGCCCTCGCCGGCATCACCTGGGCGCTCACCGACGCGGGCGGCAGCGCGACGTGGTGGGCCGTCGCCGTCGGGGTGGGGGCCGCGATCGCCTTCGTCGTCGTCGAGCGGCGGACCCGGGAGCCGATGGTGCCGCTCGGCCTCTTCGCCGACCGCACCTTCAGCGCGGCCAACGCGATGACCCTGCTCGTGTACGCCGCGCTCGGCGCGATCCTCTTCTTCCTGGTCCTCCAGCTCCAGACCGTCGGCGGCTACGACGCGCTCGAGGCCGGGCTGTCGACGCTGCCGATCACCGTCTGCATGCTGTTCCTCGCGGCCCGCGGCGGTGCCCTCGGCCAGCGGATCGGTCCGCGGATCCCGCTGACGTTCGGCCCGATGGTCATGGCCGCCGGCACCCTGTGGCTGCTCGTCGTCGGTCCTGACGTGGTGTGGTGGCGCGACGTCCTGCCGGGCCTCACGGTCTTCGGCCTCGGGCTGGCCCTGATGGTCGCGCCGCTGACCGCGACGGTGCTGGCCGCGGCCCCCGACGAGGTCACCGGCATCGCGAGCGGCATCAACAACGCGGTCGCCCGCGCCGGCTCCCTGCTCGCCGTCGCCGCGCTGCCGATGGCGGTCGGGCTGGCCGGCGACGACTACCGCGTGCCGGCGGTCTTCGACGCGGCCTACGGGGACGCCATGCTCGCCTGCGCCGTGCTGCTCGTGGTGGGCGGCGTGGTGTCGTGGTTCGCGATTCCCCACCGGGTCCAGACCCCCGCTCCGTAGGGTCTGCCCATGCGCGTACGACGGGGGCCTGCGGTGGCAACGGTCGCTGCCCTCGCGCTGCTGCTCGGCGGGTGCAGCGGTGACGACGGCGCGAAGGATCCCGACCCCTCGCCGGCCGTGTCGACCCCGAAGGGGAAGCCGAGGCCGGCGAAGCAGACGAAGCCCGCGGTCCCCGTGGCCGATCCCGCCCACGCCGTCGACCCGCCCGGCAAGCGCGACGGCCGGCTGTGGAGCGCCGACATCCTCGTGCAGTGGGACAAGGCCCTCGACGACGCGACGGTGAAGCAGATCGAGAAGCTCGCGGGCGTCGCCCACACCGAGCGGATCGGCCTGGGCCAGGTCAGCCTCGAGAACCGGGTGCTGACCGTCGCGTCCGTCGACCCCGGCGGCTACCGCAACTTCACCCAGGCCGACGTCGCCGACTTCCAGGAGGCCTGGGACCGGGTGGCCGGCGGCGAGATGGCGATCGACAAGAAGGTCGCCAAGCGCCTCGCGGACAAGGACGGGATGATCCGCCTCGGCTCGCAGGACTCCGCGCCGACGCTGCACGTGGGGGCGTACACCCCGCAGATCCCCACGATCGACATGGTCGTCAACACCGCCTGGGCCGACGACATCGAGATGGCCACCGACAACGGGCTGCTCATCTCGACCGACAACATCTCACCCGGCACGATCCGCAAGCCGCTCGAGAAGCTGGTCGGCAAGGACGCCTCGGTCCAGATGCTCGACGTCGCCTCGCTGATCGGCCTCGACCCCGACGCGACCCTCACCGCGATCCCGACCGGCGGCAGCATCGGCACCGTCGTCGGCACCTACAACTACCGCGTCATCGGCGGCGGCCGCATCGCTCCCGACTCGTCGTGGGTGGCGGCCAACATCCGCACCGAGCCGGTGCCGATCCTCGGCAGCGTCACCTGCCACAAGGACCTGTTCCCCCAGCTGCGCAACGCCCTGCTCGAGATCCAGCAGACCGGGCTGGCCGCGGAGATCCACCCCGACGAGTACGCCGGGTGCTACTACCCGCGCTTCATCGCCAACACCACGACGCTCTCCAACCACTCCTTCGGCCTCGCCCTCGACCTCAACGTGCCCGGCAACGGACGCGGCACCGTCGGCGAGATGAACCGCGCCGTCGTGGCGATCTTCGAGAAGTGGGGCTTCGCCTGGGGCGGCGACTGGCGCTACACCGACCCGATGCACTTCGAGCTCAGGGAGATCAAGCGCGCCGGCTGATGGCTAGGGTCGTGCCATGAAGGCAGTCCAGGTCGTCACGCTCACCGGTCCCGCCGACGTCGTGGTGCGCGACGTGCCCGAGCCCACGCCGTCCGCGCACGACGTGCTGGTCGAGGTGCACAGCGTCGGCATCTCGTTCCCCGACCTGCTGCTCAGCCGCGGGGAGTACCAGTTCAGGCCCGAGCCGCCCTTCACCCTCGGTGTCGACTTCGCCGGCGTCGTCCTCGACCCCGGCGCAGCCGAGTCGAGCGGCTTCTCGGTCGGCCAGCGCGTCGCCGGCGTCAACCTCCACGGCGGCGCGGCCGAGCAGGTCGCGAACCCGGTGGTCTTCACCTTCGCGCTGCCCGACGAGATGTCGTACGACGAGGGCGCCGCACTGCCGATGAACTACCTCACCGCCCTGTTCGCGCTCGAGGAGCGCGGGGGCCTGCGGGACCGCGAGACGGTCCTCGTGCACGGCGCCGCCGGCGGGGTCGGCACCGCCACCCTCCAGGTCGCCAAGGGCCTCGGTGCGCGCACGATCGCGGTCGTCAGCACGCAGGAGAAGGCCGACTTCGCGAGGGCGGCCGGCGCCGACGAGGTGGTCGTCGGCCCCGACTTCAAGGACGCGGTGAAGGAGCTCACCGGGGGCAGGGGCGTCGACGTGGTCCTCGACGTCGTCGGTGGCGACGCCTTCACCGACTCGCTGCGCTGCCTGGCCGAGAAGGGCCGCATCCTCGTGGTCGGCTTCGCCGCCGGCCAGGGCATCCCCGAGGTGAAGGTCAACCGGCTGCTGCTCGGCAACACCGACGTCCGCGGTGTCGGCTGGGGGGCGTACGCCATGACCCGCCCGGGCTACATGCAGAAGCAGTGGCACCGGCTCGCGCCGATGATCGAGGCGGGCGTGGTGAAGCCGCCGATCGGCGCGACCTACGACCTCGCCGACTTCGGGGCGGCGCTCGTCGACATGGACGAGCGCCGGACCCTGGGCAAGTCCGTCGTGCGGGTGCGTCCTACTTCGTGACCTTGACGGTCTCCTTGGCGAACCCGTAGCCGTTGGCCGTCGCCTTCAGGGAGACCTTGCCCGGCCTGCCCGCCTTGATGGTCAGCGTGCACGTGCCCGACGCCTTCGTCGTGCAGGAGTCGCCGCCGCCCTTCACCTTGGCACCGGCGACCTTGGCACCGGCGTCGGTCACCGTGACCTTGACGTCGCTCGCCCGGCCGGCACGGACCTTGCCGGGGTTCGTGCGGAGGGAGAGACCGGGGTTCACCTGACGCGAGTAGACGGACCGAGCGGTGGTGTCGTTGACGAGGACGGTGCCCTGGTTGAGGGACGCGTCGACCGTGAGGGCCCAGATCGCCGACGACCGCGAGGGGCTGCCGAGGCTCTGCACGGCACCGAGCCCGAAGCCGGTCGGCGAGGTGCGCAGGGCGTACGCCGCGTTGCCGTCGGTCGACCATGCGAGCCACATCCGGCCGGTGGCCCCCGCAGCGAGCGAGACGAGGTCGGCGCCCTTGCTGCCGGGCACCTTGACCGCCTTGGGCGAGCCGACCTGCCACAGGCCGATGGCCGTGGTGGTGGGGTAGCCGAGCTTGTAGGCCAGCACGACGCCGCCGCCCGGACGGGCGACCATCGCCACGGCCTGGTCGCTGCTGAGCGAGTCGGTGCCCGAGCTCGAGCCCGGGGCCTTCAGGACCGGACCGGCGCTCGGGTAGACCTGCTGGACGAAGGTCCCGTTGGTGGCCTCGCTGCTGCCGTTGGCGTACCACGCCATCCAGACCGCATCGCCGGAGTTGACCAGCTGGGTGTCGTAGAGGCAGCAGGACGCACTCGTGTACGCGCCGTCCTCCGACGCTGCGCTCACCGTGGCCTGGTCGGTCGTCGCGATGTCGCCGACGCGGTAGAAGATGGAGGAGTTGAGCGTGCCGGCCGTGACCGGTGTGCCGTTGGACAGCGTGGTGGCGCCGACGCCGTAGCCGGAGTAGACCGCGCCGAACTTGGTCAGGGCGTGCGGCTGCAGGCCCCAGGCGCCGCCGCTGGCGTCACTGACCGTGTCGTAGGCGTAGCCGTGGGAGTAGAAGTTGGCCGTGTCGGTGTCCTTCAGCCCGCTGAACACCAGGCGGAGCCCGCCGGTGGCGGTGGTGAGGAGCTCGGGGTTCTCGACGAGCGCGGCCCACGTGCCGACCACGTCGCTGTGCCCGAGGGTGGCGCCGCTGGTCGCGATGGAGGTGTGCTCGTAGGAGGAGTCGGTGCCGACCTCCTGGGCGTAGACCGCGTGCAGCACCCCGTCGGCGGTGCGTGCGGCGGTGATCTCGGAGAGCGTGTCGACCGCACCGGTGGACACCTTGGCCCAGCCGCCGCCCGCCCGTGCCTGGACGGCCGGCCGGTCGGCACCGGCGCCGGTGCTCGGCCCCGCCGTGGCGCCCGCCCCGGCGACGGGCGCGAGCGCGGCGGCGGCGAGGCCGCCCGCGGCGAGGACGGCGAGCGTGCGGATGCGTGCGTGCATGAGGTTCCCCCGGGTGTGGACGTGTCGGTCCGTCCAGCGTCCTCCTCGACGCGCGCCCTGCCAGTCGTGCCAGCACCCCTTTCGCCGCTCGTCCGCGCCGGTCCTCGACGGCCCGGACCACGGGTCCCGCTGGACTCGCCCGTACGTGCGAAGAGCCGGTAGGTGCGCGGGGTTAGGGTCGCCCTCGTGACGATCCTCGACTCAGCACGCGACGGCATGAACCCCGACATCCGTCCCCAGGACGACCTCTTCGGCCACGTCAACGGACGGTGGCTCGACGACACCGAGATCCCCTCCGACAAGTCGAGCTGGGGAGCGTTCATCGCCCTCGCCGACGCCGCGGAGCAGCAGGTGCGCGACATCATCACCGAGCTCGCGGACCGCCCGGCCGACGGGCTCGACGCCGACGAGCGCAAGATCGCCGACCTCTACGCCTCCTTCATGGACACCGACACGATCCAGGCCAAGGGACTGCAGCCGATCGAGGGGCTGCTGGAGCGCGCCCGCAGCATCTCCGACCTCACCGGGCTCGCGGCGTTCCTCGGCATGTTCGAGCGCATCGGCGGCCCGGGCCTCTTCGGCTCCTACATCACGCCCGACCGCGCCGACGCCTCGAAGAACATCGTCTACCTCGCGCAGGGTGGGCTCGGGCTGCCCGACGAGTCCTACTACCGCGACGACAAGTTCGCCGAGATCCGCACCAAGTACGTCGACTACCTCACCACGCTGCTCACCCTGAGCCAGCACCCCGACCCGGCCGGCGCCGCGGCACGCGTCCTGGCCTACGAGACCCGCGTCGCCGAGGGCCACTGGGAGGCCGCCGAGACGCGCGACGTCCAGAAGACCACCAACCACAAGACGCTCGACGAGCTGCGCGAGCTGTGCCCGGCGTTCGACTGGGTGACCTACGTGACCGGTCTCGGCGGCACCGAGGAGACCCTGCGCACCACGATCGTGATGCAGCCCGACTTCTTCTCCCACCTCTCCACGGTGCTCGAGGAGACGCCGCTGGAGACCTGGCGCGACGTGCTCCACCTGCGCATCGTGCGCAGCTCGGCGCCGTACCTCCCCGACGAGTTCGTCCAGGCCAACTTCGACTTCTACGGCCGCACCCTCAACGGCACCCCCGAGCTGCGCGCCCGCTGGAAGCGCGGCGTCGACTTCGTCGAGGGCGCCATCGGCGAGGCGGTCGGCAAGGTCTACGTCAGCCGCCACTTCCCGCCGACGTCGAAGCAGATGATGGACGAGCTGGTCGCCAACCTCGTCACGGCCTACCGCCGCTCGATCGAGACGCTCGACTGGATGGGCGAGGACACCAAGCAGAAGGCGTACGACAAGCTCGACCGCTTCTACCCCAAGATCGGCTACCCGACGGAGTTCCGCGACTACTCCTCGCTGACCGTCTCCGCCGACGACCTGCTCGGCAACGTCAGCTCGGCCTCGGCGTTCGAGACCGACCGCCAGCTCGAGAAGGTGGGCCAGCCGGTCGACCGCGACGAGTGGCTGATGCTCCCGCAGACCGTCAACGCCTACTACCACCCGGGCACCAACGAGATCTGCTTCCCGGCCGCGATCCTGCAGCCGCCGTTCTTCAGCCCCGACGCGGAGGAGGCCGAGAACTACGGCGGCATCGGCGCCGTCATCGGCCACGAGCTCGGCCACGGCTTCGACGACCAGGGCGCGCAGTACGACGGCGACGGCAACCTGCACGACTGGTGGACCGCTGCCGACAAGACGGCCTTCGAGGCCAAGTCGCAGGCGCTCGTCGCCCAGTACGACGCCTTCGAGCCGCGCACGCTGCCCGGCGAGCACGTCAACGGCAGCCTCACCGTCGGCGAGAACATCGGCGACCTCGGCGGGCTGACCATCGCCCACAAGGCCTACGTCATCAGCAAGGACGGCGACGCCTCGACCGACGAGCGCCGCACGCTCTTCCTCAACTGGGCCCACGTGTGGCGCACCAAGCGCCGCAAGGAGCAGGAGCTCCAGTACCTCACCATCGACCCGCACAGCCCGGCCGAGTTCCGCGCCAACATCGTGCGCAACCTCGACGAGTTCCACGAGGTCTTCGAGACCCAGCCCGGCGACGGCCTCTGGCTCGAGCCGGAGAGCCGCGTCCGGATCTGGTAGGTCGGGTGCTCAGCCCGGGGCGCCGCGCAGGAGAAGCGGCTGTCGGCCGCGGAGTTCGCCGATCTTCCTGCGCGGGCTGTTCAATGAGTCCGTGACACTGCCCGGCCACGACCAGTCCAGCTCGCGGGTCCGCCTGGAGTGGGGGCCGACCGGCGCCGGCGCCGTCCCGGCCGACATCGCGGTGGTCGTCGACGTCCTGTCCTTCACCACCACGCTGAGCGTCGCGGTCGAGCGCGGGATCGAGGTCTTCCCCTTCCGCTGGCGCGACTCGCGGGCCGCCGAGCACGCGATGCGCCACGGCGCGACGCTCGCGGTCGGCCGCTTCGAGGCGCTGTCGCGCGGCGACGCGCGCCACGTCTCGCTCTCGCCGGCCAGCCTGTCGGAGGTGGAGGGCGTCGAGCGGCTGGTCCTGCCCTCGCCCAACGGCTCGACCATCGCCTTCGCCCTCGCCGACTCCGGGGCGCAGGTCGTGGGTGCGTGCCTGCGCAACGCGGGCGCGGTCGCACGCTGGCTCGCACCCCGCGTCGCCGACGGCGCCAGCGTGGTCGTCGTACCTGCCGGCGAGCGGTGGGACGACGACACCCTCCGACCGGCGGTCGAGGACCTCTGGGGTGCCGGCGCGGTGCTCGACGCCCTGGCTGCCGAGGACGGGATCGTCAGCCCGGAGGCCCGGATGGCTGCGGCCGCGTGGCGGGCCGCCCGCCTGCCCGACGACCTGCTCCGCTGCGCGAGTGGCGTCGAGCTGAGCCGAGGCCGGGTTCGTCGCGGACGTGGAGATCGCTGCGCAGCACGACGTCAGCGAGGTGGTGCCCGTCCTGGCCGGCGAGTCCTTCCGCGACGCGACGCAGCTGCCGCCGCCGGCACCCCGGTTGCGACGCATCGAGTAGTACCTGACCGATCGGTCTGGTGGCGGGGCCTGCGAGTCCCTACTGTGATCGTGGCCACACTCGGGTGGCCACTGTCTCGGAGGACTCCCAGATGAATCGCACCTCTCGGTTCGCGGTGCTCGGCGCCGCCCTCGCCGGCCTCGTCACACCGCTCCTGACCCAGCCCGTCCAGGCGGCCGCACCGTCGTACGTCGCCCTCGGCGACTCGTACGCCTCGGGCACCGGCACCCGCTCCTACATCGCCGACGGGACGAGCTGCCAGCGCTCGACGGCGGCCTACCCCAGCCTGATCGCCGCCGCCCGTGGCTACGCGCTGAACTTCCGCGCCTGCTCCGGCGCGACCGTCGCCGACGTGACCAGCACCCAGCTGTCGGCGCTGACCTCCGCCACGAGCTACGTCTCGATCTCGGTCGGCGGCAACGACGCGGGCTTCGCCGGAGTGCTCACCGAGTGCGCCAAGCCGGGGTGGATGAGCAGCTGCGACGGCGCGATCAACAGCGCCCAGTCCTTCATCAACACCACCCTGCCGGCGCGACTGGGCACCCTCTACTCCGGCATCCGCAGCCGGTCGCCGTACGCCCGGGTCGTCGTCGTCGGCTACCCGCGGATCTTCAACGGCGAGGACTGCAACGCCTTCACGTGGTTCTCCCCGGCCGAGGAGTCGCGGCTCAACCAGACCGCCGACCTCCTCAACAGCCGCCTCGCCGCCGCCGCCTCGGCCGCCGGCTTCTCCTTCGCCGACCCGACCAGCCGCTTCGTCGGGCACGCCGTGTGCGCCGCCGACGAGTGGATCAACGGCCTCTCCAACCCGATCGGCGAGAGCTACCACCCCAAGGCGACCGGCCACGCGAACGGCTACACGCCCACCGTCAGCCCGCTGCTCACCGGCGCGGCCGTCACGGTCACCGCGCAGGTCGTGGCCGACTCCGCGGCGAGCGGCGACGGCCAGGCCGTGCTGCAGCAGCAGTACGCCGAGGCGGACCGCACGATCGAGCCGGAGGTCGTCGTCGCCCCCGACCTCACCACGCCGGAGGCGCGCAGGGCCGCGCGGAGGGCCGGCGTCGACATCGAGAGGTTCCTGGCCAGCAGCAGGCGCTGACCCGGTCCGCCGTCGTGGCGGTGCCGTCAGCCCCGCTGGGCGCCGCCACGACCGAGGTCCGCGACGTACTCCTCGAACAGGGTGCGGTGGATGTCGTGCGGGAGGAGGTCGGGCCGGCGCGCCACGACGGGCGCCAGCGCGACCAGCAGCGGGTCGATGCTCTCGACGGTCTGGGCGGTGACCTTCAGCCCGCGCCGCTTGCCGGCGGTGGTGCGGCCGACCAGGGTCACCGCCTTGTTCCAGAACTCAGGTGTCGCCGCCCCCACCGACCCGTCGATGCCCGGGCGGACCTCGATCAGGTCGTCGAAGGCGAAGGTGCGCACCACGCGCTCGCCCCGACGTACGACGACGCGGTCGGGGTGCACGACGATCGCGCGGCCCGTCAGCCACCAGATCGCCCAGGCCGGGAGCACGACCATGAGGACCGCGACCGCCGCGGTGAGCAGGCCGCGGTGCTCGCGCCATCGAGCCACGTGGCGGGGGTCAGGACCACCCCGAGCACGAGCAGCCCGATCGCGAGGTTGCGCACGAGCGGTCGCGGGGCGAGGGCGGTGCCCGCGGACGGCTCGTCGCGCGGGCTCTCCATGGGGCGACACCCTAGGCGGCGCGGGCCCGGGCACGTGTGGGCACCTGTGGATGCGCCGGTGCGGGCGTCGGTGCCGGTTGGTAGACAGGGTCCATGAGCACTGCGACCGCCGTCCCGGACGACGTACGACGCACCGCACGCGAGGCCGCGGAGCGCCACCTCCGTGCCCTCGTCGGTCGTGACGACGCGGTCCTGCGCGAGGACCAGTGGGCGGCCATCGAGGCGCTCGCCGTCGACGCCCGGCGAGCCCTCGTCGTGCAGCGCACCGGGTGGGGCAAGTCAGCGGTCTACTTCGTCGCGACCAAGCTGCTGCGCGAGGCGGGGGCCGGCCCCACCGTGATCGTGAGCCCGCTGCTCGCGCTGATGCGCAACCAGATCGCCGCGGCCGAGCGGGCCGGCATCCGCGCCGTCACGATCAACTCCACCAACATCGACCAGTGGCAGCCGATCCAGGACCAGATCCAGGCCGGCGAGGTCGACGTCCTCCTGGTCAGCCCCGAGCGGCTCAACAACCCCGGCTTCCGCGACGAGGTGCTGCCGCGGCTGGCTGCGACCTGCGGCCTCCTCGTGGTCGACGAGGCCCACTGCATCTCCGACTGGGGCCACGACTTCCGGCCCGACTACCGCCGCCTCCGCACGCTCCTCGCGGAGCTGCCGTCCGGCATCCCGGTCCTCGCGACCACCGCCACTGCCAACGCCCGGGTGACCGCCGACGTCGCCGAGCAGCTGGGGGTGCACGCGGACGGTGCCGCGGACTCCCAGGTCCTCGTGCAGCGCGGCACCCTCGACCGGGAGTCGCTGCGGCTCGGCGTCGTCCAGCTCAAGACCCCGCAGCAGCGGCTGGCGTGGCTGGCCGACCACCTCGCCGAGCAGCCCGGGTCCGGCATCGTCTACTGCCTCACGGTGGCCGCCACCCAGGAGGTCGCGGGCTACCTCCGCGACCGCGGCCTCGAGGTCGCCGCCTACTCCGGCCAGACCGACCCCGACGAGCGGCACGCCCTCGAGCAGGCGCTGGTCGAGGGCCGGGTCAAGGCCCTCATCGCCACCAGCGCGCTCGGCATGGGCTTCGACGCGAGCCTCGGCTTCGTCATCAACCTCGGAGCCCCGCAGTCACCGGTCGCCTACTACCAGCAGGTCGGCCGCGCCGGCCGCGGCACCGACGAGGCGACCGTGGTGCTGCTGCCGCAGGTCGAGGACCGCGACATCTGGGCCTACTTCGCCTCCCTCGGCTTCCCCCGCGAGGAGCAGGTGCGCGAGACGCTGGCCGCGCTCGCCGAGTCCGACCGGCCGATGTCGACCGCCACCCTCGAGACCCGCGTCGAGCTCGGGCGCAACCGGCTCGAGTCGATGCTCAAGGTGCTCGACGTCGACGGCGCCGTCCAGCGGGTGCAGGGCGGCTGGGTCGCCACCGGTCGCCCGTGGGACTACGACGCCGAGCGCTACGCCCGGGTCTCGGAGGCCCGCGAGCGCGAGCAGCAGGCGATGCTCGACTACCTCAGGACCGACGAGTGCCGGATGCGGTTCCTGCGCGAGCAGCTCGACGATCCCGACGCGACGGACTGCGGTCGGTGCGACAACTGCGGTGGGCTGACCCTCTCGACGGACGTCAGCGAGGCCTCGGTCGCCGAGGCCGGCGAGCGGCTCGCCCGACCGGGCGTCGTCCTCGAGCCCCGCAAGATGTGGCCCACCGCGCTGGCCAACCTCGGTCTCGACCTCAAGGGGAAGATCGCCGAGGGCGCCGAGCCGGGCCGCGCGATCGCCCGGCTCACCGACCTCGGCCACGGCCAGGCCCTGCGCGCGCTCTTCCGTGAGGACACCCCCGACGGCCCGGTCCCGCCCGCGCTCGCGCAGGCGGTGATGGAGGTGATGAAGGACTGGGCACCCGCGTGGGCGTCTCGACCCGACGCCATCGTCGTGGTCGAGTCCGAGACGCGCCCGACGCTCACCCGCGACCTGGCCGACGGGCTGTCCCGCGTGATGCAGGTGCCGGTCGTCGGCACGTGGGCGATCCGGGACCGCTCCGTCCCGCCGCGGGCCGGCCAGACCAACTCCGCGCAGCGCGTGGCCGCCGTACGCCGCCGGGGCGGGCTCGACGCCGAGGTGCCGGTCGGCGCGACGGTCCTGCTGGTCGACGACCAGGTCGCCACCGGGTGGACCCTCACGGTCGCTGCCACGGCGATCCGCGAGGCCGGAGCGAGCGCCGTGCTCCCGCTGGTCCTGGCGACCCAGGGCTGAGGACCGACCTACGACCCGTCGTCGAGGCGGCGTCGATGCAGCCGCGTGGTCAGCAGTCGGCGCTCGGCGTCGTTGGCGGTGAGCTCGAGCGCCCGTCTGTTGGCCTCAGCGGCCTCGTCGTCGCGACCGAGGTCGCTCAGCAGCTGCGCCCGCGTGGCGTGGAACAGGTGGTAGCCGGCCAACGGCCCGGCGAGGGTCGCCAGCGTGTCGAGGGCGTCGGCGGGACCGGTGACCTGCGCCCGGGCGACCACCTGGTTGAGCCGGACGACCGGTGACGGGTCGAGCCGGGCCAGCTCGTCGTAGAGCAGCACGATCTGGAGCCAGTCCGTCTCCGCCCAGCTGGCGCCGGTCGCGTGCACCGCGGCGATCGCCGCCTGCAGCTGGTAGCGCCCCGGGCGACGGAGTGCTGCCGCACGCTCGATCATCCGCTCGCCCTGCTCGATCGCCGCGGCGTCCCAGAGGGCGCGGTCCTGGTCGCGCAGCAGGACGAGGTCGCCGTCGGCGAACCGTGCCCGGCTGCGGGCGTGCTGGATCGTGAGCAGCGCGGCGAGGCCCCAGGCCTCCGCCTCGTCGGGCAGCGCGGTCGCGACCACGCCTGCGAGCCAGACCGCGTCCGCCGCGAGGTCACGGTCCTGGGTCGGACCGGTCGACGACACGAACCCCTCGTTGAACATCACGTAGACCACGGCGAGCACGTCGTCGAGGCGAGCGCTGAGATCGGACCCAGCCGGCACCGCGAGGCTGATCCCCGCGGCCACCACCTTGCGCTTGGCACGCACGATGCGCTGGGCCAGGGTCGACTCGTGGGTGAGGAAGGCCCGCGCGATCTGCGGCGTCGTCAGGCCGACGACGGCACGCAGCGTCAGCGCGAGCCGCGCCTCGGGTGCGAGCGCCGGGTGGCAGCACGCGAAGAGAAGGGCGAGGCGGTCGTCGGTGTCACCCGCCGCGGCGTCGTACGCCGGGGCGTCGGCGCGGTGCGCGAGCGCGCGCTGGCGGTCCCGCAGTCGCATGCCGTCCATGGCGTTGCGGGTTGCCGCCACCTGGAGCCACGCGCCCGGCCGGTGCGGGGCTCCGTCGCGCCGCCACGTCGTGAGCGCCTCGACGACCGCCCCCTGCACGGCTTCCTCGGCGAGGTCGAAGTCGCCGAAGCGGCGCGTCAGTCGGGTCACCAACGGGCCGGCCTCCTCGCGCAGGGTCCGCGCGAGGAGGTCGTCCGTGGGGGATCGGTGGTCACGCGGCGATCACTCGAACTGGGCGTAGTCCTCGACCATCGGCCGGATCTCGACGGCGACGCCGGGCAGGTCGAGCATCGGCCAGGTCTTCACGACGGCGATGGCGGCGTCCATGTCGGCGACGTCGATCACGCTGAACCCGCCGATGACCTCCTTGGCCTCGTTGAAGGGACCGTCGACGACGACGGCGCCGTCCGGCGGAGTGCCGGACGGTGGTGGCGGTCTCGACGCCGAGCAGCTCGCGCCGGAGTCGGCCAGCACGCCGGCGTTCTCGCCGAACCACTCGTAGACCCGCTTGTAGAGCGCCTGCGCTGCCTCGGGGTCGGCGCCCGCGGCCAGGTCGGGGCGGGAGGTGTACATCAGGACGTACTTCATGGTCGTGCCTCTCTGTCGCGGCCCCGTGGTCCGGGGCCAGTCACCACCTCGTCGCCGCCCACCACCGGAGATCGACAGCCCGCGGAAACTTTCTCGACCGATCTTCCACCCGTTCGTGGCTGGCCGGGAGAGGAGGCGGCAAACGACAGCGGCCCGCCCTCCAGCAGGAGGACGGGCCGCGGACGTCGTACGACGTGGTGCTGCGGTCAGTGACCGACCATCACCGTCGGGTCGACCGTCGCGACCTTCTTGCGCGGCAGGAACGCGGCCGGGATCAGGCAGCAGGCCACCAGGACCGTCGCGACGATGAAGACCGTCGCGAAGGCGTCGGCGAGGTCGCTGGTCGCGAGCGCCTGGAGGTTCTCGACCTGGGACTGGCTCAGGCCGAACTTCTCCATGATCTGGCCGATCGCGGTCTGGTCGCCCCCGGCCGCGGCCATCGCCTGGCCCGCCGCGACGAACCGCGAGTCCTTGATCTCGTTGGTGAGGATCACCGAGAACAGCGCGGTGCCGATCGAGGCCGCCACCTGCTGGGTGATGTTGAGCAGGGTCGAGCCGCGAGCCACGTTGTGCGCGGTGAGGGTCGCCAGCGCGGCGGTCATGATCGGCATCATCGTGCCGCCCATGCCGAGGCCCATGATGAAGAGCGCGCCGAGGATGTAGGTGTAGGACGTGTCGGCGCCGATCTGGGTGAACATCGCCATGCCGACGGTGATCACGGTGACGCCGGTCAGCACGATCTTCCCGGGGCCGATCTTGTCGGCCAGGATGCCGGCGATCGGCATCGTGATCATCGCGCCGACGCCCTGCGGGGCGAGCAGCCAGCCGGTGTCGAGGGTGCCCTCGCCGCGGACCTGGATGAAGTAGAGCGGGAAGAGCAGCGAGGCGCCGAAGAACGCGATCGCGAAGAGGCTCATCGCGATGATCGCGACGGTCATGTTCTTGTTCTGGAACAGGCGCAGCTCGACCAGCGGGTGGATGTTGCGCTTGGCCAGCGCCCACGGCACGAACGCCACGATCAGGGCGAGGCCGAGGACCGCGGGGACGAGCACGCGGGCCGCCATCGCGGTGCCCTCCTCGGGGATGGAGCTGACGCCGTAGAGGAACGCGGCGAGACCGGGCGAGAGGAGCAGCATGCCGATCCAGTCGAAGGACTCCGACGGCTCGACGTCGTCCTGCGGCAGCACGATCCAGGCGTAGACGAGGGCAGCGATGCCGATCGGCAGGTTGATCAGGAAGATCCAGTGCCACGAGGCGCTCTCGATCAGCGCGCCACCGAGGATCGGGCCGAAGATCGGGCCGAGCAGCATCGGGATGCCGAGCACGGCCATCACGCGACCGATCCGCTCCGGGCCGGCGGCGCGGGTCAGGATGGTCATGCCGAGCGGCATCAGCATCCCGCCGCCGAGGCCCTGCAGCACCCGGAAGAGCACGAGCAGCTCGAGCGAGGACGCCGTCGCGCAGAGGACCGAGCCGGCGGTGAACAGCGCCACGGCCAGCAGGTAGAGGCGCTTGGTGCCGAAGCGGTCGGCGGCCCAGCCGGTCAGCGGGATGACGCTGGCAAGGGCGAGCGTGTAGCCCGTCATCGTCCAGGCGACCTCGGCCGCGGTCGCGTCGAACTCCTGCTGGAAGGTGTTGAGCGCGACGGAGACGACGGTGATGTCGAGGATCGACATGATGGCGCCGAGGACGACCACGCCGGCCACCATCAGGACGCTCTTGTCGAGCTTGTCGGAGTTGTCCGGCTGGGTGTCGTCGGACTGGAGCTTCAGGTCGGTCACGGCTCCACGGTATTGGTTGCCTCGGACAACGAACTAATCCTTTTGTCGACTCGTGGCCGTGTGCTGCGTCACCCCCGCGGATGGCCGTCGCGGCGGGCGGCCCGGGTCGGAGGGCTTCGACGATCGAGCTTCGCACCCGAGTCCTACGGTTGTCGGCCGAGATCTGGGCTGACAACCGTGGCGGTCACCGGATATCCGGTGACTCCAGAGGGAGGCTCAGGGACGTACGCCGTCGAGGTCCTCGATCCGCGCCAGGCTCGGGCCGCGCTCGGCCCGGATCCGCCGCGCCGCGTCCTCCACCTCGCGCATCACGCGCAGGGTGTTGCGGCAGGTCAGGCGGGCGAGGTCGTCGGCGGACCAGGCGCGGTCGGCCAGGGCCTCGAGCAGGGCCGGGTAGGTCGAGACGTCCTCGAGCCCGGTGGGCAGGACCTCGACGCCGTCGTAGTCGCCGCCGAGGCCGATGTGGTCGATCCCGGCGACCTCGCGCACGTGCTCGCAGTGCGCGACGACGTCCATCAGGGTCGCGGTGGGGACGGGGTGGTCGACGACCCACCGGTCCTCGAAGGCCGCGAACCGTTCGCCGTCGGACTCGAGGATCCCCTCCGCCTCCGCGGCGGCCACCGTCTCGCGGTGCGCATCGGCGCACGCGGTGTTCACGAACTTCGGCACGAAGGTCACCATGCAGACGCCGCCGCCGGCTGCCATCTGCTCGAGCACGTCGTCGGGCGCGTTGCGGCGGCTGTCGGTGACGGCCCGGGCCGAGCTGTGGCTGAAGATCACCGGCGCCTCGGCGACGTCGAGCGCGGCGCGCATCGTGTCGGCCGAGACGTGGGAGAGGTCGACCATCATCCCGATGCGGTTCATCTCGCGCACCACCTCGCGGCCGAACGCCGTCAGCCCGCCGGCCGCAGGGCGGTCGGTCGCCGAGTCGGCCCACGGCGTGTTCGCGTTGTGGGTCAGCGTCAGGTAGCGCACGCCCAGCTCGTGCAGCCGCCGCAGCGTGCCGAGCGAGCTGTTGATCGAGTGCCCGCCCTCGGCGCCCATGAGCGAGGCCATCCGACCCGACGCCCACGCCGCCTCGACCTCGTCGGCGGTGGTCGCCCACGCCAGCTGGTCGGCGTACGACTCGGTGAGGTGGCGGGCCGCGTCGACCTGCTCGAGGGTCGCGCTGACCGCGTCGTCGCCGGTGAGCCGGCACGGCACGTAGACCGACCAGAACTGCGCGCCCATCCCGCCGGCCCGCATCCGCGGCAGGTCGGTGTGGGTGGGCGTGCCACCGGTGCCGACGTCGAGGCGCGTGAAGTCGTACGCCACCTGGGCGCGCGCCTCCCACAGCAGGTCGTTGTGGCCGTCGATCACCGGGTGGTCCGCCAGCAGCGCCGAGAGGTCGAGCTCCGAGGTCATGCGGCCGACGGTAGCGGTCGCGAGCCTGCGGGGACCCCGCCGGGAACCAGCTGTCGGTGCGAGGCGTTAGCGTCCTGTCGAGCGGATCGAAGAAGGGTGGTCATGAGCGCAGCGAGCGAGTCATGCGACCGCGTCCGTGCCTCGTGCGCGCACGGAGCAGCGGCGTGCATGAGTCTTGTCCCGGTGACCGGTCCCGCCAGGCTGCTGGTGGGGGAGCCGCCCCGGGAGGGCTCGATCGAGTTCACCGACGACCGGCGCACGATCGTGATGCCGATCCGTGGTGCGCTGCCGGTGCTCGGCAAGGTCCGTGACCAGGACGACCTCCACCCGTCGGTCTCGCTGCTCGCCGGCGCTGCGCTGATGGGGCTGCAGCTGGTGGCCTCGGGCCGCTTCGCACCCGACCCGGACGGCCGGCACTGGCAGGTGGCCGGGCTCGACCCGGCCGACGAGCGCCGCATCGTCGACCTGGCGACCTCGCGGGCCACCGACGGGTTCGACGCGGCCACCGCCGAGGGCATGGTCCGCGGCCTGCTCGACGCGGTCGTCGACACGATGCCGCGCACCACCCCGGGCCGGTCGCGCCTCGGCGCCCGGCTGCCCGCCCGCCCCGCGCCGGCGACCTCGACCCCCGACGACTTCAGCGACCAGCTCCAGCAGCGCATCGCCCGGATCCGCTCGCGTGGCCGCGACGACCGGCCGCACCTGGTCTCGATCTCGTTCCGCATCGAGGCCGACGAGGAGGAGCTCGTCGCCGGTGCCGTACGCCTCGTGCTGCAGGTGCACGCCGTCGACAACGCCGCCCACATGGCCGACGCCTCCGAGCTGTGGGCCGACATCGGTCCCGACGCGGCACACGGCTTCGGCGAGCGGGCGCGGACGCACGCGGCGATCGCGCTGCGGTCCGCCGCCGACGCGTGGCCGGTGCTCGACCGGCTCCTCGACCTGCGGGTGCCCGACGAGATCGTCCTCGACTCCGACGAGATCCTGTCGCTCCTCGACACCGGCGCGGCGGCGCTGACCGAGGCGGGGCACCCGGTCATGTGGCCGAAGTACCTCGACCGTGAGGTGACCCAGCGCGTCGAGCTGGGCCGGCAGCGGTCCGCCGTCGGCGTACGCGAGGAGCCGCTGCAGGACGGGCTCTTCGGGCCGCAGGCGCTCTTCGGCTTCGAGTGGCAGCTCTCGCTGCACGGCGAGGAGCTGACCGAGGACGAGATGGACGAGCTGTCGCGCGCGACGAGCCCGATCATCAAGCTGCGCGACAACTGGGTCGCGGTCGACTCCTCGGTCATCAAGCGCGCCCGCAAGCGGCTGATCCGCACGATCACCCCGGTGCAGGCGCTCGCGGTGACGCTGACCGGGGTGGTCGACGTCGAGGACGTGCCCTACGAGGCGATCGTCGGCGCCAGCCTGCTGAAGGTCCGCGACCGGCTCGCCGCCGCCGCGACCGGCGACCTGGTCGACGTGCCCCCCGCCCTGCAGGCCGACCTCCGCGACTACCAGCGGCGCGGGCTGAGCTGGCTGGCCGAGCTCACCTCGCTCGGCCTCGGCGCCTGCCTGGCCGACGACATGGGGCTCGGCAAGACGATCACGCTGATCGCGCTGCACCTGCACCGGCAGGGTCTCGACACGCCCGGCACGGGTGCGCGCCCGACGCTCGTCGTCTGCCCGGCCTCGCTGCTCGGCAACTGGGAGGCGGAGATCCGCCGTTTCGCGCCCGGGGTGCCGGTGCGCCGCCACCACGGCAGCGCCCGCGACCTCGACGGCGTGAGCGGCTTCGTGCTGACGACCTACGGGACGATGCGCAACGACGCGGCACTGCTCGCCGAGGTGCCCTGGGACCTCGTCGTCGCCGACGAGGCGCAGCACATCAAGAACTCGCGGTCGGCCGCGGCCCGCGCCCTGCGCACCATCCCCAGCGCCGCGCGGGTGGCCCTCACCGGCACGCCCGTCGAGAACGACCTCACCGAGCTCTGGTCGATCCTCGACTGGGCGATCCCCGGCCTGCTCGGCAGCCGCAACGCCTTCCGCAAGGTGTGGGCGGGGCCGATCGAGTCCGGGCTCGAGCCGACCAAGGCGCGGCAGTTCGCCGACCTGATCGGCCCGTTCCTGCTGCGCCGCCGCAAGTCCGACCCGGGCATCGCCCCCGAGCTGCCGGCCAAGACCGAGACCGACCACCTGCTCGGGCTGTCCCGCGAGCAGGTCGTCCTCTACGAGACGCTCGTGCGCGAGTCGATGCGCCGCATCGAGGAGGCCGACGAGGAGACCCGTCGCGGCCTGGTGCTCAAGCTGCTGACCGGGCTCAAGCAGATCTGCAACCACCCGGCCCACTACCTGCGCCAGCCCAACCCCAAGCTGCGCGGGCGCTCGGAGAAGCTCGAGCTCCTCGACGAGCTCGTCGGCACCGTCATCGCCGAGGAGGGCGCGGTCCTCGTCTTCACGCAGTACGTCGCGATGGCGCGCCTGCTCGAGCGGCACCTCGGCACCACCGGCGTGCCGCACCAGCTGCTGCACGGCGGGACGCCCGTGCGCGAGCGCGAGGCGATGGTCGCCCGCTTCCAGGCCGGCGAGGTCCCGGTCTTCCTGCTCTCCCTCAAGGCCGGCGGCACCGGGCTCAACCTCACCGCCGCCGACCACGTCCTCCACTTCGACCGCTGGTGGAACCCCGCCGTCGAGGACCAGGCCACCGACCGCGCCTACCGGATCGGCCAGACCAAGCCGGTCCAGGTGCACCGCTTCGTCACCCAGGGGACCATCGAGGAGAAGATCGCCGAGCTGCTCACCCGCAAGCGCTCCATCGCCGACTCGGTGCTGGCCAGCGGCGAGACCGCGCTCACCGAGCTGTCGGACGCCGAGCTCCGCGACCTCGTCGAGCTGCGGAGATGACGAGCGACGGAACCGGCACGACCCACCCCCGCCTGCCGGCCCGGCGCGGTGGCGGCACCGGCACGTGGTGGAGCAAGGCGGTGCTCCGCGCGGTCGAGGAGGCCGCCTTCGGCGAGAAGGACCTCCGCACCGGCCGGGCGCTCGCCCGGGCGGGGCACGTCGGGTCGATCACCGTCAGCGACGGCGGCGCGGTGGCCGCCGTGACCGACGGCCACGACGCCTTCACGGTCGAGGTGACCGTCCCGGTGCTCGACGAGTCCGACGCGGCGGCGTTCACCGAGCTGGTCGCCGCCGAGTCGGGCCGGATCGGCGCGCTGCTGGCGGGCCAGCTGCCCCACGCCTTCGTCGAGGCCGTCGAGGAGGCCGGCGTCGAGCTGCTGCCGTACGGCGGCGAGCTGGGCTCGGCCTGCACCTGCGAGGGGTGGCTCGACCCGTGCCCCCACGCCCTGGCCGTGCTGACCCAGCTGGCGTGGCTGATCCAGGCGGACCCGTTCGTGCTCACGCACCTGCGCGGGCTGTCGCGCGACCGGGTGATGCGCGACCTGCACCGCATCACCGCGCCCCGCGAGGGGCCGTACCCGGGCCAGGGATCCCCCCGGAAACCCCGGCCCGGAGACGACATCGAGGTCGACGACCTCGGCGTGGCCGAGGACGCCGCGGTGCGGGCTGCCCGGTTGCTGGAGCAGGACCGACCGTTCGACGCCTGGTGAGAGGCGTACGTCGAGACCATCGTCGCCTCCCGCACGACCCGCCGTCAGTGGTGCAGGCACCACTCCCGGGCGTGGCTCAGGAGAGGCCGAGCGCCCCGTGCGCCATGTCGCGGAGCACGTCGTGCATCTGGGTGTCGGGCAGCCGACCGCTGTGCGGCGTGGAGTTGAGCAGGCCGAACAGCACGTGCGCACGGGTGCGGGACGCCTCCGGGCTCATGGTGCCGTGGCGGCGCAGCTCGGTGGCCCACACGTCGACGTAGGCCCGCTGCAGGGCGCGGACCCGCTCGCGCGCCTCGTCGGGCAGGCTGCTCCAGTCGCGGTCCTGGACGACGATGAGCGCACGGTGCTCGATGGCGAACTCGATGTGCCACTCGACGAGGGCCTCGAGCGCCTGGCGCGGACCCTCGGCCCCGGCGACGCGCGCACGCCCCTCGGCCAGCAGCGTCTCGCTGATGCTGACCAGCATCTCGGCGAGCATCGCGTCCTTGGACTCGAAGTGCTTGTAGAGCGCCGGCCCCGAGATGCCGCAGGCGGCGCCGAGCTCGGCGACCGAGACGCCGTGGAACCCGCGCGCGGCGAACAGCTCGGCCGCGATGTCGAGGATCTGCTGGCGCCGGCTGGTCACGTCGTCGAGGTTAGTGCCTGTTAACCCGTCGACCGTCGCTCCGTCCGCGCCTCGTCGTGGCGCGGGCAGCGTGACGTCGTGCCGCTGCGGTCTCTTCGGTTGCTCCCAGATGGCGAGCGGAATCACACGTGCCTCCCCTGGCGCTTCCGATGGGCCGCACCCCCGCAACGGCCCTCCGGCTGATCCCCACGATCAACGCACCACGTATCGCCTGAGAGTCTTGCTCGCGACCGGTGAGAAATCCAGTGGGGTCAGCACCACCTTTCGCGGTCCGGATCAGCGGCTCGCGGCGGGGTGGTGCCTGCTCTACCGACAGGGCCCGAGGCGCGTGGCTACAGTGCCGGCATGTCGCAGATCCGTGTCGTCCTCGCCGAGGACGGTGACCTCCTCCGCGCCGGCGTCCTGGCGCTGCTGGAGGGCTTCGACGACATCGACGTGGTGGCCACCGCGACCAACCTGCCGGAGCTGCTCGCCGCCGTGGACGAGCACCGGCCCGACGTGCTCCTGACCGACATCCGGATGCCCCCCGACTTCACCGACGAGGGGATCCGCGCGGCGGCCGAGCTGCGGCGTACGCATCCCGGCACGGGCGTCGTCGCGCTGACGCAGTACACCGACGTGGAGTACGCCCTCGACCTGGTGCGCGAGGGGAGCGACGGCCGCGGCTACCTCCTCAAGGAGCGGGTCGCCGACGTCGACGAGCTGGTGGCGGCGCTGCGCACGGTCGCGGGCGGCGGGTCGGTGATCGACCAGATCGTCGTCGACGCCCTGGTGGCGACCGGCACCCGTCGGCACGACTCGCTGCTCGACCGGCTGACCCCGCGCGAGCTCGAGGTGCTCTCGCTCGTGGCGCGCGGGATGACCAACGGCGCGATCGCGGCCGAGCTCGTGGTCACCGACCGGGCCGTGGAGAAGCACATCAACTCGATCCTGACCAAGCTCGACCTGCCCGCCGACTCCCCGGTGCACCGGCGGGTGGCGGCGACGCTCGTCTTCCTGAGCGAGGCCGGCGTGGGCGGCGGCGCGAGCGGCGGGGTGGCGCCGCGCCGATGAACCGGCTGCTCGGCGGGTGGGACTCGCTCGACCCCGCCCTCGTCCGCCTCCTGCGGATCAACCTGCTCGCGCTCGTCGTCTCGACCGGCTCGTTGGCGCTGGCCTACTCGCTGGGCTTCCGGCACAGCTCGGTGCTGGTCGACCTCGCGGTGATGCTGGTCGCGACCGCCCTGATGCTGGTGACGCTGCCGCTGACGCCGCGCTTCGGCGCCCGCGCGGTGCTGAGCGGCTTCGCGCTGTCGGCCGGGTCCTTCGCGGTGGGCGGCACCTACGCCACTCCCAACCTGTCGCCGCTGACCGCGCTGCTGATGCTGGTCCCGGCGCTGGTCGCGATCCCGTACGTCTCGCGGGCCTGGCTCAACGCGTTCCTGGTCTACGCGGTCCTGGGCAGCGCCGGTGTCGCCGCGCTCGCGGAGGCACGGCGCGACGACGCCCTCAACGACCTCTGGTGGGTCAACGCGCTGGTGATCGCGGCGTCCCTGCCGGCGGTCGTGCTGGTCGTGACCTACCTGGTCCGCGACGCCTACCAGCGCCTCAACGAGCGGACCGAGCAGCTGGAGGAGTCACGCACCCGCATGGTCGAGGTGGCCGACGCCGCCCGCCGCAGCCTCGAGCGCGACCTCCACGACGGCGCGCAGCAGCGGCTGCTCGCGATGAGCGTGACGATCGAGCGGGTCCGCAAGGAGCTGCAGGCGGGTCGCAGCGAGGGCGCCGCCGCGCTGCTGGGCCAGCTGGCCGCCGACAACCGCGAGATCCTCGGCGAGCTGCGCGAGCTCGCCCGCGGCATCTACCCGCCCCTCCTGGCCGAGCGCGGCCTGGCGGTCGCCCTCCAGGCGATGGCCCGCCGGTCGGTCGTGCCGGTGACGCTCGACGCGGAGCCCGACTTCGAGCGCCCGAGCCCCCAGGTCGAGGCGGCGGCCTACTTCTGCATCCTCGAGGCCCTCACCAACGTGGCCAAGCACGCCGGGGCGACGACCGTCCGGGTGACCGTCCGCGGCCTGCCGCGCGTCTCCTTCACGGTCTCCGACGACGGCCGCGGCTTCGACCCGGCGGGAGTGACCACCGGCGGCCTGCTCGGCATGGAGGCGCGGATGGCCGCCGCCGGCGGGACGCTGGAGCTGACCTCGCAGATCGGCACGGGGACCACGCTGCACGGTGAGTTCCCGCCACTGGACCGCTAGGTTAACGATCGCTAACCTAGCGGTGTGTCCGAGCAGCCAGTCCCACCCTCCGGCCCCCCGACCATGCGCGAGCTCGTCGACGACCTGCGCGCGCGGCTGGCCCGCGTCCGCCAGGGCGGGTCGGAGAGCGCGCGGAAGAAGCACACCGACCGCGGCAAGCTGCTGGCCCGCGACCGGGTGGACCGGCTGCTCGACGCCGGCAGCCCGTTCCTCGAGATCGCGCCGCTGGCGGCGTACGGCATGTACGGCGGCGGGTCGGGGGGAGACGGCGACGACCACACCGTCCCGTCCGCAGGGGTCGTCGCCGGCATCGGCCGGGTCTCGGGACGCGAGTGCGTCATCGTCGCGAACGACGCCACCGTCAAGGGCGGCACCTACTACCCGATGACGGTCAAGAAGCACCTCCGCGCGCAGACCATCGCCGCGGAGAACCACCTGCCGTGCATCTACCTCGTCGACTCCGGCGGCGCCTTCCTGCCGATGCAGGACGAGGTGTTCCCCGACCGTGAGCACTTCGGCCGGATCTTCTTCAACCAGGCCAACCTGTCGGCGAAGGGCATCCCGCAGATCGCCAGCGTGATGGGCTCGTGCACCGCCGGCGGCGCCTACGTCCCGGCCATGTCCGACGAGACCGTGATCGTGCGCAACCAGGGCACGATCTTCCTCGGCGGCCCGCCGCTGGTGAAGGCCGCGACCGGTGAGGTCGTCACGGCCGAGGACCTCGGTGGCGGCGACGTGCACGCCCGCACGTCCGGCGTGGTCGACCACCTCGCCGAGGACGACGCCCACGCGCTCGCGATCGTCCGCTCGATCGTCGACACCCTGCCCGCCGCGCGTCCGGTCCGCGAGCCGAGCGCCGACGTCGAGGAGCCGCACGAGCCGGCCGAGTCGCTCTACGACGTCGTGCCGACCGACACCCGCACGCCCTACGACGTGCGCGAGGTGATCCGCCGCGTGGTCGACGGCAGCCGCTTCCACGAGTTCAAGAAGCTGTACGGCGACACGCTGGTGTGCGGCTTCGCCCGGATCAACGGCTACGAGGTCGGCATCGTCGCCAACAACGGCATCCTCTTCAGCGAGTCGGCGCTCAAGGGCGCCCACTTCATCGAGCTGTGCAACCAGCGCAGGATCCCGCTGGTGTTCCTGCAGAACATCACCGGCTTCATGGTCGGCCGGGAGTACGAGAACCGGGGCATCGCCCGCGACGGCGCCAAGCTCGTCACCGCCGTGGCGTGCAGCGTCGTGCCGAAGTTCACCGTCGTCATCGGCGGCTCCTTCGGTGCCGGCAACTACGGCATGTGCGGGCGCGCCTACGACCCGCGCTTCCTCTGGATGTGGCCCAACGCGCGGATCTCGGTGATGGGTGGCGAGCAGGCGGCCTCCGTGCTCGCGACGGTCCGCACCGACCTCGAGGACGACGAGGCGGTCGAGGCGTTCAAGGCGCCGATCCGCGAGCAGTACGAGACGCAGGGCTCGCCCTACTACGCCAGCGCCCGGCTCTGGGACGACGGGATCATCGACCCCGCCGACACCCGCCGGGTGCTCGGCATGGCCCTCGCCGCGACGTCGTACACCCCGATCCCCGAGCCGTCCTACGGCATCTTCCGGATGTGAGACTCCACGACGTTCTTCTCTCCTCCGCTTCGCTCCCCCGAGAACAACGCCGCGGGGACCCCGAAAGGCACCCGATGGTCAACACAGTCCTGATCGCCAACCGCGGCGAGATCGCCCTGCGCATCATGCGCACCGCCCGCCGCCTCGGCCTGCCGCACCGTCGCGGTCCACACCGCCGCTCGACCGCGACGCGCCGCACGTGCGCACGGCCGACCAGGCGGTGCGAGGTCTCGAGCTACCTCGCCATCGACGAGATCGTCGCCGCGGCCGCGGCAGGCCGGCGCGCGGCTCGTCCACCCCGGCTACGGCTTCCTCTCCGAGCGGGCGGCGTTCGCCCGCGCGCTCGAGGGCACCGAGCACGTCACCCTCGTCGGCCCCGTCGGCCGACGTGATGGACGCGATGGGCAACAAGGACGCCGCCCGCGAGATCGCCGTCGCGGCCGGCGTGCCGGTCGTGCCGTCCTACTCGCCTCGACGCCGACCCGGCGACCTTCGCCTACCCCGTGCTGGTCAAGGCCGCCGCCGGCGGTGGCGGCAAGGGGATGCGGATCGTCCGCGGTCCGCGGCGGAGTACGACGGAGTCGTTCGCCGCCGCGCAGCGCGAGGCGCTCACGGCCTTCGGCGACGACACGATCCTGATCGAGAAGTACGTCGAGTACGGCCGCCACATCGAGGTGCAGGTCCTCGCCGACCACCACGGCAACGTCGTGCACCTCTTCGAGCGCGACTGCTCGACGCAGCGCCGCCACCAGAAGGTGCTCGAGGAGGCGCCGGCCCCGACGATCAGCGAGGCGCAGCGCGCGGCGATCACCGCAGCGCCGTCGCGCTCGCCCGCGCAGTGCGGCTACACCAACGCCGGCACCGTCGAGTTCCTGCTCGACAACGCCACCGGCGAGTTCTACTTCCTCGAGATGAACACCCGCCTCCAGGTCGAGCACCCGGTGACCGAGGAGGTCGTCCGGGTCCGCGGCGAGCGCATCGACCTCGTCGAGCTGCAGCTGCTGGTCGCCGCCGGCGAGCCGCTCCGCTTCGCCCAGGACGACGTCACGCTCGAGGGCCACGCGATCGAGGCCCGCGTCTACGCCGAGGACTCCTTCGACGGCTTCCTGCCCCAGGCCGGGTCGGACGTCGATCGGTGCGGCTGGCGCCCGAGGCAGGTGACCACCGTCCCGGGTCGACCACGCCCTCGAGTCCGGGCAGGACGTCAGCACCAGCTTCGACCCGATGCTCGGCAAGGTGATCGCCTGGGGCGAGGACCGCGAGGCCGCGCGGGCCGCACTGGTCGACGCGCTCGACGCGACCGGCGATCCTCGGCCTGACCACCAACACCGGCTTCGTGCGCGCCCTGGCGGCGTCGCGACGAGTTCCGCGACGCCACCATCGACACGGCGTGGCTCGACCGCGCCGAGGTGCCCGGCCCCGAGGACGGGTGGCTCGCATGCTCGCCGCGGTGCCCGCGGCGCTCACCGGTCCCCGGTTCGCTCCCGACCGGGTCGCGCGCGACCCGTCGCGCGCCGACGGCTGGCGCTCGGCGGCCGACCCGGCGCCGCTCTGGTCGCGCTGGAGCCGGCCGGTCGACCTTGCGGCCACGACCGCGGTCGACGGACGCGCCGCCACCGATCGACGTCGCGATCCGGCGAACGGCTCGCCGACCATACGTCGCATCTCGCCAGTCGACGGAGTGCGACGAGCACGCAGTCGTCAACGTGCCCAGCCGCGACTCATCGAGGTCGTGCACCAGGGCCAGCGCTTCGTCTTCGAGCGCCCCGACGCCTTCGCGACCACGCGCCGGCGGCGGGCGACGGCACGCTGCGTCGCGCCGATGCCCGGCACCGTCCTCGACGTCCTCGTCACCGACGGCCAGCCCGTGGCCGAGGGTGAGACGCTGGGAGCGATGGAGGCGATGAAGATGGAGCTCGCGCTCAAGGCGCCCTTCGCGGGCACGGTGACGTCGGTCGGCGCCTCGGTCGGCGAGCACGTCACGCTCGGCGCCACCCTGTTCATCGTGGAGCCGACCGAGGCTGAGCGACCCGACCTCCCGATGACCGTCCGCGCCGACGGCCTGCCTGCTGCGGTCACGATCTACGAGGTCGGCCCGCGCGACGGCCTGCAGAACGAGAAGGCGATCGTCCCGACCGAGGTGAAGGTCGAGTTCGTCCGGCGTCTCGTCGCCGCCGGCCTGCCGATCGTCGAGGCCACCAGCTTCGTGCACCCGACCTGGGTGCCGCAGCTCGCGGACGCCGCCGAGGTGATGACCGCCCTCGGCGACGCGGGACGGCACCTGCCGGTGCTGGTGCCCAACGAGCGCGGCCTCGACCGGGCGCTCGAGCTCGGCCTGGAGCACATCGCGATCTTCGGCAGCGCCACGGAGACCTTCGCGCCGAAGAACCTCAACCGCACCTTCGACGAGCAGTTCGCCATGTTCGAGCCGACGGTCGCGCGGGCGCGCGAGGCCGGGATGGACGTGCGCGCCTACGTCTCGATGTGCTTCGGCGACCCGTGGGAGGGCGCCGTCCCGATCGAGCAGGTCGTGACCGTCGGCACGCGGCTCCTCGACCTCGGCGCCAGCCAGCTCAGCCTCGGCGACACCATCGGCGTCGGCACCGCCGGGCACGTGACGGCGCTGGTCGCGGCCTTCGCCGACGCGGGGATCGGCACGGACCAGCTCGCGATGCACTTCCACGACACCTACGGCCAGGCCCTCGCCAACACCTACTCCGCGCTGCAGTCCGGCATCACCACGTTCGACGCGAGCGCCGGCGGCCTCGGCGGCTGCCCCTACGCGAAGACGGCCACCGGCAACCTCGCCACCGAGGACCTGGTGTGGATGCTGACCGGGCTCGGCATCGACCACGGTGTCGACCTCGACGCGGTCGTCGCCACCAGCGTCTGGATGGCCGGGCACCTCGGGCGACCCAGCCCCAGCGCCGTCGTACGAGCGCTGGGCGCCTGACTGACTACCATCACCGCATGAGCCGCGTCGTCCACCTGCACATCGGCGCGCCCAAGACCGGGACGACCTACCTCCAGGACCGGCTGCTGCTCAACGCGTCGTCGCTGAGCCGCCACGGCGTGACCGTCCCGACGAGGCGCGGGGGTCGACTCCGACCTCTTCCACTTCCGCGCGGCGCTCGACCTGCTCGAGCAGGACTGGGGCGGCAGCCCCGGCCACGCCAACGGTGCGTGGGACACGATGGTCAAGCGGGTCAACCGCGCCGACGGCAACGTCGTGATCAGCCACGAGATCCTCGCGGGCGCCAAGCCCGACAAGATCGCCAAGGCCATGAACGACCTCGCCGACAACGAGGTCCACGTCGTCTACTCCGCGCGCGACCTCGGCCGCCAGCTCCCCGCCGCCTGGCAGGAGTCGATCAAGCAGGGCCGCAAGTGGACCTTCAAGCGCTTCCTCACCAAGGTCGAGCGCGGCCAGACCTGGTTCTGCAACGCGATGGACCTGCCGCGCGTGCTGTCGCAGTGGGGCGCCAAGCTGCCGCCCGAGCGGGTCCACGTCGTCACCGTCCCGCACGACCGCGGACCCAACGGCGACGAGCTGTGGCTGCGCTTCTGCCGCGCCTTCGGCATCGACCCGGCCTGGGCGCCGCTGGACTCCGAGCGGGACAACCGCTCCCTCGGCATCGCCGAGACCTCGCTGCTGCGCAGGCTCAACCGCCGCCTCGAGCTCGGCGTCTGGCGCGAGCCGGCCTACGACGACCTCATCCGCGAGGTCCTCGCCCAGGAGGTGCTGGTCTCGCGCGCCGCGATCCCGGTGCGGCTGCCGCCCGAGCGCTTCGACTTCGCCGAGGAGCGCGCGCAGGTCTGGATCGACTGGGTGAAGGGCAGCGGCGTCGACGTGATCGGCGACGTCGAGGACCTCCGCCCGCGTCGCCCCGCCGAGGGCGAGGTGTGGCGCAACCCCGACCGCGTGCGCGCCAAGCTCGAGCTCGGGGCCGCCCTCGACGCCCTCACGGTGATGACCCAGGAGGCCGCCAGCCGCGCTGCCGGCGACACCGTGGGCGACAAGGTCCGCCAGACCGTACGCCGGTTGCGCGACCGTTGACCGGGTCCGCCGTCCCCTCCCCAGCCTCCTCGGCAGCCGGGCGCGCCGGCGGGTGGGTCGCCCACCTGCGCGACGGCGGTACGACGCCGTGGCTGGCGTGGTCCGGCACCGACGACGGCGCCGGCCGACCCGACGTACGGACGCGTGCCGGGCGCCCAGCAGCTCGAGCTGCTGCGCCGGCTCAACCTCGCGTCGAGTGCGCAGCCCCACGGCGATGACCACCGCGAGCGCACTCGACTCGCCGATCGCGTGCTCGCCGCCCCCGCGGCCGGCCGCGGCAAGGCCGACCTCCCGCTGGTCGGGCTCGCGGACCGCGGCTTCGGTGCGGCCGCCGTCGACCCCGCCACCATCAGCGCGCGCGAGCTGCTCCGGGTGGCGAGCGTCGTGCTGGCCGACGACCTGGTCGCCCTCGGCGCCGACCCGGTCGCCACCAGCTGGGCGCGCCCCTGGCGACGTCGCGTCCGCCTCGTCGGCGACCCGCTCGTCGCCTCGGCGACGCGCGAGCACCTGCTGGGGCGGGGTCGTCCGGAGGGCGGACCGCGGCCCTTCGTGGTCGCGATCGGCCGCCCCCTCGACGAGCTGCTCGCCCACACCTGGACGCAGCGCTGCTTCGAGACCGGCGCCACGCCGTGGGCCGAGTGGCTGCGCTTCTGGCGCGAGCGCGACCAGCTGCCCGACCGCGCCGACCTCCTCGCCTCCGTCCACCGCTGGGGCGGGCGCCGGCCCTTCGTCCGGGTCGTCACCGACCTCGACCTGCTCCCGCGCCAGGTGGGGGTGCGGTCGCTGCCGACCGTGACGGTCCCGGGGGCCGACCAGGCCGAGCTCGCCCGCCGCGTCGCGGCCGTCGTCGGCCTCCGGGTCGACCGGCAGGAGCGACCGGCGCTGATGCGGACGCTGCGGCGACGGATCCCCGACAGCGGCGTCGCGCCCGTCGGCGTACCCGCCCGCGAGCGCGACTGGGTCGCGCGCTCGGCGGCCCGCACCATCCGCAGCCTGAGCCGTGCTGGCTACCCTGTCGTCGGCGACCTCGCGGACCTCGAGCCGCGTCCGGCACCGACGTCGGCCGTGTCCTCCGGCCCCGACGACCGGCAGGTGCTCGACCTGGCGATCCGGATGCTCGTGGATCCGGGTTGGCGCGAGGGGAAGGCCGAGAGGAAGGTGGAGGCATGAGCAAGCGGGTGCTGCTCCACGTCGGCTGCCCCAAGACCGGCACGTCCTACCTCCAGGACGTCCTCTTCCGCAACCAGAAGGTCCTGCGCGAGCACGACATCCTCTACCCGGCCGACCGCTTCGACGCCCACTTCCTCGCCGCCCTCGACCTGATGACGCTGCCGTGGGGCGGCCTGGAGACCGAGGCCGTCGGCGCGTGGGACGCGCTGGCCGAGCAGGTGCGCGCGTGGCACGGCACCTCGATCATCAGCCACGAGATCTTCGCCCGCGCGACGCCGACGCAGGTGGCCCGGGCGCTCGAGTCGCTCGGCGAGACCGAGGTCCACCTCGTGCTGTCGGTGCGCGACCTCGTGCGCCAGATCCCGGCGGAGTGGCAGGAGAACGTCAAGCACCGCAGCAACATCACCTACGCGAAGTTCCTCGAGACGATCCGCGACCCGGCGCGCGAGTCGCGGATCGGCTCGTGGTTCTGGGCGGTGCAGGAGATCCCCGACATCCTCGACCGCTGGGGCGCGTCCCTGCCTCCGTCGCAGGTGCACCTCGTGACGGTGCCACCGTCGGGGTCCGACCGCGGCGAGCTGTGGCGCCGGTTCTCGCACACCTTCGGCCTCGACGGGATCGAGCTCGACCTCGCCGCCGAGCGGGAGAACCCGTCGCTCGGCGTGCCCGAGACCTCGCTGCTGCGCACCATCAACCAGCGCGTCACCTCGATCATCGCGCCGCCCGACTACCGCCCGCTGGTCCGCGAGCTGCTCGCCCACCAGACGCTGTCGCGGGGCGTCGCGTCGGCCCGCCTCGGCCTCGCGCCCGACGACCACGCCTGGGCGCAGGACCTCTGCCGCAGCTGGGTCGGGGTGATGGCGGAGCGGGGGTACGACGTCAGCGGGTCGCTCGACGACCTGCTCGGGCCCGACGTCGGCACCTTCGCCGACCCCGACACCGTCCCGGCCGACGGGCTGCTGCCGCCGGCCCTCGACGCGATCTCGGCCCTCCTGGTCGAGGGCGCCCGGCTCCGGGCGGTCGAGGAG
This sequence comes from uncultured Actinomycetota bacterium, assembly GCA_963795275.1. Classification (GTDB taxonomy): domain Bacteria; phylum Actinomycetota; class Actinomycetes; order Propionibacteriales; family Nocardioidaceae; genus Nocardioides. The sequence goes on from CAWCHD010000001.1 coordinate 211,314, forward strand.
CGGCTCCACGAGGAGCTGCGCGAGGCCCGCGAGGAGCGCGACCGTGCCCGGCTGACCCCGTCCTACCGCGTCAAGCGCAAGATCGTCACCTCGCTCGAGGACAGCCCGGCCGGCCGCGGCACCCTCGACGCCTACCGGCGGGTGCGGGGCCGGAAGTCGCGACGACTCGCGCGCTCCGACCGCGGGGGCAGTGGCGGTGGCGGTGGCGGCAGATCGCAGTCACAGGGCCTCATCACGTGCAATGTGCCGCCACCCCCGACGTACGGGCGGGGGAGCGTGGCGGCAGATCGCAGCTCCCACCGGGCTGATCCTGCGATGTGCCGCCACCCCAACGAGGTGCTGACGCTGCCCGTCGAAGCAGGCAGCCGACTACCGGCGCGGGGACGACCCGATCCACGCCGACGTCGCGCTCCACGCGCACGCACTGGGGCTGCTGGAGCGGAAGGCGTCACTTCGTCCGCGGCAGCAGCTCGCGGTCGGCGTAGCGCCCGATCTTCCACGTCGCGTAGCCGTCCGCGCCGGCGCCGACCACCCCGCCGACGACGGGCACGCGTCGCCCGACCGTCGTCGCGAGCCGCTTGCCCGCCACCCGGGCGATGATGTCGGTCGCCACCACGGCGGAGATGACGCCGTCGATCGTCGGGTCGTGGGCGGGCGCCGTGGCGAGGGCCATCGGCGTGCTCGGGATCTTCTTGCGCTTGACCAGGTCGTGGACCTGGTCCTCACCGAGGAGCACGGCGAGGATCGCGTTGCGCACGCGCGGGTCGTCGAGGTCGTGGCCGCGCAGGTGCGCGATGCCGGCGACCATCCGGCACTGGAGCAGGGCGAGCCCCGTGACGTTGGCGGGGATCGTGACGGCCATCGTCACCAGGCCGCCGACGTTGGTCATGAAGCCCTGCGCCCCGGCGAAGCGGACGTTGTTCTCGATGACCTCGTGGATCGCGCGGTCGACGCTGCCGCGCTGCTCCTCGAGCTGCTTGTCGGCGGCGACGGCGGCCGGGGCGAGCGGACCGACGCCGTCGATCGCCCGGTTGAGCGCCTCGCGCACGAAGCCCGACGTGAGGCCGGGAGCGAGGTCCTGGATGCGCGGCGCGAGCTGGCGTCCGACGGTCGACTTGAGGCCCATGACCCGATCGTACGGTCGGTCACCAGTCGCGTGCCCCAGGAGCCGGTGGTCAGCGGGGCCGTTCACAGGATCGCCGCACGGTGGTCGACTAGCGTGCGAGACGTGCCCATCGTCCCCGCCCCGACGCCGTGGGGATTCCCGCCCCGCTCGTCGTGGGACCCGGACGACGACCTCGTCGCGGTCGGCGCGGACCTCGAGCCGGGCACGCTCGTCACGGCCTACAGCCTCGGCCTCTTCCCGATGCCGGTGACGCTGGACGCGGAGGAGCACCTCGGCTGGTTCTCCCCGGTCGAGCGGGGCGTGCTGCCGGTCACCGGGATGCGGGTGTCGCGGTCGCTGCGGCGCTCGGCACGCGACTTCGAGATCCGCATCGACACGGCCTTCGACGAGGTGGTCGCGGCGTGCGGCAGCCCGGACCGGCCCGACGGCTGGATCAACCACGACTTCCGGCACGCCTACGGCCGGCTCCACCGGCTCGGCTGGGCGCACTCGGTCGAGGCGTGGCGCGACGGCCGGCTCGCCGGCGGCCTCTACGGCGTCAGCGTCGGCGGGCTGTTCGCGGGCGAGTCGATGTTCCACGTCGAGCGCGACGCGTCCAAGGTGGCGCTGCTGGCCCTGGTCGACCTGCTCGGCGACCAGCACGCCGAGCGCCGGGTGCTGGACGTGCAGTGGCAGACGCCGCACCTGGCCTCGCTCGGCGTCGTACGACGTCCGCGGGCGGAGTACCTCGAGTCGCTCGAGGCGGCCCTGCACCTCCCGCTGCCGGCGCCCTTCCGGGTGGACGACGAGGGGTGAGACGCGCAAGGGTGGGCGCCGACCAGCGCGCCACCGCGTGCGACCGAGCATCTGGGGGAGAGCCATGGCCACCCGCACCACGTCCCGTACCCGCCTCACCGTCAGCGCCGCCGCGCTGCTGATCGGCGCCGCGGCGTCCGCCTGCGGTGGAGGAGGAGCCGGTGGCGGCGCCCCCAGCGACGCGTCCGAGAAGGACTTCTGCCAGACGCAGACGAGCCTGCTCGAGAACCTGATGCCGGCCGACATGTCGAACCCCGAGCTGCCCAGCGACGAGCAGATGGCGAAGGCCGTGAAGGACTGGGCGAAGAAGATCGAGGAGGTCGGCACGCCCTCGGACATCTCGGACGACGCACGCAAGGGCTTCGAGGCGATCGTGGAGCAGGCCAACAAGATCGACGCCTCCGACTTCTCGATCGACAAGCTCGAGCAGCTCGAGGCCGGCGGCAAGGACGCGTCGGCCGAGGCGAAGAAGCAGGCCGACGCCTTCGAGACGTACCTCACCGAGACCTGCGGCAACCCGCTCGACAACCTCGACCTGCCCGAGATGCCCGGGTCGAGCTAGTCCGTCCGGGGGGCTGGACCGGCTCGATCGGGTCCCCCCGCCCTCAGGGTGGGGCGAGTAGCATCGCGCCTGAGGGAGAGGGCTCGACGATGGTCACGCGCGAGGGAAAGATCTGCTCGTTCTGCAGCGAGCCCGGTTCACCGACCCTGCAGCTGATCGGCGGACTGGGCGCCCAGGTCTGCGTGACCTGCGTCGACGACTTCCACGCGATCCTCCACGACGCCGAGCGCGTCGCCGCGGCGAAGGGCTCGTTCCCCTGGGAGACGATGTCCGACGCCGAGTGCCTCGCGACGCTGCCGCAGATCATGGCGTCGGCCGAGCAGAACACCGCCTTCGCGCACGAGTGGGTCGACCTGCTCCGCGAGCGCCACATCTCCTGGGCCGAGATCGGGCGCACCCTCGGGGTCTCCCGTCAGGCCGCCTGGGAACGATTTGCCAGAAAAGGCGGCGACAAGTCCGCCACCGCGTGAGACGATCTGCGTCAGGTCAAGGTACGCTTGACAGTGCCGGGCGCCGGTCGGACTTCACGGGGGTGGGTCGGACCGGCGCCCGTTGCCTTGTCCGGGCCATGTCCGGGCCGCGTCCGGTCACTTCAGGAACTTGGACGTACGCCGGTCCGCGAGCGGCTTGCCGCCGGTCTGGCACGTCGCGCAGTACTGCAGGCTCGAGTCGGCGAACGACACCTCGCGCACGATGTCGCCGCACACCGGGCACGCCTCGCCGGCCTTGCCGTGCACGGCGAGGTTGGTCTTCTTCTCGCCCTTGAGCTCGCTGGCGGCGAGCCCGCTCGAGCGACGGACCGCGTCGCCCAGGGTGCCGCGCACGGCGTCGTACAGCGTCTGGAGCTCGTCGCCCTCGATGCTGCTGGCGGGCTTGTAGGGCGACATCTTCGCCGCGTGCAGGATCTCGTCGGAGTAGGCGTTGCCGATGCCGGCGATGATCGACTGCATCCGCATCACGCCCTTGATCTGCTTGCGGCCCTCGCGCTGGAGGATCTCGGCGAGCGCGTCGATGGTGAAGTCGTCGCTGAGCGGGTCCGGCCCGAGCCGCGCGACCCCCTCGACCTCCTGCGGGTCGCGCACGACGTAGATCGCCAGCCCCTTGCGGGTGCCGGCCTCGGTGATGTCGAGCCCCGGCTGGGCGTCGCGGTCGGGGTCGTCGATCACCACGCGCGCGGCGAGCGGGTTCTTGCTGTTGGGCCGCGCGGGCAGCGCCGGGACCTCCTCGCGCCAGCGGATCCAGCCGGCCCGGGCGAGGTGGATGACCACGTGCACGCCGCTCGCGTCGATGTCGAGGAACTTGCCGTGCCGCGTCACGTCGTCGACGAGCGTGCCGTGCAGCGCGTGGAGCGGCGGGTCGAAGGTCTTCAGCGCGCTGAACGCCGTCAGGTCGACGCGGCTGATCGCGCGGCCGACCAGACGACCGCGCAGGTCCTGGACGAGGGCTTCGACCTCGGGCAGCTCGGGCACGCTGAGAGTCTAGGCAGATCGGCGGGGTCGGGGTGAGAATGGCGCATGGCACAGCCGCGCACTCCTCGCACCGGGTCGGTCTTCCTCGACCCGCGCGGTGACGACCGCTCGCTGCGCGTCACCTGGCACCAGGACTCGCAGCTGGTCGTGCTCTCGCTGTGGCGCGACAACGTGTGCGCCGGCACCTTCCGGCTCGCCGCCGACGAGGTGCCCGACCTGATCGCGCTGCTGCGCCAGGGGCTCGACGAGGCCTACGACGCCGCGCGCGAGCGGGTCGAGCGCGTCGAGCGCCCCAGCCAGGCGGGCTGAGCTCACTTCTTCGCGCGCCACTCCCGCTCGAACGGCAGCCGCCACGCGTGCGGCGCCACGAGCTGGTGGATGGCGTTCGGGCCCCAGGTGCCCGGGGCGTACGGCTTCACCGGCGGCGGGTTGTCCAGCAGCGCTTGCGAGCGGTCCCACAGCGACTCGATGCCCTCGGCGGTGGTGAACAGCGTGTGGTCGCCGCGCATCGCGTCGAGGATCAGCCGCTCGTAGGCCTCCAGCACGTCACCCGCGGCCTCGGTCTCCTGGGTGGAGAACTGCATCGAGAGCTTCTGCAGGCGCATGCCCGGACCCGGTCGCTTGCCGTAGAACGACAGCGACACCTTGGACTCGTCGGCGAGGTCGAAGGTGAGGTGGTCCGGCCCGGCCGAGCCGACACCGGAGTTGGCCGGGAACATCGAGCGAGGTGCCTCCCGGAACGCGATCGAGATGATCCGCTGCCCCTCGGCCATCTGCTTCCCGGTGCGCAGGTAGAACGGGACGCCGGCCCAGCGCCAGTTGTCGAGGCGGCACTCCATCGCGATGAACGTCTCGGTGTCGGAGTCGGGCGAGACGCCGGGGAGGGACGTGTAACCGGTGAACTGGCCGCGCACGACGTGGCGGGGCTCGATCGGGAGCAGCGAGCGGAAGACCTTGTTCTTCTCCTCCGAGATCGCGCGCGGCTCGAGCGCGGTCGGCGGCTCCATCGCCACGAACGCCAGCACCTGGAACAGGTGCGTGACGACCATGTCCTTGTAGGCGCCGGTCGACTCGTAGAAGTTGGCGCGCTGGTCGAGGCCGAGGGTCTCGGGGATGTCGATCTGCACGTGGTCGATGAAGTTGCGGTTCCAGATCGGCTCGAAGAGCCCGTTGGCGAAGCGGAAGGCCAGGATGTTCTGCGCCGCCTCCTTGCCGAGGAAGTGGTCGATCCGGAAGACCTGCGACTCGTCGAAGGTCGCGTGCACGCGGGCGTTGAGGTCGATCGCGCTCGCGAGGTCGGTGCCGAAGGGCTTCTCCATCACCACCCGCGAGTGGTCGACGAGGTCGGCGTCGCGGAGCATCTCGATGACCGGCAGGGCGGCCTTCGGCGGCACCGAGAGGTAGTGCAGACGGCGTGCGCCCTCGCCGAGCGTCTCCTCGGCGCGGGCGACCGCGGCGGCCAGCGCCTCGGGCCCCGCCGACTGCGGGACGTAGGAGAGGTTGTCGTCGAAGGTGTCCCACTGCTCGGGGGTCAGCTCGTGCAGGCCGAACTGCTCGACGGCCTCGCACGCGAACGCCCGGAACTGGGCGTCGTCCATCTCCTCCAGCGACGTACCGACGATGCGGATGTCGGGCGCGAGGTCGGACAGGACGAGGTGGGCCATGCCCGGCAGGAGCTTGCGCCGGGCGAGGTCGCCGGTGGCGCCGAAGAGCACGATGACGTGCGGGGCCACCCGCTCCTGCGCGTAGCGCGAGGAGGACCGGGTGTCGGCCGGGTAGGAGATCGTCTGGGGCGGTGGCGGCAGGGACGAATCGGTCACGCCTCGATGGTGTCACCACCAGCCCGACTCGCCGAGTATCCGGGCGTCTAAGGGATGCGCTTAGATTCCTCGATAGCGTCGGATCGTGGACCCCATCCGGAACCCGTACGCCCCCGGCGCGGGCCAGCGCCCGCCCGAGCTCGCCGGTCGCGACGAGCAGCTCGGCGCCTTCGAGGTCGTCCTCGAGCGCGTCGCCAAGGGCCGCCCCGAGCGCAGCCTCGTGCTGACCGGGCTGCGCGGCGTGGGCAAGACCGTGCTGCTCAACGCGCTGCGCGGGGCCGCCGTGCGCAAGGGCTGGGGGACCGGCAAGCTCGAGGCGCGGCCGGGGCAGGGGCTGCGCCGTCCGCTGAGCAGCGCGCTGCACCAGGCCGTCCGCGAGCTCGGCCACGGCGACGAGGAGTCCGTCGACCACGTGCTCGGCGTCATCAAGTCCTTCGCCCACCGCGACGCCGGGACGGGCGCGAGGCTCAAGGACCAGTGGAGCCCGGGCATCGACGCCCCGGCCGTGCGGGGGCGTGCCGACTCCGGTGACATCGAGATCGACCTGGTCGAGCTCTTCACCGACCTCGGCGGGCTCGCCGCCGACGTCGGCAAGGGCGTCGGGATCTTCATCGACGAGATGCAGGACCTCGGCGCCGACGACGTCTCCGCCCTGTGCGCGGCCTGCCACGAGCTCAGCCAGTCGGGGCTGCCCGTGATCGTGGTCGGTGCCGGCCTGCCGCACCTGCCGGCGGTGCTCAGCGCGAGCAAGTCCTACAGCGAGCGGCTCTTCCGCTACCAGCGCATCGACCGGCTCGCGCGGGAGGCGGCCGACCGCGCGCTCGAGGCGCCCGCCGCCGACGAGGACGCCGCGTTCGAGCCCGACGCGCTCGCCGCGATGTACGACGCCACCGGCGGCTACCCCTACTTCATCCAGGCCTACGGCAAGGCCGTGTGGGACCTCGCGCCGCGCTCGCCGATCACCGCCGCCGACGTCGCGGTCGCCGCGCCGGAGGCGGAGTCCGAGCTGGCCGTGGGGTTCTTCGGCTCACGCTACGAGCGCGCGACCCCGGGGGAGCGCGACTACCTGATGGCGATGGCCGACGTGGCCGTGGCCCAGTCGGGTGCGGGCGGCGACGAGGACTCCGTGCCCAGTGCCGACGTCGCCGCGCGCCTCGGCAAGAAGCCGCAGTCCCTCTCCCCGGCCCGCGACTCGCTGCTGAAGAAGGGCCTCGTCTACTCCGGCGAGCGCGGGCGCATCGCCTTCACGGTCCCGCACTTCGGGCGCTACCTGCGCGAGCGCGGGTGAGCTCGCGTCCCGTCGCGTGATCCCCGGTCAGCCGGGGATCACTGAACATGTCAGGCCGTGCACGGCCTGACAAGTTCAGGAAGAGCCGGTCAGCCGGGGATCACTGGCGGGGTGCGGAACTCCCGCGGCAGCTCCTCGAGCAGCCGGAGCCAGAGCTCGCTCGCGGTGGGGTACGACGCGACGGCGTGGCGCAGCACGTGGACCGGGACGTCGCCGACGATCGCGACCGTCGCGGCGTGGACCAGCTCGGCCGCCTCGACGCCGACGAACGTCGCGCCGAGCAGGAGCCGGGACTGGGCGTCGACCACCAGCTGCGAGTCGCCGACGACCGTGTCGCGCAGCAGCGAGGTGCCCGCGGCCGACGAGGTCGGCACGCGGGAGATCGACCACGTCGTGGCCCGCCGCGCGCGCCTCGGCCTCCGTCATCCCGACGCTGGACACCTCGGGGTCGCTGAAGACGACCTGCGGCACCGGGGCCTCGCGGTCCGGCTCCCAGGCGACCTCGCCGGCGGCAGCGGCAGCGATCCGGGCACCGACCACGCGCGCCTGGTGCTTGCCCCAGTGGGTGAGCGGCGGGCCGCCGCTGGCGTCGCCGACGGCGTGCAGCCACTCGGGCAGGCGCCCGGCCTTCACGTCGTCGGCCGTCAGGCCCACCGAGGAGAGGCCGACGTCGTCGAGCCGGGGCGTGCGGCCGATCGAGAGCAGCAGCTCGTCGGCGACGAGCTCGCCCGCCGACGTGGTGAGGGTGACGGCGCCGCCGTGCACCTTGCCGATCCCGGTGTCCTCCGGCGCCTCGCGGCGTACGTCGCTCACCTCGGTGCCGAGGTGGACGGTGACCCCGCGCTCGCGCAGGCCCGCGAGCACGGCCTCGCCGGCGAAGGGCTCGGTGCGCCCGAGCAGGCGCTGGTCGCGGACCACGAGCGTCACGTCCGACCCGAGCGCCTTCATCCAGATCGCGGCCTCGCACGCCACGACACCACCGCCGACGACGACCAGCCGGTCGGGCACCTCGACCACGCCGGTGGCGTCGCGGGAGCCCCACGGGAGGGCGTCGGCGTACATCTCGGGCACGAGCGGCTCGCTGCCGGTGGCGATCACGACGGCCTGGCGGGCCACGACCTCGACGTCGCCGGCGGACGAGGTGACGCGGACCCTCCGCTCGCCGACCAGGCGGCCGGCGCCGCGGACGACCGCGATCCCGGCGCCGTCGGCCCAGGTCTCCTGCCCCGCGTCGTCATAGCTGGAGACCCAGTAGTCGCGGCGCTCGAGCAGCGCCTCGGGCGCGACGTGGGCGGTCGAGACGCCCGTGAGGTCGCCGGTCACGTCGGCCACCGCGATCGGGCGCAGCAGCGCCTTGCTCGGCATGCACGCCCAGTAGCTGCACTCGCCGCCGAGCAGCTCGCGCTCGATGATCGCCGCCGTCATGCCGGTGCCCTGGATCGCGTAGTCCGCCGCGTTCTCCCCGGCCGGTCCGCCGCCGATCACGACGACGTCGTACTCCTGTGTCTCCATGTCGTGGACGATACGTGCACGGCGCGGGCTTGGGATCCTCTTGCCGCTTCAACTAAAATCATCGGTGAGGGGAGTACCCCACCAACGTCCGATCGGTCACTACGGCGCCTCAGCAGGCGCCCCGGTCGGCGGCCGCACCTCGGTGCGGCGGGAGAGACCTCAGGCGCTCATCCGTGAGCACGATCCTGAGGAGTCCCATGTCGTCCATCGCGTCCCCCACCCTGTGGTTCCTGACCATCGGGGTGGTCGTCGCCCTGCTCGTCGTCGACTTCATCGCCACCCGGCGTCCGCACGAGGTGTCGATGAAGGAGGCCGCGGCGTGGTCGGCGTTCTACGTCGCCCTGCCGCTGCTGTTCGGCCTCTACGTCTGGAACGCCCACGGCGGTGACCGCGGGCTGGAGTACTACACCGGCTACCTGGTCGAGAAGACGTTGAGCGTCGACAACCTCTTCGTCTTCATGCTGCTGCTGGCGGCCTTCGCGGTGCCCGAGGTGCTCAAGCAGCGCGTGCTGCTCTACGGCATCGTCGGCGCGCTGATCCTCCGCGGCATCTTCATCGCCCTCGGTGCGGCCGCGCTGTCCCGCTTCGACTGGGTGTTCCTGGTCTTCGGCCTGGTCCTGCTGCTCACCGGCGTCAAGCTGCTGCGCGACGCGATCTCCGGCAACGAGCACGAGGTCGACGTCGCCGACATGCGCGTGGTCAAGGTCGTCAAGCGCTTCATGCCCGTCACCGACGACTACGAGGGCGCCAAGCTCACCGTCGTGAAGAGCGGCGCCCGCGCGCTGACGCCGTTCGCGCTCGTGACCATCGCGGTCTTCGCCACCGACGTGGTCTTCGCGGTCGACTCGGTGCCGGCCGTCTACGGCATCACCGGCGACCCCTACCTCGTCTTCGTCACCAACGCCTTCGCCCTGCTCGGCCTCCGCGCGCTCTACTTCGTGCTCGAGGGTGCGCTCGGCGCGCTGGAGCACCTGAGCTACGGCCTGGCCGCGATCCTCGGCTTCATCGGGTTCAAGCTGGTCCTGCACTGGGCGCACCTGGTGTGGCCGTCGGTCCCCGACGTGCCGACCCTGATGTCGCTGTTCGTGATCCTCGGCATCCTGGCCATCACGGTCACCACGAGCCTGGTCGCCAACAAGCGCAAGAAGGCGCGCGAGCCGGAGCCGGTGGGCTGACGGCTCAGCACCAGCGGCGTACGCCGTCGGGGGTGAGGTCGCGGTCCCGCAGCACGACCGCGAGACGGTCGCCGAAGCCCGCGCAGGTCGACGCGAAGTCGCGGGCGCGGTACTCCACGACCAGCACCCGGTCGCCGTACGCCGCGGTGTAGGCGCCGCACTCGTCGTAGCGCCCGCACTCCTCGGCGATCGCGAAGTCGAAGCCGGCCGTGCTGCCGTCCCACTCGGACCAGTTCTTCTGGGCGGCGGCGAGGCCGGCCTCGTGCGCGCCGGCGACGAGCAGCCGCGCGAACGCCTTCGCATCGCGGGCCGCGAGCAGGCCGTGGCTGCGGGAGAAGGAGTCGAGGTTGTCGTACTCCACCGCGTCGAAGCCGTCCCGCGCGCACCCGGCGGTCCACCGGCCGACGATGCGTGCGAGCCGCTCGCGCTTGTCGTGCGTGCGGATGTCGAGCAACCACTCGCCCCACGCCTCGTCCTCGACGAGCCGGCCGCGGCCGTCCTGCAGGAGGAGGTCGCGGCGCTGGAGCCAGGAGCGCTTCGCGTCGGGCTGGGTCTGGAAGCCGTTGACGTAGCAGACGTTGTAGCGGCCCACCGCCGGCTCGGCCGTGCGGTCGCGCACCACGATGCCGACCTGCTCGGGCACGTCGGCGGCACCGCCGAGCTGGTAGTCGACGTCGGTCCCGGTCGGCAGCGGTGCGCGTCCGGGGTCGGCGTACGCCACTGCGGTGGGCGCAGTGGGCGCGGTGAGCGCGGTCAGCAGCAGGACGGCGACGACGAGCCGGCGCACGTCAGTCGACGGTCAGCATCGTCGCGCCGAGGCCGATCATCATCGTGCCGCCGGTCGCGCTGAGGGTGTCGAGCCGGGTCGGGCGTCGCGCGAACCACGTCCGTGCGGCACCCGCCGCGAGCGCCCACGTGCCGTCGGACGCCATGGCGAGCACGCCGAAGACCAGGCCCAGCAGCATCGTCTGGAGGCCGATCGAGCCCGTCGGGTCGGTGAACTGCGGCAGGAAGGCGACGAAGAAGACGATCGTCTTCGGGTTGGTCGCACCGACGGTGAAGCCGATCCGCACCGGGTGCCCGCGGCGCACCGGCGCGGCGTTCTCCATCGCGAGGCGCGCGTCGGCGCGGTGGCGGATGGCCTGGATGCCGAGCCACACGACGTACGCCGCCCCGAGCAGCTTGACCACGGTGTACGCCGTCGCGCTGGCCGCGACGACCGCGCCGAGGCCGATCGCCACGAGCGCGACCTGGGCGACCAGTCCGATCGCGTTGCCGACCACCGAGAGCAGCGCCTCACGACGGCCGACCGTGAGCGCGCGCCCGATGGTGAAGAGCAGGCTGGGACCCGGCACCTGGATGAAGAGGATCGAGGCGACCAGGAAGGCGACCCACTGGCTGGACGACGGCATGGCCCCAGTGTGGGGCACTGCCCAGGCTCGGCCCACACCATTTCGCTGGTCGAGGCGATCCGCCCGGGTCGACCCCGGCGCAAAGACTTTGCCCTGGCCCGTGAGTCTCTGGGAGACTCACCGCCCAGGGCGTCGTCCAACGCCCAGCCAGACGCATCGGCCCCAGCCCGAGCGAGGTGGCGAAGGGGAGCGGATCCTCGGGCGCACCACCTCCATGAGCATCGATGACGCCCGCTGCAGCGGCGTGCTGGGGACGCAGCGCAGTCGAGGGTGATCGAGATGACCAGGGACAGTGACTTCAAGCAGGTCGTGCGTGCGCGCATGGCCGAGACCGGCGAGGGCTACGCAGCCAGCCGTGCCGCGCTGGAGCAGAGAGGCGTACGACGCCGCGCGCGCCGAGCAGGAGCGGCTGGTCGGCCGGCTCTTCACCGACGGCCGCATCGAGCGGGTGCCGGCGAAGCGCAAGGTGCGCGCGGCCGTGCTGCTGGAGGTGGTCTCGCGCTTCGAGCCGGGTCGGGAGTACTCCGAGAGGGAGGTCAACGAGGTCCTGCTCGGAGTGCACGAGGACTTCGCCTACCTGCGCCGCGAGCTGGTGAACTACCACTACCTCGAGCGGGAGGACGGTCGCTACCGCACTGCTGCGCGGGCGCCCGAGCGGTCGGCGATCGAGCGGCAGGAGATCCCGGACTGGGAGGCCCAGTGGCTGGAGGGCTTCCTCGCGGGCCGCTGAGGCGGCAGGGTGGGGCCATGACGTCAGGGATAGATCCCGAGGTGGCCCCGTCCGGCCCCGGGTGCGTGGAGTGCGAGGCGGCCGGCGGCTGGTGGGTCCACCTGCGCCGGTGCGCGCAGTGCGGCCACATCGGTTGCTGCGACTCCAGCCCGTCGCAGCACGCGACCGCCCACCACGCCGCGACCGGCCATCCGGTGATGCAGAGCTACGAGCCCGGTGAGGACTGGTTCTGGGACTTCGAGCGGTCCGTCGGCCTCGACGGGCCGCGGCTCGCCGACCCGCAGAGCCACCCCGAGGACCAGCCGGTGCCGGGGCCTGCGGGCCGGGTCCCCGACGACTGGCAGCAGCACATCCACTGAGGTGCTGTGGCAGGCCCGGCGGGCGTGCCATGCTCCTCCCATGCGTCGTACGCCGCGCAGCCGACGTGCTCGCCAGCAGGCCGAGGGGTCCCGGACCCGCCCCCAGGTCGTCGCCCACCGGGGCAGCAGCCACGACACCGCCGAGCACACCTTCACCGCCTACGTGAAGGCGCTCGACGAGGGTGCCGAGGCCCTCGAGTGTGACGTCCGGCTGACCGCCGACGGTCACCTGGTGTGCGTGCACGACCGCGACCTCAAGCGGACCGCGTCGACCCCCGGCCTGGTGTCGACGATGAACCTCGCCGAGCTCGACGAGCTCGACTTCGCCTCGTGGAAGGACCCGTGGTCCGAGCTCGACGACGAGGCGCCGGCACGCGACCCGCAGGACGGCAAGGTGCTCACGCTGCGCAAGCTGCTCGAGACCGTCGCCGACCACGACCGCCACGTCGAGCTCGCGATCGAGACCAAGCACCCGACCCGCTACGGCGGTCTCGTCGAGCGGCGGCTGGTCGAGACCCTCGGCGACTTCGGGTGGACCGGCGCCGACTCCCCGGCGCGGGTGATGGGCTTCTCGGTCAACGCGATGAACCGGATCCGCCGCCTGGCTCCCGACCTGCAGGTCGTGATGCTCGTCGACAAGGCACACCACTGGCCGGTGCTGCGCCCGATGGTGGCCGACGACTGGGTCATCGGTCCGGGCATCGAGGAGCTGCGGGACCACCCCGGGCTCGGTCGGCACCTGGTGAAGGCGGGCCGCGAGATCCACGTGTGGACCGTCAACACCGCGGAGGACCTGCAGATCTGCCTCGACCTCGGCGTCACCGCGGTCATCAGCGACCGGCCGAAGTACATGCTGGAGCTGCTCGGCGGATAGGTTCTCGGGCATGGCCAAGAAGTCCCGCACCCGCACCACGTCCGCACCCGCCGCCGAGGGCGAGGTCGGCCCCCGTCAGCCCTGCCCCTGCGGCTCCGGCAAGCGCTACAAGGCCTGCCACGGCGCGGCCGGTGGCGCCGCTCCGACCTTCGTGGCGCGTCCCTTCGAGGGGATGCCCGGCGAGTGCGACGTCATCGCGCTGCGCGAGCTGGTGCCCGGCCGCGACCACCCCGCTGACGCTCAAGGACGGTGGCCGCACCATCCGGCTGGCGACCCTCCTGCCCGGCGCGGCCCCGGCGATGGTCCGCGACTCCGGCGAGGTCTGGCTCGGCCTCCAGGTCCAGCACTCCTACGGCAACCCCGCCCGCGACCTCGGCGCGGTGCTCGAGCGCGCGCTCGCCACCGAGGAGCCGGGCATCGTCGGGCTGCCGAGCGACCCGGGCGAGGGCCCGAGCATCCAGGACCTGATCAGCGACACCAGCCTCGACATCACCGTCCACGAGGGCTTCGAGTACTGGATCGACGACATCCCGGAGCGCGACGCGGCCATGGAGGCCGCCCTCGAGCAGGCCAACGACGGCGTGATGCCCACCTCGCGGCTCGCCTCGGTCGAGGCGGCGTACTGGACCAGCGTCGGCACCAAGGAGCACCTGCGCTGGGTCATGCCGCACCCCGAGGACCAGCTCCTCGACGCGCTCGCCCGCCTGCACGCTGCGGGCCAGGACTCGATCGCGGAGGGCTCGCGCTTCGTCGGGATGTTCCGCGCGCACGGACTGCTCGCCCCGGTCTGGGACCTGCCGGTCGGCACCGGCGCCGAGGTGCTCGAGGAGCCGGCCGCCCGGTTCGCCGCCGACCTCGAGAAGGCGCTCGCCAAGGGCGACCTGACGACCGAGGAGCGCTCGGCCCGGGCCGGACTCGCCAACCGTCAGGTGACGATCCGGTAATACCCGGCCCACTCCCTCACCACAGGCCAGGAAGATACGGAACACAAGCGGGCCAACGGTTGTGTCGCCGCTCGCGGGCGGAGTAGATTCGTCAGTGCCCGGTCGTTGTCGTTTCCCCCGTCGACAACGGCCGGGTCTTCCATGTCATGAGGTGGCGATGAGGTCCGCGTGATCCGCGATGCCGGCCGCCCCGAGGGGGGCGGCCCGAGTGCCCGCGTCTTGAGCACTCGGGCCTGGTCCGCGCGCCACTCATGATTGGCGCGCGGACCTGACTGCCCGTACCCCGTCGTGGCGATCGGATGCTGACGGTGCGGCTACGACTTCGCCGGCCGCACCCGCCACGCCTCGAGGTGGTCGAACCCCTTGGCCGAGACCCGGCGCAACCGCCGCCAGCGCCAGGTGGGCTCGTCGGGGGCATGGTCCGTGTCGTCCGGGACCGCGGTCAGCGCCTCGTGGACGCCCGCGTCGACCAGGACGGTGCCGGGCCGGGCGGCCGAGGTCAGCCGGGAGGCGGCGTTGACGGTCGAGCCGAACACGTCACCGAGACGGCGTACGACGGCACCGTGGGCGATGCCGGCCCGCACCGCCGGGAAGGGGTCGTCCTCGTCGGCACCGCGAGCCGTCAGGGTGAGGGCGATGCTCACGGCGGCGGCCGGGTCGGCGACGGTGAAGAGCACCTCGTCGCCGATCGTCTTGATCACCTGCCCGCCGTGGTCGACGACGACGGTGGTGGTGTCCTGCTCGAAGCGGTCCACCCACGCGACCAGCTCGGCGCCGTCGAGGCTGCGGCTCTGGGTGGTGTAGCCGACGATGTCGACGAAGCAGACCGCGAGCTGTGACTCGGTGCTCGACAGGCTGCTGGCGTCGCGGAGCAGGTGCTGCGCCGAGCTGGCGAGGTGGCGGCGCCAGACGTAGGTCTGCAGGGCCTCGACCCGCGGGAGCACGTCGGACGCCAGGGTGGTCAGTGCGTCCGCCGGGTCGCCGCCCTGCATGGCCGCCCCGGCGAGGAGCGTGGTCTGCCACTCGGCGAGACGGGCATAGCTGCGGCCCCACGTGCGGACCAGCGCGGCCTGCGACTCCGGGGGCAGGATGCCGAGCCGCACCAGGTCGGAGGTGAGGCGCAGCGCCTCGACGTCGCTCTCGGCGAACGCCACGTCGTCGTCGCTGCGGTGCGGGAAGCCGAGCTGGTGCCACAGCTGGACCGCGAGCTCGAGGGGCACGCCGGCACGCTCGGCGACCTGGACGCGGGTGAGGGTCGGCTCGCCGCCGAGCAGGAAGGCCTCCATCGCCCGCGCGACGTCGTCACCGACGACCGGGCCGACGGGCGGCTCCTCGACGTCGGCCAAGCCCGGTCAGCTCCCCGTGATCCGACCGTCAGCAGCCGCGCGGAGGGCGGCGCCGAAGGCCGGCACCTCGACGGTGAGCGCCTCGATGCGCTCGCTGGTGAAGTGCACGACCCTGAGCGGGGTGAGCGCCACGATCGTGGCCGAGCGGAGGGTGCGGTTGACGATCGCCGTCTCGCCGACGACCGCACCCGGACCGAGGGTGGCGATCTCGACGCCGCCCTTGCGGACCGAGACCTCGCCCTCGCAGATGAGGTAGGCCTTGTCGGCCGGCGTGCGCTCGGCGATGGGCGACCAGCCCTGCGGCAGCGTCAGCTCCGTGCCCGCCGCCAGGACGCGCTTGGCGTCGGCGGGGGCGAGGCTGTCCAGGATCGATTCAGTCATGCCCGGTCAACGAACCACGGCGGCGAACGTGATGCGGATGTGGCTCACTCCACGTCCTGGTCCGCGCGGAGCGGCTCGCGGGAGATCGGGCAGCTCATGCAGCGCGGTCCGCCGCGGCCCGAGCCCAGCTCGGAGCCGGCGATCCGGACGACCTCGATGCCGGCGTCCTCGAGCCGGTCGTTGGTCTCGTCGTTGCGCTCGTAGGCGACCGCGACGCGGGGCGCCAGGGCGAGGGTGTTGTTGCCGTCGTCCCACTGCTCGCGCTCGGCGGTGACCGGGTCGAGGCCGGTGTCGATCTGGTGGAGCGTGTCGATCTGCATCGCCTTGGCGGCGGCCACCAGGAACGGCTCGGAGCCGCTGACGTCGAGCGAGAGGTCGGACTCGTCGGAGCCCTTCTCGCCCAGCGTCACGGTCACCGCGCGGAGGGTGTCGGCCACGTTGGGGTACATGACGACCTTGTCGACGTCGACCATCGTGCAGACCGTGTCGAGGTGCATGGTCGCGCGCTCCTGCGCGATCGGCACGGCCAGGACGGTGTGGGCCAGGCCCGCGTGGAAGACCTGGCGGGCGAGCCGCTCGACGCCGGCGGGCGTCGTACGCTCCCCGACGCCGACCGCGATCACGCCGGGCGCGAGGAGGAGCACGTCGCCGCCCTCGACGTGCTCGTTGTGCCAGCCGTGGATCTTGCGGGTGCCGGCGAAGCGCGGGTGCTCGGTGTAGATCAGCTCGGTCAGCTGGGTCTCGCGCTTGCGCGCGGGCATCGCCAGGCTGGTGACGGCCACCCGGTCCTGGACCCACACGCTGGAGTCGCGCGTGAAGAGCAGGTTGGGGAGCGGGTCGATGAGGAAGTCGTGCGGGTCGAGCAGGCTGGTCACGAGCCCGTGGCCGCCCTTGACCTCGTCGTTGCGGATGCCGGCCGTGAGGGTGTCGGTGAGCTCGGCGGGCGACTGGTCGCGCAGCGCCTGGGCGAGGTAGCGGCGCATCGTGTCGCCGAGGTGGAGGCCCGACAGCGCGCTGGTGATCGCGTGGTTGCGGGCGAGCTCGCTCTCGAGCGTCTCGGTGAGCAGCTCGGTCAGGTAGAGGACCTCGACGTCACGCTCGCGCAGGGTCGCGGCGAAGGCGTCGTGCTCGTCCTGCGCGCGGCTGACCCACGGGATGCCGTCGAAGAGGAGCCGGTCGTTGTTGCGGGGGGTGAGGCGCTTGAGCTCGTTGCCGGGCCGGTGCAGCATCACGGTGGCCAGGCGGCCGACCTCGCTGTCGGCGCCGTGCGGCGCAGGCGTTCCCGTGGGGTTGGAGACCATGCCCGGACTCTAGCGGTGCCTCGCCGCCACACGTGTCCGGGAAGTGGCCCTCGTGCTTGCGCGTGCCCCGCCCGCCGGGGGTGGCGGCACCTTGCGTGTGGGGGGCGTTCGGGGGTGCGATGTGCCGCCACCCCGGGAGCGGCGTACGCGGGGGGTGGCGGCACCTTGCGTGTGGGGGGCGTTCGGGGGTGCGATGTGCCGCCACCCCCGGTCAGCGCCCGCGGGCGGCCCGCCACTCGTCGCGGAGGAGGGCGTACTCGTAGGAGTCCGTCCAGCGTCCCTTGGACCAGAAGTCGCCGCGCTTGTGGACCTCGCGGCGCATCCCGAGGCGCTCGCAGAGGGCCGCCGAGCGGTCGTTGCGGGCGTCGAGGTTGGCGACGATCCGGCGCAGGCCGTAGTGCTCGAAGCCCATCTCCAGCACGGCGTTGCGCGGCCTCGGTGGCGTAGCCCCGGCCGGCGTGCTGCGGCAGGAGCGTCCAGCCGATCTCGCCCTCGCTGAGGCCGGTGCCCTGCAGGATGAGGATCGAGTCGCCGACGACCTCGCCGTCGTGCTCGACGACCAGCCCGACGAACGTGCCGTCACCGGGCTCGGTGCGGCGACGCACCATCTCGGCCACCTCGGCCGCGTTGAGGGTGCGGGTCAGCAGCAGGCTGGCGTAGTCCTCGTCCGCCCACGCCGCGGTGAAGGCGACCTCGTCGCCGGGCTGCCACGGCCGCAGGACCAGCCGCTCGGTGCGCAGCGGCAGGTCCGGCGGGATCGGCGTCAGGAACTCGGCCCGCGGTCGGTCGACCCAGGTCTCCCGCGTCGTCGGCCCGCCGAACCGCAGCCGGTCGTACGCCGTCATCGGCAGCAGGAGGTGGTCGAGGCCGGGCACTGCCAGGACGCCGTCGACCGCCTGGCCGAGCAGTCCGCGCCCGATCTCGTCGTGCGGGTCGCGACGCAGCAGCTCGACGGCGGCGCTCGCGTCGGCGATGCGCTCGGCCACCTGCCGCATGCGTGCGGGCGTGACCTCCCTCAGGGGGACCTGCTGCCCGGAGAGGTACGACGCCCACGCCGCCTCGCCGGTCTCCGGGTCGTCCGGCCAGAAGGCCACGAACCAGTCGTGCAGGCGCTCGACGCCGCCGGCGACCTCCGCCAGCTCGCCGTGGCCGGCGGGGACCATGGGCGTGCCGTCGGAGAGGACGTACGACGGCAGCGGCAGGCGGCCGTCGAGCATCAGCTGCATCGCCCCGGCGGTGGCGGGGACGAAGTGCTCGCGGACGTAGGCGTCGTCCGCGGGGGTCATCGGGTGGTCGCCGTTGACGGCGACGAAGCGGTCGCGGACGGCCTGCTCTAGCGAGTCATCTCCCACACCGTCAAGGCTGCCATGAACACGCAGACCGTCGCACCCACGTAGTGGAGGACCGACGAGCCGCACGCGCTGCAGGAGGATCCGGCCGACGATCACGGCGAGGCCGGACACGGCGAGGAGCGCACCCCAGGCGCCGATGAACACCGAGACCGGGTCGTCGTACTTCGCGACGAGGGAGATGGTCAGCAGCTGCGACAGGTCGCCCCACTCGGCGGCGAAGAGCACGAGGAACGAGGTGACGATGACGCGGAAGCCCTGCGCGGTGGCCTTGGCGGCGTACTCCTCCTCCGACTCCTCCTCGTCGGCGTCGGCCGAGCGTGCCTCGCGGAACAGGATGATCGCGCCGATCACGAACATCAGCGCGGCAACCGTGTGGATCAGCTGCTCGGGCAGGAACGAGGCCGCCTTGCCGACGCCGACGGCGACGCCGGTCTGCACGAGGAAGGCGAGCGCGACACCGATCCAGACGAAGAGGGGCCGCATCTTGGTGGACATGACCAGCGTCGCGATGAAGGTCTTGTCGGGCAGCTCGACGACGAAGATGGCGCCGAAGGCGAGGGCCACGACGAGGAGATCGATCACCGGGTGAGTCTGCCACCGGCTCTGGAGTCACCGGACATCCGGTGACCGCAACGGTTAGTAGCCGAGATCTGGGTCACGAACCGAGCAACTGGGACACAAAGGTCGCTCACGCGCCCCGGAAGGGGTCGGCCGGGTAGACCCCGAGCACCTTGACCTCGGTGGTGAAGAACGCCAGCTCCTCGAGGGCGTTGCGCACCGGCGTGTCCTCGGGGTGGCCGTCGACCTCGGCGAGGAACTGCGTGGCGGTGAAGTGCCCGCCGACCATGTAGCTCTCCAGCTTGGTCATGTTGACGCCGTTGGTCGCGAAGCCGCCGAGGGCCTTGTAGAGCGCGGCAGGCAGGTTGCGCACGTTGAAGATGAAGGTCGTCACGACCGGGCCGTTGCCGCGGGGAGCCTGCTCGAAGTCGCGCGAGAGCACGACGAAGCGGGTCGTGTTGTGGTCCTCGTCCTCGACCTCCTCGCGCAGCACCTCGAGGCCGTAGATGTCCGCGGCCAGCGGCGGCGAGATCGCTGCCATGGTGAGGTCGCCGGACTCCGCCACCTCGCGCGCCGCACCGGCGGTGTCCCCGGCGACGACCGGCGTCAGGCCGAGCTCGCGGATCACGCCGCGGCACTGGCCGAGGGCGTGCACGTGGCTGTGCACCGTGCGCAGCGACTCGAGGGTCGCGCCGGGCAGCGCCATCAGGGAGAACTGGATGCGCAGGAACCGCTCGCCCACGATCTTCAGGTCGGAGGTCGGCAGGAAGTGGTGGATGTCGGCCACCCGGCCGGCGATCGAGTTGTCGATCGGGATCATCGCGAGGTCGGCGTCACCGTTCTCGACGGCCGCGAAGGCGTCCTCGAACGACGCGCACGGCAGCGGCTCCCAGTCGGGGTAGGCCTGCTGGCAGACCAGGTGGGAGTTCGCCCCGGGCTCTCCCTGGTAGGCGATGCGGCGGGTCACGTCGGGGAGTCTTCCACCCCCGGCCGTGTCCGACCGGCCCTGACCGACTCCCGAACATAGGCTCGCCGCATGCTCGAAGTGGTCGCCGTCGTCCTCGCCGCCCTGGCCTGCGTGCTCGCCGGCCTCGCCCTGCGTCGTACGACGTCGCGCCCCGGCGGCGAGGGCGTCGATGCGCTCCCCGAGGACGTGCACGGCCTGCGGCAGGAGGTCGCCGCCCTCAAGGCGGAGAACCGCGACGCGCTGCGGCACCTCTCGGTCGTGCGCTACGACGCCTTCGGCGACGTGGGCGGCCACCTCAGCTGGAGCCTCGCCCTCCTCGACGACGCCGGGCACGGCGTGGTGCTGACCTCGATCCACGGCCGCAGCGAGGCGCGGACCTACGCCAAGTCGGTCGCCTCCTGGTCCTGCGAGCAGCAGCTCTCGCCGGAGGAGGAAGAGGCGATCGAGCACGCCCGCCCCTGACGGGGACCACCGCGCGGCGCCCTGAGGTGCCGCACGACACACGCGCGACAAGTGGCCGTCAACGCGCGCCAAGAACGCGACAAGACGGGCTGTCGGGGCGCCGGCCGGCGTGACGCTGGGTCCATGAGCATCGAATCGATCCTGCTCGTGGTCGCGGTGGTGTGCGCCGCGCTCTACGTGCTGGCAGCCCTCGTCCTCCCGGAGCGCTTCTAGTGTCCGACACCCTCGGCGGTCTGCTGACGATCGCCCTCCTCGTCGCCCTGCTGGCGGCGGCCTACGTCCCGCTCGGCGACTACATGGCCCGGGTCTACACGAGCACCTCGCACCTGCGGGTCGAGCGGGTCGTCTACCGGCTCAGCGGGGTGAACCCGGATGCCGAGCAGGGCGCGCGGTCGTACGCCACGGGCGTCGTCGGCTTCAGCCTGGTGAGCATCGTCGTGCTGATGGCGATCCAGCTCGGCCAGGCCGCACTGCCGATGGACCGCGACCTGCCGGGCGTCCCGTTCTGGATGTCCTTCAACACCGCCGTCTCCTTCGTCACCAACACCAACTGGCAGTCCTACGCCGGTGAGTCCACGCTGGGGTTCACCACGCAGATGGCCGGCCTCGCCGTGCAGAACTTCCTCTCCGCCGCCGTCGGCATCGCCGTCGCGGTCGCGTTGATCCGCGGCTTCGTCCGCTCGCGCAGCGGTTCCCTCGGCAACTTCTGGGTCGACCTGACCCGCGGCACGATCCGCATCCTGCTGCCCCTGTCGTTCGTGGCCGCGCTCCTCCTCGTCGCCGGTGGCGTCGTGCAGAGCTTCGCCGACTCGACGATGTCGACGCTGGCCGGCCACGCGCAGGTGCTCACCGGCGGGCCGGTCGCCAGCCAGGAGGCCATCAAGGAGCTCGGCAACAACGGTGGCGGGTTCTTCAACGCCAACTCGGCCCACCCGTTCGAGAACCCCACGTCGATCACCAACCTCCTCGAGGTCTTCCTGATCCTCGTCCTCCCGGTCGCGCTCACCCGCACGCTGGGCACGATGCTCGGGAACCGTCGACAGGGCCTGGCGATCCTCTCCGTGATGGGCGTGCTGTGGTCGGTCTCCCTCGCCGTCACGACCTGGGCGGAGGTCGGCGCGCACTCGCCGGCCGCCCGAGCCGCGGGCGCCGCGATGGAGGGCAAGGAGACCCGCTTCGGCGAGTGGGCCTCCGCGCTCTTCGCGGTGGCCACGACCGGTACGTCGACGGGTGCGGTGAACGCGTCCCACGACTCCCTCACCGCCGCCGGCGGTGGCACCGTGCTGGTCAACATGATGCTGGGCGAGATCGTCCCCGGAGGCGTCGGTGCCGGGATCTACGGCATCCTCGTGATGGCGATCCTGGCGGTCTTCGTCGCCGGCCTGATGGTCGGCCGGACGCCCGAGCTGCTCGGCAAGAAGATCAGCGCGAAGCAGATGACCTACGTCGCCCTCTACACGCTGACCACGCCGGCGCTCGTGCTCGTCGGCACCGGCATCGCGATCTCGCGGAGCTCGACCGTCGACGCGATGGGCAATCCCGGCGGCCACGGCTTCTCCGAGGTGCTCTACGCGTTCACCTCGGCGGCCAACAACAACGGCAGCGCCTTCGGCGGCCTCACGGTCACCTCGGACTTCTTCCAGATCACCCTGGGGCTGGCGATGCTGGTCGGCCGCCTGCTCCCGATCGTCCTGGTGCTGCTGCTCGCCGGATCACTGGCCGAGCAGGGCAAGGTCCCCGTGACCGCCGGCACCCTTCCCACCCACACGCCCCTCTTCGTCGGGATGCTGGTCGGCGTCATCCTCATCATGACCGGCCTCACCTACTTCCCGGCGCTCGCCCTCGGACCGATTGCTGAGGCCCTCGTATGAGCACCCCACGACGTTCTTCTCCTCCGCTGCGCTCCCCCGAACAACGCCGCGGGGACCCCGCTTCCACCTCGATCTGGTCGCTCGGCGCCCGGCAGCTGCCGGAGGCGCTCCGCAAGCTCGACCCACGCCACATGTGGCGCTCACCCGTCATGTTCCTGGTGCTGCTCGGCTCGGTCGCGACCACCATCGCGGCGGTCGCGGGTCCCAGCGCCTTCACCGATCTCGATCACCGCCTGGCTCTGGCTCACGGTCCTCTTCGGCAACCTCGCCGAGGCGGTCGCCGAGGGCCGCGGGAAGGCGCAGGCCGCGTCGCTGCGCGCCGCCCGCACCGACACCGTCGCCCGCCTGCTCGCCGACGACGGGTCCGAGTCCGAGGTGCCGGCGACCCGGCTGGTCGTCGGCGACCGGGTGGTCGTCGAGGCGGGCGAGGTCATCCCCGGCGACGGCGACATCGTCGAGGGCATCGCGTCCGTCGACGAGTCCGCGATCACCGGCGAGTCCGCCCCCGTCATCCGGGAGGCGGGCGGCGACCGCAGCGCCGTCACGGGCGGCACCCGTGTGCTGTCGGACCGCATCGTCGTCCGCATCACGGCGGCGGCGGGCGACACGTTCCTCGACAAGATGATCTCCCTCGTCGAGGGCACCTCGCGCCGCAAGACGCCCAACGAGATCGCCCTCTCGATCCTGCTCGCGAGCCTCACGCTCGTCTTCCTGGCCGCGGTCGCGACCGTGGCCCCGATGGCGGCGTACGCCGGCGCCCCGCAGGACGTCGTCGTGCTGGTCGCGCTGCTGGTCTGCCTGATCCCGACCACCATCGGCGCCCTGCTGTCGGCCATCGGCATCGCCGGGATGGACCGCCTGGTGCGGGTCAACGTGCTCGCGATGTCGGGCCGCGCGGTGGAGGCGGCCGGCGACGTCAGCACCCTGCTGCTCGACAAGACCGGCACCATCACCTACGGCAACCGCCAGGCCAGCCGCTTCGTGCCGGCCCCGGGTGTCGGCCAGGACGAGCTGCGCGACACCGCCCGGCTCTCCAGCCTGGCCGACCAGACCCCCGAGGGTCGCTCGATCGTCGACCTCGCCCTCGTGCAGGGCGCCGACGACCGCGACCTGCCGCAGGGCGCGACCTTCGTGGAGTTCACCGCCCAGACCCGGATGTCCGGCGTCGACCTCGCCGACGGCACGGAGGTCCGCAAGGGCGCCGGGTCGGCGATCGCCGCCTGGCTCGACGTCGAGCAGCCCGCCGAGGTGCACGCGATCGTCGAGGAGATCTCCCGCTCGGGAGGTACGCCGCTGGTCATCGGTCGCCGGTCCGCCGACGGCGGTCAGGTGCTCGGCGTGATCCACCTCAAGGACGTCGTCAAGGCGGGGATGGCCGAGCGGTTCGCCGAGCTGCGCGCGATGGGCATCCGCACGGTGATGATCACCGGCGACAACGCCCTCACCGCGCAGGCGATCGCCGCGGAGGCCGGGGTCGACGACTTCCTCGCCGAGGCCACGCCCGAGGACAAGATGGCCTACATCCACCAGGAGCAGGAGGGCGGCCGGCTCGTCGCGATGACCGGCGACGGCACCAACGACGCCCCGGCGCTCGCCGCGGCCGACGTGGGCGTCGCCATGAACAGCGGCACGGCCGCCGCCAAGGAGGCCGGCAACATGGTCGACCTCGACTCCGACCCGACGAAGCTCATCGACATCGTCGAGATCGGCAAGCAGCTGCTCATCACGCGCGGCGCGCTGACGACCTTCTCGATCGCCAACGACGTCGCGAAGTACTTCGCGATCATCCCGGCGATGTTCGTGGTGGCCCACCCCTCGCTCGACAGGCTCAACGTGATGGGCCTCGCCACGCCGCAGTCGGCGATCCTCTCCGCGGTGATCTTCAACGCGCTCGTGATCGTGGCCCTGATCCCGCTGGCGCTGCGGGGTGTCCGCTTCCGCGCGGCCTCGGCGACGTCGGTCCTGCGCCGCAACATCCTGGTCTTCGGCCTCGGCGGCATCGTCGTGCCGTTCGTCGGCATCAAGCTCATCGACCTGCTCGTCTCGACCATCCCAGGGATCGGCTGATCACCGTGTTCACCGACCTCTTCCGCCAGTCCCTCGCCGGGCTGCGCCTCCTCGTCGTGATGACCGTCCTGCTCGGCGTCGGCTACCCGGCCGCCGTGTGGGCCGCCGGCCAGGCCTTCGGCGACCGCGCCGACGGCTCGCCGGTCCGGCTCGACGGCCGGGTCGTCGGGTCGCGCCTGATCGGCCAGCAGTTCGAGGGCGACGAGTGGTTCCGCTCGCGGCCCTCCGCCAACGACTACGACACCCTCGCCTCGGCGCCCAGCAACCTGGGCCCGCTCAGCACCGACCTGATCGCCGCCATCGGGGAGCGCCGGGCCGAGGTGGCCGCTCGCGAGGGCGTCGACGAGTCGGCGGTCCCGCCGGACGCGGTCACGGCGTCGGCCTCCGGCCTCGACCCGCACATCTCGCCGGCGTACGCCGCCCTCCAGGCGCCGCGCGTCGCGGCCGCCACCGGCCTCTCGCTCGACGCGGTCGGCGGCTCGTCGAGGAGCACACCGACGGTCGCGGCCTCGGCTTCCTCGGCGAGCCGGGGGTCAACGTGCTCGAGCTGAACCTCGCGGTGCGCCGCTCGGTCCAGGTGGAGACTGAGCGCATGCCTGTCCCCTCCGACCGCGGACGGCTGCGGGTCTACCTCGGCGCGGCACCGGGCGTGGGCAAGACCTACGCCATGCTCGACGAGGGTCGCCGCCGCGTCGAGCGGGGCACCGACCTGGTCGTCGGCTACGTCGAGACCCACGGCCGGCCGAGGACCGAGCGCGCGCTCGAGGGCCTCGAGGTCGTGCCCCGCGCGCGGGTCGGCTACCGCGACACCGTCCAGGAGGAGATGGACCTCGAGGCCATCCTCGAGCGACGGCCCGACGTGGTGCTCGTCGACGAGCTCGCCCACACCAACGTGCCGGGCAGCACGCACGAGAAGCGCTGGCAGGACGTCGAGGCGCTGCTCGACGCGGGCATCGAGGTGATCACCACCGTCAACATCCAGCACCTCGAGTCGCTCAACGACGTCACCGAGCAGGTCACCGGGGTCCGGCAGCGCGAGACGGTGCCGGACCACGTGGTGCGGGCCGCCGACCAGGTCGAGCTGGTCGACATGAGCCCGCAGGCGCTGCGGCGCCGGATGGCCCACGGCAACATCTACACCGCCGACAAGATCGACGCCGCGCTGTCGCGCTACTTCCGCGAGGGCAACCTCACGGCGCTGCGCGAGCTGGCGCTGCTGTGGCTCGCCGACCGCGTCGACGAGGGCCTCGAGCGCTATCGCGACCAGCACGAGATCGACACCACGTGGGCGACCCGCGAGCGGATCGTCGTACCGGTCAGCGGCGGACCCGAGTCGAGCACCCTGATGCGCCGGGCCGCCCGCATCGCCAGCAGGCGCTCCGGCGGCGAGTGGCAGGCGCTCTACGTCACCCGGCAGGACGGGCTGACCAGCATCGCGCCCGACCGGCTCGCAACGCTGGCAGCCAAGGCCGAGGAGCTCGGCGGCAGCCTTCCACACGGTCGTCGGCGACGACGCGGCCGACGCGATCCTGGCCTTCGCGCGCGCCGAGAACGCCACCCAGGTGGTGATCGGCGCGAGCCGCCGCGGCCGGATCTCGACCGCTGCTGCGCCCCGGCGTCGGGCGAGCGGGTGGTCAGCGGGTCCGGCGACATCGACGTCCACATCGTCTCCCACGACTACGCCCGCGTCGTCCGAGCGCGTCGGAGGCGGTCCACAACGTCGGGCGACGCCGACGGGTGGCGGGCTTCGCGTTCTCGGTGCTGGTCCCCGCCGCGCTCAGCCTGCTGCTCCACCTGACCAAGGACCTGCACGGCCTCCCGATCGAGGCGATGTCGCTGATGGTGGTCGTCGTCGCGACCGCGCTGATCGGCGGCCTGGCCCCGGCGGTGCTGTCGGCGCTGGTGAGCGCGCTGCTGCTCAACTACCTCTTCACGCCGCCGCTCTACACGCTGACGATCGCCGAGCCGGAGAACGTCGTCACCATCGCGATCTTCGTCGCGGTCGGCATCGCCGTCGCGTCCGTCGTCGACAACGCCGCCCGGCGCACCGCCGAGGCGCGGGCAGCGCGCGCCGAGGCCGACGCGCTGACCGTGCTCGCCCACAGCCTGCTGACCTCGAGCGACGACCTCGCCGGGACTGCTGTCGTCGGCCTGCCGGCTCTTCGGCGCCGACGGAGCCGCGGTGCTCGCGCGACCGGGCGTCGTGGTCGCGAGCTGCGGGTCCCCGCCGGCCACCGTGGAGGAGGCGGACATGTCCGCGGCGATCGACGACCGGTCCACGCTGGTGCTCGCCGGCCGCGACGCTGCCCGCGACGCAGCGCGGCCTGCTCAACGCGTACGCCGCCTACGCCAAGGTGATGGACGAACGCCGCCTCGCGACGCTCGCCGAGGCCGAGCGGCTCCGGCTCGCCGAGCTCGACCGCACCCGCACCGCCCTGCTCGCCGCGGTCTCCCACGACCTGCGCAACCCGCTCGCCGCCGTCAAGGTGGCCGTCGCCAGCCTCCGCAGCACCGACGTCACCTTCTCGCCCCAGGACGAGGCCGATCTGCTCGAGACGATCGAGGAGTCCACCGACCGGCTGACCGCCCTGGTGGTCAACCTGCTCGACATGAGCCGGATCAGCACCGGGTCGGTGAGCGTCGCGCTGACCGAGGTCGGCCTCGCCGAGGCCGTACGGGCGAGCATCGCGCCGCTGCCCGGCGGTGAGCGGATCGAGGTCGACGTCGACCCCGACCTGCTGGTGCTCGCCGACGCCGGGCTGCTCGACCGGGTGCTGGCCAACATCTGCGAGAACGCCGTGAAGTACACGCCGGCGAACGCCCGGATCCGCGTCGACGCCGGCCGGATCGGCGACCGCGTGACGCGTGCGGATCGCCGACACCGGGCCCGGCGTGCGCGACCACGACCAGGGACGGCTGTTCGCTCCGTTCCAGCGCCTCGGCGACGTCCCGCAGCAGGACGGGGTCGGCCTGGGGCTGGCCGTGGCGCTCGGCCTGACCGAGGCCATGGGTGGCACGATCGCGACGGAGGAGACACCCGGCGGCGGGCTGACCTTCGTCCTCGAGCTGCCGGCCGGACCAGTGGCAGCGGCGGTGCCCGACGGCGTACCGCTCCAGTCCCAGCAGAGTGAGGCCCGATGACCTTCGTCCTCGTCGTCGACGACGACCCGGCGATGCGCCGCACGCTGTCGATCAACCTCCGGGCGCGCGACTACGACGTCGAGACCGCGGGCGACGGGCGCTCGGCGCTGCAGGTCGTCGACGAGCGGATGCCCGACGTGGTGCTGCTCGACCTCGGCCTGCCCGACCTCGACGGGATCGCCGTGCTCACCCGGCTGCGGTCCTTCACCCAGGTCCCGGTGATCGTGGTCTCCGCACGCTCCGAGTCCGACGACAAGGTGGAGGCGCTCGACCTCGGCGCCGACGACTTCATCACCAAGCCGTTCTCGATCGAGGAGCTGCTCGCCCGGGTGCGGGCCGCCTCGCGCCGCGCCGGCCGGGAGGAGCCCGACCTGGTCGTCGAGGTCGGCGGGCTGCGCCTCGACGTCACCGACTCCCGGGCGACACGTGACGGCGAGGAGATCCACCTGACCCCGACCGAGTGGCGGATCGTGGACGTCCTCGCGCGCCGCCGCGGCAGGCTGGTGCGCCAGGCGGAGCTGCTGACCGCCGTGTGGGGTCCGGCGTACGACACCCAGACCAACTACCTCCGGGTCCACCTGGCCGCGATCCGCCGCAAGCTCGAGGCCGACCCGGGTCGGCCCGCGCTCTTCGTCACCGAGCCGGGGATCGGCTACCGCTTCGCGCCCTGACCCGAGGCGGCGCGTCTGGCGCCTGTAACGCCGGGTTGGTCGGCATCTGTCCGGCACCGTGCGTGCAGAGCGCCCAGTGGGCGAGTGCGCGTACAGACCCGGCGTTACAGCGGGGTACGGCGGCCGGTCAGCGCGGGACGCGCACCAGGAGCCGGCCGTGGATGCACTCCATCCAGAGCTCGCGGCCCTCGCCGATCGAGTCGCCGTCGAGCTGGCGGGGGGTGGGCGCGGACGCCTTGACCCGCACGCGCGAGCCCGTGCGGCGGTCGAGGGTCTCGTCGACGACCGTGCTCTTGCGCAGCACGCGGGAGGCGACGGTGATCCACGACAGGAACTGTCGCGGGTGGATGATCACGACGTCGAGGATGCCGTCGTCGAGCGTCGCGTCGGGCAGCAGCGGCATCCCGGCCTGCAGGAAGCCGACGTTGCCGACGACGACGGTGCGGGCCCGGTGGGTGGTGGGCTCCTCGTCGTCGATCTGGAGCTCCACCTTGATCGCGGGGAACATCAGCGAGCGCAGCCCGGAGACGACGTAGGCGATCCACCCGATCTTCTTCTTGATCTCCTCGTTGACGCCCTCCATGATCGCGGCGTCGAAGCCCATGCCGGCCATCACCATGAAGTGGGTGTCCTCGATGCCGTCGCCGCCGACCTTGACCAGGTCGATCGCGCGGTCCTGGCCGTTGAGCGCGACGTCGATGGCGGCGCGGATGTAGAGCGGGACGTCGAGGTTGCGGGCCAGCAGGTTGCCGGTGCCGGCCGGGATGATGCCGACCGGGATGCCGGTGCCGGCGAGCTCGGCGCAGACCTCGCGGACCGTCCCGTCGCCACCGCACACGATGACCAGGTCGGCGCCCGAGACGGCGGCCTTCTCGGCCATGCCGGTGCCGGGGTCCTCGACGGTCGTGTACTGCCAGGTCGGCTCGGACCAGCCCGACTCCTTGGCCATCGCGCCCACGACCGCGCGGAACTGGCCGACGTCCTCGACCTTGATCGGGTTGAGGATCACCGCGAGGCGGCGCTCGCTGGTGAAGACCTCCGGCAGCGGCTCGGACCTCGCGGCGGTCGAGCGGGGGCGCGGGTCGATGACCGCGAGGGCGAGCAGGAAGACCCCGACGCCGAGGAGGGACCCGGCGATCACGTCGGTGGGGAAGTGCCGCCCGAGCAGCATCCGGTCGAAGCACACCAGCAGCCACCACGCGACGGCCAGGGTGATGCCGAGCCGGCGCAGGTTGGCCCGGCGCACGAAGATGACCAGCAGCATCACCAGCAGCGAGGCGTACGCCGCCGTGGACGAGGCGTGCCCGGAGGGGAAGCTGAAGGAGCTGAGCAGGCCGAGGTTGTCCTGCCACTGCGGCCGGTCACGCCCGAGCCAGATCTTCAGCGCGGACGTGGCCGCCGAGGTCACGACCATCACGACGACGACGAGCAGGGCGGCCCAGCGGTGCCGGCGCACGAGGAGCCACAGCGCGAGCACGACGGTGAGGACCGTCATGCCGATCGTGCCGAACGCCTCCTCGACCAGCCGCAGGAAGGTGATGAAGGCGGACGAGTCGTCGGCCCAGTCCTCGAGCTGCTTGCCGGCCACGTCGAAGCCGTCGAGCGGGGCCCGGTCCTGGGTGACGAGGAAGCCGAGGACGACGAAGATCGCCAACGCCAGGACACCCAGGCCGAGGGAGCGGGTGCGGGAGGCGGTGGTCACCCGCGCAGTATGCCCAAACCCCGTCGAGTCCCCCACGCCCGGACGGATAGCCTCTCCCCATGACCTTCCCCCACGACGAGCCTCGCTGCGCTCCCCTCGCCGCAGGGACCCCGGGATGATCGACCCCCGCCTCCTCCGTGACGACCCCGACCGCGTCCGCGCCGCCCAGGCCCAGCGCCGGTTGTCCGACGACGTGGTGGACCGGGCGCTCGAGGCCGACTCCGCCCGCCGGGCCGCGATCGCCGACTTCGAGTCCAGGCGGGCCGAGCAGAAGGCCAGCGGCGCACTCGTCGCGAAGGCCCAGGGCGAGGAGAAGCAGGCCCTGCTCGCGCAGGTGAAGGAGCTCGCCGCCGGGGTGAAGGAGGCGGAGGCCGCCCGTGCCGCCGCCGAGACCGCCTGGGACGAGGCGATCCGCGCCATCCCCAACATCGCCGACGAGGACGCCCCCGCCGGTCTCGAGGACGACTACACCGTCATCGAGCAGGTCGGCACGCCGCGCGAGTTCGACTTCGAGCCCCGCGACCACGTCGAGCTCGGCCAGCTCCTCGGCGCCTTCGACCTCGAGCGCGGCGCCAAGGTGTCGGGCTCGCGCTTCTACTTCCTCACCGGCGTCGGCGCCCAGCTCCAGCTGGCGCTCGTCAACATGGCGATGGACCAGGCCCGGGCGGCCGGCTTCATCCAGACGGCGGCACCGTCGCTCGTACGCCCCCGCGCGATGGAGGGCACCGGCTTCCTCGGCCAGGCGGCCGACGACGTCTACCGGATCGAGGGCGAGGACCTCTACCTCGTGGGCACCTCCGAGGTGCCGATGGCGGCGTTCCACTCCGACGAGATCCTCGACGGCGCCTCGCTGCCGCTGCGCTACGCGGCCTTCAGCCCGTGCTTCCGCAAGGAGGCCGGCTCGCACGGCAAGGACACCCGCGGGATCTGGCGCGTGCACTGGTTCGACAAGGTCGAGATGTTCGTCTACACGACGCTCGAGGAGTCCTACGCCGAGCACCAGCGGCTGCTGGCGTGGGAGAAGGAGTTCCTCGACAAGCTCGAGCTCTGCTACCGCGTGATCGACACCGCCGCCGGCGACCTCGGGCTCAGCGCCGCCCGCAAGTTCGACTGCGAGGCGTGGATCCCGACCCGCAACGGCTGGGGCGAGCTGACCTCGACCTCCAACTGCACCGAGTTCCAGGCCCGGCGCCTCGACATCCGCACCCGCGTCGACGGCTCGACCACCCCGGTGGCCACCCTCAACGGCACCCTCACCGCGGTCACCCGTGCGATCGTGGCGATCCTCGAGACCCACCAGAACGAGGACGGCTCGGTCACCCTCCCGCAGGCGCTGCGCCCCTACATGGGTGGGCTCGAGGTGCTGAAACCCCTTGGTTGAGTTCACCCCCAAGGTCGTCGCGCTCGACATCGACGGCACCCTCCTCAAGTGGGTCGACGGGCAGACCGAGGACTACGAGACCATCACCGAGCCCGTCCACGACGCGGTGCACCGCGCGCTCGACGCGGGCGCCCACGTCGTGCTGGCGAGCGGCCGCTCGCCGCACGGGATGACCGGGATCGCCGACCTGCTGCACCTCCCGCGCGAGGGCGCCGACCGCCTCTGGGTGGTCGCGTCCAACGGCGCGGTGGTGTTCCGCTACCCGCCGATGGAGGTCGTGCACGAGGAGACCTTCGACGCCGCGCCGGCCGTCGCGATGGTGCTGCAGCACCACCCCGACGCCCTGGTCGCGGTCGAGGAGCGCGAGGTCGGGGGCTACCGCGTCAACCGGGTGTTCCCGGAGGGCGAGCTGTCCGGCGAGCAGGTCATCACCCAGGTCGACGACATCGTCGGCGAGCCGGTGAGCCGCGTGATCATCCGCGACCCCGAGGCCACCGCCGACGACTTCATCGAGCTGGCGTCCAGGCTCGGCCTGCACGGCACCGACTACGTCATCGGCTGGACGGCCTGGATGGACCTGTCCCCGGTCGGGGTGTCCAAGGCGTCCGGCCTCCAGCACGTGTGCGACGCGATCGGCGGCCTCGGTGCGGCTGACGTGCTCGCGATCGGTGACGGGCGCAACGACATCGAGATGCTCCGCTGGGCCGGTCGCGGCGTGGCGATGGGCCAGGCCGTCGACGAGGTGAAGGCCGCCGCCGACTTCGTGACCGACTCGGTCCACGACGAGGGCGCGGCGGTCGAGATGTCGCGATGGTTCCCGCCTCGGTGAGCACGCCCCGCCTGGTGGCCACCGACCTCGACGGGACCCTGCTCCACCCCGACGGGACCGTCACCGCCCGCACCCGCGCGGTGCTCGACGAGCTCGACGACCTCGGCGTACCGGTCGTCTTCACCACCGGCCGCCCCGTCCGCTGGATGGAGGAGCTGTGGGACGCCGTGGGCGGCCACGGGCTCGCGATCTGCAGCAACGGCGGGATCGTGTACGACGTCTCCGCGCGGCGGGTGCGCGACTTCAGCGCGGTGCCGCGCGAGGTCGGCATGGAGGTCGCCGAGCTGGTGCGCGCGGCGGTGCCGGGGACGACGTTCGCCATCGAGCACACCTCGGGCTGGGCCAGCGAGGACGCCTTCCCCCACCACCCCGACGACGCTCGCGACCGACGCGTCGGCACGTGGGAGTCGATCTACGCCGACGACGTGGTCAAGGTCCTCGCCGTCCACCGCGAGCTCGACCCCGAGGAGTTCTGGCGCCAGGTCGCGGCAGCCGTGGGGGACCTCGTGACCACGACGTGGTCGTCGACCTTCGCGCTCGTGGAGATCAGCGCGGCCGGCGTCACCAAGGCCACCACGCTCGCGCGGGTCGCCGCCGAGATGGGGATCGGCGCCGCCGACGTCGTCGCCTTCGGCGACATGCCCAACGACCTCCCGATGCTCGAGTGGGCCGGCACCTCCTACGCGATGGCCAACGCGCACGAGTCCGTGCGCGACCTCGCCGCCCACCTCGCCCCCGCCAACGACGAGGACGGCGTGGCCACCGTGCTGGCCGATCTCTTCGGGCTGTCTCGCTAGGTACGCCTGTCGTGCATCGACCGTCGCGAGCCACGGTCCGCGCGTGCGATGGCAAGGCGGAGGAGGGAGACATGGCGGAGCCATGGCGACTGACGACAACGAAGCCAGCGTGCGTGCGGGACGGGGCGCAGCAGGTCGAGGCTCGGCGGGCGTGCCTTAGAGTGCGGCCCATGTTCCGAGTGGTCCGTCTCGCCGCAGCACTGCTGCTGGTGTGCCTGGGGCTGGTCCTCACGGTGAGCGCACCGGCGTCCGCAGACTGCACGTGCAAGCAGGCGGGCCTCGACAAGCAGGTGGCCAGGGCCGACCTGATCTTCGTCGGCACCGTCGACCGGGTCGAGGCGCAGGGCAACGGCTTCCTCTACGAGATCACCGCGTCCCGCACCTACCAGGGCACGCCCGAGCGGGAGACGCAGGTGCTCTCCGCCGGCGGCCGCGACGCGTGCGGCCTCGGCGAGCTCGGCGTCGGCACGGGCTACCTCTTCTTCGCGACGGGCACCGAGACGCCGTACGCCGCCGACGCCTGCGGTGGCACCGGCGTCGCCAACCCGACGAAGGTCGACAAGGTCGAGCAGCTGCTCGGCGCTGGCACTGCGGTCGAGCCGCCCCCGCCGCCGACGGCCCAGCTGACCAGGATGGAGGACAGCCCGCCCGCGGGCTTCGCCCGGACGGCAGCACCCGGCGCCGCGGCCGTGCTGGTCGGCCTCCTCGGCCTGGTCGTCGTACGCCGCCTGTCCCGCGCCTGACCTCCCGGGACTACCCCAGCTGGGTCAGAGGTACATGCCGTTGGCGGGGCCGTTGGACTCGTCCTGCGGCTGCTCGCGACCGGGCATGTTGGGCATGCCGACCGGCTGCCCCTGGCCCTGCTGGCCACCCTGTCCCATCGGGAGGGCGCGGCGGATCTGCTCGAGCTGGGAGCGCGAGGCCATCTGCTGGGCGTAGATCGCGGTCTGGATGCCGTGGAAGAGGCCCTCGAGCCAGCCGACGAGCTGGGCCTGGGCGATGCGGAGCTCGCCGTCGGAGGGCGTGCCCTCCTCGGTGAAGGGAAGCGTGAGCCGGTCGAGCTCCTCGACGAGCTCGGGCGCCAGGCCCGACTCGAGCTCCTTGATGGAGGCGGCGTGGATCTCCTTGAGCCGCTGCCGGCTGGCCTCGTCGAGGGGCGCCGACTTCACCTCCTCGAGGAGCTGTCGGATCATGCTGCCGATCCGCAGCACCTTCGCGGGCTGCTCGACGAGCTCGGTGAGCTGGCGCTCGCCGTCACCCTCCTCGCCGGACTCCTGGGTCATCTCCGGCAGCGCGCTCGCGGGGATCGTGCCGATCGGCTGGCCGTCGGGGCCGACCACGACGACGACGTCCTCGCCGGCGGGCGACCCCTGGACGTCGGCGGACTCGGGCTGCTGCTGCTCGGTCATGCCGTCAACCCTAGTCAGAGGGTCAGAACGATCTTCCCGGAGTGCGACCCGTCCTCCATCAGCTGGTGGGCACGCGCGACGTCCTCGAGCGGCATGGTCGTCTCGACGATCGGCCGGACGTCGCCGGAGGCCACGAGCGGCCAGACGTTCTCGACCACGCCGCAGCAGATCGCGGCCTTCTCGGTGACCGGTCGCGAGCGCAGCGAGGTCGCGGTGACGGACCCGCGCTTGCGCAGCAGGGCGTTGATGTCGAGCTCGCCCTTGGCGCCGCCCTGCATCCCGATGATGACCAGCCGCCCGCCGGTGGCGAGGGCGGTGACGTTGCGGCCGAGGTACTTCGCGCCCATGTTGTCGAGGATCACGTCCGCGCCGCCGGCCTCGGTCAGCACCTCGACGAAGTCGTCCTCGCGGTAGTCGATGGCGTGCGCCGCACCGAGCGAGCGGCACAGCTCGAGCTTCTCCGGCGACCCGGCGGTCGCGAACACCTCCGCGCCCCGGGCCGCAGCGAGCTGGATCGCCATCGTGCCGATCCCGCCGGCGCCGCCGTGGACGAGGAACCGCTCGCCCTTCTGCAGGTGCGCGGTCATGTAGACGTTGGACCACACCGTGGTGGCGACCTCGGGCAGGCAGGCGGCCTCGACGAGGGAGACGCCGCCCGGCACCGGCATGACCTGTCCGACCGGCACCGCCACGCGCTCGGCGTACCCGCCGCCGGCGAGCAGCGCGCACACCTCGTCGCCGACCGACCACCCGGTGACGCCCTCGCCGACCTCGGCGATGCGGCCGCTGCACTCGAGGCCGATCGTGTCGGAGGCGCCGGGCGGCGGCGGGTAGAAGCCCTGCCGCTGCAGGGTGTCGGCACGGTTCACCGCCGTCGCGGCGACCTCGATGACGACCTCGCCCGCACCGGCGCTCGGTGCGTCGACCTCGCCGACGGACAGGACCTCGGGGCCGCCGGACCCGGCGGCGACGACAGCGCGCACCGGCTCAGTCCTCGTAGGTGTCGGTGGAGTGGTCGACGACCGAGTCGTCGGGGACCTCGTCGTCGACGTCGTCGGGGTCCGGCGCGTCGGCGGGGCGGTCCCAGCTCTCCGCGAGCTGCTGCGCCCTGGCGGCCAGCCGCTCGACCTTCTCGGGGTCGAGGTTGCCGGCGCCCGCGGCGTAGCCCAGCACGTAGGCGGTGATCGGCGCGGCGGTCCGCTGCACGTTGTGCGCGGCGACGCGGGCCAGGTCGAGGATCAGCCCTTCGTCGACCTCGGTCTCGACGTCGAGCACGTCGGCGAGCTCATCGATCCAGTCGTGAAGGTTCACGGTCCCCATCTTCCCCACCGACCCGGCGCGCGGCAAGGCTCACCCGCCGAGGTCGCGCAGGTCCGTCCACGAGTCGATGTCGACCGCCTCCTCGCCGACCGCAGGCACCGTCGTGAGGTCGAGCGGTGCGAGCAGCCGGTGCAGCGCCATCCCGTGCTGCTCCTCCACCCCGGGGCGTACGACGGCCAGGCGGGCCGCGTCGAGCACCCCCGCCAGCTGCCGACGACCGTCGTCGCCGACCAGGAACGCCCCGTCCCGGCCGGCCGCGGCCTCGCGCAGCCGGCGCCACGTGGTCGGGGTGACGCGCGGCATGTCGACGGCCACGACCCCGACCAGCGCGGGGCGCCGCAGCAGGGCGTCGACCCCGGTGAGGAAGCCGGCGACCGGACCGCCACGCGGCGGGTCCTCGCAGACGAAGGTGACCGGTCGCCCGGTCGGGACGCTCGCCGGCGCGACGACCACGACCTCGTCGGCGTCGACCAGCGCATCGAGGGCGAGCTCGAGCAGCGTCCGGCCGTCCAGCTCGACGGAGGCCTTGTCGATGCCGTCCATCCGGGCAGCCGTCCCGCCCGCGAGGACCACCGCGGAGAAGGCGGGCCCGCAGTCGTCGTCCATGCCGAGAGTCTCGCAGCCCTACTCTGGATCCATGGCCGATCAGCTGCGGGTCCGGGTGCACCAGTGGGCGAGCGGGCTGGACCCCGCGGCCAACCGTGCGCGACTGGCCGACGGCGTCACGCCCGGCGCCGACCTGGTGGTCCTCCCCGAGGCGTTCGCCCGCGACTTCGGTGAGGCGGGCTCGGACGTCAGCGCCTTCGCCGAGCCGGTCGACGGCCCCTTCGCCACTGAGCTGGCACGGGTGGCGGACGCCGCGGCGTGCACCGCGGTCGCCGGGATGTTCGAGGTCGCCGACGACCCCGCTCGGCCCTTCAACACCCTCGTCGCGGCCGGCACCGCCTCCGCGACGTACCGCAAGATCCACCTCTACGACTCCTTCGGCTACCGGGAGTCCGACCGCATCACCGGCGGTGCGACCGAGCCGGTCGTGGTCGACGTCGCGGGGTGGCAGGTGGGCCTGATGACCTGCTACGACCTGCGCTTCCCCGAGCTCGCGCGCCGCCTCGTGGACGCCGGCGCCGAGGTGATCGTCGTGCCGGCGGCGTGGCTGCCGGGCGACCGCAAGGTCGAGCACTGGCGGACCCTGCTGGCCGCCCGGGCGATCGAGAACACCTGCTTCGTGGTCGGCGCCGCGCAGCCCGAGCCGCGCTACTGCGGCCACTCCGCGGTCGTCGGACCGATGGGCGAGCTGCTGGGCGAGGCGGGCGGTGGGGAGGCGTCGTTCGAGGCGGTCCTCGACCGCGACCACCTCGGCGCGGTCCGTCGTACCAACCCGTCCCTGGCCAACCGCCGGCTGTAACCTCCTCCGTCGTGTCGTCCCCCTCCTCCGACAGCCCCCGCGGTCCCCGCGGCAAGCGGGCTGCGGAGCGACCGCCGTCGCGGTTGCGCCGGCGGCGGGGGACCGAGCCGGAGGCGGCGGCAACGGCGCAGGAGCCGGCTCCGGTCGTGACGCGGCCGGCGGCCCCCGCCCCTGCCCCCGCTCCTGTCGCCGCCCCGGCGCCCGCCGAGCCGACCGAGCCGCCCGAGGGCCCTCGCACGGTCCTGCTGCTCGTCTGGTTCGCGGTGCTGCTCCTCGGCGCGGCCGCGCTGGGCGCATCGGCGATCACCGGGATCGTCGGTCGCGAGCCGACGGTCGAGGGCTACACGCTCCCGACCTGGATCGACGGTGCCGGCGCAGTGGCCGTGGTGACCGCCCTGTCCTGGCTCCTCGCGACCCGGACCGCCGGCCGGGCCCTGGTCTCCGCGGGGCTCGCGCTCGTTCTCGGTGTCGCGAGCCTGGTCGTCGGCGGCCGGGTGCTGCCCACCGGTGCCGCCGTGATGACCTGCGTCGTCGGCAGCGTGTACGCCGTCATGGTGACGGTGCCGGCGATCACCTGGCTCAAGGCGGTGCGGGAGACCCTGGTCGCCACCCTCGTCGCTGCGGTGACGGCCTTCGCCGCTGTCGGCTTCGAGCCCACCGTCGCAGCGGAGCGCTTCGACATCGCCGCGCTGCTGCTGGCGCTGGCCCTCGTCTTCACGATCGTCTACCGGCTCGGCGCGGGCCTCCACGGCCTCGGCCGGCGCGGGTTGTTCATCGTCGCGATCGGGCTCGCCGTCCTCGTCGCGACCCTGGCGTACGCCGAGCTGCTGCGCCGCTACGGGGCGCAGACCTTCGTGTCGTCGGTGCTCGACTTCGCCGACGCGACCTCCGAGCGGATCGGTGCGTTCCCGCGCCCGCTCGTCGTGCTGCTGGGCATCCCCGCGATCGTGTGGGGCACCCACGTCCGCGCCCGCCGGCGCCAGGGCTGGTGGGTGTGCGCGTTCGGCGTCGCGGCGACCGTGCCGATCGCGTCGGGCCTGGTCGCGCCCGACACGTCCTACGTCGAGGCCGCCCTGCGGGTGGCGTACTCCCTGGTCCTGGGCCTGCTGCTGGGCTACGTGATCATCCGCGTCGACCTGGCCCTCACCGGTCCCAAGGGCCGTCGCGGGCGACGCGCGGAGGAGGCCGGGGCGCACCGCCCCGAGCCGAGCCGCTTCGCCGAGCTGTGACCGTGACCCCGGCGGAGGGCGATCAGCGGCTACGTGCCGGTAACCGCTAGCGTCGGGCGCATGGCCCGCAGCACCTCCCTCGAGATCGTGTCCGAGCTCGTCGCCAACGTGCTGGTGATCGAGGTCGCCGAGGGCGACCGTGTCGAGGCCGGTGACACCGTCGTGCTGCTGGAGTCGATGAAGATGGAGATCCCGATGCTCGCCGAGCGGGCCGGGACGGTCACCGCGATCAAGGTGACGGTCGGCGACGTGGTGCAGGACGGCGACGTCCTGGTCGTCCTCGACTGACCCCTCCCTCCGGGTGGTCCGGACCCCTACGCTCCTGCCATGACTCCCGAGCGCGCCAGGCGCGTGCACCTGGTCGTCGCGGTCGTCGCGTGGTTCGCGCTGGTCTTCCAGCTCGCGCTCACGCTCAGCGGCGAGGCCGTGCTCGTCGACACCGATCCGCCCGGCCTGGCCGCGCGCATCTACCGCTACTTCGCCTACTTCACGATCCAGAGCAACATCCTCGTCGCCGTCACCTCGACGGTCCTCGCCCGCGACCCGCTGCTGGACCGGACCGGATGGCGGATCGCCCGGCTCGCCGGGATCGTCGGGATCACCGTGACCGGGCTCGTGCACTTCTTCCTGCTCCGTCCCCTGCTGGACCTCGACGGCAACAACTGGGTCGCCGACAAGCTGCTGCACATGGTCGTGCCGGTCCTCGCGGTCGCGGCGTGGGCGTGGGTGGGGCCCCGTCCGCGCACGACCTGGCGCGAGGCGGCGTACGGACTGCTGTGGCCCGTCGTGTGGCTCGCCTGGACGCTCGTCGTCGCGCAGGTGGACGGCTGGGTGCCCTACCCCTTCCTCGATGCCGACGAGGAGGGCTGGGCGTCGGTGGTGGTCGTGAGCATCGGGGTCACGGTGCTGTTCCTGGGGCTGTTCGCGCTCTACCGGTGGCTCGACCGGAGGCTCCCGGCGCAGCCTCGCTAGACCGGCTCGCTAGTGTCGGAGGAATGGAATTCAGATACCTCGGCAACAGCGGTCTCAAGATCTCCGAGATCACCTACGGCAACTGGCTCACCCACGGCTCCCAGGTCGAGAACGACGTCGCCACGCAGTGCGTGCGCGCGGCCCTCGACGAGGGGATCTCGACCTTCGACACCGCGGACGTGTACGCCAACACGGCGGCGGAGACCGTCCTCGGCGAGGCGCTGAAGGGCGAGCGCCGCGAGTCGCTCGAGATCTTCACGAAGGTCTACTGGCCGACCGGCCCCGGCGGGAAGAACGACACCGGCCTGTCGCGCAAGCACATCATGGAGGCGATCGACGGGTCGCTCGAGCGGCTGCAGACCGACTACGTCGACCTCTACCAGGCCCACCGCTACGACACGGAGACGCCGCTCGAGGAGACGATGCAGGCGTTCGCCGACGTCGTACGCCAGGGCAAGGCGCTCTACATCGGCGTCAGCGAGTGGACCGCCGACCAGATCCGCGCGGGCGTCGAGCTGTCCAAGGAGCTCGGCTTCCAGCTGATCTCCAGCCAGCCGCAGTACTCGATGCTCTGGCGCGTCATCGAGGACGAGGTCGTCCCCGCCTCCCGTGAGCTCGGTGTCTCGCAGATCGTCTGGAGCCCGATCGCCCAGGGCGTGCTCACCGGCAAGTACAAGCCCGGCGCCGAGCCGCCGGCCGGCTCGCGTGCGACCGACACCAAGGGCGGGTCGGACATGATCTCGCGCTGGATGAAGGACGACGTCCTCACCGCGGTCCAGGGCCTCGAGCCGATCGCCGCCGACTGCGGGATCACGATGGCGCAGCTCGCGATCGCGTGGGTCCTGCAGAACGACAACGTCGCCGCCGCCCTCGTCGGTGCCTCGCGCCCCGAGCAGGTCGCCGACAACGTCAAGGCCGCCGGCGTGAAGCTCGACGCCGACGTGATGAAGCGCATCGACGACGCCCTCGGCTCGGTCGTCATCCGCGACCCGAAGCTGACCGCGGAGAACTCGCCGAAGGGCCGCGTGGCCTGACGCCGCACGTCTGTCCACCATGGGATGTCGACGGACCAGCACTTCCCCCGGTCAATCTGACCCGGGGAAGTGCGGGTTCACCGACATCCCATGGTGAACAGACAGGGCCTCAGCGGTACGTCGGCCGGGTGACCCGGTAGCGCACGAAGGCAGGCACCGCGAGGGCGGCCGCGACCGTGAGCACCACGACGAGCACGCCGCCGCCGGCCGCCGCGACCGCGGCACCCGTGGCCGCCGCGGTGGCACCGTGGGCCACGTCCGCGATGCGTGGGCCGCCGGCGACCACGACGATGAAGATCCCCTGCAGCCGGCCGCGGACCTCGTCGGCCGCTGCGGACTGCAGCATCGACGTACGGAACGCGGCGGAGGCCATGTCGGCGGCGCCGCCGATCGCGAGCATGAGGACGGCGACGCCGAGCATGCCGGGGGCGTGCGGCGCCAGCAGGGCGGCGACGCCGAAGCCGACCATCGCGAGACCCCACACCACGATCGCGACGAGGACGGCGAAGCCCTGGCGCTCGACGCGCGAGACCCAGCCGGACAGCACGCCGCCGACGACCGCACCGAGCGGGATCGCGGCGAAGAGCAGGGCGAACGCCAGGCCGCCCTCGTCCGGCCCGCCGAAGTCCACGTGGGCCATCTCCGGGAAGAGCGCGCGGGGCATGCCGAAGACCATCGCGATGATGTCGACGACGAAGGACATCATCAGCACCGGCTGGGTGCGCAGGTAGCGGAAGCCGTCGACGACGGCCGCGAGACCGGGCGCCACGGCGGCGCCGATGACCGGCAGCGCGGGCAGGCCGACGACCGCGCCGAGGGTCGCGAAGAGGGTGACCGTGTCGAGCAGGTAGAGCCACGAGAAGCCGATGATCGGGATCAGCGCACCGCCCACGAGCGGTCCCGCGATGCCGCCGGCCTGCATGACGGTCATGTTGAGCGAGTTGGCCGCGGGCAGCAGGTCGTGGTCGAGCAGGCGGGGCAGGAGCGCCGACCGGGTCGGCTGGTTCACCGCGAAGAACGCCTGCTGCACCGCGAAGAGCGTGAGCAGGAGCCACACGTCCTCGGCGCCGAGCGCGGCCTGCAGCCAGAAGGCCGCGGACGTGAGGATCAGGCCGGTCGTGGTGACCAGCAGGAGGGTCCGGCGGTCGAACGCGTCCGCGAGCGCGCCGCCCCACAGCCCGAAGACGACGAGGGGCACGAGACCGAAGACGCCGGTCAGTCCGACGTACGCCGACGAGCCGGTCATCGCGTAGATCTGTGCGGGCACCGCCACGACGGTCAGCTGCGCGCCGATGACCGTGACGATGTTGGCCAGCCACAGGCGGCGGAAGTGGGGGTTGGCGAGCGGGCGGGTGTCCGCCAGAAGTCGCCTGTCCACGCCCCGCAGGCTAGGTCACGGACCGGGGAGCGGTCCGCACGAGGTCACTTCGACGAGACCTGGTCGCCCCACGCGGCCCGCGCACCGGAGTCGCCCACGCGGTAGACCTGCACCGAGGTCGCCAGTGCCGCCACCAGGGCGAGCGCGGCCACCACCTTGAGCGTGCCGGTCTGCGACGGGCGCGAGCCGGTGGTGCGCGTGGGCGTCTGCGCCCACCGTCGCGCGGCGGTCCATCCACACCAGGGCCGCGAGCAGGACCAGCATGGGCAGGGCGAACCAGAGCAGCTGGTCGCCCAGCTCGGCGTGCTCGCCAGGGTCGCCGACGTGCTTCTCCAGCGCCTCGCCGCTCGACGTCGCGACGGGGATGAGGACCGTCGCCACGGCCGCGCACGCGACCAGGAGCGGACCGTAGGGGCGTCGCCACGAGGGGCGGACGACGAGGGCGATCGTCCCGAGGGTGGCCAGCGGCAGCAGGACGACGACGGCGTGGACCACGAGCGGGTGGACCGGCAGGCCGTTGATGAGATCGAACATGTGGTCGACGCTAGGAGCGCCCACCTGCACGCCACCTGACTGGAATGCGGCGCGCAGTCAGGTTGTGTGCAGGCAGGTTCGGGCAGGCTGGGGCCCGTGACGTCCCCCGACCCGGCGAGCGCCGCCTGATGGCCCGCGTAGGACTCTGCGAGGACGACGCCGCGATCCGGCGCGTGGTCGGCGACGCGATGCGCATCGCGGGGCACGAGGTCGTCGTCGCGCACGACGGCGGCGAGGCGCTGCGGAGGTTCGTCGAGGACGACGGGCTCGACGTCGTGATCCTCGACATCGG
This sequence comes from uncultured Actinomycetota bacterium, assembly GCA_963795275.1. Taxonomy (GTDB): domain Bacteria; phylum Actinomycetota; class Actinomycetes; order Propionibacteriales; family Nocardioidaceae; genus Nocardioides. Next base: position 253,779 of record CAWCHD010000001.1, read on the forward strand.
CCTCCCCGACGCCGACGGTCGCGACGTGTGCCAGGCCCTGCGCAGCGCCGGCCAGGCCGCGCCGGTGCTCTTCCTGACCGCGCTCGGCACGGTGCACGACAAGCTGGCCGGGTTCAGCGCGGGCGCCGACGACTACCTCGCCAAGCCGTTCGACGTCCTCGAGCTGATCGCCCGCGTCGAGGCGCTCGCCAAGCGTGGCCGTCTCGTCGTCGCGGAGGCGCCGACCGACCTCGTCCTCGACCCGGCCCGGCACTCGGTGTCGTGCAACGGCAGGGAGTCGATGCTGACGCCGACCGAGTTCCGGATGCTCGCAGCGATCACGTCGCGCCCCGGCGAGGTCGTACGACGTCGCGCGGTGGTCGCCGCGGCCTGGCCGCAGGGCGGCATCGTCAGCGACAACACCGTCGACTCCTACGTCCGGCGCATCCGGGTCAAGCTGCGCGAGGTCGACTCGCCGCTCGAGCTCGCCACGGTGCGCGGCGTCGGCTACACACTGAGGTGATGGACGAGACCGCACCACCCGACGAGGAGTCTCCCGGGCCGCCGGGGCTGCGCCGGTTCGCGCCGCGGTCCTTCCGGGCCTCGATCGTCGCCTCGACGGTGGGGTTCATGGCGCTCGCGATGATCGTCGTGGTCCTCGGCACCCACCTGGTCCTCGAGTACGCCGCCAAGCGCGACATCCAGCAGGTGCTCCAGGAGCGCTCCGCCGTCATGGTCGAGCAGCTCGAGGAGGTGCCCGGGCCGCTGCGCCTGACCGCGGACGACCTCCAGCCGGGGATGGTCGTCTACGACGCGTCGGGCGAGCGCGTCGCAGGCTCGGTCGAGAGCGACGTCCGCGAGGTCGCCGACTCGCTGGCCACGGTCGCGGCCGCCCGGTCGGCGAAGGGCGGCGAGCACGAGGACCGCCTCCTGGCCACCCCCTTCGTCACCGCGGGAGGGGAGTCCGGCGTCCTCGTCGTGAGCCAGGAGTCCGGTCCCTACGAGCGCTCGGAGCTCTACGCCTTCCTGGCAGCCATCGTCCTCGGCGTCCTGGTCGTCGGCGCGACCGCCGTGATGGCGTGGCGGGTGACGGCGCAGGCGCTCAGCCCCGTGGCCGTCATGGCCGAGCGGGCCTCGGAGTGGAGCGAGCACGACCTCGCGCACCGCTTCGACCTCGGGCCGCCGACCAACGAGCTCGCCGCCCTCGGCGAGACCCTCGACCACCTCCTCGACCGGGTCGCGTCGGTGATCCGCTCCGAGCAGCGGCTGACCTCCGAGCTCGCCCACGAGCTGCGCACGCCGCTCACCGCGATCCAGGGGTCGGCCGACCTGGCGCTGCTGCGTGGCGTCGACGACCCCGCGGTGCGGGCGGACCTCGAGCAGATCGCCGCCTCGACCCGGGAGATGGGGTCGGTGATCGCGACCCTGCTCGACCTCGCCCGCGACCGTACGGCGCCCGGGCGCGACGAGTGCCGCGTCGCGGACGTGATGCCCTCGCTGGTCGCCGCGGCGGCCGGCGGGGTGGAGGTCGTCGACCGGACGGAGGGTTCGACGGCGCGCATCGCCGCGCCGGCGGCGCTCGTCGTACGCGCGGTGTCGCCGGTCGTCGCCAACGCGGTCCGCCATGCCCGCACCAGGGTGGTGATCGAGGCGATCGACCTCCCGGACCGGGTGGAGCTCGTCGTCGCCGACGACGGTGACGGGGTGGCGCCCCCGGTCGCGGACACGCTCTTCGAGCCGGGCGTCTCGGGCGGCGGCGGCGCCGGGCTGGGGCTCGGCATCGCCCAGCGGGTGGCCACGTCGTTCGGCGGCGAGGTGGACCTCGACCGGGCCGCCGCGGAGGGCGCACGGTTCCGGTTCCGCCTGCCCCGACGCTGAGGAACGGCAGTCAGGTTGCGTGCAGGTGGGATGACGCAGTCTTCATGGTGAGCGGGCCCGTCTTCCCCGGGACGGGCCTGCTCCCCGCGGGTGAGCGGCCCGTCACCCCCCGGGACGGGTCCGCTCTCCGGAGGTCAGGACGGCGTCGCCGGCAGGTGGGGCGAGCGGCCCAGCAGCCGCGTGACGATCACGCCGGTGACGGTCATCGCCAGGGCGATGCCCGCGAGGACGACGAGCTGGAACTGTGCAGCGACGGCCGGGCTCGCGCCACCGAAGAGCGCGCCCACGAAGGCCCCCGGGAGCGTGACGAGCCCCGTCGAGCGGGTCTGGTCGAGGTTGGGCAGCAACGACTCGCGGACGGCCTCCTGCCCGATGTCGAGGTGCGCCCGCGACGGCGTCGCGCCGAGCGAGAGCCACGCCTCGACCTCGTCGCGACGGTGGCGTACGCCCCTCAGGAAGTTGCGTCCCGCCAGCGTGGCCGCGCTCATCGAGTTGCCGATGATGATGCCGGCGACGGCCACCAGGTAGCGCACCTCGAGCTCGACGAGCCGGAGGGCGAACACCAGCGTCAGCGCGGTCGCGGCCCCGGCGACCACCCCGAGGACCGCGATCCGCCGCCCGTGCCAGAGCTCGTGCAGCCGTCCGGCCGCCGTCCACGACGCGGTGGTGAGCATCAGGAGGAGGAAGGCGACGACGGTCCACGGGACGGTCAGGATCCCGCGCAGCAGCAGCGCCACGATGCTGAGCTGGACGACCGCGCGGGCCAGGGAGGTCAGCGGCGCCCACCCGAGGCCGACACCGGCCTGCCGGGCGACGACGACCGTGGCGAGGACGACCACGAGCAGCCCCGCACCGAACCTGGCGTAGTCGACGACGTGGTGCACAGCCCGACCGTAGCCGTCAGCCCGGTCAGCCGAGGGTGGTGAGGAGGGCGCCCATCGCCTTGTCCTCGGTGGCGCGGTCGGGGTTCGCGGCGCGGACCGCGCTGAGCACGTCGTCGATCTGGGTGTCGACGAAGGTCCAGGCCTGGCAGCTCGTCGGCTGGAGCGAGGCCTGGTCCTCGTCCCACGCGTTCTCCAGGTCGGTGACGCGGGTGGCCGCGGCCTGCGCGTCGCCGCCGTCGGCCAGGCTGCGGGTGTCGCGGACGATCGTGCGGTAGCGCGAGACCGACGACGCCGGGAAGTCGGCAGCGACCTGCTGCGTGGCCTGCGCCTGGTCGAGCGCGGCGCCGCTGCTGCACGACGGCGCGGGGCCCTCGTCGGCGAGCGCGCTCTGGTGGGGCTGGGCGTTGGCCCACGTGAGGAGGGCGACGGTGCCGACGGCGGCCGCCACCATGACCGCCAGGGTCGCGCGCCGGCGCTGCGGGGAGGACTCGGGGACGTACGCCGGCTCGTCCTGCACCTCGATGACGTCGGCCTTGCTCCAGGACAGGTAGACGACGGTCGCCAGGATCGCGCCGAGGAAGATCAGGCTGGTGCCGAAGACGCCGATGCCCAGGCCCTGCTCGCTCCTCGGCAGGCCGAACCAGTCGCCGATGTTGGCGCCGAGCGGCCGGGTGAGGATGTAGGCGACCCAGAACGCCAGCACCGCGTCGGCCCCGAGGAACCAGAGGGCCGTGACGAGGGCGATCAGGCCGAGGGGCAGCAGGATCGAGAGGCCGGGTCCCCAGCCGGTGAGCTCGAGGGTCCAGTCGCCGGTGGCGGTGCCGAGGGCGAAGGTCACCAGGACGGCGAACCAGTAGAACGCCTCGCGCGGGGTGGTGTTGATGCTGTGGATCGACAGCGTCCGCTCCCGGGCGTACCAGACCGCGAAGGTCGCGGCGAGGAGCACCGAGAAGACGGCGGTGCTGATCCACAGGGGCACGCCGAGCTGGTCGGTGAGGATGTCGGTGTAGAGCGTGCCGGTGACGCTGACGACCACCACGGTCAGCCAGTAGGCCGCCGGGACGTAGCGGCGCAGCCGCAGCTGCACGCCGAGCACCACGATGAAGACGAGGGTGAACAGGATCGCGGTGTCCACGAGCCCGACCCCGAGCGTCATGTTGATCCAGTCGGCGAAGCTCTCACCGACGGTCGTGCAGAGGATCTTGATCACCCAGAACCAGAGGGTGACCTCGGGGACCTTGTTGAGCATGCGGCGGGTGCCGGGAGTCAGGAAGGTGGACGTCATGGGACCACCGTGCAGATCGGGACCTGCCCGCCACCTGACTGCTGCCCGCGGTGGTCCGATCCCGCCACCGACCGCTAGCATCGCCGCATGGCGATGAATCAGGCGGTGGAGTCCGAGCCGCTCGACGAGGTGGCGGGCCTCACCGCAGCGGCCTGCCTCTTCCACGGCTTCTCCGACCCCTCGCGGCTCTCGATCGTGCGCCACCTCGCCCTGGGCGAGCACCGGGTGGTCGACCTGACCGCCCACCTCGGCCTGGCCCAGAGCACGGTGTCGAAGCACCTCGCGTGCCTCAAGGACTGCGGACTGGTGTCCTCGCGCCCGGAGGGCCGGGCGTCGATGTGGTCGCTCGAGCACCCCGACACCGTGATGGCGCTGCTCGCCTCGGCCGAGAAGCTCCTCGCCCTCACCGGTGACGCCGTGACCCTGTGCACGACCTACGGTCCCGACTCGCTCCACGGGGAGGACCGATGACCACCGTCCTCGGTGCGCGACGAGCGAGCCGGCTGGGCCGACGGGCGCAGCTGCTCGCCGCCGCCTCGGTGTCCTACAACGTCGTCGAGGCGGTCATCGCCATCACCGCCGGGCTCGTCGCCGGGTCCGTGGCGCTCGTCGGCTTCGGGCTCGACTCGATCGTCGAGGTCTCGAGCGGACTGATCATCCTGTGGCAGTTCCGCCACCCGCTGCCGGAGTCGCGCGAGCGGCACGGCCCTGCGGCTCATGGCCGTTCTCGTTCTTCGCGCTCGCGGCCTACGTCACCGTCGAGTCGGTGCGCGCCCTGGTCGGCGGGCACGAGCCCGACCCGTCCCCGGTCGGCATCGGGCTGGCGGTCGCGTCGCTCGCGATCATGCCGTTCCTGTCGTGGGCGCAGCGCCGCACCGGCCGGGCCCTCGGCTCCAACGCGGTCGTCGCCGACTCGACGCAGACCCTGCTCTGCACCTACCTCTCCGCCGTCCTGCTCGTCGGCCTCGTGCTCAACGCGACGCTCGGCTGGTCGTGGGCCGACCCGATCGCCGGCCTGGTCATCGCCGCCGTGGCGCTCAAGGAGGGCCGCGACGCCTGGCGCGGGGAGGGCTGCTGCGGACCTGTCGGCGGGCACGCCCACGACCAGGCCGGCTGCGGCTGCGGGGACGGGTGCACGTGCGCACGCGGCCCCGATCTCCTCGCCATCGGCCGTCGGGAGCCGTGATGGGGCACGGACACTCGCACGGGCACGCCGGCGGCCGGCACCGCTGGCGGCTGTCCGTCGCGTTCGGCCTCGTCGCCGCCTTCTTCGGCGTCGAGCTCGTCGTCGGGCTGGTCACCGGCTCGCTCGCGCTGATCTCCGACGCGGGCCACATGGCCGCCGACGTGGTCGCCCTCGGCGCCGCGCTGGTCGCGACGAAGATCGCGACCCGGCCCGACGACACCGGCCGGCGTACCTATGGCTCCTACCGCGCCGAGGTCTTCGCCTCCGGCCTCACGGTCCTGATCATGCTCGGCGTCAGCGTCTACGTCGTCGTGGAGGCCGTACGCCGGATCGGTGCGGACGTCGAGGTGTCGTCCGGGCCGATGCTGCTCGTCGGCGCCATCGGTCTGGCCGTCAACCTGGTCTGCCTGGCGCTGCTGCGCGGCGGCGCGCAGGAGTCGATCAACGTCAAGGGCGCCTACGTCGAGGTGCTGGCCGACGCCGCCGGCAGTGTCGGCGTCATCGTCGCCGGAGTCCTGGTCGGCCTCACCGGTGCGGCCCAGTGGGACACCGTCGTGGCCGTCGCGATCGGCGTCTTCGTCGCGGTGCGCGCCGTCATGCTGGGCCGTGAGGTCCTCGCCGTGCTCGGCCAGCACGCACCCGAGGGGCTCGACCTCGATGCCGTCGTGCGCGACCTGGAGTCGGTCGCCGGCGTCGCCGAGGTGCACGACCTGCACGCCTGGACCCTGACGTCGGGGATGAACGTCGCGACCGCGCACCTCGTCACCGGCGTCGGTGCGGACCCGCAGGCCGTCCTCGTCGCGGCGCAGTCCACGCTGCGCGAGGTGCACGGCATCGAGCACGCGACCCTGCAGGTCGAGGTGACCCCGGCCCGGGAGTGCCGCGAAGCCACCTGGTGAGCGACCTGCTGTCGCGCTGACTGCGAGGTGCCCCGCCGGCGTACTCCAGTGGGTTCCGCGTCGTCGCCCCGGCGTAGTCCAGTGGGATCCGGTCGCGATCTGACCCTCGGGACGACCATTCGCCACTGGACTACCCCGGGCGCGGGCCTCCGCACACTTGACCGAACTCACACGCCCGCCGGTTTGGATCGTTCCAATTGCATCGCCACACTGGATGGAGCAGACGTTTCCGAAGGAGAGTCCCATGAGACTGATCGACGAGCTCAACCAGCTGCACGACCACTACGCGCGCCAGGTCAACGAGGCCGTCGAGCGCGACGACATCGCGGCCGCCGAGCAGCTCGCCCAGGGCTACGAGGACGACGCGATCCTCCTGATGGCCGAGCGTGAGGGCCTGACCCACCTGCTGCCCCTGCAGCGCTCCGCGCCCCACGAGAGCTCGCTGCACCGCCTGGTGCGCCGGCTCCGTCCCAGCCGCGCCGCGTAGAACCAAACTCGACCGGTCGACTTGACTTTGCCCGACCGGTAGCGGTTGCGTGCTCCCGTGACCGCGCCCCAGGAGTCCACGCGGGACGTGATCCCGCTGCGCGAGGCGACCCGGGCCTGGTTCGCGATCTCGCTCCAGACCTTCGGCGGCCCGGCGGGCCAGATCGCGGTCATGCAGCGCACGCTGGTCGAGGAGAAGCGGTGGATCGGCCAGCAGCGGTTCCTCTTCGCGCTGTCCTACTGCACGCTGCTCCCCGGCCCCGAGGCCCAGCAGCTGGCGACGTACGTCGGGTGGCTGCTCAACGGCGTCCGCGGCGCGCTGGTCGCCGGCATCCTCTTCGTCCTCCCCGGCGTCGTCGCCCTCCTGGTGCTGTCCGGGATCTACGTCGGCTTCGGTGACACGACCCTCGTCGAGTCCCTCTTCCTCGGCCTCGCGCCGGCCGTCATCGCCATCGTCGTGCAGGCCGTCGTCCGCGTCGGCCGCAAGGGTCTGGGCCATCCGGCCCTCGTCGTGCTGGCAGCGGCGTCGTTCGTCGCCCTCACCTTCTTCGGCGTGCCCTTCCCCGCGGTCGTGCTGACCGCGGCACTCGCCGGCTGGCTGCTGGGCCGCCGGCTGCCGGGCCTGACGGCACCGCCCCGGGCGGCGGTCGGACGACGGTCCGGCGCCCCTCATCAGCGACGACGCGCTCCACACCGAACGACCGTCCGGTCGCCGTGCCGCGCTGACCCTCGCGATCGGCCTGGTCGCGTGGTTCACGCCGGTGGCGGCCGTGGCAGCACTGTTCGGTCGCTCGAGCATCTTCGTCGACCAGGGCGTCTTCTTCTCCGGGGCTGCACTGGTCACCTTCGGCGGGGCGTACGCCGTCCTGGCCTACGTCGCCCAGCAGGCCGTCGAGGTCTACCACTGGCTCGCGCCGGGGGAGATGGTGCGCGGCCTGGCCCTCGCGGAGACCACTCCCGGGCCCGCTGATCATGGTCGTGCAGTTCGTCGCCTTCGTCGGCGCCTACCGCGCGCCCGGCCCCCTCGACCCGTGGGTCGCGGCAGTCCTGGCGGCGCTGCTGACGACGTGGGTGACGTTCGTCCCGTGCTTCCTCTTCATCCTGCTCGGAGCGCCGTACGTCGAGCGGCTGCGCGGCAACCGCGACCTGGCCGCCGCCCTGTCCGGCATCACCGCCGCGGTGGTCGGCGTGATCGCGAGCCTGGCCGTCTTCTTCGCGCTGCACACGCTCTTCGACGCCACGCGCACGGTGACGACCGGGCCGCTCGACGTGGAGTACCCGGTGCTCACGTCGCTCGACCTCGCCTCGCTCGCGATCACCGCGCTGGGCTGCGCGCTCGTCTTCTGGCGGAAGTGGTCGGTGCTGCGCACCCTCGGTGCCTGCGCGCTCGCCGGGATCGTGCTCGGCCTGGCGATGGCTGCGTGAGCTCGATTCCCGTGGGTACGGGCCTCACATGTTCTTCTTCTTCAGCAACCGGCTCGGGTGCGCCGGATCGGTGCTCGTCTCGCTCCTGCGTCACGGCCGTGATCATCGCGATCTTCGTGCTCTGAGGCCCGGGACTCAGTCGTCCTCGGGCAGGTACATCTCGCTCACCAGCGGCACCACGTCGGCGATCGAGTCGACGACGCGGGTCGGGCGGTAGGGGAAGTCCTCGACCTGGTGGCGCTCGGTCGCGCCGGTGGCGACCAGGATCGTGCGCATCCCGGCCTCGAGGCCGCTGATGATGTCGGTGTCCATCCGGTCGCCGATCATCACCGTGGTCTCGGAGTGCGCCTCGATCTGGTTGAGCGCGCTGCGCATCATCAGCGGGTTGGGCTTGCCGATGAAGTAGGGCTGGCGTCCCGTCGCCGTGCTGATCAGGGCCGCCACCGAGCCGGTCGCCGGCAGCATCCCCTGCGCGCTCGGGCCGCTCGGGTCGGGGTTGGTGGCGATGAAGCGCGCGCCGGCGTTGATCAGCCGGATCGCCCGGGTGATCGCCTCGAAGGAGTAGGTGCGCGTCTCGCCGAGCACGACGTAGTCGGGGTCCCGCTCGGTCATCACGTAGCCGATGTCGTGCACCGCGGCGGTCAGGCCCGCCTCGCCGACGACGTACGCCGTCCCTCCCGGCCGCTGGTCGTCGAGGAACTGCGCCGTCGCGAGGGCGGAGGTCCAGATCGACTCCTCCGGCACGTCGATGCCGCTGCTGCGCAGGAGCCGCTGGCGCAGGTCGCGCGGGGTGAAGATCGAGTTGTTGGTGAGGACCAGGAAGGGGATGCCGAGCTCGCGCAGGGTCGCGATGAACTCCTTCGCCCCGGGGATCGGGTCCTCCTCGCGGACCAGGACGCCGTCCATGTCGGTCAGCCAGGTGCGTACGGGTCGCTGTTCGCTCACGGGGTCATCCTTCCGCACGATCACCCGTGGCGGGGGCGGCGTGGCTGCGCTCGAGCCGGGCGCCCTCGACGTCGACGTCGGGGAGCAGGCGGTCGAGCCACTTCGGCAGCCACCAGGCCGACTCGCCGAGCAGGTGCATCGCGGCCGGGATCAGCAGCATCCGGACCACGAAGGCGTCGAGCAGCACGCCGAAGGCGAGCCCGAAGCCGATCGGCTTGATGGTCGCGTCGTGGGAGAAGATGAAGCCCGCGAAGACCGAGATCATGATGATCGCCGCCGCCGTCACGACGGACCGGCCGGCCCGCAGGCCGTGCTGGACCGCCACCCGCGCGGGTGCGCCGTGGGCGTGCGCCTCGCGCATCCCGGAGACCAGGAAGAGCTGGTAGTCCATCGCCAGGCCGAACAGGATGCCGGTCGCGATGATCGGCAGGAAGCTGAGCACCGGACCCGGTGCGTGCACCCCGAACAGGCTGCTGAGGAAGCCGAGCTGGAAGATCGCGGTGATCCCGCCGAAGGCGGCCAGCAGCGACAGGACGAAGCCGATGGTCGCGGTCAGCGGCACCAGGATCGAGCGGAAGACCAGCACGAGGATGAGCATCGAGAGCCCGACCACGAGGGTGAGGTAGACCGGCAGCACGCTCGAGAGCTGGTCGGAGATGTCGATGCCGGCGCTGGCGTTGCCGGCCACACCGAGGGTGGCCTCGCCGCCGGCCGTGGTGGTCAGCGTCGTGGAGCGGAGGTTCTGCACCAGCTCCGCGGTCGACTCGTCCGTCGGCGACCCGTCGGGGACGACCTGGAAGGCCAGTGCCGACCGGTCCTTCGACGCGCCGATCGGCACGACGGCGTCGACGTTCCAGACCTCGCCGACCTGCTCCCCGAGGGTGGCCTGCTCGGCGGTGACCTCGTCCTCGGCGATCGGACCGGGGAGGTCGGCGACGACCAGCAGCGGGCCGTTGGATCCGGCGCCGAACTTCTCGGCCTGGACCTCGTAGGCCTGGTAGGCGGCCGAGTCCGGCGGCTGCGTCGAGCCGTCGGGCAGGCCGAGCCGCATCTGGGTCGCGGGCGCGGCGATGACGAGCAGGGCCACCACGCCGAGGCCGAGCACCGTCCAGGCGCGGGTGTTGCTCATCGGCTGCGTGTCCGCGGCGGCGTGGTCGTCGTACGTCGTGGTGTCGGCGACGGCGGTGCGCTCGCGCCGCTTGAGGATCCGCGGACCGACCAGCGACAGGACGGCGGGGGTCAGGGTGATCGCCATCAGGATCGCGACGAGCACGGCGACCGCGCCGACGGTGCCCATCAGGCCGAGGAATCCGACACCGGTGACGTTGAGCGCCAGCAGGGCCACGATCACGGTGACGCCGGCGAAGACGACGGCGTTGCCCGAGGTGCCGTTGGCCAGGCCGATCGACTCGTGGAGCGCGATGCCCTGCTTCAGCTGGCGGCGGTGGCGGTTGATGATGAAGAGCGAGTAGTCGATGCCGACCGCGAGGCCGAGCATCACGCCGAGGACCGGGGTGACGGAGACGAACTCCACGAGCCCGGAGAAGGACAGCGACGCCAGCGACGCGACGCCGACCCCGAGCAGCGCCGTGACCAGCGGAAGGGCGGCGCCGAGGACCGTGCCGAGCATGAGGAACAGGACGATCGCGGCGATGACGACGCCCGCGACCTCGCCCGGGCCGAGGATCGACGGGACGGTCTGGGCGATGTCCTGCGAGGGGTAGAGCGCCACGCCGTCGATGTCGGCGTCGGCGACGAGGTCCTCGATCGCGGTCTTGGTGTCGACGTCGACCTCGTTGATCGCGACGGGGAAGACCACGTTGGCGACGGCCGCGGACCCGTCCTTCGAGACGGTGCGGTAGCCGGACGCGAGCCGGGTCAGGACCTCGCCCTGCTCGAGCTGGGGAGCCTGCTCGTCGACCTTGGCGCGCTGCCGGTCGAGCTCGGCCTGGCCGTCGTCGAGCTGCTGCTCGGCGGCGTCGAGCTGGGCGCGTACGTCGGCCAGCGTGCCGTCGGCACGGGCCTGCTTGCGCTGCTCCTCGATCGCCGCGCGGCCCCCGTTGATCTGGCCCTGCGCCGCGGTGAGCTCGGCCAGCCCCTCGTTGAGCTGCTTGCGGCCGTCGGCCACCTTCGCCGCGCCGTCGTCCACCTGCTCCTGCGTGGCGAACGGGTCGGTCACCTCGTCGACGCCGTCGACCTGCTCGATGCGGTCGAAGAGGTCGAGCACGTCCTGCTGCTGGGCGTCGGTGAGGGCGGACCCGTCGGTGGACTCCACGACGATCGTGCCGTTGCCGCCGCCGGTGCCCTCGAAGTCGCGCTCGAGCTGTCCGGAGACACGCGTGGTCGGGGTGTCGGGCAGGGAGATGGACGACGACAGCGCGCCGGCGAACGACGCGTACGTCACTCCCGTGAGGACGAGGACCGCGAGCCAGGCGCCGACGACGGTCCAGTGGCGGCGCGCCGAGAGGCGACCGATGCGGTAGAGGAGCTCAGCCATGGAGATGGCCTTTCGGGAAGGGGTGGTGGTGTGAGGTCAGCCGGCGGTGCCGGTGCGCAGCCGCAGCAGCAGCCGGTCGAGCAGGTCGTCCCAGTCGCGGCGGGCGCGAGCCGGGAGGACGGTCGGGAGGTCGGGGTGGGCGTCGAGCCAGAGCCCGGCGATGGTGACGATCCCGGCGAAGAGCAGGGCAAGACCGAGCTCGAGGTCGACGGGGTCGAGACCGGGGGCGCGGGCGTGCAGTCGCTCGCGGAGGTGGCCGCCGACGTGGTCGAAGGCCGTGCGGGAGATGCGCTGGGCGCGCTCGTCGTCGGGCTCGGGGCAGCCGAGCATCCGGTGGATGGTGGCGATCGCCGTGGCCAGGTCGACGCCGCGCGCCGCCTCGCCGACCGCGTCGAGGGCGGCCAGTCCGTCTCCTGATGGCCGTTCCCCGGTCATCGCGTCGACGCGCTCCAGGATCGCGGTCGTGGCCTCGGCCAGGATCTGCTCGCACGCGGCGACGAGCAGGTCGTCGACCGTGGCGAAGTGGTTGAAGACGGTGCGCCGCGACACTCCCGCGAGCCGGGCGACCTGGTCGACGGTGAAGCCGTCGGACCCGTGCGCGGCTGCGAGGCTGCGCGCGGCGTCGAGGATGCCCTCGCGTCGCTGCAGGCGCAGGGCGCCGCGTCCGTCGGAGGGTCGGGAGGGGTCACCCGACGATTGTTGCACTCAGTGCAAATAACGCGGAATCGTCAGTGGGTGGGATCGACGGACGTCGTCGACCCCACCCGCTGGGCGTGCTGTCTCAGAGGGCGGCGTACACCGCCTCCTCGAAGTCTCCGTAGAGCTTCCAGGCCTCGTCGCGCGCGATGAAGGGCAGCGAGTTGGTGTAGATCGAGGCGCAGATGCCGGTCGTCCGGTCGATGAAGAAGTGGGTGTTGAAGAGGCCCGCCCACGATCCCGTGCCCGCCCGGCGGCGGCCCGGGACGTCGCTGCTGTTGAGCAGCAGCCCGTAGCCCCACTTGTGACCGGGGCCGGCGTACATCGTGTCGGTGATCGGCGGGTCCGCAGTCGGGATCTCGGCGGGGAAGTCGAGGTCGCCGATCTGGTTGGTGAAGGCGGCGTCGACCGTGGCCTCGTCCAGGATGCGTACGCCGTCGAGCTCGCCGCCCCGCAGGAGCGCGCGCTCGAAGCGGATGTAGTCGCGCGGCGTGGAGAACAGGCCGTGACCACCCGCCCACCAGTCGGGCTCGGGGTTGAGGATGTTGCCCGCGGACCCCCACGTGCCGTCCTCGCCCTTCACGTGGACGGTCACGGCGTTGTCCATCTGCGTCTGGTCGGGGTGGAACGTCGTGCTGCTCATGCCCGAGCGGGCCGGCGATGCCCTCGTCGATGACGGCGTCGAGCTTGGCGCCGGCCACCGCCTCCACGACGCGTGCCGAGCCAGTCGGTGTTGATGCCGTAGACGTACTTCTCGCCCGGGTGCGCCGTCAGCGGCGCGCCGAAGGCGGCCATCGACCCCGGCACGACGTTGGGGACACCGGTGGCGGCCTCGTACTTCACGAGCTGGTCGTTCCAGAACCAGTAGCCGAGGCCCGGAGGTGTGCGTGACGAGCTGGTGGACCGTGGCCTTGGTGCGTGGCTCGACGAGGACGGGCTCGTCGCCGTCGAAGCCCTCGAGCACCTTGACGTCGGCGAAGGCCGGGACGTAGTCCTCGACGGGAGCGTCGAAGTCCAGCTCGCCGCGCTCCTTCTGCTGCAGGGCGGCAACGGTGCAGACCATCTTGGTCATCGACATGATGCGGAAGTGGGTGGAGGTGCCGACCGGGTCGTCCGACTCGCCCGCCACCCGGATCCCGGCGCCTCCCTCGTAGAGGACGCCGTCGCGGTCGGCGACGATCGCGGCGACGTGCGGCACCGCACCGTCCGCCACGGCGTCGGCGAGCACGCGGTCGATCCCGGATCCGTCGATGGGTGTGGCCATGGCTGCTCCTCGGAGTGCGGGGACGGTCGGTCCGTCCGGCTGTCGTCCACCGTGCGTGCAGCCGACGTGCGACCGGAACCGACAACGACGACCGGGTCGGAGGAGTGACGACCGCCACGTGGCGGTGGCACGGTGGTGAGCCAGCCGATGTACTCGGGCGCCTGACCTGTCCGCCGATCTGCCATCGACAGCGACGTGCGAGAGGCACCCTGTGACAGCCGAGGTGCAGCCCGTCGCGCGCCCGCCGTTCGACCCCGAGCTGCGCGCGGGCCTGGCGGTGGTCGGCGGCATGTTCCCGCCGACCATCACGCCCGACCTCATCGACTTCATGCGCACGTCCTACGCGGCGCCGCCGATCGACGACCTCCTCCTGGCCAAGGGCATCGTCTGCACCGACGACGTGGTCGTCGCGCCCGACGGTCACGAGGTGGTGGTCTCGGTGCTGCGTCCCCAGGACGTCACGGGCGAGCGCCCCGGAGTCGTCTACGCGCACTCGGGCGGGCTGATGTTCGGCGACCGGTTCAGCGGGATCGACCTGGTGCTCGACTGGGTCTCCGACTTCGGCGCGGTCCTGGTGACGGTGGAGTACCGGCTGGCCCCCGAGCACCCGCACCCGTTCCCCTTCGACGACATGTACGCCGCGCTCGAGGCGGCCGCCTCGCGTGCGGGCGAGTGGGGCCTGCGGCGCGACCGCCTCCTGGTCGCCGGGGCGAGCGCCGGGGGAGGGCTCGCGGCCGGACTCGCGCTGGCGGCCCGCGACCGGGACGGGCCGACGCTGCGGGGACAGGTGCTCGACTACCCGATGCTCGACGACCGCTGCACCACCGCCTCCACCCACCAGTTCGACGGCATCGGCGTGTGGGACCGCGTCAGCAACGAGACCGGCTGGACGGCCCTGCTCGGGGACGCCCGCGGCACGGAGGCGGTGTCGGCGTACGCCGCTCCCGCCCGCGCGACGGACCTCTCGGGACTGCCGCCGGCGTTCATCGACGTGGGCGCGGCCGAGATCTTCCGCGACGAGGCGATCGCCTACGCCGACGCGATCTGGCACGCGGGCGGCGACGCGGAGCTGCACGTGTGGTCGGGCGCGTTCCACGCGTGCGACATCTTCGCCGCCCACACGTCCGTCGGCCGCGCGATGATCCAGGCCAGGAACGGCTGGGTCGAGCGGATCATCGCCGACTGAGGACCGGACTACGCTCGCCCACCAGAAGGAGGTCGTCGTGCAGGAGCTGCTCGGCCGCATCGCGCGTCTCGACCCGAGCGCGAGCCTCGGCCTGCGCGTCATCGCCTGCTTCGACGAGCTCATGGTCGGCAACGTCAACACCCGCGCGCTCCTCGCGGCGGCCGCCTCGCTCGCGGGCTGCGTCGCCGGCTTCCGGTCCGAGACCCCCGCCCGGACGGTGCGCATCGATCCCCGCGGGCACCACGCGGACGGCGTACGACCGGAGGTGGACCCGGGCTTCCAGCAGGACGCGAGCGACGGGCTGACGGTGTGGTTGGAGCGGGACGGCGAGCGTCAGCCCAACGACGCCATCGTGCTCGAGCGGCTCGCCCTGGCGATCCGGATCCGGCACGGCCGCGGCCGTCAGAGCGACCACCGTCGCGACCTGAGCCTGCTGCTCGACCCCGAGGTGGACGTCCAGGCCCGCTGCGTCTCCGCGATCACCCTCGGGCTGCGTCCGGGATCGCGCTACCGGGTGGTCTGCGCGCCGCTCTTCGCGGTGTGGCCGGAGCACCCGCAGGGTCCCGAGGACGTCGTCGCCACCCGGTTCGGCGCCATCCACGCGCTGGTCCTCCCGGACGGCGACCACGCCGTGTCCGCCGCGCCCAGCGGGGTCGGCGTGGCGACCGAGGTCGAGGACCTCCACCACTCCTTCCGCACGGCCCTCGTCGCGCTGCGGCTCTGCGACCCGCCCGCGGTCGGCTCGGTCCTGGCCGACGACTTCGGCGGACTGATCGGCCTGCTCGCCGACGCACCGGACGGCTCCCTCCAGCCCGACGTCGCGCTGATCGACGCCGTGGTGGCCCATGCCTGGGGAGCCGAGACGCTGGCGGCGGTGGTCCGCTCGCACTCGCTGCGCCAGGCGGCTCGTGCGGCCGGTGTCCACCACAGCACGATGCAGTCGCGCCTCGAGACGGTGACGGCGACCCTCGGGTTCGACCCGTTCGAGGGCTACGGACGCACGCGCCTGGGCACGGCGTACCTCGTCTGGCGGCTGCGCCACTCGCGCGTGCTCGACCTGCCGGCACCGACGCCCTCCTGAGCGCGGCGGTCGTACTCTCGAGCCGTGGAGGACCAGAACCCCGCACTCGCCGCGCTGACCGAGTCCGGGATCGACCACACGGTCACCCGGCACGGCCGGGTCGGCTCCTTGGCCGAGGCGGCGGCCGTCCGCGGGGTCGACCCGTCGGCGATCGTGAAGACGATGGTCGTGCGCAGGGGCGAGGGCGACCACCTCTTCGTCCTCGTGCCGGGTGACCGCCAGATCTCCTGGCCCAAGCTGCGCGCGCTCCTCGGCGTGAACCGGATCTCGATGCCCGACGCCGACGCCGCTCGCGAGGTGACCGGCTACGAGCGCGGCACCATCACGCCGTTCGGCTCTCGAGCGCGCTTGCCGGTCGTCGCCGACGAGCGGATCGTCGGCCGGACGATCTCGCTGGGCGCCGGCGGCCACGGTGTCGCCGCGACGCTGGCTGCGGACGACGTCGTACGCCACTTCGACGCGCAGGTCGCGGACGTCACCGACCCCTCCTGACCCGCGTCGGCAGGCGACGAATCGGTTGTCATCGACAACATGTGTATGGTGCACACATGACATCCTCCTCCCCGGTCGCCGAGCGGCCCGGCCTCGCCATCGCGGTGCTGTGCGCGGGCGGCCTCAGCGCCGCGCTCACGCAGACGATGGTGATCCCCATCCAGAGCGAGCTGCCGCGGTTGCTCTCGACCTCCCCCGCGAACGCGTCGTGGGTCGTGACGATCACGCTCCTCGCGGCCGCGGTGACCATGCCGGTCGCGGGCCGGATCGCCGACATGATCGGCAAGCAGCGGGTGCTCGTCGCGAGCACCGCGCTGCTCCTCGTCGGCTCGGTGGTCTGCGCGCTGTCCGACTCGCTCGCCCCGATGCTCGTGGGTCGCGCGCTGCAGGGGCTGGCGATGGGCTTCATCCCGGTGGGCATCTCGTTCATCCGCGAGTTCGCCCCGGCCGACATGGCCTCGACCGGGGTCGCGACGATGAGTGCGACGCTGGGTGTCGGCGGCGCGATCGGCCTGCCGCTGGCCGCCTGGATCGCCGACTCGGGCGACTGGCACGCGCTCTTCTGGGTCGCCGCCGCGCTGGCCGCCGTGATCACCGTCCTGACCTGGGTCGCCGTGCCGCACGTGCACGACCGGGCGTCCGGTCGGCTCGACGTGCCCGGCACCATCGGGCTCGCGGTCGGCCTCTCGTCCTTCCTCGTCGGTGTCTCCAAGGGCAGCACGTGGGGCTGGGACAGCGGGCGGACCTGGGGCGCGATCGTCGCGGGCATCGTCGTCCTGCTGCTGTGGGGGGCCTTCGAGCTGCGTCAGTCCGAGCCGCTGGTCGACCTCCGCACCACCGCGCAGCTCCCGGTGCTGATGACCAACCTGGCCGCGGTGGCGATCGGGTTCGGGATGATGGCGCAGTCGATCGTGGTGCCGCAGCTGCTGCAGATGCCGGCGTCCACGGGCTACGGCCTCGGGCAGTCGATCCTCGCCGCCGGTCTCTGGATGGCCCCGGCCGGGCTGATGATGCTGGTCTTCGCACCCATCTCGAGCGGCCTGATGCGCAGCATCGGTCCCAAGCGCACCCTGATGATCGGCGCGACCGTCCTCGGCTCCGGCTACCTGGTGGCGCTCGTGCTGATGGGCGCTCCGTGGCAGCTGCTGATCGCCTCGTGCGTCGCCTCCGCCGGTGTCGGCATCGGGTACGCCGCCATGCCCACCCTCATCCTCGACTCGGTCCCGGCCCACGAGGCCGGGTCGGCGGTCGGCGTCAACGGCCTGATGCGCTCCGCCGGCACCACGCTCGCCGCCGCCGTCATGGCCACCCTGCTGACCAGCAGCACGACCAGCGTGGGCGGCTTCGCGGTGCCGAGCCAGAGCGCCTTCCAGTGGTGCTTCGTGGTGGGCGCGGTGGCTGCCTTCCTCGGTGTGGCGATCGCGGCAGCGGTCCCGGCCGTGGCGCGTCGCTCGGCTCCGACGTCGCGGACGGCGACACGTCGACCGCTACCGTGGTCGGCACGAGCGCCTGAGTCCGCGACGCCGAGAGGTCCCCCCGTGCCACGCACCGCACCGTCCCTGCACCGGTCACCGACGAGACCCTGCGCCGCCTGAGCAACGAGCTCGTCCGGCTCGGGCGGCGCCGGGAGTCCTCGTCGTCGGCGACCACGCTGGACGCGTCGGCGTTCAAGATCCTGTGGCAGGTGGTGGAGGAGGGCCCGCGCACGCTGCGTGCGCTGGCCCAGGACCTCCAGCTCGACCAGTCCACGATCAACCGCCAGGTGCACGCCGTCATCGGCCACGGCTACGCCGAGAGGTACGACGACCCCGACTCGCCCGCGATGCTGGTCCGGGCGACCCCCGAGGGCGAGGCCGCCTACCGCGCCGACGTACAGGTCCGCCACGACGGCCTGCGCGGCATCGTGGACACGCTGGGGGAGCAGGCCACCGCCGACCTCGCCGCCGGGTTGGCCGGCTTCAACGACGCGATCGACGTCGCGGTCGAGGAGTCCCTGCGCCGCGACTGATCCTCACTTCAGAGGATCGATGATCGTCATCCCCGCGACCGTGGCGTTGTCGAAGACGGGCAGGAGGCGCGCGGCCTCCTCGAGGCCGATGATGCGCTCGACCAGGAGCTGCGGGCGGAGGTCGCCCGCCTCGATCAGCGCCAGCATCGCGGGGTAGTCGACGGCGGCCATGCCGTGGCTGCCGAGCAGGTCGAGCTCCCACCCGATGACGCGCGCCATCGGGACGCGCGGGTGCCCCTCGACCGGCGGCAGCAGGCCGACCTGGGCGAGCCGACCACGGCGGCGCAGGGCGAGGATCGCGTCGGCGCAGGTCTGCTCGCTGCCGACCGCGTCGACCGCGACGTGGCTGCCGCCGCCGGTCAGGTCGGCGA
This sequence comes from uncultured Actinomycetota bacterium, assembly GCA_963795275.1. Lineage (GTDB taxonomy): Bacteria > Actinomycetota > Actinomycetes > Propionibacteriales > Nocardioidaceae > Nocardioides. Next base: position 272,341 of record CAWCHD010000001.1, read on the forward strand.
CGGCAGCGGGCACGTCGACGCCGTCCGCGAGGACCGTGTGGTCGGCGCCCAGCCGGGCCGCGACGGCGAGCGCCTCGGGGTTGCGGTCCACCGCGACGACCCGGGCGCCGACGGCCTTGGCGATCATCACGGCGCTGAGCCCGACGCCTCCGGAGCCGACGACCGTCACCCACTCGCCGGGCTCGACGCGGGCGCGGGCGACGAGGGCGCGGTAGGCCGTGGCGAACCGGCAGCCCAGGCTGGCCGCTGTGGCCATGCTGACGCCGCCCGGCACCGCGACGAGGTTGGTGTCGGCGGCGTGCAGGGCGACCAGCTCGGCGAAGGAGCCCCAGTGGGTGAAGCCCGGCTGGTGCTGGTCGGGGCACACCTGCGCGTCGCCCTGCGCGCACCACTCGCAGCGCCCGCAGCCGCAGACGAACGGCACGGTCACGCGGTCGCCGACCCGCCACTTCTCCACGCCGTCGCCGACCTCGACCACCTCGCCGGCCAGCTCGTGGCCCGGCACGTGCGGGAAGGCGATGTCGTCGTGCCCGGCCCACGCGTGCCAGTCGCTGCGGCAGAGCCCGGTCGCCGCGACGCGTACGACGACCCCGCCCGCAGGCGCCGACGGATCGGGCACCTCGCGCACCTCGGGTCGGGAACGGACCTCGTCGACGACCACGGCGCGCATGGGGCGATCCTGCCGCAGCCGGACACACAGATCGGGCCGGTCCCACAGGGGACCGGCCCGATCAATGGCGGTGGCGGTGGGATTTGAACCCACGGTGGGTTTGACCCCACACAACATTTCGAGTGTTGCACCTTCGGCCGCTCGGACACGCCACCGCGGGAGACCATACCGGAGGGCGAGGGGCACCCCGAATTCGGCACCGGGTCCACGAACTGGGCCTGGGCCGTGGTCAGCGGGCATGCGCGGCGGTACGTTTCGGCGCACACCTTCGCTCGCCTCACCTCCTACGTGCGCGAGCGGGAAGGAGCGGTGCGCCAGACGTGACTGCCGTCCGACGAGCCCGAGACCTGGCCCGCTCCGCCCTGCCGAGGAGCGTCGGCGAGCGACTTCCCGCTGCGCCGCCGCAGGAGGTGACCGAGCTCCTCCACGACAAGCGCTTCCAGGCCGCCGTCGCGGAGCAGGCCAGCGAGCAGGGCCGGCCCGAGGACGAGGTCTGGGAGGAGGTCAAGGGCTACCTCCACGAGATGGCCGCCGCCCACGACGAGCGCACCGCCCAGGGCTGGGTGCGGATGGGGGAGTGGTTCCTCCGGGCGTACGACGTCCTGGTGGACGAGGACGACATGCACGCGCTGCGGCGCCTCGACCGCTCCCACAGCCTCGCCCTCGCGTTCAGCCACCGGTCCTACCTCGACGGCATGGTCATCCCGAACGCCCTGGCGGCACGGCGGTTCTCGCCGACCTTCACCTTCGGCGGCGCCAACCTCAACCTCCCCGTCATCGGCACCATCGCCAGCCGCACCGGCCTGATCTTCATCCGCCGCTCGACGCAGGAGATCCCGGTCTACCGGCTCGCACTGCGCTCCTACATCCGCCAGATGGTGACCAACAAGCGCAACATGGCGTGGTCGATCGAGGGCGGCCGCACCCGCACCGGCAAGCTCCGCCCGCCGGTCCACGGCATCCTCAAGTACCTCACCGACACCGTCCAGGCCCGGGCCGAGGGGGACGAGGCGCCCGACGTCCAGGTCGTGCCCGTCTCGGTCGTCTACGACCAGCTCCACGAGGTCTCGCTGATGACCGAGGAGTCGCGCGGCGCCAACAAGACGCCGGAGGACTGGCGCTGGCTGGTCCGCTTCGCGCGCTTGCAGCGCAACCGGCTCGGCCGCGCCTACCTCACCGTCGGCGAGCCGTTCTCCCTGCGCGACCGGATGGCCGAGCTCGAGGCCGACGGGGTCACCGGGCACGCCGCCGTCGAGCGGGTGGCCCTCGACATCTCGCACCGGCTCAACCGCGCCACCCCGGTCACCGTCACCGCGATCGTCTCGCTCGCCCTCCTCGGTGCCGATCGCGCCATGACGGTCGACGAGGTGCTCGAGACCGTCGAGCCGCTCGCGTCCTACATCGACGCGCGGAAGTGGCCCGTCGCCGGTGCCGCCGACCTCCGGGACCGCTCGACCATCCGCCGGGCGCTCGCCGAGCTGGCCCGCAGCGGCGTGCTGACGGCGTACGACGCCGGGACCGAGCCGGTCTGGAAGATCGGGGACGACCAGCACCTGGTCGCCGCGTTCTACCGCAACACCGTCATCCACATCCTCGTCGAGCGCGCGATCGGCGAGCTCGCGCTGCTCACCGTCAGCGAGCTCGGGCCCGACGCCGAGCTGCCTCCCGGCGGCGAGCTGCAGGTCGGCTGGGAGGAGGCGAAGCGGATGCGCGACCTCCTCAAGTTCGAGTTCTTCTTCCCGAGCCGGGCCGGCTTCGAGGACGACCTGCGCACCGAGCTCCGGCTGCTGGTCGGCGAGGGCGTCACCGAGATGACCCCGGTCCGCGCGCGCGAGCTGCTGGTCAACGCGCGGCCCCACCTCGCCCACCTCGTCCTGCGCCCGTTCCTCGACGCCTACCTCGTGCTCGCCGACCGGCTCGCCGACCGCGGCGACAGCGCCGGTCGACGAGGACGACCTGCTCAAGGACTCGCTCGCCGTCGGCCAGCAGTGGGCGCTGCAGCGCAGGGTCGCGAGCGCCGAGTCGATCTCGCTCGAGCTCTTCCGCACGGCGATGGCCCTGGCGCGCCACAAGGGCCTGCTCGAGGGCGGCGACGGGGTCGGCTCCGCACGCGAGGCGTTCGCCGCCGAGCTCCGCGAAGCGGTGCGGCGGGTCAACGTGATCGGCGAGATCGCGGGGGAGCCGGTGCAGGTGGTGCTGCCCGAGCCCCAGTCGCAGTCCCAGTCGCAGGGGACGGTGTGAGCGGGCTCTCCGACGAGGTCCTGGCCGCGATCGACGCGATCGAGGCGGGACCGCAGGGCCCGACGGTCGGTGCCTTCTTCGACCTCGACGGCACCCTGGTCGCGGGCTACACCGCGGCGACGTTCTACGGCGACCGGCTCAAGGGGCGCGACGTCTCGCCCGCCGAGTTCCTCCGCACCGTCGTCACCGCTGTCGACGGCGAGCTCGGCGGCGACCCGACCCGCATCGCCCACGTGGCGTTCTCCGCCATGCGCGGCGAGTCCGAGGACGCGTTCGCCGACCTCGGCGAGCGGCTGTTCCGCGCCAAGATCGCCGGCACCATCCGTCGCGAGTCGCGGGCGCTGGTGATGGCCCACCAGCGGGCCGGCCACACCGTCGCGGTCGCCTCCGCCGCCACGAAGTACCAGATCGCACCGGTCGCCCGGGACCTCGGCGTCGAGCACCTCGTCTGCACGCAGCTGGTCGTCGAGGACGGCCAGTTCACCGGCGAGACCGACGGTCCGATGCTGTGGGGACGGCACAAGGCGAGCGGCGTACGGGCGTTCGCGCGCGAGCACGGCCTCGACCTGTCGTCGTCGTACGCCTACGGCAACGGCTACGAGGACGTCGCGTTCCTCTCCTCCGTCGGCCACCCGACCGCGCTCAACCCGCACCGCGACCTGCGCTCCGCCGCCGCGCGGCTCGGCTGGCCGGTCCTCGACCTCAGCGACCCGGTCGGCGGCTCGCTGCTCGCGGCCGGTCGTACGGCGGCGGCGCTCGCCGGCATGAACACCGGTGTGGTCGCCGGACTCTCCTACGGCCTGCTGACGGGCAACCTCAAGGAGGGCCGCAACGCCGCCATCAAGCTCGCCACCTCGCTGCCGATGGCGCTGGCGGGCGTGAAGGTCGACGTGCTCAACCGCGAGCGGCTGTGGACCCACCGCCCGGCGATCTTCGTGGCCAACCACCAGAGCGCCCTCGACATCCCGGTGCTCGGCAACCTCCTCGAGCGCGACTTCACGATCGTCGCCAAGAAGGAGGCGCGCTGGGACCCGCGGGCGATGGTCGGCTCGGTCGTCATCGACCCGGCCTACATCGACCGCTCCGACTCGGCCTCCGCTCGCGCCACCCTCGACGGCGTCGTCGACCGGATCCGCGGCGGCACGTCGCTGATGATCTTCCCGGAGGGCACCCGGTCGGCGACCCCCGTGCTCGGCCCGTTCCGCAAGGGCGCCTTCCACCTCGCCGCCCAGGCCGGCGTGCCCATCGTGCCGGTGGTGCTGCGCAACACCGGCGAGCTGATGCGCCGCAGCTCCTTCGTGCTCAACCCCGGCGTCGTCGACGTCTGCGTGCTCGAGCCCGAGACCGACTGGAACGAGGACGACATGAGCGAGCGGATCGCCGCGCTCCACACCAGGTTCGAGGAGACGCTCGCGAGGTGGCCCGGATGACGCCAGTGTCCAGCTCTGGCGCGGAGGACTTCGAGCGCTGGGGTGGTGCGGCCGGGTGGACCTCCGGCGACGAGCTGACCCCCATGCAGACGCTGATGTGGCGCGCCGAGCGGCACCCCGTGCAGTCCTCGACGTCGACGGTGATCATCGACCTCGACCGGGCGCCGGACTGGAAGCGCTTCGTCGCCGCGACCGAGTGGGGGACCGGGCTCGTACGCCGCCTCCGCCAGCGCGTCGTCGAGCCCGTCGTGCCGACCGCCGCACCGACGTGGGCCGACGACCCGACCTTCGACCTCGGCTACCACCTGCGCCGCGAGCAGGTGTCGAGCCGCGACGAGATGCTCGCGCAGGCGGCCCAGATCGCGCTGCGCCCCTTCGACCGCACGCGCCCGCTGTGGGAGGCGCGTGCTCTTCGAGGGGATGTCAGGAGAAGGAGGGGTGGGAGCGGCGTACGTCCTCAAGATCCACCACGCCCTCGCCGACCCGCTCGGCACCGTCCAGCTGCTCTCGATGCTGCAGTCGGGCAAGCGCGCGCACACCGCCCGCAAGCCGCTCGGGGACGCCGTCGTGGCGCCGACGGTCGTCGACCCGGTCGACCTCGCCGTCGCAGGACTCCGCTCGGGCTCGGCCAACCTCGCGGCGTCAGCGCTGTCGACGGCGCGCGGGCTGGTCTCGACGCGGCCCTCGACCGCCGTGGCCGCGACCCTGCGCTACGGCGCGTCCGTGCGCCGCCTCGTCACCCAGACCGCCCCGCCCTCGGCGGAGCTGTCGCCGCGCACCGGCCGGATGTGGTCGTTCCTCACCCTCGACGCACCGCTCGAGCAGCTGCGGGCGGTCGCGAAGCAGGGCGGCGGCACGCTCGACGACGCCGCCGTCGCACTGGTGCTCGGCGGGCTCCGGCGCTACCACGAGCGTCGCGGCGGCCGCGCGTCCGAGATCCCCGTCGGCGTACGCGTCTCGCTGGACCGCGCCGACGACCTCGGCAACCGCTTCGCCGGCGCGATCATCTCCGGCCCGCTCACCATCGAGGACCCGGTCGACCGCGTCGCGGCCGTGCGCGGCGAGGTGCTGTCGCTCCACACCGAGCGCGCGCTCGAGGTGCTCGCGGCGGCCGCGCCCCTGCTCAACCGGATGCCGGCCTTCGTCGGTGCCGGCGCGCTGCAGACCGCCGCGGTGCCGGACGCCTTCGTGCTGACCCTGCCCGGCCCCCCGCGCAAGCGCTTCATGGCGGGGGCCGAGGTGCAGGGGATGTACGTCCTCGGCCCGCTGCCCGGGGCCGCGCTCACCGTCTGCCTGGTCACCGTCGGCGACACCGCCTGCATCGGCGTCAACGTCGACGCGAGTGCAGTGGCAGACCTCGGCGAGCTCGCCGAGTGCCTGGCCGAGGGCGTCGAGGAGATGGTCGCGGCAGGCTAGTCGGCCGTGGTCGGGCCGATGTAGCAGAGCATCCGGTAGTCGACGCCGTCCTCGATGTTCACGAAGCCGTGCCGCTCGTAGAACCGGCGGGTGTCCGTGTCGACCTCGTCGACGTTGATGTGCATCTCGGGCGACCCCTTCTCCCGCACCAGCCGACGGCACAGGTCGAGGACCAGGGTGCCGATGCCGTGGTCGCGGAGGGCGGGTACGACGTAGAGCTCCTCGAGCTGGGAGACCGGTCCGTCGAACCAGATGGCCGGGCGCAGGCTCACCAGGGCGAAGCCCACCGCGGTGCCGCCGTCCTCGGCGAGCACGGCGACGATGTCGTCGAGCCCGAGGAGCCGGGCGAAGCGGACCGCCAGGACGTCGACGTCGTCGACCTCGGTCTCGAACTCGGTGTTGAAGTCCCACAGCAGCCGGGCGAGCACCTCGGCATCGGCTGTCGTCGCGCGGCGTACGTCCGTCATGCGGAGCCGCCTCGATGACCGGCGAAGAAGGTGTCCAGCAGCGCCGTCGAGTCGGCGGCCAGCACGCCGGCCACGACCTCGGGCCGGTGGTTGAGACGGCGGTCGCGGACCACGTCCCAGAGCGAGCCGACGGCACCCAGCTTGTCGTCGTACGCCCCGAAGACGAGGCGGTCGACGCGAGCGAGCACGAGGGCGCCGGCGCACATCGTGCACGGCTCGAGGGTGACGACCAGGGTGCAGCCGGTGAGCCGCCACTCGCCGCGGGCGGCGGCGGCTGCGCGGAGCGCGACCACCTCGGCGTGCCCGGTCGGGTCGCCCTCGGCCTCGCGGGTGTTGCGGCCGGTGCCGATGACGGCGCCGGACTCGTCGAGCACGACGGCGCCGACGGGTACGTCGTCACCGGCGAGCGCGGCCTGCGCCTCGGCCAGGGCCAGGCGCATGGGTTCGTCCCAGCGTCGGATGGTCATGCCGACGCGAGCCCGACCGCGTCGTCGAACTGGTCGCCGAAGCCGAGGCGGCGGGCGACGTCGGAGAGCATCTCGTCGGGGTAGAGCTCGACGTCGTCGAGCAGGGCGCCCATGTCGATCGCGTGCATCCCGAGGTCGGCGAGCAGGTCGAGGTCGCCGGCCGGCACCTCGACGTCGTCGTCCTCCGGCGCGGGCAGGCCGAGGAAGTCGATGGCCGACTGCGCGATCTCCCACTCGTCGGCCGCCGTGACGTCGGAGAGCAGGACGCGCGTGCGCGAACCGGTCACCCGGACCAGCACGAAGAAGTCCTCGTCGACCGCCACCATGCCCACGGCGCCGGTCTCCCCGGACACCTGCCGCAGGGCGTGGCCGAGGGACTCGACGGAGTCGAAGGCAGGGGACGCGATGTCCTGCACCTGCCACTCGCCGTCCTCGACGAACGCGGCCAGCGCGAAGTCGATCCCGCCGCTCTGCTCGGACATCCCGGCCTCCCCAACCGATCGGACCCCTCAATGTCCCAGAAAGCCCGAGGCGCGCCAACCCCGTTTGCTCACGGGACCACTAGGGTCGCCCCATGCGCCTGCACGTCGTCGACCACCCGCTCGTCTCCCACAAGCTGACCGTCCTCCGCGACGAGCACACGGACTCGCCGACGTTCCGTCGGCTCACCGACGAGCTGGTCACCCTGCTCGCCTACGAGGCGACCCGCGAGGTGCGCGTCGACCCGCTCGACATCGTCACGCCGGTCGGCCCGACCACCGGCGTCTACCTCGCCCAGCCCAAGCCGATGGTCGTCCCGATCCTCCGCGCCGGTCTCGGGATGCTCGACGGCATGATGCGCCTCCTGCCCACCGCGGAGGTCGGCTTCCTCGGCATGGTGCGCAACGAGGAGACGCTCGAGGCGTCGACGTACGCCGAGCGCCTGCCCGAGGACCTCTCGGGCCGCCAGTGCTACGTGCTCGACCCGATGCTCGCGACCGGCGGCACCCTCGCCGCGGCGATCAACTTCCTCACCAAGCGCGGCGCCGACGACATCACGGCCATCTGCCTGCTCGCGGCCCCCGAGGGCGTCGCCAACCTCGAGGCCGGCCTCGAGGGCCTCGACGTGCCCGTCACCGTCGTGACCGCCGCGCTCGACGAGAAGCTCAACGACAAGGGCTACATCGTCCCGGGCCTCGGCGACGCCGGCGACCGGCTGTACGGCGTCGCCCACTGACCTGGGCTCCCTGACGCTTCACCATGGGATGTTGCTGAACCTGCACTTCCCACGGTCAATGAACCCGGGGAAGTGCAGACTCGTCGACATCCCATGGTGAAGCAACAGCGGCGGAGCCTCAGCCCAGGGTCGACGTGCGGGCGATCAGCTCGGGCGTGAACTCGACCTGCCGGTGCTCGTGCTCGGGGTTGTTGACCTCGTCGATGAGGAGCTCGGCGGCCGTACGCCCCAGCGACTGCCGCGGCTGGCGGACCGAGGAGAGGGGTACGGCGGCACTGGCCGCGAAGGCGATGTCGTCGTAGCCGACGATCGCGAGGTCCTCGGGGACGCGCTGCCCGGTCGAGACGACCTGCTGGAGCAGGCCCAGGGCGATGAGGTCGTTGCCGCAGAAGACCGCGCTCGGGCGCTTGGTCCTCGGCAGGCCGGCCAGGCGCTCCCCGGCGACGTGGCCCTCGGCCACCGACAGGGTCTCGGTCTCCACCCGCAGCAGGTCGGCGGCCGGCAGGCCCGCCTCCTGCCAGGCCTCGGACGCGCCCTCGTAGCGGTCCCGCACCTGGCCCATCGTCGACGGGCCGCCGACGAAGGCCACCCGCGTGTGGCCCTGGTCGATGAGGTGCTCGATCGCGATCCGTCCGCCGAGGCGGTCGTCGACGGTCACCGAGCACAGGGAGCGGTCGGTCGTGGCGCGGTCGACGACCACGAGCGGCGTGCCCTGGGCGATGATGCGGGCGAGCTCGGGCGCCTCCGGGTCGACCGGAGTGATGAGGATGCCGTCGACGCGCTGCTGCTGGAGGTGGGCGAGGTGGGCGCCCTCGCGGGTGGCGCGCCCGTCGCTGTTGCAGAGGAACAGCGACAGGTCGGCCTTCTCCGCGGCCAGCTCGATGCCGCGGGCCACGTCGGTGAAGAACGGGTTGGTCGCGTCGAGCATGACGTAGGCGAAGGTGTTGCTGCGGCCCATCCGGAGCTGACGGGCGGAGTCGTTGAGCACGAACCCGAGGTCGACCATCGCCCGCTCGACGCGCTCCCGGGTGCCGGCGCTGACCCGGTCGGGCCGGTTGAGCACGTTGCTGACGGTGCCCAGGGACACCTGCGCACGCTCGGCCACGTCCTTGACCGAGGGCCGACGTCCGTTGCGCGCCGTGGGGCTGCTGGGGGACATCGGGCTCCTCGGGGACTGTCGGATTCGGAGGGTAGACCACGCCGTGCGGGAATGAAACGTCACGGAAAAGTCGGCCGGGATGCTTGACGCGTGTGACGGCCGCCACTTACGTTTCTCGCGATGTGAAACCTTTCAACTCCGACGAGGGATCGCCCATGACCGCCAGCGACACCGCCACCCCGGTGCTCGAGCTGCGCGACGTGTCGAAGTCGTTCGGCCCCGTCGTGGCGCTGCGGTCCGGCAGCCTGCGCGTCGAGGGCGGCTCGATCCACGCGCTGATCGGCGAGAACGGCGCCGGCAAGTCGACCCTCGTCAAGGTCGTCGCCGGAGTGCACCGCCGCGACGCCGGGGTCTTCGAGCTGGACGGCGAGGCGGTCGACTTCTCCTCCACCGCCGACTCCAAGGCGGCCGGCGTCGCGGTGATCTACCAGGAGCCGACGCTCTTCCCCGACCTGTCGGTCACCGAGAACATCTTCATGGGCCGCCAGCCGCTGACCCGCGGCCGCCGCATCGACCGGCCCGCGATGATCGCCGAGGCCGAGCGTCTCTTCGCCCGCCTCGGCGTCCGCATCGACCCGCGCCGCCCGGCGGCCGGCCTGTCGATCGCCGACCAGCAGATCATCGAGATCGCCAAGGCCATCTCGCTCGACGCCCGCCTGCTGGTGATGGACGAGCCGACCGCCGCGCTCAGCGGAGTCGAGGTCGAGCGGCTCTTCGCGGTCGCCCGCAGCCTCCGCGACGAGGGCCGCGCCCTGGTCTTCATCTCCCACCGCTTCGACGAGGTCTTCGCCCTCGCCGACACCGTCACCGTGATGCGCGACGGCTCCTACGTCGACACGCGACGCGATCGACGAGACCACGCCGTCCGAGCTGGTCTCGCTGATGGTCGGGCGCGACGTCGACGACCTGTTCCCCAAGGTCGCCGCGACGATCGGCGAGCCGGTCCTGCAGGTCCGCGGCCTCAACCGGGCCGGCGTCTTCCACGACGTCGACCTCGAGGTCCGCGCCGGCGAGATCGTCGGACTGGCCGGGCTCGTCGGCGCCGGTCGCAGCGAGGTCGCCCGCGCCGTCTTCGGCGTCGACCCCTACGACTCCGGCTCGGTCTCGATCGGCGGCAAGGCCGTCAGGGAGCACGACCCGCGCTGCCGCGATCCGCGCCGGCATGGCGTTCATCCCCGAGGACCGCCGCAAGCAGGGCCTGGTCATCGACTCCTCGGTCACCCGCAACGTCGCCGGCGTCATCCGCCGCGGCATCGCGAAGGCCGGCCTGCTCACGGCAGGCATGGAGAGCCGGGCCGCCGGCCCCTGGGCCTCGCGCCTCGAGGTCAAGACCAGCGCGCTCGACATGAACGCGGCCACGATGAGCGGCGGCAACCAGCAGAAGGTCGTCATCGCCAAGTGGCTGGCGACCAACCCCAGGCTGCTGATCATCGACGAGCCCACCCGCGGCATCGACGTCGGCACCAAGGCCGAGGTCCACCGCCTGCTCTCCGAGCTGGCCGGACAGGGCCTGGCGATCCTGATGATCTCCTCCGAGCTGCCCGAGGTCCTCGGCATGGCCGACCGCGTCCTCGTCCTCTGCGAGGGCCGGATCACCGCCGAGCTCGACCGCGCCGAGGCCACCCCCGAGGCCGTCATGCACGCGGCCACCCACCACCTCGAGGACGTCCCATGAGCACCGCCGACCACCGAGGCCGAGGTGACCGCCGGCGAGGCGCTCCTCGTCGAGCCCAGCCGGCTGTCCCCGACCCGACGCGCGCTCACCACCGTGCTCCGCTCCCGCGAGCTGTCGATCTTCCTGGTCCTCGTCGCGGTCGATCGTGCTCGCGACCACCAAGAACAACAGCTTCCTCTTCAGCTCCGACGGCTGGCGCAACTTCCTGCTGAATCCGTCGATCCTGATGCTGCTGGCCGTCGGCCAGGGCGTCGTGATCATCACCCGCAACGTCGACCTGTCGGTCGGCTCGGTGATGGCGCTCACCGCCTACCTCACCGGTCGCCTGTTCGTCGACCACCCCGGCCTGCCGATCGTCGCGGTGATCGCCGCGTGCCTCCTGCTCGGCGCGGTCCTCGGACTGGTCAACGGCCTGCTCGTGGCCTACGGCAACGTGCCCGCGCTCGTGATCACGCTCGGCACCCTCTACATCTACCGCGGCATCATGCTCACCTGGGCCGGCAGCGACCGGATCAACGCCGGCGACCTGCCGCGCGACTTCCTCCGGCTCGGCACGCGCTCGGTGCTCGGCGTGCCGATGCTGACCATCATCGCGGTGGTGGTCCTGGTCGCGGTCGGCTACTACCTGCACACCGCCCGCGGCGGTCGCGAGCTCTACGCCATCGGCTCCGACCCCGACGCCGCCGTGCTCTACGGACTGCCCGTACGCCGCCGGCTGCTCGCCGCGTTCGTCCTCAGCGGCGCGCTGGCCGGTCTCGCCGGCGCCCTCTACACCGCGCGCTACGGCACCGTGAGCTCGAGCGTCGGCAGCGGCATCGAGCTGCAGGCCGTCGCGGCCGCCGTCATCGGCGGCATCGCGATCTTCGGCGGCAGCGGCACCGTGTGGGGCGCGGCCATCGGCGCCTTCCTGCTCGTCACGATCAACCGGGCGCTGCCCAGCCTCGGCATCGAGGACTTCTGGCAGCGCGCCGTCGTCGGCGCCCTGATCCTCGGCGCGATCGTCCTCGACCGCGTCCTCGCCGCCAGACAGGCCCGCAAGCTCGCCGAATCGAGGGACCGCATGAGCACCACGAGCCGGCACCGAGGCACCCACCCGCACCTACGCGTCGTACTCCGCACCGCTGTGGCAGCGGCTGCTGCTCACCCGCGAGACGGCCGTCATCGCCCTCACCGCGGCGGTGATCCTCTACTCGATCGCCAACGTGCCCAACTTCGACGGCCCGCTGACGATCAAGTTCCTGCTGCAGGACATCGCGCCGATCCTGCTGATCGCGCTGCCGATGACGCTGGTCATCATCACCGGCGAGATCGACCTGTCGGTGGCGAGCATCATGGGACTGAGCAGCGTGCTGCTCGGCGTGCTCCACGAGGGCGGCATGTCCGTCCCGGCCGCGGCGCTGCTCGCCCTGCTCGCCGGCCTCGCCTGCGGTGCGCTCAACGGCTTCCTCATCGCCTACGTCGGGCTGCCGTCGCTGGCGGTCACGATCGGCACCCTGGCGCTCTTCCGCGGCATCGCGGTCGGACTGCTCGGCACGAAGGCGATCACCGACTTCACCGAGAAGTGGTCCGACCTCGCCACCGGGACGATCGGCGAGACCAAGATCCCGCTCGTCATGATCCCCTTCGCGGTCCTCGTGATCGGCTTCGTCGTGCTGCTGCACTTCTCGACCTTCGGCCGCGGCGTCTACGACATCGGGCTCAACGACGAGGCGGCGCACTTCACCGGCGTCGACGTGGCGCGGACCAAGATGGTCCTCTTCCTGCTCTCCGGCGTCGTCTCGGCCTTCGCCGGCATCTACTTCACCCTGCGGTTCGGCTCCGCGCGCGGCGACAACGCCACCGGCTACGAGCTCCAGGTGATCGCAGCGGTGCTCCTCGGCGGCGTCTCGATCTTCGGCGGCCGCGGCCGGCTCCACGGCGTCCTCGCCGGGGTCGTGCTGATCGGCGTCATCTCCAGCGCGCTGCGCCTGGAGAGCGTGACGGTCAACGTCACCAACATCATCGTCGGCCTGCTGCTCGTGGCCTCGGTGATCCTCCCCAACGTCCTTGCCTGGGCCTCTTCGAGGCTCCCCCGCAAGGCGACACCGGCGGCTCCTCGGGAGTCCCACACCCCAGATAACGCGGCATCCGCCGGCGTCACAACGAGAGGCAGTGACTCATGAAGTTCCACACGAGGAAGCCCACGGCTCTGGCCGCGCTCCTGCTCACCGCGACCTTCGCCTTCGCCGGCTGCGGCGGTGACGACGGCGGGGACGGCGGCTCGGCCGACGGCGGCAGCGGCGGCGGCGGTGGCGGCGACCTGTCCATCACGATGCTCCCGAAGAACCTCGGCAACGCCTACTTCGACACCAGCACCGACGGGGCGCAGAAGGCGGCCGACGAGATCGGCGCCGACTTCGAGGAGGTCGGCCCCGACACCGCGCAGCCCCGACGCGCAGGTGTCCTACATCAACACCGTCGCCCAGCAGGGCAAGAGCGCGCTGATCCTCTCCGCCAACGACCCGGACGCCCTGTGCGACGCGGTCGACGAGGCCCGCAGTGCTGACGTCAAGGTGGTCACCTTCGACGCCGACACCAACCCGGACTGCCGCGACCTGTTCGTCAACCAGGCCACCGCCGAGGGCATCGCGCAAGGTGCAGGTCGACATGATCGCCGAGCAGATCGGCGACGAGGGCGAGATCGCGATCCTGTCGGCACGGCCAACGCGACGAACCAGAACGCGTGGATCGCGATCATGGAGAAGGAGCTGGCGGCCAACCAACCCCGACATCAAGCTGGTCGAGACCGTCTACGGCGACCGACGACGACCAGACGTCGTTCGACAAGACCGAGGCGCTGCTGCAGAACCACCCCGACCTCAAGGGCATCATCTAGCCCGACCACGATCGGCATCACCGCGGCCGCGCGCTACCTGTCCGACCGCGAGTACAAGGGCAAGGTCGCGCTGACCGGTCTCGGCACGCCCAACCAGATGCGTGAGTACGTCGAGGACGGCACGGTCACCGAGTTCGCCCTGTGGAACCCGGGCGACCTGGGCTACCTCGCCGTGTACGCGGCGCAGGCGCTCGTCGACGGCGACATCACGGGCGAGGAGCGGCGACACCTTCGAGGCCGGCGACCTCGGCGAGTTCACGGTCGGCGCCGACGGCGTCGTGCTGCTCGGTGAGCCGTTCCGCTTCAACGCCGACAACATCGCCGACTTCGACTTCTGATCCCGTGCACGAGCGGGCCGGTCGGTTCCGGCCGGCCCGCTCGATGCGCACCCCTGACATGATGAGGACGTCCGATGGAACGCGTCTGCTTCCAGCTGCAGGTGAAGCCCGAGCGGCTGGCCAGGAGTACCGCGAGCGGCACGCCGCCGTCTGGCCCGACATGGTCCGGCGCTGGCTCGCACGGGCTGGCACAACTACTCGCTCTTCGTCCGGGACGACGGTCTCCTGATCGGCTACTTCGAGACGCCGACCTCGCTCGAGGCCGCGCAGGCCGGCATGGCCGCCACCGAGGTCAACGCCCGCTGGCAGGCGGAGATGGCCGACTTCTTCGTCGACCTCGGCGACGACCCGGGCGCGCGCGCCGACACGTGCTTCCTGCGGCTGACCGAGGTCTTCCACCTCGAGGACCAGCTCGCCGCGCTCGACCCCGCAGATCTCCCCGACCCTCCCGCACCCACACGCCAGGACCCGTCATGACCACCAGCTTCTCCGCCATCAGCGACCGGCTCGGCGACCTCGCCATCGAGGTGCCGTCCTGGGCCTACGGCAACTCCGGCACCCGCTTCAAGGTCTTCGGCTCCGCGGGCACCCCGCGCACCGTCGAGGAGAAGATCGCCGACGCTGCCGCCGTCCACCGCTTCACCGGCCTCGCGCCGTCGGTGGCGCTCCACATCCCGTGGGACGAGGTCGACGACTACGCCGCCCTGGCGACGTACGCCGAGGAGCAGGGCGTCACGCTCGGCACGATCAACTCCAACACCTTCCAGGACGACGACTACAAGCTCGGCGCCCTCACCCACACCGACGCCCGCATCCGGCAGAAGGCGATCGACCACCACCTGGCCTGCATCGAGGTGATGCACCAGACCGGGTCGCGCGACCTGAAGATCTGGCTCGCCGAGGGCACCAACTACCCGGGCCAGGGCGACATGCGCGGCCGCCAGGACCGTCTGGCCGAGAGCCTGCGCACGATCTACGACGCGCTCTCCGAGGAGCAGCGGCTCGTCCTGGAGTACAAGTTCTTCGAGCCGGCGTTCTACCACACCGACGTCCCGGACTGGGGCACGTCGTACGTCCACGTGGCCGCCCTCGGCGACCGCGCCATGGTCTGCCTCGACACCGGCCACCACGCCCCCGGCACCAACATCGAGTTCATCGTCGCGCAGCTGCTGCGGCTCGGGAAGCTCGGCTCGTTCGACTTCAACAGCCGCTTCTACGCCGACGACGACCTGATCGTCGGGGCGGCCGACCCCTACCAGCTGTTCCGGATCATGGTCGAGGTCATCCGCGGCGGCGGCTTCGGCAACCAGCCCGACGGCACGCCCAACGACGTCGCGCTGATGCTCGACCAGTGCCACAACATCGAGGCCAAGGTCCCCGGCCAGATCCGCTCGGTGCTCAACGTGCAGGAGATGACGGCGCGAGCGCTGCTCCTCGACACCGACGCGCTCGACGACGCCCGCACCTCCGGCGACGTGCTGCTCGCCAACGAGATCTTCATGGACGCCTTCTACACCGACGTACGCCGTGACCTGGCGGCGTGGCGCGAGGAGCGCGGCCTCCCGGCCGACCCGATGCGCGCCTACCTCGCGTCCGGCTACCAGCAGCAGATCGAGGCGGACCGCGTCGGCGGCTCGCAGGCCGGCTGGAACTGACCACCCCCTACCGGCCTCGTGACGGTCGCTGCGCGACCTCCTCGACCACCCACCAAGAACAGGAACCCGCACCGTGAGTGACCTCAACCCCACCGTGACCGAGCTCGTCGAGCGCTCGAACCGGCTGGGCGCCGACGCCAAGAACACCAACTACGCCGGCGGCAACACCTCCGCCAAGGGCACCGAGACCGACCCCGTCACGGGCGAGGACGTCGAGCTGCTGTGGGTCAAGGGCTCCGGCGGCGACCTCGGCACCCTGACGCCGGGTGGCCTCGCCGTGCTGCGGCTGGACCGGATGCGCGCGCTCGTCGACGTCTACCCCGGCGTCGACCGCGAGGACGAGATGGTCGCGGCCTTCGACTACTGCCTGCACGGCAAGGGCGGTGCAGCGCCGTCGATCGACACCGCGATGCACGGCCTCGTCGACGCCGCGCACGTCGACCACCTGCACCCCGACTCGGGCATCGCGATCGCGACCGCCGCCGACGGTGAGCAGCTCACCAAGGAGGCGTTCGGCGACAAGGTCGTGTGGGTGCCGTGGCGGCGTCCGGGCTTCCAGCTCGGCCTCGACATCGCGGCCATCAAGGAGGCCAACCCGCAGGCCATCGGCTGCATCCTCGGCGGCCACGGCATCACCGCGTGGGGCGACACCAGCGCGCAGGCCGAGAAGAACTCGCTCTGGATCATCCGCACCGCCGAGCGCTACATCAAGAAGCACTCGAAGAAGCTCCCGTTCGGCGCCCGCGTGAAGAAGTACGAGCCGCTTGCACCGGCCAAGCGCCGTGCCCGCGCGGCCGAGCTCGCCCCGCTGCTGCGCGGCGTCGCGTCGCAGGACCGGCCGATGGTCGGCCACTTCACCGACGACAAGGTCGTCCTCGACTTCCTGGCCTCGAGGAACGCGCCCCGTCTCGCCGAGCTCGGTACGTCGTGCCCGGACCACTTCCTGCGCACCAAGGTCAAGCCGATGCTGCTCGACGTCGCGCCCGGCACGCCGATGGACAAGGTGCGTGCCCGCGTCGCCGAGCTGCACGAGGCCTACCGTGCCGACTACGCGGCCTACTACGACCGCAACAAGGTGAAGGGCTCGCCCGCGATGCGCGGCGCCGACCCCTTGGTGATCCTGGTGCCCGGCATCGGGATGTTCAGCTACGGCAAGGACAAGCAGACCGCCCGCGTCGCCGGCGAGTTCTACGTCAACGCGATCAACGTGATGCGCGGCGCGGAGGGCCTCTCGACGTACGCCCCCATCGACGAGTCGGAGAAGTTCCGCATCGAGTACTGGGCGCTCGAGGAGGCCAAGCTCCAGCGGATGCCGAAGCCGAAGCCGCTCGCCACCCGCGTCGCGCTCGTCACCGGCGCCGCGTCGGGCATCGGCCTGGCCACGGCGAGGAAGCTCGCGGCCGAGGGTGCCTGCGTCGTCATCGCCGACCTGTCCCTGGAGAAGGCGCAGGCCGCCGCCGCGGAGATCGGGTCGACCGACGTCGCGGTCGGGGTGCAGGTCGACGTCTCCGACGCTGCCGCCGTGCAGGCCGCGGTCGACGCGACCGTCCTCGCCTTCGGTGGCGTCGACCTCGTCGTCAACAACGCCGGGCTCTCGCTCTCGCGCTCGCTGCTCGAGACGACCGAGAAGGACTGGGACCTCCAGCACGACGTGATGGCGAAGGGCTCGTTCCTGGTCGCGCAGGCCGCGGCGAAGGCGATGATCGACCAGGGGATGGGCGGCGACATCGTCTACATCTCCTCGAAGAACTCGATCTTCGCCGGACCCAACAACGTCGCCTACGGCGCCGCCAAGGCCGACCAGGCCCACCAGGTGCGGCTCCTGGCCGCCGAGCTCGGTGAGCACGGCATCAAGGTCAACGGCGTGAACCCCGACGGCGTCGTCCAGGGCTCCGGCATCTTCGCCTCCGGGTGGGGCGCCAACCGCGCCGCGGTCTACGGCGTGGAGGAGCAGGACCTCGGCAAGTTCTACGCCCAGCGCACGATCCTCAAGCGCGAGGTGCTGCCGGACAACATCGCCAACGCGGTCTTCGTCCTCTGCTCCGCCGAGCTCAGCCACACCACGGGTCTGCACATCCCGGTCGACGCCGGCGTGGCCGCCGCCTTCCTGCGATGACCCTGCGCGTCGCGGCCGTCGACCTCGGGGCCACCAGTGGTCGCGTGATGGCCGCGCGCGTGGGACCCGACCACCTCTCGCTCCAGGAGGTGCACCGGTTCCCCAACGGCGGCGTGCCGGTGGGCGGGTCGCTGTTCTGGGACGTCCTCGGCATCCACCGCGAGGTGCTGTCCGGCATCGCCGAGGTGGCGCGCACGGGCGAGCTGCACGGCATCGGCATCGACTCGTGGGCGGTGGACTACGGCCTGCTCGACCGCGACGGCGAGCTGCTCGGCAACCCCTACAGCCACCGCGACCCCCGCACCCGCGACGTACCCGCAGCTCGTCGCGCAGACCGTCTCCGTCCAGGAGCAGTACGCCGTCAACGGCCTGCAGCAGCTGCCGTTCACCACCGTCTTCCAGCTGGTCGCCGCCCGCGGCACGGCCGCGCTGGAGTCGGCGCACAGCATGCTCCTGCTGCCCGACCTGCTCGGCTACTGGCTCACCGGCGAGGTCGGCGCCGAGCGCACCAACGCCTCCACCACCGGGCTGCTCGACGTGACGACCGGGGAGTGGTCGAGCGACCTGGCGCGCCGGCTCGAGCTGCCGTGGTCGGTGCTCCCGCCGCTGCGCGACGCCGGGTCGGTCGTGGGCTCCGTGCGCCCCGAGGTCGCGGCCGACCTCGGTCTCTCCGCCGACGTCCCGGTCGTCGCCGTCGGGTCGCACGACACCGCCTCGGCGGTGGTCGCCGTGCCCGCCGAGGCCGGGACGAGCTTCGGCTACATCTCCTCGGGGACCTGGTCGCTGGTCGGCCTCGAGCTCGACGCCCCGGTCCTCAGCGAGGACGCGCGCGCTGGCCGACTTCACCAACGAGGGCGGCGTCGACGGCACGGTCCGCTTCCTCAAGAACGTGATGGGGCTGTGGGTGCTCTCGGAGTGCCTGCGCGCGTGGAAGGACCGCGGCACCCCCGCCACCGACCTCGCGTCCCTGCTCGCCGGCGCCAGCACGGCCGCGCCGCTGCGCACCGTCGTCGACATCAACGACCCCTCGCTGCTCGGTCCCGGCAGCGCGACCGACCCGATGCCGGAGCGCGTCGTCGGGCTGGCCCGCGCCGCCGGCGAACCGGTCCCGCAGACCCCGGGTGAGATCACCCGCTGCGTCCTCGACAGCCTCGCGCTGGCCTACCGCCGCCACCTCCGCACCGCCGCCCGCCTGGCCGGTCGCGACCTCGACGTCGTGCACGTCGTCGGCGGCGGCTCCCACAACCACCTGCTCTGCCAGCTCACCGCGGACGCGCTCGGCGTGCCGGTGCTGGCAGGGCCCGGCGAGGCAGCGGCGCTCGGCAACGCCCTCGTCCAGGCCCGCGCCCTCGGTGCCGACCTGCCCGACCTCGCCGCGATGCGCGCCCTGGTCCGCGAGACGCACGACGTACGCCGTCACGACCCGCGCCCCGGTCTCGACTGGGACGCGGCCGACGCCCGGGTCCGTGGCGCCTGATGCGAGGATGCCGAGGGTGAGGGTCGCGCTCCAGGTCACCTGCGTGAACGACGCCATGTTCCCCGACACGGGGAAGGCCGTCGTGCGTCTGCTGCGCCGTCTCGGCGTCGACGTCGACTTCCCGCGGGCGCAGACCTGCTGCGGGCAGCCGATGGTCAACACCGGCTACCTCGACGAGGCCGTGCCCGTGGTGCGGACCTTCGTCGACGCCTTCGCGGGGTACGACGCGATCGTGACGCCGTCGGGCTCGTGCGCCGGCTCCGCCCGCCACCAGCACTCGATCGTCGCCGAGCGCTCCGGTGACCCCGCCCTGGTCGCGGCCGTCGCCGAGACCGGGCCGCGGACCTACGAGCTCTCCGAGTTCCTCGTCGACGTGCTCGGCGTGACCGACGTCGGCGCCTACTTCCCGCACCGCGTGACCTACCACCCGACCTGCCACAGCCTGCGGATGCTCGGCGTCGGTGACCGGCCGCAGCGCCTGCTCGAGGCCGTGCGCGGCATCACGCTCGTCGACCTGCCGCAGGCCACCGAGTGCTGCGGCTTCGGCGGCACCTTCGCGCTCAAGAACGCCGACACCTCCGTCGCGATGGGCGCCGACAAGGCGCGGCACGTCCGCGACACCGGCGCGGAGGTGCTCGTGGCCGGCGACAACTCCTGCCTGATGCACATCGGCGGGATGCTGTCGCGCCAGCGGGCCGGCGTACGCGTCCTGCACCTCGCCGAGATCCTCGCCTCGACCGAGGAGTCCGAGAGCCACTCGAGCGGCCCCGCCGTCGGTGAGCGGGCAGGCGGGCCGACCACATGAGCGGCGGCACCTTCGTCGGCATGCCGGCGTTCCCGACCGCGGCACGCGAGGCGCTCGGGGACACCCAGCTGCGGCAGCAACCTCGCGCACGCCACCCGCACGATCCGCGACAAGCGCGCGGCAGTGGTGGCCGAGGTCGAGGACTGGGAGGACCTGCGGCTCGCCGGGGCCGGGGTCAAGGAGGCCGCGCTGCGCGACCTGGCCACCCACCTCGAGACCCTGGAGGCCTCGCTCGTCCGGGCCGGCGCGACGGTCCACTGGGCCCGCGACGCCGAGGAGGCCTGCGCGATCGTCGCGCGGGTCGCCCACGCCCACGGCGTCGACGAGGTGGTCAAGGTCAAGTCGATGGCCACGATGGAGATCGGCCTCAACGAGGCGCTCGAGGCCGAGGGCATCGCGGCCTGGGAGACCGACCTGGCCGAGCTGATCGTCCAGCTCGGCGACGACCTGCCCTCCCACATCCTGGTGCCGGCGATCCACCGCAACCGCGCCGAGATCCGGGAGATCTTCATGCGGCGGATGGGCGACGTCGGTCGGCCCGCGCCCGACGACCTCACCGACGAGCCCGTGGTCCTGGCTGCTGCGGCGCGCGCGCACCTGCGGGAGAAGTTCCTGCGGGCGAAGGTCGCGGTGAGCGGCGCCAACTTCGCCGTCGCCGACACCGGCACGCTGGTCGTGGTCGAGTCCGAGGGCAACGGCCGGATGTGCCTGACCCTGCCCGACGTCCTCATCAGCGTGGTCGGCATCGAGAAGGTGGTCGCCACCTGGTCCGACCTCGACCCGATGCTGCGACTCCTGCCGCGCTCCTCGACCGGTGAGCGGATGAACCCCTACACCTCGACCTGGTCGGGCGTGCACCCCGGCGACGGCCCCCAGGAGGTGCACGTCGTCCTGCTCGACAACGGCCGCACCCGCGCGCTCGCCGACGACGTCGGGCCGCCAGGCGCTGCGCTGCATCCGCTGCTCGGCCTGCCTCAACGTCTGCCCGGTCTACGAGCGCACCGGCGGCCACGCCTACGGCTCGGTCTACCCCGGCCCGATCGGCGCGATCCTCAACCCGCTGCTGCGCGGGGTGTCCGACGAGCAGACGGCGTCGCTGCCGTACGCCTCCTCGCTCTGCGGCGCGTGCTTCGAGGTCTGCCCGGTCCGCATCGACATCCCGTCGGTGCTGGTCGACCAGCGGGCCGCGGTCGTCGACTCGCACCGCGGCGACCGCGTGCCCAAGGCCGAGGCGGTCGCGATGAAGGCCGCCGCGTGGGCGTTCTCCGACGCGCGCCGGCTGGCGTGGGCCGAGAAGGCGTCCGGCCTCGGCGGCCGCGTCCTGCGGCGCTTCGGCCGTACGACGTTGCCCGGCGGTCGCGCCGCAGCGGGCCGGCTGCCCGGGCCCGGCGCCGGCTGGACCGGCGCGCGCGACCTGCCCGCGCCGCCGGAGGAGTCCTTCCGGGCGTGGTGGGACCGCACCGACGGCGGCCAGTCGGAGTCGTCGGACGAGGGCCGATCATGAGCGCCCGCGACGACATCCTGCGGCGTGTCCGCGAGGCGCTGGACGGCGTGTCGCCCGCGGTCGCCGTACCTCCGGCCCCCCGTGCCCCCGACCGCGGCGACCTCGTCGCCCTCTTCGTCGAACGCGTCGAGGACTACCGGGCCGAGGTCACCCGCTGCAGCGCCGACGAGCTGGGCGCCGCGGTCGCCGACGTGCTCGACGGACGCAGCAGCGTCGTACCTCCGGCTCTCGGCCTCGAGGTCGCGGGCTCGGTGGTCGACGACGGCCTGAGCGCCGCCGAGCTCGACGCGATCGACGCCGTCGTCACGCGGGCCCGGGTGGGCATCGCCGAGACGGGCACCATCGTGCTCGACCACCAGCCCGACCAGGGTCGCCGGGCGATCAGCCTGGTGCCCGACCTGCACGTCTGCATCGTCGACGCCGCCCAGGTCGTCGCCGACGTCCCCGACGCGATCGACCTGCTCGACCCCGCCCGACCGCTCACGTGGATCAGCGGCCCGTCCGCGACCAGCGACATCGAGCTCGACCGGGTCGAGGGCGTGCACGGCCCGCGGACCCTCCACGTCCTGCTCGTCGACTAGCGCGCGAACGGTCCGGCGGCCGGGACTCGGCGGGCGGTACGTTGTGCCCGGCCCGCACGCCGCTCCGGCTCGAACCGGCCGGAGCCCCCACCCAGGAGGCAGCAGTGCGCATCGGCATCCCGCGCGAGTCACGACCCGGCGAGACCCTCGTCGCGGCCACCGCGAAGACGGCGGCGCAGCTCGCCGCGCTCGGCTACGACGTGGTCGTGGAGCAGGGCGCCGGCGCGGCCGCCGACCAGCCCGACACGGCCTACGAGGAGGCGGGCGTCCGGCGTCGGCTCGAGCGCCGTGGTGTGGGCCAGCGACGTCGTGGTGAAGGTCAACGCGCCGACCGACGAGGAGATCGGCCTGCTGCGCCGCGGTGCGACGGTCGTCGCGCTGCTGGCCCCGGCCCGCAGCCCCGAGCTGGTCGAGCGCCTCGGCGCCGCCGGCGTCACCGCGCTCGCGATGGACGCCGTCCCGCGCATCTCCCGGGCGCAGTCGATGGACGTCCTGTCGAGCATGGCCAACGTCGCGGGCTACCGCGCGGTCATCGAGGCCGCCCACGAGTTCGGCCGGCTCTTCACCGGCCAGGTCACCGCAGCCGGCAAGGTCCCTCCGGCGCGGGTCTTCGTCGTCGGTGCCGGTGTCGCCGGGCTCGCGGCCATCGGTGCGGCCGGGTCGCTGGGCGCGATCGTCCGCGCGTTCGACGTACGCCCCGAGGTGGCCGAGCAGGTCGAGTCGATGGGCGCGCAGTTCGTCACGGTCGACATGGAGCAGGAGGTCTCCTCCGACGGCTACGCCAAGGAGATGACCGCCGAGCAGGAGGCCGCCACCGCCGCGATGTACGACGAGGAGGCGCGCGCCGCCGACATCGTCATCACCACCGCGCTGATCCCCGGCCGCCCGGCGCCGCTGCTGGTCACCGCCGACACGGTCGCCGCGATGCAGCCGGGCTCGGTCGTCGTCGACATGGCCGCCGCCAACGGCGGCAACGTCGCGGCGACGGTGAAGGACCAGCGCGTCGTCACCGACAACGGCGTGACGGTCCTCGGCTACACCGACCTCGCGGGCCGGCTCGCCGCCCAGACCAGCCAGCTCTACGGCACCAACATCGTCAACCTCCTCAAGCTGCTGACGCCCGAGAAGGACGGCCTGCTGACGCTCGACATGGACGACGTGATCCAGCGCGGCATCGCGGTGTCCCGCGACGGCGAGGTCATGTGGCCGCCGCCGCCCGTCCAGGTCTCGGCCGCCCCGACCGGCACGCAGACCGCGGTGCTGCCGGTCGAGAAGGCACCGCCGACACCGCCCGACCCGCGTCGCCGGTTGTACGCCGCCGGGCTGGCCGCCGTGCTGTTCCTCGCGCTCGCGACCGCAGCGCCGGCGTCGTTCCTGCCGAGCCTCACCGTCTTCGTGCTCGCGGTCGTCATCGGCTTCTACGTCATCGGCAACGTGCACCACGCGCTGCACACGCCACTGATGAGCGTCACCAACGCGATCAGCGGGATCATCGTGGTCGGCGCGATCCTGCAGGCACCCGTCGACAACCTCGCGGTCCAGCTGCTCGCCGGGGTCGCCATCCTGCTCGCCAGCATCAACGTCTTCGGTGGCTTCATGGTCACCCGGCGGATGCTCAACATGTTCCAGAAGGGCTGAGCCGGGTGGACTCGAACATGACGTCGTTCGTCCAGGGCGCCTACATCCTCGCGGCGCTCCTCTTCATCCTCGCCCTCGCCGGCCTCAGCAAGCACGAGACGGCGCGCCGCGGCAACCAGTTCGGCATGGCCGGCATGGGCCTGGCGCTCGTCGCGACGCTGCTGCTGGTGCTCGACTACCTGGGCACCGACTACGTGGACCAGGGGCCGGTCGTGGTCGGCCTCGTCATCATCCTCGTCGCCGGCACGGTCGGCGCCGTCATCGGCCTGCGGCTGGCCAAGGGCGTCGAGATGACCGGCATGCCCGAGCTGATCGCGATGATGCACAGCTTCGTCGGCCTCGCCGCGGTGCTCGTCGGCTACAACACCTGGATCGAGGTGGCCGACTTCGCCGGCGAGGCCGACGGCATCCACAACGCCGAGGTCTTCATCGGCGTCTTCATCGGAGCCGTCACCTTCACCGGGTCGATCGTGGCCAACCTCAAGCTCAGCGCGAAGATGAAGTCCTCGCCCCTGACGCTGCCCGGCCGGCACCTGCTCAACCTCGCCATCCTCGTGCTGTCGGCGGTCCTGCTCGTCTGGTTCATGAACGCCGACGGCTGGTCCGGCATCGCGCCGCTCGGGATCATGACCGTCCTCGCGCTGGTGCTCGGCTTCCACCTCGTCGCCGCGATCGGCGGCGGCGACATGCCGGTCGTCGTCTCGATGCTCAACAGCTACTCCGGCTGGGCGGCGGCCGCGGCCGGCTTCATGCTCGGCAACGACCTGCTGATCATCACCGGCGCGCTGGTCGGCTCCTCGGGTGCGATCCTCAGCTACATCATGTGCCGGGCGATGAACCGCTCGTTCGTCAGCGTCATCGCCGGCGGCTTCGGCTCCGACGGGGCCGTCAGCGGCGAGGACCGCGACTACGGCGAGCACCGCGAGATCCAGGCCGACGAGGTCGCCACGCTCCTGGCCGACGCGTCGTCCGTGGTGATCACGCCCGGCTACGGCATGGCCGTCGCGCAGGCGCAGTACCCCGTCGCCGAGCTCACCCGCAAGCTGCGCGAGAAGGGCGTCGACGTCCGCTTCGGCATCCACCCCGTCGCCGGCCGGCTGCCCGGCCACATGAACGTGCTGCTCGCCGAGGCCAAGGTGCCCTACGACATCGTGCTCGAGATGGACGAGATCAACGACGACCTGCCCGACACCGACGTCGTACTCGTGATCGGCGCCAACGACACGGTGAACCCCGCTGCGATGGAGGAGCCGAGCTCACCGATCGCCGGGCATGCCGGTGATCGAGGTGTGGAAGGCCCGGGACGTCGTGGTCTTCAAGCGGTCGATGGCCACCGGCTACGCCGGCGTGCAGAACCCGCTGTTCTTCAAGGAGAACACCCAGATGCTCTTCGGTGACGCCAAGGACAAGGTCAACGAGATCGTCGCCGCCCTCGGCTGAGCCGGGCTCACCTGTGTCGATGAATGGGCACTTCCCGTGTCAAGACTGGGGAGTGCGTGGCCAACATCCCAGGTGAAGCAACAGCATCGGCCACACGCGTCAGGTCAGCCGAGGTGGATGCCCGCGAACGAGCCGATCGCGTAGGTCACGCCCATCGCGAGCAGTCCGCCGGCGATGTTGCGGACGACGGCGGGCAGGCGGGGGCTGAGGCCGATCCGGGCGCTGACGGCGCCGGTGAGCGCGAGGGCGGCGACCACGCTGAGCACGGTCACCAGCAGGCGTACGCCGTCGGGCACGAAGGCGACGACGAGCAGCGGCAGGAGGGCGCCCAGCGTGAAGGCGAGCATCGAGGCCCAGGCGGCGTGCCACGGGTTGGTGAGGTTGTCGGGGTCGATGCCGAACTCGATGTCGGCGTGCGCGCGCAGGGCGTCGTGCTCGGTGAGCTCGCGGGCGACCTGCGTGGCGGTCTCCGGCGCGAGGCCCTTGGCGACGTACATCTTCGCGAGCTCGCGCTCCTCGGTCTGCGGCATCTGCCGCAGCTCGGCGGCCTCGAGGTCGAGGATCGACTTCTCCGAGTCGCGCTGGGTGCTGACCGAGACGAACTCGCCGGTGCCCATGCTGAGCGCGCCCGCGGTGAGCGCCGCGATGCCGGCGATCACGATCGTGCCCCGGTCGTCGGTCGCGCCGGCGACGCCCATCACGACACCCGCGGTCGACACGATGCCGTCGTTGGCGCCGAGCACGGCGGCCCGCAGCCAGTTCAGACGCGTGCCGACGTGGTCGCCGATGTCGTCGTGGAAGTGCCGGGGCTCCTCGTCGGTGCCGATCTCCATGCTGCTCACCCGGTGATCCTTGCCGCCTGCGGGCGCGGTTTCAACGAAGGTGAGGCTGTGCTCAGCCGCTCGGGACGCCCAGGTCGTAGGTGCCGAGGACCTCGTGGCGCGGGCGCCGTCGCGGACCCTCGCCGAGGTGCGAGGCGACCAGCGCCACCTCGGCGACCTGCCACTCCGGTCCGTCGTACGCGTCGAGGAGCCTCACCCACGAGGTGACGTTGGCCGGGCGCCCGAGCCGCGCGAGCGTCACGTGCGGCCGGAAGCGCTGGCCGTCCACCCGCGCGCCGGCCCGCGACACCGCCGACCGGCAGGCACCCGCGAGCAGGTCCAGCGGTGAGTCGTCGGCATCGAGGCCGGCGTAGAGGACCCGCGCCCCGTCGGGGTGGGGGAAGGCGCCGCCGCCGGTGATCCGCGTCCCGAACGCCTCGTGCCGCGCCGCCGCCAGCGACAGCAGGTCGTGGAGCTCGTCGAGCGACCGGTCGGGGAGGTCGGCGGCGAACGCGAGCGTCAGGTGCCACTGGCCGGGGTCCGACCACCGGAACCCGGCCGCCTCGCGGCGCACCGACAGGAACTCGTCGAGGTGCTCGACCACCTCGTCGGGCGGGACGACTGCGACGAAGGCCCGCATCAGAGCCCGAGGTCGCGGCCGATCAGCATCTTCATGATCTCGTTGGACCCGGCCCAGATCTTCGTCACGCGGGCGTCGCGCCAGGCGCGGGCCACGCGGTACTCGTTCATGTAGCCGTAGCCGCCGTGGACCTGCACGCAGTGGTCGAGCACGTCGTTCTGCACCTGCGAGGTCCACCACTTCGCCTTCGCCGCGTCGACCGGCGTCAGCTCCTTCTTGGTGTGGGCGACCACGCACTGGTCGACGAACGCCTGGGTGACGTCGACGCGGGTGACCAGGTCGGCCAGCAGGAACTGGGTGTTCTGGAAGGAGCCGATCGGCTGCCCGAAGGCCTGCCGGTCCTTGGCGTACTGCACCGTCTCCTCGAGGATCTGCTTGGCGTGGGCGAGGTTGGTGATCGCCGAGCCGAGCCGCTCCTGCGGCAGGAACTGCATCATCGAGATGAAGCCGGTGTCGAGCGGGCCGACGAGGTCGGCGTTGCTCACGCGGACGTCCTCGAAGGAGAGCTCGGCGGTGTCGGACTCGTCCTGGCCGACCTTGTCGAGCACCCGGCCGACGCTGAAGCCGTCGAGCGTCGTGTCGACGGCGAAGAGCGAGATGCCCTTGGCCTTCTTCTCCGGGCTGGTGCGCGCGGCGACCAGCACGAGGTCGGCCGACCCGCCGTTGGTGATGAAGGTCTTGGAGCCGTTGATGATCCAGTCGTCGCCGTCGCGCACCGCCGTCGTACGCAGGTTGGCCAGGTCGGAGCCGCCGCCGGGCTCGGTCATCCCGATCGCGGTGACCAGCTCGCCGCTCGCGGCGCGGGGGAGCCACCGGGCCTTCTGGTCGTCGTCGGTGAGGTGCACGAGGTAGGGCACGGTGATGTCGGCGTGGATGCCGACGCAGCTCGGCAGGGTCATGTTGACCTTGGCGAGCTCCTCGGTGAGCACCGCGTTGAAGCGGTAGTCGCCGGCCTCCGAGCCGCCGAACGACTCGGGGATCTCGAGGCCGAGGAAGCCCTGCTTGCCGGCCGCGATCCAGAAGTCGCGGTCGAGGCCGTGACCGGCGGCGTACGCGTCGAGGTGCGGCACCACCTCGCGGTCCAGGAACTGCTTGACCGAGGAGCGGAAGGCCTCGTGGTCCTCGTCGTAGATCTCACGCTTCATGGGCGCTATGTTACCCGCGAGTCACCAAGGTGGCTGAAAACTTGACCAAAGGTCGGTCGTCCTCGGGCCCCGTCGCCGCGTAACCTGCCAACGGCCTTCTCGTTATCGGGAACGGGAGCAGTGGTGAGGGAAGACAAGCGGGCGTTCGCGCGCCCACGAGGGCAGGCGTGGGGCAACGAGGCCCAACGTGCGGTCCTGCATGCCGTCGCGGAGGACGTCGCACGGCGCTCGGGACACCGCGTCGCGGTCATCGAGGCGCTGCGCTCCGACGGCAACCTCGAGTTCGTCGCGATCGCCGGCAGCCCCGACGGCCACGAGCGCCTGCTCGGCGAGGCCACCCCGCCGCAGATGATCGACCACATGGTCGCCGTCGGCCGGCACGTCGAGGGCTGGGTGCACCTCCCGATCGACCACATCGACGACGAGACCCGGGCGTGGGTGGAGAAGTACGGCCACGTCCCCGACGTGCCGGGAGGCGCCGGGCCGGACGCCTGGGACCCCGAGGACCTCCTGCTGCGGCTGCTGACCAACGACGACGGGGCGGTCCGCGCCGTGCTCTGGCTCGACGAGCCCGAGTCGGGGCTGCGCCCGACGCCCGGGACGATCGCTGCGATCAACGCCGAGATCGCGGTGATGTACGAGGCGGTCGTGAGCATCGTGGAGCGCGAGCTCTACGGCGAGCAGGTGCGGATGGTCACCCAGGCCCGTGCGGCGGTGCACAGCGTCCGTACGGGCATGGCGACCGGCGAGTTCATGCACGAGCTCGCCGGCGCGATGGTCGAGGCCATGCCGATCGACTCCTTCGACGTGCTGCGCTCCGGCGATGCGGCGCCGACGCTCGAGCCCCACACCGAGGAGCTCGAGGCGCACATGCGTGGCGTCTGGCTGCGGCGCGGCCACCTGGTCGTCGAGCCGGACCGCACGTGGGGGTACGCCGACACGGCCGTGGACACCCCCGAGGTGATGGCCGACATCATGGAGCGCCGCGGTCTCGGCTCCTGGCTGCTCGTGCCGTTCGGGATGGGCGAGGAGTACCTCGGCACGATGGGTCTCGGCCGCGTCGTCGGAGGCGCGCGGTGGATCGACTCCGAGATCAACGCAGCGGCGGCGGTCGCCAACGACCTCGCCGACGTGGTCCTCGGCGCGCGCATCATGGAGCGCGAGCGCCGGCTGGTGGCGGACCTCCGCGAGGTCAACGAGCACCGCAGGGACATGGTCACCACGCTCGCCCACGAGCTGCGCAACCCGGTCAGCGTGCTGTGGACCCACCTCGAGCTGCTCAGCCACGAGTCCGCGACACCGTCGGGGCGGGAGTCGCTGGACGCGATGGACCGCGCGGCCCGCAGGATCGAGGACATGGTCGAGGCACTGATGGCCCTGGCCGCGGTGAGCGACCCGGACCGGGTGGTCACCCGGTCGCGGGTGGACCTGTCGGCGACGGTGCGCGAGGCCTGCGACTTCCTGGCGCCGGTCGCGACCCGGGACGGGACCACCATCGACACCAGCATCGCGGACGGGGTGGTGGTCCTGGGCGAGGACGCCGCCCTGCAGCGGATGGTCGCCAACCTGGTGTCCAACGCCGTGAAGTACACCCCCGCGGGCGGGCGGGTCTGGGTCTGCCTCGAGGTGACGGGCGACGGCGTCGTCCGGCTCGAGTGCACCGACACCGGCATCGGCATCAGTGAGGCCGACCTGGTGCACGTGTTCACCCCGTTCTTCCGGTCGGGCGACCCGGCCGCGCGCGACCGCCCCGGCACCGGGCTCGGCCTGTCGATCGTGGAGCGCGTCGCCAAGGGCAGCGGAGGCACGGTCGAGGTCACCTCGAGGGTCGGAGCCGGTACGACGTTCGTCGTCCTGCTGCCGGCTGCGCCCGCCGACGTTCCGTTGTGACCAGGTCCGCACCACCCCTCCGGACCACGTGAAGTGGTCTGGACACACCCCTTGTCAACAGTTCCTCCTCAGCAACGGGCAAGACCTGGGGAAAAACTTCCGGAGCCTCCGGCCCCCGCCTACGATCCGCGTGTCAGGAGGACGAGACGGTCATGGACCACGGGCGACCAGGGGAGCGCCGGACGCGCGACCTGAGCTGGGGCGACGCACGTGCTCGGGCGCTGATGCATGCCCTGGCGCGCGACGCCGCGACCCGCGCCGGGTTCCGGGTCTGCGCCATCGAGGTCGTCCGGCCCAAGGGCCTGCTGGAGTTCGTCGCCATCTACGGTGACGTGACGAGCGCCGAGGAGCGGCTCGGCACCGCCTCGCGGCTCGTCGACATGCAGGCCGCGTTCACCGACGGCGAGTCCTTCGGCCACTTCGTCTGGATCCCCGACGAGAGCTTCTCCGACAGCACCCGCGAGCTCATCGACGGCCTGGTCGTGGTGCCCGACATCCCGACCACCGGCAACCCCGACGACTGGCACCCGATGGACATGCTGGTCGCGCAGATCGCCGACGAGCGGGGGGACCTCCGCGCGCTGCTCTACCTCGACGTCCCGACCGACCTCAAGCGGCCCGACAAGGACCGGCTGCTCGAGGTCTCCGACGAGCTGGCGATGACCCTGCGCTCGGTGGTCACCGCGGTCGAGCGCGAGGAGTTCGCCGACCACATGCGGGTCATCCGGGCGACCCGCCGGCTGGCGCGGTCCAACCCCGCCCGCCACGACGTCCACCACCTGCTGCGCGAGGCCCGCGGCACGCTGCTCGGCGCCCTGTCGGTGGACGAGCTGGAGATCCACGTCTTCCTCGACGAGGACGTCGAGACGCCGGACAGCCTCGGGCTGCAGATGGCACCCGACGTACGCCAGGCGCTGGACGCCGCGGCGGCGCGCGCGTGGGCCGACCAGCGGGTCCTGATCATCGAGCCGGCGCACATCTGGGGCGACCCGGTGCTGGAGGCGGCGTACGCCGACTGGTTCGCCAACGCCCTCGACGAGGCCGGCTTCGAGGCCGTCGTCGTCGCGCCCGTCGGCGTCGACGACGAGGTGCTCGGGATGCTGATGGCCGCGCGCCGCACCGGATCCCGGCGCTGGACCGACGGGGAGGGCGTGGCCGCCCTCGAGCTGGGCCACGACCTCGGCCGCGCGATCGCCAACGCCCAGGCCACGCAGCGCGAGCGGCGGCTGCTCGAGGAGCTGCGCGAGCTCGAGGAGGCCCGCCACCGCTTCCTGCGCGAGCTGACCCACGAGATCAACAACCCGATGACCGTGATCGCCGCCAACGCCGAGTTCCTCGCCACGGGTGACCACCTCGAGGAGCGCGACCAGCGGCGCGCGCAGGCCATCCTGCGCGGCACCGAGCGGCTCGGCGACCTCCTCGAGGGGCTGGCGATGCTGTCGCGGGTGAGCGACCCGCAGCACCCGCCCACGATGAGGCGGATCGACCTCATGCCGATCGTCGACCAGACCCTCGACGCGATGACCGCGGTCGCCGAGAAGGCCGGCATCACCCTGCACCTCGTCGGCGAGCCCGGCCCCGCGACGGTCCACGCCGACGCACGCGAGATCGCGGGAGCGGTGAGCAACCTCGTCGACAACGCGGTGAAGTACTCCAACGCCGGCAACGAGATCTGGCTCGGCGTCGAGCGCGGCGCCGGTGGCTCGGTCGTCTTCACCTGCCGCGACGAGGGCATCGGCATCTCCGAGGCCGACCAGGCCAACCTGTTCGCGCCACTGTTCCGCTCGACCAACGAGGACGCCCTGCAGCGTCCGGGCACCGGGCTGGGCCTGGGCATCGTGCGCCAGATCATGCAGCGCCACGGCGGGACCGTCGAGGTGGAGTCGCGGCTCGGCCGCGGGACGACCGTGCGGCTGCGCTTCCCCGCTCCGCCTCAGGACGAGTTCGGTCCGCCGTCGCCCAGGACCTCGTCGACCCAGACCGGCACGAGCTGGGTCGCGGGTCCCTGACGGGACTCGGCGAAGTCGCTCGCGCCCAGGCTGGGCTCGAGGTTGAGCTCGAGGGTCCGACCGCTCGCCCAGTGCACGAAGGCGGCCGCCGGGTAGACGACGCCTGACGTGCCGATCGAGACGAACCGGTCGCACGACCCGAGGGCGCGCTCGACCAGGTCCATGCCGTAGGGGATCTCGCCGAACCACACGATGTCGGGCCGCAGCGTGCGCTCGCCACACCCGGGACACGGTGGCCCGTCGGCGAGCGGACCCTCCCAGTGGTGCCGCTCGTCGCACGACGTGCACCAGGCCGACTGCAACCGGCCGTGGATGTGGTGGACCCGGGTCGAGCCGGCGCGCTCGTGGAGGTCGTCGACGTTCTGCGTGACGACGAGCAGGTCGTCGCCGAGCTCCTCCTCCAGGCGTGCGAGCGCGACGTGCGCGGCGTTGGGCTCGACCCGCGACAGGGCTGCTCGGCGCTCGTCGTAGAACCTCTGCACCAGCGCCGGGTCGTCGGCGTACGCCTCGGGGGTGGCGACCTGCATCGGGTCGTGGCCCTCCCACAGGCCGTCGGCGTCGCGGAACGTGGCGAGGCCGCTCTCCGCCGAGATCCCGGCGCCGGTCAGGACGACGATGCGCATGGTCCAGTCCTAGCACCCCTCCACCGGGAGCGGTCGCTCAGTCGATGCCCCAGCCCTCGCGGAACTCCTCGGGGGTGAGCGTCCCGAGCTGGTCCGCACCACCTCGAGCAGGACGGCGGCGGCCTCCGGCCCGCCGGCCGGGACCCGGAGCTCGAGCCCGCCGTCGAGGCGGCGCCGGACGACGACCTGTGCCTCGTTGGTCAGCTCGAACCTCCCGCCGGCCAACGCGCACCACAGGTCGAGCGCGCCTGCGGCGACCCGGCCGAGCCGGTCGCGCCTGCGCGGCTCGACGTCGGCGGTGTAGACCTCGTCGGCCGTCGCGGGTTCGAGGGTGGCCGTCATGCGGCCAGCCTAGGTCGGCGACGGTCAGGCGACGCCGGCGGCGGGACGCCGGGCGTACGCCCATCCCGGGCGCCGCAGCAGGAACGAGAACCGGTCGTGCCAGTCCTCCGCCGCCGCGACGTCGGCGGCGATGTCGGCCCACTCGTGGGTCGCGATCCGCGCCGGGTTGTAGGAGTCGACGTTGCTCGTCAGGCCGTAGACGACGGGCTCGTCCTCCACCTCGAACGTCCCGAAGAGCCGGTCCCACAGGATGAGGATGCTGCCGTGGTTGCGGTCGAGGTAGTCGCGGTTGGAGCCGTGGTGCACGCGGTGGTGCGAGGGGGTGTTGAAGACCTTCTCCACCCAGCCCAGCCGCTGGATCGCCTCGGTGTGGATCCAGAACTGGTAGATCAGGTTGATCCCGCGCGCCTGCTCGATCAGCGCCGGTCGTACGCCGGCCAGCGCGAGCAGGCCGTAGGGGACGGTGAGCGTGACGCCCTCCGCCACCGGCTGGCGCAGGGCCGTCGAGAGGTTGTAGCGCTCGCTCGAGTGGTGCACCACGTGGACGGCCCACAGCCAGCGGCTCTCGTGGCTCGCCCGGTGGTTCCAGTAGTAGATGAAGTCCCAGCCCAGGACGGCCGCAGCCGCCGCCCACGGCCCGGCGCCGAGGTCGAGCGGTGAGCGGGCGAACAACCGCTTGCCGGCCGTCATCGCCGCCCAGGTCGTCGAGGTCACCAGCGCGGTCGAGGCCACGGCGCTGACGGCGAGGGCGCCGTGCGTACGCCGCAGTGCGGGCGCGACGGCCGGCCGGTCCTGACGTGCGAGCGCCGGTCCCTGCCGGATGTCGGCCAGCTCGTCCTGCACCTCGCGCACCGCGGCCGGCACGGTCTGCGGCTCGGGCAGCGACCCGTCCCGCACCCGTCGGCGTACGACGTCGCCGACCGTGGTCAGCACGGCCGCGGCGGCGCCGAGCGCGAGCAGCGTCCGGCCGTGCCGGCCGACGCCCGGGGTGACCGGGTCGAGCAGGCGGCGCGCGACGTAGGGCGCGGCCAGGCTGCCGATGCCCATGCTGAGGCTGGCGACGGTGTCGGCGAGCTGGTAGTCGCCGGCCCGGGTGCCGGGCTCGACGGGGTGCGCGCGCTGCCACGCGCGCTCCGCGACCATCGCGCCGACGAACGCGGGGATGGCGGCGACGGTCAGATCGATCTTCACCCGCACATCATGCCGTCACCGGCTGAGCGCCAGCGCCGTCCACGACACCGGGGGGAGCACGATCCGCACGACGCCCCCGGCCAGCCCGGCGGTGGTGTTGGCGTGCGGCAGCACGCGGGTGGGATCGCTGAGGGTGTTGGTCGCGAACGGGTCGTCGTCGCAGAGCGTCGTGCACTCGGCCACCCGCGAGACGGGGAGCCTGCTCACGTCGACGGCGACCTCGAGGGACCGGTGCTCGTCGCGGTTGACGAGGAACGCCGCGCACTGTCCGGTGCTCGCGTCCCAGGTGGCGGCGGCGTCGACGAGGTCGACCACCCCGTGCTGGGCGGTCGCGTGCGTGGGCGAGGAGAGTGCGACCTGCAGGCTGGAGCCCCGCGCCAGGCGTGACGTGGTGGCGAAGGGGAAGAACGTCGTCTGGCGCCACGCCGGACCGCCCGGCTCGGTCATGATCGGCGCGATGACGTTGACGAGCTGCGCCATGTTGGCCGAGCTGACCCGGTCCGCGTGCCGCAGGAGCGTGACGAGCAGGTCGCCCACCACCACGGCGTCGGCGACGGTGTAGACGTCCTCCAGCAGCCGCGGGGCGACCGGCCAGTCGTCGACACCGGTGATCCGCCCCTCGGCCTCGAAGCGCTGGTAGTACCAGACGTTCCACTCGTCGAAGGAGACCTGGATCCTCTTGTCGGACCCCCGCTCGGCCCCGACCTCGTCGGCCGCGGCGACCACGGTCTCGATGAACCGGTCCATGTCGACCGCGGACGCCAGGAAGCTCGCGAGGTCGCCGTCCACCAGCTCGTAGTAGGCGTGGCACGAGATGTGGTCGACCACGTCCCAGGTGTGCTGGAGGACGGTGCGCTCCCAGGCGCCGAAGGTGGGCATCCGCGACGACGAGCTGCCGCAGGCGACGAGCTCGAGGTCCGGGTCGAGCTGGCGCATCGCCCGGGCGGTCCGC
Organism: uncultured Actinomycetota bacterium; assembly: GCA_963795275.1. Classification (GTDB taxonomy): domain Bacteria; phylum Actinomycetota; class Actinomycetes; order Propionibacteriales; family Nocardioidaceae; genus Nocardioides. Next base: position 307,124 of record CAWCHD010000001.1, read on the forward strand.
GCGGCGAGCTTGCCGTAGTCGTCGGCGGAGCAGTGGCCGAGCTGCCACGGGCCGTCCATCTCGTTGCCCAGGCACCACGTCCGGATGCCGTACGGCTCCCGGCGGCCGTTGCGGATGCGGGCCTCCGAGCGCGTCGTGCCGCCGGCGACGTTGGCGTACTCCAGCAGGTCGAGCGCCTCGGCCACCCCACGCGTGCCCAGGTTGACGGCGAGCACGAGCTCGGCTCGTGCCGCCTCCGCCCACGCGGCGAACTCGTCGAGGCCGACCTGGTTGGTCTCGGTGGAGTGCCAGGCCAGGTCGAGCCGGGTCGGGCGCTGGTGGCGGGGGCCGACCCCGTCCTCCCACCGGTAGCCCGACACGAAGTTCCCACCCGGGTAGCGGAGGGTGGTGACGCCCAGCTCACGCACCAGCTCGAGCACGTCGGTGCGGAACCCGCGCTCGTCGGCGAGGGGGTGGGCGGGCTCGTGGATGCCGTCGTACACACCGCGACCGAGGTGCTCGACGAAGGAGCCGAACAGCCGCCGGTCGACGGCACCGACGGTGCGCGAGGGGTCCAGCACGAGGTGGGCGTCGGCGGGCCGAGGCGCGGACGAGGGCTCGCGATCCATGGACGGCACCTCCAGGTGAATGGGTGGCGGGGCTGCGCCGCCGGTCATGGAAAACGTTATCGATAACGATTGACAAAGGCCAGCAGGAGTCGTCGAAGGTCTTTCCATGTGGTCCACGTCACAGCGGCGTGGCGAGCCAAGGAGGATCTCGATGTCCAGGAGCACCCGAGCGGCCGGACTGGCCAGTCTCTGCGCCGTCGCCCTGATGACCGCCGCCTGTGGTGGCAGCGACGACTCGTCAGGGGCCGACGACAGCAACACCATCACGTGGTGGCACAACTCGAACAACGAGCCCGGCAAGGGCTACTACGAGCAGGTCGCCAAGGACTTCGAGGCCGACCACCCCGGCATCGACGTCCAGGTCAGCGCGATGGCCCACGAGGACATGGTCGAGCAAGCTCGACGCTGCGTTCCAGAGCGGCGACGTCCCGGACATCTACATGGAGCGCGGCGGCGGCGAGCTCGCCGACCACGTCGAGGCGGGGCTCGTGCGCGACCTGTCCGACGACGCCGCCGAGGAGATCGAGACGCTCGGCGGCAGCGTCGCGGGATGGCAGGTCGGACGGCAGGACCTACGCCCTGCCGTTCTCCGTCGGCGTGGTCGGCTTCTGGTACAACAAGGACCTCTTCGACGAGGCCGGCATCACGGCACCGCCGACCACGATGGACGAGTTCTACGACGTGGTCGGACAGCTCAAGGACGCCGGCATCACGCCGATCTCGGTCGGCGCCGGCGACAAGTGGCCGGCCGCGCACTACTGGTACTACACGGCGCTGCGCTCGTGCCCCCAGGAGGTCCTGGAGGGTGCGGTCGACCAGCCTCGACTTCTCCGACCCCTGCTTCGTCGAGGCCGGCGAGGCGCTCGAGGACATCGTCGGCTGCCGAGCCCTTCAACCCGGGCTTCCTGACCACTCCCGCGCAGGAGGGGGCCACGTCTGCCTCCGGCCTGCTGGCCACCGACAAGGTCGCGATGGAGCTGCCGGGCACTGGGAGCCCGGCGTGATGCAGGGACTGACCGACGACGGCAAGGGCCTGGGCGAGAAGACGGGATGGTTCGCCTTCCCCGCGGTCGAGGGCGGCGCCGGTGACCCGGCCGCCCAGCTCGGCGGTGGTGACGCCTGGGCGGTGGCCGAGTCCGCGCCGGACGAGGCGGTCGACCTGGTCACGCTACCTGCTGTCCGACGACGTGCAGACCGGCTTCGCCGAGAACGACATGGGCCTGCCGACCAACCCGGCCGCCGGCGACGCCGTCAGCGACCCGGCGCTCGCGGAGCTGCTCGAAGGTCCGCGACGACGTCGCCCTACGTCCAGCTCTACTTCGACACCGCGTTCGGCACGTCCGTCGGCGGCGCCATGAACGACGAGATCGCCCTGCTGTTCTCCGGTGACGCGACCCCGCAGGAGGTCGTGGACGCCACGCAGCAGGCAGCCGACCAGGAGCAGTGACCGCGACCGATGACCCGCGCAGGCCGACACGTTGGTCGCCACCCGCCCGAGGGGGACGACTCGCCCGGCGCGACGACGCGCCGGGCAGTGCCCCCGCCGCGCCGCCTGGGCTGGCGCGAGCGCCTCGAGGTGGCCGTGTTCGTCGGGCCGGCGCTCGCGCTGATGGGGGTCTTCGTCCTCTGGCCGGTCGTGTCGGCGGTGCGCATGTCGTTCTACCGCTGGAAGGGCTTCGGCCCGATGGTCGACTTCGTCGGCTGGGACAACTACAGCCTGGTGCTGGGCGACGACGTGTTCCGCGGGGCCGTCGGCCACAACTTCCTCATCGTGGTGCTGTCGATCCTCGTGCAGCTGCCGCTGGGGCTGGGCCTGGCCCTGCTGCTCAACCGCAACATCCGGTTCCGCGGTGCTGCTGCGCACGATCATCTTCGTGCCCTACGTCCTGGCGGAGGTCATCGCCGGGGTGATCTGGTTCCAGCTGCTCCAGCCCGGCTACGGCGTGGTCGACAGCCTCGTCGGCGTGGTCGGGCTGACGGCTCCCGAGCAGGGGTTCCTCGGCACCCCCGACCTCACGCTCTACACGGTCTTCGTCGTCCTGACCTGGAAGTACGTCGGCCTGGCCGTGCTGCTCTTCCTCGCCGGGCTGCAGGGGGTGCCCGACGAGCTCTACGAGGCCGCCCAGATCGACGGTGCCTCGTGGTGGCAGTCGCAGCGCCGCATCGCGATCCCGCTGCTCGGCCCGACCATCCGCACCTGGGCCTTCCTGTCGATGATCGGCTCCATCCAGCTGTTCGACCTGGTGTGGGTGCTGACCGGCGGAGGCCCGGCCAACGCCACGACCACCATGGCGACCTACCTCATCAACCAGGGCACCGCGCGGGGCAACTACGGCATCGCCGGCGCAGCGTCGGTCGTGCTCTTCGTCATCGCCCTCGTGATGGCGGTCCTCTACCAGCGGCTGGTGCTCCGCCGGGACACGGAGGTGGCCCGATGACCGCGCGCAGGACCTTCGGCGGCGGCGGGCCGCTGGTCTACTGCCTGGTCGCCGTGGTCGCCGTCCCTCACGCTCGGGCCGGTGGTCTACGGCGCGCTCGGCGGCTTCCGCAGCAACGAGCAGCTGGCGCGCGACCCGGCGGGCCTGCCCGACCCGTGGGTGTTCGGCAACTACCCGGGCGTGCTGGGCAACGACGGGTTCTGGGTCTACGCCCTCAACTCCGCCGCCATCGCGGTGATCACCACCGTGCTCACGGTGCTGTGCGGCGTGATGGCCGCCTACCCGCTGGCCCGCTACCAGTTCCGCTTCCGCGAGCCGCTCTTCATGGTCTTCGTGCTCGGGCTGCTGTTCCCGCTCGCCGTCGCGATCATCCCGCTGTTCATCCTCGTCACCCGCGACCTGCAGCTCGGCAACACCTGGTGGGGCGTGGCGCTGCCGCAGGCGGCGTTCGCACTGCCGATGACGGTCGTGATCCTCCGGCCCTTCCTCATGGCGCTGCCGCGAGAGCTCGAGGAGGCGGCGTTCATCGACGGCGCCACGCGCGTCGGCGTCTTCTGGCGGGTGGTGCTGCCGCTGTCCGTCCCGGGGATGGTCACGGTCGGGGTGCTGGCGTTCGTCGCGTCCTGGAACTCCTACCTGCTGCCCCTGCTCCTCCTGCGCGACGAGATGCGTACGCTGCCCCTCGGGGTCGCCGACTACTCCACCGAGCACTCGGCCGACACCGCCGGCGTGCTGGCGTTCACCACCATCGCGATGATCCCGGCCCTCATCCTGTTCCTGACCATGCAGAAGCGGATCGTCAGCGGTCTGCAGGGCGCGGTGAAGGGATGATGCCGAGATGGTGAGGGAGGACGACGTCATGGAGAAGCCCGTGTCGCCCACCGACGGCGACGTCCCCGCACGGGGACCGGGGCCGGGCGGTCGCGTGACCATGCAGCACGTCGCCGCCGAGGCGGGTGTGTCGGTGTCCACGGTCTCGAAGGTGATCAACGGTCGCTACGGCGTCGCGAGCGAGACCATCGAGCACGTCACGGGGGTCATCGACCGGCTCGGCTTCGAGGCGAGCCTGGTGGCACGCAGCCTCCGCAACCAGCGCACCAACGTCATCGGCGTCCTGGTGGCCGACTTCGAGCCGTTCAGCACCGAGGTGCTCAAGGGAGCCGCGGACGCGATCCGGGGCACCGGGTTCGAGCTCGTCGCCTACTCGGCCGGCGGGCGGGTCGACGCCCACGTGGGCTGGGAGCGGCGCTATCTCTCGCGGGTGATGGGCACGCTCGTCGACGGCGCGGTCCTGGTCACCCCGACCGTCACCGAGGTGCAGTACGACGGGCCGATCGTGGCGGTCGACCCCCACACGGGTCCCTCGAGCATGCCCACGGTGACCGCCCACAACCTCCAGGGGGCGCGGCTCGCCGTCGACCACCTGATCGGGCTGGGGCACCGCCGGATCGGGATGGTCACCGGCCGCCCGGACCTCGTCTCCGCCCAGCTGCGCGAGCGCGGCTACCGCGAGGCCCTCGCCGGAGCGGGGATCGAGGTCGACGAGTCGCTGCTGGCGGCGGGGGCGTTCGAGCCGGAGCCCGCCCGTGACGCGGCGCGCACGCTGCTCTCGCTGCCGGAGAGGCCGACGGCGATCTTCGCCGCCAACGACCTGTCCGCGCTGGCCACGCTGGAGGCGGCGGCCGAGCTCGGCCTCACCGTGCCCGGCGACCTCTCGCTCGTGGGCTTCGACAACATCCCGGAGTCGGCGCTGGCGGACCCGCCGCTGACGACCGTGGACCAACGGATACGTCAGATGGGAAGGGAAGCCATCACCATGCTGGTCACGATGATCTCGGGGGACCACCCCCTGGAGACCCCGCACGTCAACCTCGACACGACGCTCGTCGTGCGCCAGTCCACCGCGGCCCCGGCGAGCGGCTCATGAGCGAGATCTGGCGCGACCCGTCGGCCCGCGTGGACGACCGGGTGGCCGACCTCGTCGCGCGGATGACGCTCGAGGAGAAGGTGGCCCAGCTGTCCGGCGTGTGGGGGGTCGACCCCGACGTGGGCGACATGGCGCCGATGCTGCGCGACGCGATGGGGCCCGACCTGTCCTGGGACGAGGTCATCGCCGACGGACTCGGACAGCTGACCCGACCCTTCGGCACCGCGCCGGTGGAGCCGGTCGCCGGCCTGCGCACCCTGGCCGAGCGGCAGCGCCAGGTCATGGCCGCCAACCGCCACGGCATCCCGGCGCAGGTCCACGAGGAGTGCCTCACCGGGCTCGCCGCCTGGCGGGCCACCGTCTACCCCTCCCCGCTGTGCTGGGCCGCGTCGTTCGACCCGCCGCTCGTCGCAGGAGATGGGGGCGCGGATCGGCGCCTCGATGCGCAGCCTGGGCGTGCACCAGGGTCTCGCGCCGGTGCTGGACGTGGTGCGTGACCTGCGGTGGGGACGCGTGGAGGAGACGATGGGCGAGGACCCGTTCCTCGTCGGGCTCATCGGCGGCGCCTACGTGCGCGGCGTGGAGAGCAGCGGGGTGGTCGCGACGCTCAAGCACTTCGCCGGCTACTCGGCCTCGCGGGCCGCGCGCAACCTGGCCCCGGTCGGGATCGGGCCGCGCGAGCTCGCCGACGTGATCCTGCCGCCGTTCGAGATGGCGCTGCGCGCCGGCGCGCGCTCGGTGATGAACTCCTACACCGACACCGACGGGGTCCCGGCCGCATCGGACCGCGCACCTGCTGACCACGCTGCTGCGCGAGACCTACGGCTTCACGGGCACCGTGGTCGCCGACTACTTCTCCATCGCGTTCCTGCGCACCCTGCACCACGTCGCCGAGACCAACCAGGACGCGGCCCGTCTCGCGCTCGAGGCCGGGATCGACGTCGAGCTGCCCTCGCCCAACGCGTACGGCGACCCCGCTGCTCGCGGGGGTCGCCGACAGCTCCATCGACGAGAAGCTCGTCGACCGCGCCGCTGGCCCGGGTGCTGCGGCAGAAGTGCGAGCTCGGCCTGCTCGACCCCGACTGGGCACCCACCGAGGCGGACGAGGTCGACCTCGACGACCCCGGGTCGCGAGCAGGTCGCGCTCGAGCTGGCCCGTCGCTCGGTCGTCCTGCTCGCCAACGACGGTGCCCTCCCGCTGCAGGCCGGGGTCGCGGCTCGCGGTGGTCGGTCCGCGACGCCGACACCTACCAGGCGCTGCTCGGCTGCTACTCGTTCCCGATGCACGTGCTCGTCCACTACGACGGCTTCGAGCGAGGACTGGAGATCCGCACGGTCCGCGAGGTGCTCGCCGACTCCCACGACGTGACCTACGCGCCGGGCTGCTCGGTGCTGGAGGGCACCGACGAGCAGATCGCCGAGGCCGTCGCGGCTGCGGCCGGGGCCGACGTCTGCGTCGCCGTGCTCGGGCGACCAGGCCGGCCTCTTCGGCAACGGCACGTCGGGCGAGGGCTGCGACGTGGCCGACCTGCGGCTGCCGGGGCGCCAGGAGGAGCTGCTGGAGGCGCTGCTCGCGACGGGCACACCGGTCGTCGCGGTGCTCCTGGTCGGCCGCCCCTACGACCTCAGCCGCTTCGCCCCGCGCCTCGCCGCGACGGTGTGCGGCTTCTTCCCGGGGGAGGAGGGAGCGCAGGCCGTGGCCGACGTGCTGACCGGGCGGGTCAACCCCTCCGGTCGACTGCCCGTGAGCTTCCCGGGGGCCGGCTCCACGCAGCCCTCGACCTACCTCGCCTCGGCGCTCGGGCAGCGCAGCGAGGTGAGCGTGGTCGACCCGACGGCGCTCTTCCCCTTCGGCCACGGCCTCTCCTACGCCTCGGCGACCTGGGGTCCGGTCGTCTCCGTCACCGGCCCGCGGTGGGACGTCGACGGTCACACCGAGCTGTCGGTCGAGCTGCGCAACGAGGCGGACCGGTCGGTCTCCGAGGTCGTCCAGGTCTATCTCCACGACGTGCAGGCGTCGGTCGTACGTCCGGTCCAGCAGCTCGTCGGCGCCGCCCGCGTCGACCTGGAGCCGGGTCAGGCCGACGGGTGACGTTCGCCCTCCACGCCGACCTCACGTCGTTCACCGGGCGCGACCTGCTCCGGGTGGTGGAGCCGGGAGCGGTGGAGCTGCGCGTCGGCGCCTCGAGCGCCGACATCCGCGCGACGCTCGCGCTCGAGCTGACGGGGGCGGGCCGCCACGTCGACGTGGACCGGGTGCTCGAGCCCGAGGTCACGGTCGACGAGGTCTGATGCTCTCGGACTGGCCGCTCGACCAGGCGCGCGCGCTACCGCCCGGACCTGGCGGTCCCCGACGACCTCGCGGACTTCTGGCGTACGACGCTGGACGAGGGGCCGGTCGCCTGGACCGCGGAGCCGGTCGACAACGGGCTGCTGGCGGTCGAGTCCCACGACGTCACCTTCACCGGGCACGGCGGCCACCCGGTCCGCGCGTGGCTGCACCTCCCGGCGGCCGCCCTGCGCACCGGCACCCTGCCCGGTGTCGTCCAGCTCCAGGGCTACAACGGCGGGCGGGGGCTCGTCCACGAGCACGTGTTCTGGGCGACGGCGGGCTACGCGCACCTCGTCGTCGACACCCGCGGCCAGGGCAGCGGCTGGACGACCGGCGCGACGGGCGACGTCGGGGACACGGGCCGGCCCAGCCCGGCTTCCTCACCCGGGGGATCGAGCACCGCGACACCTACTACTACCGCCGTGCGTACGCCGACGCCTGCCGCGCGGTCGAGGTGCTCGGTCTGCACGACACCGTCGACCCGTCAGCGCGTGGTCGTGGCCGGTGCCAGCCAGGGTGGTGCCCTCGCGCTGGCAGCGGCCGCCCTCGTCCCCGACCGGGTCGCCGCCGTCCTGTGCGACGTGCCGTTCCTCTGCGACCTCCGCCGGGCGGCCGACGTGGCGCAGACCGAGCCCTACCTCGAGCTGGTCCGCTACCTCGCGGCGCACCGCGACCGGGTCGAGCAGACCTTCGCCACCCTCGCCCACTTCGACGGCGCCGTCCTGGCCCGGCTGGCGAGCGCGCCCGCGCTCTTCTCGGTGGCGATGATGGACCGGACCTGCCCGCCCACCACCGTCTTCGCGGCGTTCAACGCCTACGCGGGACCGAAGGACATCGAGGTCTACGAGTTCAACGACCACGAGGGCGGCGAGGCCTACCAGCGCTCCCGCCAGCTGAGCCTGGCTCCCCACGGTGCTGGGTCCGGCTCAGTAGTACCAGGGGTACGGCGACCAGTCGGGCTCGCGCTTCTCGAGGAACTGGTCGCGGCCCTCCTGCGCCTCGTCGGTCATGTAGGCCAGGCGCGTGGTCTCGCCGGCGAAGAGCTGCTGGCCGACCAGGCCGTCGTCGAGGAGGTTGAAGGAGTACTTCAGCATCCGCTGGGCGGTCGGCGACTTGCCGTTGATCTTGCGGCCCCAGTCGAGGGCGACCTTCTCGAGCTCGGCGTGCTCGACGACGCGGTTGACCGCACCCATCCGGTGCATCTCCTCGGCGTCGTACTCCTCGGCGAGGAAGAAGATCTCGCGGGCGAACTTCTGCCCGACCTGGCGGGCGAGGTAGGCCGAGCCGTAGCCGCCGTCGAAGGAGCCGACGTCGGCGTCGGTCTGCTTGAAGCGGGCGTGCTCGCGGCTGGCGAGGGTGAGGTCGGCGACGACGTGCAGGCTGTGCCCGCCGCCGGCGGCCCAGCCGGGGACGACGCAGATGACGACCTTGGGCATGAAGCGGATCAGCCGCTGGCACTCGAGGATGTGGAGGCGGGACAGCCTGGCCTTGTCGATCGGGTTCGGCTCGGCGCCCGCGTCGGTGTGCCCGTCGGTCTCGTACTGGTAGCCGGCCCGCCCGCGGATCCGCTGGTCGCCGCCGGTGCAGAAGGCCCACTTGCCGTTCTTCGCGCTCGGGTCCGTTGCCGGTCAGCAGCACGCAGCCGACGTCGGCCGACATCCGCGCGTGGTCGAGGGTGCGCAGCAGCTCGTCGACGGTGTGCGGCCGGAAGGCGTTGAGCACGTCGGGGCGGTCGAAGGCGATGCGTACGGTCCCGTGCTCGCGGGCGCGGTGGTAGGTCAGGTCGGTGAGGTCCTCGAAGCCCGGCACGACGTCCCACGCCTCGGGGTCGAAGATCTCGCTGACGCCCTCGATCGCACTCATGCGGGGAGGGTTATCGCGCGGTGGAGTCGCAGCCGAGGATGCGGCGGTGGCCGTCCCGGCGGTCGGGGACGACCGTCTCCCGGCCTGGACTACCCGGGGGGACGCTGGAAGATCGGCGGCGGCCGTGGTGTTGTGGGGGCATGGCACTGACTGGAACCTATGTCCCGAGCGCGACCGAGTGGGTCCGCAAGAACGTCGAGGAGTACGAGGCGTCCAACGGCGAGGAGGGCGGCACGCTGCCCGGCACGCCCTACCCCGTCGTGGTCATCACCTCGGTCGGCGCGAAGTCCGGCAACCTCCGCAAGAACCCGGTGATGCGCGTCGAGCGCGACGGCTCCTACCTCGCCGTCGCGTCCAAGGGCGGCGCTCCCGAGGACCCGGCGTGGGCCGACAACTTCCGCCAGCACCCCGAGGTCGAGCTCCAGGACAAGGCGGAGAAGCACACCTACACCGTGCGCGAGCTCGACGGCGCGGAGTACGACGACTGGTGGGAGCACGCGGTCGCCACCTGGTCGACGTACGCCGACTACAAGAAGAAGACGGACCGCAAGATCCCGCTCTTCCTGCTCGAGCGCGCCTGACCTGGCACAGCCGGAGCGGTGGCGGAGCCACAATTCGCGGCACGCGAGTGTGGGCTGATCACCGCCCGGCTGCGTGTCGTACGCCGACACACCGGGTGGCGGTGGTGGAGCCCCGTTCCGACGGCTCGGAATGTCGGTGGACCACCGCTCGACGGACGGGCTCAGCGGCTGATCGTGGTCGCGAGCCCGAGCAGGTGCTCGAGGCGGGCGAGCTCGGAGTCGAGGAACTCCGGGCCGCCGCGGCGGCCCATCAGCATCACGTCGTCGCCGAACGGTGCGGCGCACTCGACGTGGATCTCGTCGTCGGGCAGGCGCACGGGCGCGGTGACCGGCGCGAAGGAGAACTCGCTCGGCGCGGCGTCGGTCGCGTGGACGACCCTCGCGCCGTCGGCCGAGACGCGCGCGGCCCAGTCGACGCGGAAGGCGATGGGCAGCAGGTCGACCAGGCGGTCGCGCGCGGTCGAGGGGTCCTCGGTGAGCGCCTCGACGACCTCGAGGTCGAGGAAGAGGTTGCCGCCGGCGGCGTAGCGGTTGATCCAGAGCACGCTGACGCCGTCGAGGACGCTGCACGCGGAGACCACGGAGTCGGGCATGACCCCGGGGACCATCTCGAGGAGCACGTCGTCGACCGCGAAGCCGTCGCGCTTCTCGACGATCTCGATCGCCTCGATGTCGCCGCCGGCCTCACCGATCGCGCTCGCGACGCGACCCAGCGACCCCGGGACATCGGGGAGCTCGACGCGCAGCAGGTAGGGCATGCGACGAGGCTAGCCGTCCTCTGTGTCGGCGAGGTTTCAGGTATCCGACAGCCGGGCACGCAGCCCGCTCGCCCGCAGGGCCTGCCGCGAGATCGCGGCGCGCACGGCCGACTCCGAGCCGATGACGCGCACCTTGCGCTGGGCGCGGGTGACCGCGGTGTAGAACAGCTCGCGGGTCAGCAGGCGCGACTCCTCGTCGGGCAGCAGGACGGTGATCTCGTCGGCCTGGCTGCCCTGCGACTTGTGGATCGTCATCGCGTGCATGGTCTCGACGTCGCCGAGCCGCGACGGCGCGAGCTCGAGGTGGCCGACCCCGGTCGCGATCGCGGCGCGCGGCCCGTGGGGTCCGGCGACGATGACGCCGGTGTCGCCGTTGTAGACGCCGAGCGAGTAGTCGTTGGACGACACCAGGATCGGCCGACCGGGGTAGGCCGGGTCGAGGACGGACGCGGTCGTCTCGGCGGTGAGCCAGGCCTCGATGCGACGGTTCCAGTGGCGTACGCCGAACGGGCCGTCGCGGTGCGCGCAGAGCAGGCGGTGCCGCTCGAGGGCGGCCAGGGCGCGCGTCGCGTCGCCGGCGGCGGCCGCGTCGTGGACGGCGAGGGCGTGGGGCAGGACCGCGGCCCGGATCGGGCCGGCCGGATCGCCGTCGGCCACCCACTCGACCGCCTCGCCACCGGCCCGCAGGGCCGCGACGGCGGCATCGGCGTCGCCGAGCCGGAGCGCCTCGGCCAGCCGTCCGATCTCCGCGCCGTAGCGGTGGGCGGTCGTCAGCGCGGCCACCGGGCTGTCGCCGCGGTGCTCGTAGCCGCGGACCAGGTCGGTGAGGACCGCGCCGGCGTCGACGGAGCTGAGCTGGTCGGGGTCGCCCACCAGCACCAGCCGTGCCTCGGGCCGGGTCGCCTCGAGCAGCCGCGCCATCATCGTCAGCGACACCATCGAGGCCTCGTCGACCACGACCAGGTCGTGGGGGAGGCGGTTGCCGCGGTGGTGACGGAAGCGGGTGCTGTTGCCGGGGTGCTGGCGCAGCAGCCGGTGCAGCGTCATCGCGGTGACGTCGGCCAGCCGCTCCTGGTCGGCACCGCCGAAGCGGGCGGCCGAGTCGCGCACCGACTGCTGGAGCCGGGCCGCGGCCTTGCCGGTCGGCGCGGCGAGCGCGATGCGCAGCACCTCGCCCCGGGCCTCGGCCTGCTCGACGAGCGCGGCGAGCAGGCCGGCGACGGCCGTCGTCTTGCCGGTGCCCGGACCGCCGGTGATGACCGTGGTGGCCTGGGTCGCGGCCCGGCGGCACGCCTCGCGCTGCTCGTCGGAGTCGGCGTCGGGGAAGACCCGCGCCAGCGAGGTGTCGAGCAGGCCGCGGTCGACGACGTGGGCCACGCGCCCGCGGTCGCGCAGGTCGTCGAGGACCTGCGTCTCCTGCTCGTGGTAGCGGTCGAGGTAGACCAGGCCGTGCTCGACGTGCACCACGCCGGAGGCCGCCACCGGGCTGGCGCCCACCACGGCCGCCCATCCCGAGGCGTCGGGCCACGGCAGGTCGAGGTCGGCGAGGGAGGACGGCACGGCGGCCGAGGTCGAGCGCGACCGAGCCGTGGCGGACCGCGCGGACGGCCAGCGCGACCGCGAGCAGGACCGACTCGTCGCGCTCGCCCACCACCCGGCCGAGGTTGGTGGCCACGTGCACGTCGGCGGCGGTCAGCACCCCGGCGGCGTTGAAGGTGTCGAGCAGGCCCGTGGCGGCGAGCGCCAGGTCGCGGTCGTAGGCGTCGACGGGCTCGAAGGTGTCGCTCATGTCGCGGTCCTCACGCCGTCGAGCAGGTCGGACAGCTCCTCCACGAGCGGCACCGGCGGCCGCCACGAGAAGACGCCGCACGGCTGGCCGTCGACCCGCGGCGTCTCCGGCCCGCACATGCCGCGCAGGTAGAGGTAGAGCACGCCGCCGAGGTGGGTCGCGGGGTCGTAGGACGGCAGCCGCCACCGCAGGAACCGGTGGAGCACGACGGTGTAGAGCAGTGCCTGGAGCGGGTAGTCGGAGTGCGCCATCGCCTCGTCGAGCATCTCGGGCCGGTAGTCGTGGGCGGTCAGCGGCTGGTCGATCGGTCCGAGCCAGTTGGTCTTGTAGTCGACGGTGAGGAAGCGCTCGTGGCCGTCGACGTCGAGGCGCAGCACCACGTCGATCGACCCGGTGAGGTAGCCCCGCAGCGACTGCGCGGCCAGGCCGGGGTCGTCGTCGAGCGCGTCGGCGTAGACGCGGACCGCGTCGCCCTCGGGCAGGTGGCGGCGCAGCAGCGGCGCGAGGTCGCCGAGGCGTACGTCGACGGGTGCGGCCACCGTGTCGCCGCCGGCCAGCGGCACCTCGAAGTCGAGCTCGCGCAGCCGGTCGGGCAGGCCGAGCGACAGGAGCGTGCGGTCGGCCGCGAGCGGTCCCAGCGGGCTGCTGCACACCGCGACGAGCGCGTCGGCGAGCTCGTCGGGGTCGAGCTCGACCGGCCACCACACCAGCTGCTCGCCGATGTGGCCGAGCAGCTCGGCGCGGAAGTCCGCGGCGGCCGGGTCGGCGTGCTCGAGGACGGCGTGGACCAGCGAGCCGAAGGTCGCGCCGACGGGGAGGGTCGCCATCGGCGACGGCACGGAGCCCACGGTCTCGCCGGCCCCGACGGCGTCGCCGAGGTCCTCGGCCGACACCTCGGAGTCCTCGTCGGGCACGACCTCGGGCTCGGACAGTGCGGCGGCCGCCGCGTGCGAGGCGCTGCCGGCGGAGAGCGAGGAGTAGGAGGTGCGGCGCCACGTCGTGTCGACCGAGCGGGTGAACGAGCGGACGTCGAGGCGCTCGGTCGAGCGCTCGAGGGGCGTCGGGTCGGGCGGGGTGAGCGTCGCGAGCTCGATGCTCGGACCGCCGGCCTCCTCCCACGCGGCGAGGATGGACATCAGCCGGTCCTCGTCGACGAGCGCCTGCGAGTCGGGCACGGGCGCCATGCCCGGTCGGCGGCCGAACAGCATCCGGTGCAGCGCCGAGTCGGGGGTGTTGCGCTCGGCAGCGGCGTACCACGCGACCACCTGCGACTGCGCGCGCGTCATCGCGACGTAGAGCAGGCGCAGGGACTCGCCGGCGTCCTCGCGCCAGTGGCGGCGCACGGCCTCCTGGTGGAACGCGCTCGGACCGCCCACGTCGCGGCAGCGCCGCCCCTCGTCGTCGTGGAAGAGCGGCACGGCGGGCTCCCGGCCGGTGTAGCGGTTCCAGAGGGTCGGGAGGTAGACGACGGGGTACTGCAGGCCCTTGCTGCCGTGGATCGTCACGAGCTGCACGGCCTCGGCGTCGGAGTCGAGGCGGCGGGTCCGCTCGGAGGCGACCTCGAGCTTCTCGTCGGCGACCTGCTCGCGCAGCCACGCCAGCAGGCCGACCAGGCCGAGGCGCTCCTCGGTCGCGACCCGCAGCAGGGACTCGCCGATGTGGCGCAGGTCGGTGAGCGTGCGCTCGCCGCCGACCCGGGCGAGGACGCGGGCGGTCAGGCCCTGGACGGCGGCGACCTCGACCACGGCGGCCACGCCGCGCTGGGTGAAGACGTCGGCGAGGGTGCGCACGGAGGCGGTCAGGTCGTCGGTGAGCTCGTCGCCGCCGGCGTCGAGGGTGGCCGCGGTGTGCCCGAAGAACGACGTCAGCGCGGCGGCTCGTACGCGGTCGGCGCGGTGCGGCTGCTCGAGGGCCTCGAGGAGGGCGACCCACTCGCCGGCGGCCGGGGTGTGGAAGACCGAGCCGCCGGCATTGACCACCGACGGCACCCCGACGTCGGCCAGGGCGAGCTGGACGGCCTCGAGCTCGTTGCGCCGCGCGGCGAGGACCGCGATGTCGCCGGGTCGCAGGCTCCGGCCGTCGAAGGTGGGCCGGGCCTCGATCAGCCGCTTGATGTCGTGGGCGGTGTCGGTGATGACGTGGTCGCGCCACAGCGCGACGGGCGGCTTGGACCGCGGACCCTTGCCGAGCTCGGTGCGCCGCACCACCCGTAGCCGGAACGGCGCCCCCGCGCCCTCGAGCCGGGACTGCTGGAGGTGCGCCTCGACGGGGTGCACGACGATGCGCTCCTCGCCGAGCTGGGCACCCTGGAGGACGGCGTGGAGCGAGTCGAGCAGCGGACGGTCGGAGCGCCAGTTGACGCCGAGCGTCTGGGTCGTCGTCGCGGTCTCGGCGGCCTGGAGGTAGGTGACGATGTCGCCGCCGCGGAAGGCGTAGATCGCCTGCTTGGGGTCGCCGATGAGGACCATCGTGGTGGTCTCGGAGAAGGCGCGCCGGAAGACCTGCCACTGCACCGGGTCGGTGTCCTGGAACTCGTCGATGAGGACGAACTTCCACCGGTGCTGCATCCGTCGCCGGGCGGCCGCGGTGGTGTCCTCGAGCGCGTCGGCGAGCTGGCTGAGCAGGTCGTCGTAGCTGAGGACGCCGAGCCGGCGCTTGCGTCGCTCGACCTCGTCGAGCACCTCGGAGGCGAACCGCACCCGCATCGCGGCCGCCGAGTCCGGCGCGTCGGTCATCACGTCGGCCGGCTCGACGCGCGCCCGCGGGTCGCTGACGACCGCCCGGGCCAGGTCGAGGGCGGCGGCCCGCGACCACGGCGGCGACTGCTCGGAGCCGAAGCGGGCGAGGTAGAGGTCGTCGACGGTCTCGGCGGTCAGCTGCTCGAGGTCCTCGACGAGCGTCGCGTTGGCGTCGGTGTCACCGGCGACCCCGAGGCTGCGCAGCACCAGCTGGCAGAACTGGTGGATGGTCGCGATGGTCGCGGCGTCGAAGGACACGAGCGCGCCGGTCAGCCGCTCGAGGCGCCGGGAGAGCTCGGCCGCATCGGCGTCGAGCAGCCAGTCGTGCAGGCGGTTGGCGGGGTCGCGCCGGCCCGGGTCGCCGAGCAGCTGGACCGCCTCGTCGAGCTGGCGGCGTACGCGCTCGCGCAGCTCCTGGCTCGCGGCCCGGGTGAACGTCACGACCAGCATCTCGTCGAGGCGCGTGTCGCCCGACGCGACGTGCTTGGCGACGAGGGCGGCGATCGTCCAGGTCTTGCCGGTGCCGGCGCTGGCCTCGAGCAGCGTGGTGCCCGGTCGCAGGTCGGCGGCGATGTCGAAGGTGCCGGGGGTGTGGACGGCGGGGTCGGGACCGGTCATCACGTCCCCCTGATCTGTGCGTGACCGCCGTCGATCAGCGGGCCCCAGAGCCGCCACGCGAGGTGGCCGAGGCGGTGCGGACCGTCCTCGCCTGCGCGGCAGGGCGAGGCGAGGAGTGCGTAGTCGGCGTGCTCGCCGAACGCGCGGACGTGCCAGGTGTCGGCGTCCTCGAGGGGGAAGCCGGAGTCGTTGAACCGCGGCGTCTCCCACTGGGCGCGGGCCTTCACGTCGGGGTCGCCGTCGCTGCCGGCGCGCACCCGGCGCAGCTCCTCGGCCCAGGCCAGCGACGTCTTCACCGGGAGCGGGAGCGGCTCGCGCTGGCCGGCGTCGTAGAGGGCGACGAGGTCGCGGAGCCACTGCTCGGCCTCGTGCTGGGCCAGGGGCCCGACCAGCTGGACCTGCCCGCCGGAGCGGTGCTTGCCGATGGTGTGGACGGTCCAGTTCTCGTCGGGCAGGCCGGCGCCGAGCGCGAGCGCGTCGATCCAGCCGGCGAGGCGGTGCTTGGCGCCGAGGTTGGAGAAGGAGACGGACACCGCGTTGTTGCCCCACACGTCGCCGACCGTCCCGGAGAGCCGGCGTCCGCCGCCGAGGTCGATGTCGACGTCGAGGGTGCGCTGCGGCCCCCGGCGCTGCGCCTGGGCCGCCTCGACGAGCGGCTTGGCGTTCTTGACGATGTCGGTGAGCACGCCGACGCCGAGGTCGAGGGGAGGCAGGGCGCCGCTCAGCTGCTCGGCCAGCATCGCTGCCTGCGGGTCGGCGCCCGCCATCACGTTGCTGACGATGCGGTCGCCGACGCCCCACTTCTCCAGGGCGTCGAGGGTGATCGGGATGGCGTCCTTGACCTCGTCGGCGTCGTAGGGGCGCGCGATCCGCAGCCGCCGGAAGAAGCCGCGCACCGGGTGCGCGAAGAAGTCGTGCAGGTCGGCGAGCGAGACGTCGCCGAGGGCGTCGCCCGGCGGGAGCGGGCTCGGCACGAGGACGCCGACGGGCTCGCGGTCCTCCCGGGCGGTGCTCGCGCCGGCGAGGGCGAAGCGGTCGAAGGTGAAGGCGCCGCCGTCCCGCAGCCGGCCGGCGACGAAGTTGTCCTCGTCGAAGGGCTGGAGGGGGTGGTGGGTCAGCACGTGGTCGCGCACCGGCGCCGCGGCGGTGCGGTCGAGCGCGTCGAGGAGCTCGCCGAGCGGCACGGCGGGCGGCCGCTCGGCACCGGTGTGCTCGCCGCGGCCGGTGTAGGTGATGACGAGACGCTCGGTCGCCGCCGTGATCGCGTCGAGGAACAGCTGCCGGTCCTCCGAGCGGAGGTCGCGCTCGCCGGTCCGCGGCCGTCGTGCCAGCACGTCGTCGCCGTCGACCGTCGAGACGCGCGGGAAGACGCCGTCGTCGAGGCCGACCAGGCACACGACCCGGTGGGGCACCGACCGCATCGGCACCATCGTGCAGACCGTGAGCGTGCCGGTGCGGAAGTTGGAGCGCGTCGGCCGGCCGCGGAGCCGCTGGGCGAGGAGGGCGCGTACGTCGGCCTGCCGCAGCGTCGTGCCCGACTCGGCCGCGCCCGCGGCGATGCGCGACACCTCGCGGTCGAACTGCGCGACCTGCCAGACCTCGGTGGCCGGCGTGGAGGTGAGGCGGTGGACCACCTCCGAGAGGGCCGTGGTCCAGTCGGTCACGCTCGTGGCACGTTCGGCGGCGTCGGTGAAGGTGTGCACGCGCTCGACGAACTCGGCGAAGCGACCCACCAGGTCGAGGTCGCCGTCGCTCACGTCGTCGACGGGGACGGTGCCGGCGACGTGCCGGTGGTCGAGCCCGGACATCGCGGCGCCGAGGAGCACCCGGCGCAGGCCGGTGACCCAGGTGTTGGCCTCGAGACCGTCGAGGCCGAAGACCCCGCGGTGCTGCGCGTCGTAGCCCCAGCGGATCCCGCTGGTGTCGACCCAGCGGGTGATCCGCTCGAGCGCCTCGTCGTCGAAGCCGAACCGCGCCCGCACCGGGTCCGCACCGGCGACGTCGAGCACCTGGCTCGCCGTCATCCGGCCGCGCACCAGCTCGACGAGCTGGGCGGCGAGCGCGAGCAGCGGGTTGGTGGCGGCGAGCGACCGGTCGGCGAGGCGTACGCGCAGCTGGTGACCGGGGTGCCCGGCACCCTCGCCGGCGACGTCGGCCATCCCGAAGGAGGCGGAGATCAGCGGCGCGTAGGTCTCGATGTCGGGGACCATCACGAGGATGTCGCGCGGCTCGAGCGTCGGATCGTCCTCGAGGAGCCCGACCAGCACCTCGCGCAGCACGTCGACCTGGCGGGCCGCGCCGTGGCAGGCGTGCACCTGCACCGAGTCGTCCCGCGTCGTGCGACCGGACCGCTCGGCCTCGCTGGGGGCGTGGTTGGCGCGGAGGTCGCGCTGGAGCCAGCCGAGGAGCGTGTCGGGGGCCGGGGCCGTCGCGGTGGAGCTGCTCGGCAGGTCGCCCAGCGTGCGCCGCAGCTCGCGGGAGTCGCGGCCCAGCGAGCCGAGCAGCGGGTGGCCGACGAGTCCGGCGGAGGTGTCGCGGGCTCGGGGCACCTGACCCTCGCGGGCGACCGGCGCGAGGGCGTCCCAGAGCGCGGTGGACGCCTGGGGCAGCCAGAGGTGGACGTCGCGCAGCTCGCCCAGCGCCGTCAGGAGGGACACCTCGGTCTCGGGCAGCCGGGTGTGCCCGAACAGCGACAGGCGCGACGGCAGGTCGAGGTCGGCGCCACCGGCGCGCAGCCGCGCCACGGTCTCCGCGTGGCGTACGTCCGGGGGCGGGGCGTCGACGACGTCGAGCAGGCGCCGCCACAGCGCGGCCTGCCAGACGAGGTCGCCGTCGAGGTCGCCGCCCGCGCCGTCCGACGGGCGGCCCGCCCGCCACTCGCTCAGCAGGAGCGGCCGCTGGACGGCGTAGGACGAGAAGAGGCCGGCCAGCCGTCGCGCGACGGCGTAGCGCCGGGCCGACCGCTCGTCGGTCGGGTCGCCGCCGCCGAGGTGGGTGGTGAGGTCCTCGAAGCCGGCCGTGCCCATCACGTCGTCGATGACCCGGAGCAGGGGCCACGCGAGGCGGTCGGGGCTCCACGGGTCCTCGGCGTCGCGGTCGAGCAGCATCGAGACGAGCGAGTGGGGCGTCACGAAGTCGACGCCGGCGCACACGCCGTCGCCACCGCGGGAGCCGACCCCGAGACGGTGCGAGAGCCGCTGCGTGAGCCAGCGCTCGACACCGCGGGCGGGCACCACCACGACCTCGCGGGCGAAGGGGTCCGGCAGCGGGGTGACCAGCAGGTCCGCCAGGCCGTCGGCGAGCGCGTCGGTGCGCTCGGCGGTGTGGAGGTGCAAGGTCACGGCGCCACCCTATGAGCGGCGACCGACATCAGGCCGGGCCGGCGCCCACAGGGCCAGCCGTGTCAGCGCGCGAGGAACCAGACGCCCACGAGCACCGCGAGCGCCAGCAGCAGACCGATCGGGACCGCGGCGATCATCAGGGAACGCCCGCCCTGGTTGGTCGGGTCGGCCTTGGCGGGCTCGTGACGAGGATCCATGCCCGGTCCGTACCCCCGCCGCCGACCGGCATGCGGACGACGGACGCACGACGGCCGGCCCCCGCGCTCAGCGGGGACCGGCCGTCGGTCGGGCGGAGGTCAGCCCTTGAAGACGTCCTTGACCTTCTCGCCGGCCTGCTTGAGGTTGGCGCCTGCCTGGTCGCCCTTGCCCTCGGCCTCGAGCTGCTCGTTGTCGGTGGCCTTGCCCGTGGACTCCTTGGCCTGGCCCTTGAGCTCATCGGCCTTGTTGCTGATCTTGTCGTCGAGACCCATCGTCGTTCCTCCTGTGCATCGGTGGCGACCGGAGTGGTCACCCTTCGAACGTGCCACGCGCGTGGTTGCCGCAGTCCACCCGCGCGGGTGGAAAGGTGTCGCCCTACTGCTCGAGCGGGCGGGGCGGCGTGGTGGCGCGGGCCTCGATCTGGGGACCGGCGACGGGCGGCGGCGGGGTGCGGTCGACCTCTTCGGCACGCGAGGCGTCGAGACGCCAGATGACGAAGCACCCGACGACGGCGACGATGATCGCCACGGTGCTGATCAGGATCACGGTGCCCATGGGGTTGCTCCCTTGTCTGGTGGGTGAGGACAAATACCTCTGCACTCATGTATAAGTTATCCACGCACTTTGCACAAGTCTTGGAGAAGGGTGGAAACCATGGCCGACCGGCCGTCCGACGGCTTCAGCATCGGCGTGCTCGCCGACCGCACGGGCCTGACGCCGACGGTGCTCCGCACCTGGGAGAACCGCTTCGGCTTCCCCTCCGGCACGCGCTCCGCCTCCGGGCACCGCCGCTTCACCGACGCCGACGTCGACCTCGTCCGGCAGGTGCAGGAGCTGCGGGCGGGCGGCATGGGCCTGGCGGCCGCGGTCGACACCGTGCAACGACGCCGACGGCGTCCCGTCGAGTCCGTGCACGCGGTGATGGCGCGCGAGTTCCCCCACCTCGGCGTGCAGAGGCTCGGGCGGCGCTCCCTCATCGCGGCGTCGTACGCCGTCGAGGACGAGGCCCTCGCGCGGGCCGAGCGGCCACTGGTGCTCGGCACCTTCCAGGCCGGTGACCGCTTCGCCGACCAACGGCGGCGGTGGGACGAGCTCGCGCGCACGGCGGCGTGGTCGGCGGTGGTGGCCGAGTTCGACGAGTCCCTGCCGGCCGACCCCTCCGCGAGCCCGGCCCGGTGCCAGCTCGCCGAGGGCTCACCGCTGCGTCGCGAGTGGACCGTGGTGACCGTCAGCGACAGCCGCGCGGCGCTGGTCTCCGCGTGGGAGGTCCCGGGCAGCCCGGGGGCCGAGCGGGTCTACGAGTCCGTCATCACCGGGCACCGCCCGGCAGCCGTCGCAGCGGCGCGCGTCCTGCTCGACGCGACCCGCGCCGCGGGGGCCGAGCCGCCCGCGGACGTCGTACGACTCCTCGACGAACGAGGCCCCGAGACGACCGCCGTCGACACCGACCGGGTGTGGTTGCGGGCCCTGGCCCACCTCGACCGGGTCTAGCGGTTGCGGGGCCCGGCAACGGCGCGGCGCTCACCCGTGCGGGGGTGGGCCGTCCCGCCGGGTTGAGTAGCGTCCGGAAGATGTCCCCGGGCAGGCCAGACGAGACCGAGCAGGAGCGCGCCGACCGCAACTGGAACGACCTGCTCCAGGAGCTCCGCGTCAGCCAGACCGGCGTCCAGCTGCTGGCCGGCTTCCTCGCCACGATCCCCTTCCAGTCGCGCTTCTCCGAGCTCGACGGCTTCCAGCGCGGGTGGTACGTCGGCCTGCTCTGCCTGGCCTTCGCGACCGTCGGCGTGCTGCTGGCGCCGGTGGCGATCCACCGCCACGTCTTCCAGGAGGACGCCAAGCCGGAGCTGGTGCAGGCGGGTCACCGGCTCACGGCCACCGCCCTGGTCATGATCGGCCTGCTGCTCGGCGGGATCCTGTTCCTGGTCGTCGACATGGTCTACGACCGAGCGGCCGCCGCGGTCGGCGGGATCGCGGCGGTCGTGGTGCTGGCCGTCCTGCTGCTCGTGCTCCCCAGGCGGGTCTCCGGGCACAGGACGGACTGACCTCAGACCTGCGTGTCGAGCGAGGCGCGCAGCTGGTCCACGGTCTTCCTCGCCAGGATCGGGAGGTACGCCGACACGACGGGGGAGGCCAGCCTGGAGAGCCCGCTGAAGGACATCTCCGCGGTGTAGCGGACCTGCGAGCCGCTGCCCGAGGCGGTGATCTCGAAGATGTCGTGGCCCTCGAACTGCTCGTTGGTGCCGCGCAGGTGCACGCGCGTCGGGGGAGCGAGCTCCGCGGTCGTGTAGGTGATCTCGACCTCGCGGCCGAGGAACGTCGAGACGTTGCGGTAGGTCGTGCCGACCCCGCCGTCGCCGGAGGTGCGCTCGCACGTCCGGGTGCCCGGGTCCCACTCCTCGGCGTGGGTGAAGTCGCTGAGGTAGGCGAACGTGGCGTCGGGGGTCGCGATCGTCGAGAAAGTGCGGGAGACCGATGGCATCCCGCCACGTTAGCCAGTGGGGGCGCACGGGCGGCAGCGCAGCAGGCACACTCTGTGGCGTGAGGTCCCGCCGCGCCGCCGCCGCATCGCTGGCGGCCGTGCTCGTGGCCGGCCTCGCCGCGTGCGACGACCCCCCGCCGCCCGAGCCCGGCCGGCCCTTCGACGTCACCTGGACCGAGCGCCTGCTGCCCGACCCGGCCGGCCCGCCCGGTCGTACGGTCGTGCGCGACGCGGTCGGGTGCGGCGACGGCTGGTGGGTGGTCGGGGCGGTCTTCCTGGACAACCCCACCGAGACCCGCGACACCCGCCCCGCCGTCTGGTTCTCGACCGACCGCGAGACGTGGACGTCGGTGCCGGTGGACGCGCGGACCTACTGGGGCAGGCGCGCGATCATCAACTCGGTCGCCTGCTCGCGCGGCCGCGTGTCGATGCTCGGCGCCCGCTCGGGCGGCGCCCACGGCAACCCGCGGGTGACCTCGTTCTACGCCGACGGCGACCGGATCGCCGACGTGCGTGCGGTCTTCATCCAGTTCGGCGGGGTCACCGCGACCAACGTCAACGCGGTCTCCGGCGGGCCCGAGGGGTGGCTGATCACCGGCAACCGGATCTCCGGACCGAGCGTGTGGGTCAGCGACGACCCGCGCGAGTTCACCCGCGTCGAGGCCGAGTCGGGCCTGACCGACGACGGCGAGCTCCAGTCCATCACCCAGGGCGGCGGCTGGGCCGGGGACGAGTGGATCGTCGTCGGCGGGGGCGCCCGCACCGGCCAGCTGCTGGACCCCGACCCGCTCGCGTGGACCTCGCCGGACGGCCTGGCCTGGACGCCCGAGGAGATGCCCGCGACCGAGGCGATCGAGGATGCGCAGCGCGTCGTCCTGCTCGACGACGGCCGACTGCTCGTGGTCGGGCGCAGCGGGCGGCAGTACGCCGCCTGGGTGCGCGACGCCGGGGGAGGCTGGAGCCCCGCGACGACCTTCGGCGCGATCGCGGAGAGTGGACTGGCGCGGCGCGCCCTACGTCGCGTCGCTCGCCCGGACGCCGGTCGGCATCCTCGCCACGGTGAGCACCGGCGACCACTACGAGCTCTGGCGGACCGAGGACGGCCGCGGCTGGAGCCGGGTCGTCGTACCCCTCGAGCCGGAGACGGCCGGCGACCACACCCTGGTCGCGGGCGACGGTGAGGACGCCCTGCTGCTGGTCGCCGACTCCGGGGGCGGCGCCCGCGTGTGGACCGGCGAGGTCACCCCGTAGGACCCGTCCGGCCGCACTGGTCCAGACCCCTGCCTGCCACGTCCCCCGTGTGGACGGGTGCGTTTTCTGTAACAAACCGGTCACAGGCGGCGCTGGCTCTGGACGTGACTGTCATCACTTCATATGTTGTCCGACACAACATATGCACCCGCCTTGACGGTCCCGACGAGCCGAGGTGCGACACAATCGCTAGGAGGCGGTTCGCGTGAAGCGGAAGCACAGTTTGGTCCTCGTCCCCCTGCTCGGTCTCTCCATGGCCCTCACGGCCTGTGGCGGCGACGACAGCAGCTCCGACAGCGGCAGCGACGGCGGCAGCAGCGACAGCGGCAGCGGCAGCGACACGGCCGGCAAGATCGGCGTCATCCTCCCCGACACCGAGTCCTCGGTGCGCTGGGAGAGCGCGGACCGCCCGGCGCTCGAGGCGGCCTTCAAGGAGGCCGGTGTCGACTACGACATCCAGAACGCCGGCGGCGACGCCGAGAAGATGACCCAGATCGCCGACACGATGATCGGCGACGGCGTCACCGTCCTCGCGATCGTCAACCTCGACTCCGACTCGGGTGCCGCGATCGAGGAGAAGGCGAAGTCGCAGGGCGTCGCCACCATCGACTACGACCGCCTCACCCTCGGTGGCTCGGCCGAGTACTACGTGTCGTTCGACAACACCAAGGTCGGCGAGCTGCAGGGCCAGGGCCTGGCCGACTGCCTCGGTGACAAGGACGCCAACATCGTCTACCTCAACGGCTCGCCCACCGACAACAACGCCACGCTCTTCGCCGAGGGTGCGCACAGCGTCCTCGACGGCATGAGCAACTACACGGTCGTCGGCGAGCAGGCCGTCCCGGACTGGGACAACGAGCAGGCCGCCACGATCTTCCAGCAGCTCTACACCGCGGCCGACGGCAAGGTCGACGGCGTGCTCGCGGCCAACGACGGTCTCGGCGGCGCCGCGATCAGCATCCTCGAGGCCAACGGCCAGGACGGCAAGGTCCCGGTCACCGGTCAGGACGCCACCGTCGAGGGCCTGCAGAACGTCCTCGCCGGCACCCAGTGCATGACGGTCTACAAGTCCGCCACGCAGGAGGCCGCCGCTCTCGCGGAGGTCGCCATCGCACTCGCCAACGGTGACGAGGCGGAGACCACCGGCACGACCGTGGACTCCTCCGACGACAGCGAGGTCCCCTCGATCCTGCTGACGCCGCAGGCGATCACCAAGGACAACGTCGGCGACGTGATCGACGACGGTGGCCAGAAGGCCGAGGACGTCTGCACCGACGCCTTCGCCAAGATGTGCAAGGCGGCCGGCATCGGCTGATCTCCTCCACCGAGGAGATCTGCACCGCAGGGACCGTACGGATCGGCGCCCGGGCTCACCGCCCGGGCGCCGGTCCGCCGTCCCGACCGTCGTCCGGAACAACAAATTCGTCCTGATCGGAGCACGACCATGGAACCTCTGCTCGAGCTGCGCGGAGTCAACAAGAGCTTCGGCGTGGTGCACGTGCTGCACGACGTCGACTTCGCCGTCTACCCCGGTCAGGTCACCGCGCTCGTCGGCGACAACGGCGCGGGCAAGTCGACGCTGGTGAAGATCATCGCCGGCATCTACGGCCGCGACAGCGGTGACTACCACTTCGAGGGCAAGCAGGTCGACGTCCACGGACCCCGTGACGTCGCCGCCCTCGGCGTCGAGGTCGTCTACCAGGACCTCGCTCTCTGCGACAACCTCGACATCGTCGAGAACATGTTCCTCGGCCGCGAGGAGACCGGTCGGTTCGGGCTGGACGAGGTCTCGATGGAGACCCGCGCCCGCGAGACCCTGGCCTCCCTCTCCGTGCGCACCGTGAAGTCGGTGCGCCAGAGCGTCTCGAGCCTCTCGGGTGGACAGCGACAGACCGTCGCCATCGCCAAGGCGGTCCTCTGGAACTCCAAGGTCGTGCTCCTCGACGAGCCCACCGCCGCCCTCGGCGTCGCGCAGACGCGCCAGGTCCTCGACCTGGTGCGCCGCCTGGCCGACCGCGGCCTCGGCGTCGTGCTGATCTCGCACAACATGGGTGACGTCTTCGAGGTCGCCGACCGGATCACCGCCCTCTACCTGGGCCGGGTGGCCGCCGACGTCCCCACCGGCGACGTCAGCCACAGCCAGGTCGTCGAGCTCATCACCGCCGGACGCTCCGGGGACCTCGGGATCACCGAGAACCCCGCGACCGCGACCGTCTGACCCGCCCGAGAAGGACCGGAGACCCCCTCATGACCAACGCCCCGTCCAGCCCCGTGGCCCCGCCCACGAGCGGCTTCGACAACGACAACGTCCAGGCCGGCAGCATCGGCGACGCCGCCCGCGACTACGTCAACCGCCTGCGCGGCGGCGACATGGGACTGCTGCCCGCCATCCTGGGCCTCGTCTTCCTCGTCGTCGTGTTCGCCTCGCTCAACGACCGCTTCCTCACGACCTACAACATGGCCAACCTGGTCATCCAGGCCGGCTCGATCATCGTGCTGGCCATGGGCATCGTGTTCGTCCTGCTGCTCGGTGAGATCGACCTGTCGGCCGGTGTCGCCGGCGGCGCGTCGGCCACGATCACGGCCCTGATGCTCATCGACCACGACTGGACCTGGTGGCTGGCCACGCTGGCCGGCGTCGCCACCGGCGCGGTGATCGGCCTGGCCATCGGCTCGCTGGTCTCCTTCCTGGGGATCCCGTCGTTCGTCGTGACCCTGGCCTTCTTCCTCGGTCTCCAGGCCGTGCCGCTCAAGCTGATCGGCTCGGGCGGCTCGCTGCGCTTCGACGACCCGGTCCTGCGCGGCCTGTCGATCAAGAACGTGCCGGTGAGCGTCGGGTGGATAGCCGCGCTGGTCATCGTGCTCGGCTTCGCGGCGCTGTCGCTGTGGCGCTTCCGCTCGCTGTCGGCCAAGGGCCTCGTCCACCAGCCGCTCGGACTGGTCGTGGTGCGCATCGTGGTCCTGGCCGTCATCGTGCTCGGCCTCGTCGCGCTGCTCAACGCCAACCGCGCACCCAACCCGAACTTCAACATCAGCGGCGTCCCGTGGGCCGCGCCCGTCGTGATCGCCCTGCTGCTGTTCTGGACCTTCATCCTCACCAAGACCCGCTTCGGCCGTCACCTGTACGCCGTCGGCGGCAACGCCGAGGCCGCCCGTCGAGCCGGCATCAACGTGCGCCGGATCAAGATCATGGCCTTCGTCATCTGCTCCTCGATGGCAGCGCTCAGCGGCCTGCTCTCGGCGTCCTACACCGGCAAGGTCTCGCCGGGCTCCGGCGGCGGCAACGTCCTGCTGTACGCCGTCGCGGCGGCCGTCATCGGCGGCACCAGCCTCTTCGGCGGACGCGGTCGGGCGATCGACGCGGTCATCGGCGGACTGGTCATCGCGACCATCCCCAACGGCCTCGGCCTGCTCGACCAGGCGGCCTACATCAACTTCGTGGTCACCGGCGGCGTCCTGCTGCTCGCTGCGAGCGTCGACGCCATCTCGCGTCGCCGTCGCTCCTCGGCCGGCGTCTAGGGAACACCGTGAGCCCGCAGCGGCGCTCGGGCCTCGGCACCAACCAGGAGGCCATCCGGCGCCACAACCTCGGCACGGTCCTCCGGCACGTGCACAGCACCGGCGAGATGTCGCGGGCCGAGCTGACCAGCCTGATGGGGCTCAACCGCAGCACCATCGCGGGGCTGGTCGGCGAGCTCGAGTCGCTGGGCATCTCCGAGCGGGTCGACCCCGTCGAGGGCGTGCGCCAGGGCGCCGGTCGGCCGTCCGCGGGCGTGCGGATCGCGGCGGAGGGCCCCTACGTCATCGCGGTCGACCTCGGCGTGGACCGCGCGGTCGTCGCCCGGGTCGGCCTGGGCGGTCGGGTCCTGCAGCGGGCCCAGGCGCCGGTGCGCGAGGACGGTGAGGCCTGGCAGGTCGGCGCGGCCGTCGCGGCGCTGATCCGCACCGTCGTGGAGGACGCACCCTCCTCGTCGGCCCTCGTCGGGATCGGCATCTCGGTGCCCGGCCTGGTGCGGCGCAGCGACGGTCTGATCCGGCTCGCTCCCAACCTCGAGTGGCACGACGTGTCGTTCGGCGGGATCGTGCTGGCCGCCCTGGGCCTCGACGTCCCGGTGTACCTGGCCAACGACGCCGACCTCGGCGCGCTCGCCGAGCACACCCGCGGCGCGGGCGTCGGCACCGACGAGCTCATCTACATCTCCGGCAACGTCGGCGTGGGTGCCGGCATCATCACCGGCGGCCACCGGCTCGAGGGGGCCGGCGGCTACGCCGGCGAGGTGGGCCACCTCAGCTTCGACCCCGAGGGACGGCCGTGCCACTGCGGCAACCGCGGGTGCTGGGAGACCGAGGTCGGCGCGCACGCCATCGCCGAGGCGATCCGGTGCCCGTCCGACAAGGTGCCGCAGCTCGACGAGGTGCTCGACGCCTTCGACAAGCCCTCACCTGCGCTGCGCGCGACCGGTACGGCGCTGGGCCTGGGCCTGGCCAGCCTGGTCAACATGTTCAACCCCCAGACGGTGATCCTCGGCGGCTACCTGCGCTCGCTCTACGCGCTGGTGGGGCCCGAGGTCAACGCCGGCCTGGCCGCCCGTGCCCTGCCCGCCTCGCTGGAGTCGGTGACGCTCACCCTGCCCGGGCTCGGTGCCGACTCGTCCCTCCTGGGGGCGGCGGAGATCGCGCTCGAGCCGCTCTTCGTCGACCCGGTCGCGGCGCTCGGCACCGCCATCGGCGACGTCCGCTCGCGCCTCGCCGGCTGACAGGGTCGGCGGAGCTCAGGCCGGCAGGTCGACCTCGCCGGCGAGGAGCGGGCCGAACGACTGCTCGGCCGCGCCCAGTGCGGCGGCCTCGATGCCGAGGGTGCTGGTCCGCAGCTCGGGCCTGACCTGTGCGGCGGACGCGAGCCGCTCGTCGAGCGTGCGGCGTGCGGAGTCGAGGACGAGGTCCCCGAGCGGTGCGAAGTAGCCGCCCATCACCACGACCTCGGGGTCGAGGACCGTGCTCAGCACGGCGATGCCGAGCCCGACGTCGCGGCCGACCGCCTCGAGCCCGGCCCGCACCGACACGTCGGTCCGGGCGCGCTCGGCCACCGCCTCGGCCGACCGCAGCGGGGTCTCCAGCTCGGGCATGTCCACCGCGGCGAGCATCGCGTGCAGGCCGATCTGCGCCTCCCAGCACCCGCGGCGGCCGCAGCCGCACAGGGCGCCGGAGTCGCCGACGGCCATGTGGCCGACCTCCCCCGCGAAGCCCGCGCCGCCCCTCACGAGGTCGCCGTCCTGCACGATGCCGGCACCGATGCCGACGGTGCCGGTGACGTAGAGGGCGTGGCTCGCGCCGCGGGCAGCGCCGTGGTGCGACTCGGCGTACGCCGCACAGTTGGCGTCGTTGCTGACGTCGACCGTGTCGGGCACCAGGGTCGCCAGCGCCTGCGAGAGGTCGTCCCAGTCCACGTGGAGGTTGGGCGCCCAGGCGACGGTGCGGTTGTCGCCGCGCACGAGCCCGGGCACCGCGAGGGTCGTGCCGACCAGGGCGCTGCCGGGACCGACGTGCTCGTCGAGCGCCGACCGCGCCAGGTCGCGCAGGTCGTCGCTCGTGCCGCCGGAGCGGCTGGTGCTCGACAGCACGTCGCCGCCCAGGTCGAGCACGACGGCCGACACGTAGTCGACGTTGAGCTCGAGGCCGAGCGAGACGAACCGCTTGCCGCGGAGCGCGACGGGGCGACCGGGCCGACCGCGCACGCCGGGCCGCGAGCCCTCCTCGGCGACCGCGCGGGTCGCCTCGAGGTCGGCGACGATGGCTCCCACCGTCGCCTTCGCGAGACCCGTGTGCGCGGCCAGCTCGGAGCGCGTCGAGGGCCCGAGCCGGCGCAGCGCCCGGAGCACGGCGCCGGTGTTGGCGCGCCGCAGCCCCTCGGTGCCGGCGCTGGACCGGGCCTGCACCCTCAGCGCACGCCGTAGAGGTGCTCGAGCGCCAGCTGGTCGAGGTGCTCGGTCGCGGCGCCGATCGTGGCGAGCTGCTCGGGGTCGGGCAGCTGCCACTCGAGGAGCTGCTTCCAGTCCTCGCCCTCGGACAGGGTGGTCTGGGCGAGCTCGGGGAGGCGGGCCGCCTCGAGCGCAGCCTGCACCTCGGGGTCGGCGCGGAACGCCTTCACCTTCTCGCGCAGGATCAGGTAGTTGCGCATGTTGGCCGCCGCGCTGACCCACACGCCGTCCTCGTCCTCGATGCGCGAGGGCTTGTAGTCGAAGTGCACCGGGCCGTCGTAGCCGCCCGCGAGCAGCACGTCGACGATCCAGAAGGCACCACGCACGTTGCCGGCGCCGAAGCGCAGGTCCTGGTCGTACTTCGGACCGTTCTGGCCGTTGAGGTCGATGTGGTAGAGCTTGCCCTGCCACAGCGCCTGGGCGTAGCCGGCCGCCGCGTTCATGCCGGCCATCTCCTCGTGCCCGATCTCCGGGTTGACGCCGACGAGCTCGGGACGCTCGAGCTGGTTGATGAACGCCAGCGCGTGGCCGATGGTCGGGAGCAGGATGTCGCCGCGGGGCTCGTTGGGCTTGGGCTCGATCGCGAAGCGCATGTCGTAGCCCTGCTCGGTGACGTACTCGCCGAGCAGGTCGAAGGCCTCCTTCATGCGGTCCAGCGCGACGGCGGTGTCCTGCGAGGCGCCGTACTCCGCACCCTCGCGGCCGCCCCACGCGACGTAGACCTTGGCGCCGAGCTCGGCGGCCAGGTCGATGTTGCGCATGACCTTGCGCAGCGCGAAGCGGCGGATGTCGCGGTTGTTGTTGGTGAAGCCGCCGGCCTTGAAGACCGGGTGGCTGAAGAGGTTGGTGGTCGCGGTGGTGACGACCAGGCCGGTGTCCTCGAGGCCCTGCTTGAAGCGCGCGATGATCTGGTCGCGGGTGGCGTCGTCGCTGCCGAAGGGGATCACGTCGTCGTCGTGGAAGTTCACGCCGTAGGCGCCGAGCTCGGCGAGCTTCTCCAGCGCATGCACGGTGTCCATCGGGGGACGGGTCGCGCCGCCGAACGGGTCGACGCCCTGCCAGCCGACGGTCCAGAGACCGAAGGAGAACTTGTCCTCGGGGGACGGGGCGGGGATCTCGATGCTCATGCGGGTGCCTTCCGTGCTCTCAGTGGTTCCAGGTGGTGGTGCGCTCGCGGAGGTCTGCGTAGACCTCGCGGACGTGGGGGGTGGGGTCGGCCTCGAGGACCGTCGTCTCGGCGGCCGGCCAGAGGGGCGCCTCGGCAGTGCCGGCCAGCGCCCAGGCGGCCTGCCGCGCCGCGCCGAGGGCGACGTACTCGCCCGGGGGCGGCAGCAGGACGGGGCAGCCCAGCACGGCGGGTGCGAGCGCGCGGAGGGCGGCGCTCCTCGTCGCGCCGCCGACCATCAGCACCCGCTTCGGCGTCTCGCCGGTGGCCGCGACGAGGCGGTCGACGGCGTCGGCGAGCGAGCAGAGCAGCGCCTCGTAGGCCGCCCGGGCGAGGTCGGCGCGGGTGGTCGCGGGCGTCAGCCCGGTCCAGGTGCCGGAGGCGTCGGGACGGTTGGGCGTGCGCTCGCCGCCGTAGTAGGGCAGGAGCGTGACGCCGCCCGCGCCGGGTGCGGCCTGCAGGGCGAGGTCGGCGAGGCCGTCGTGGTCGACGCCGAGCCAGCGGGCCTGGAGGTCGAGGATGCCGGCGGCGTTCATGGTGGTGACCATCGGCAGGAAGCCGCCGCTGGCGTCGGCGAAGCCGGTGACGACGCCGGTGCCGTCGGCGACCGGGACGCCGCTGATCGCGGAGGCGACGCCGGACGTGCCCACCGAGACGAGCACGTCACCGGGCTGGAGGGCCATGCCGAGCGCGGCACCCATGTTGTCGCCGGTGCCGCCGGCGACAACGGCGCCGCCCGTGGTCTGCGCGGCGACCGCTCCGGGCGCGACGATGCGGGGGAGGTCGGCGTCGCGGCCGAGCGCCTGCCGGAGCAGGTCCGGGCGCCACTCGCCCGCGGCGGTCGCGAAGTAGCCGGTGCCCGACGCGTCGCCTCGGTCGGTGAAGGGCTCGGTGCCCCCGGCGCTCAGGTGGAGCGAGACGTAGTCGTGGGGGAGCAGGACGCGCGCCACCCGGGCGGCGTTCTCCGGCTCGTGGTCGCGCAGCCAGCGCAGCTTGGCCGAGGTGAACGACGCGACGAGGACGCTGCCGATCGCGTCGGCGCAGGCCTGCGGTCCGCCCATCTCCTCGATGAGCTCGGCCGCGGCGGCGGCCGACCGGGTGTCGTTCCAGAGCAGGGCGTCGCGGACCGGTGTCCCGGTCTCGTCGAGCGCCACCATGCCGTGCTGCTGGCCGCCCACCGCGACCGCGTCGGCACGGTCGAGCAGGCCGTCGGTGGCGTCGTCGACGGCCGTCAGCCAGGCGCGCGGGTCGACCTCGGTCCCGGGCGGGTGCGGTGCCGTGCGCGCCTCGACGACCTCGCCGCTGTCGGCGTCGACCAGGAGGGCCTTCGTCGACTGGGTGGAGGAGTCGATGCCCAGGATGAGACCCATGTCACCATTAAGTATGAGTCTCGAACTAATGTCAAGGCGGCCGCCGTCGATGCGCCACCTATGACGTAGGTTTTCACTCTGACGAAGGGAGCGTCATGCCCGGTCCGGACTGACCGCCGCACGTGTCGCCGAGGCGGCCGCCGAGCTGGCGGACGAGGTCGGCCTCGACGCGGTGACGCTGACCGCGCTCGCCCGTCGCTTCGACGTCGCCGCCCGAGCCTCTACTCCCACGTGCGCAGCACCGCCGACGTCGGGTCCGGGTCGCGCTGCTCGCGCTCGACGAGACGGCCGACCGGGTCGCCCGCACTGGCCGGCGTCAGTCGGCGGAGGCGATCGCTGCGGTCGGGCAGGTCTGGCGGCGTACGCCGTCGAGCACCCCGGGCGCTACGCCGCCACCCGGCTGCCACTGGACGCCGAGGCAGCCGCCGCGAGCGCCGGCCCCCGCCACGCCGACCTGAGCCGGTCGTCCCTGCGCGGCTACGCCCTCTCGGCGACGACGTCACCCACGCGGTCCGGCTGCTGGGAGCGACCTTCCACGGCTACGCCGCCCTCGACGCCGCCGGCGCTTCGGCCACGGCGGGCCGACGTCCCGAGCTCCGACGAGACCTGGGGCGCGTCGTCGACGGCCTCGACACCCTGCTGACCTCCTGGGAGGAACGATGATCGACCCGGCCCTGATCCGCGGAGCCGTCGAGCTCGAGCGCACCGACCGCGGCCTGCTCCCGCACCGGCTCCCCGCGTGGGCGCGGGCGCAGACCGACGACCCGCAGCTCCACCTCGTCGAGGTGCAGCCCTCCGGCGTACGACTCGCGCTGCGCACCACCGCGACGCGGCTCGAGCTCGACGTGCTGCCCACCAAGCGCCGCTACCCCGGCACGCCGCCGCGACCCGACGGGTCCTACGACGTCCTCGTCGACGGCGAGCTGGTCGAGCAGCTCCGGGCCTCCGGCGGCAACGTGCTCGACGTCGACATGATGACCGGCGCGAGCACCTTCACCGCCGGCGAGCCGACGACGCTGACCATCGCCCTCGCCGCGGGCGTCAAGGACGTCGAGGTCTGGTTGCCGCACGACGAGCAGACCGAGCTGGTCGACCTGCGCGCCGATGCCGACGTCGAGCCGATGCCGGGCGACCGGCCCCGCTGGGTGCACCACGGCAGCTCGATCAGCCACGGCTCCAACGCCACGCACCCCACCGGGACCTGGCCGGCCGTCGCCGCACGGCTGGCCGGGCTCGACCTGGTCAACCTCGGCCTCGGCGGCAGTGCGCTGCTCGACCCGTTCGTCGCGCGCACCATCCGGGACGCGCCTGCCGACCTGATCTCGGTCAAGCTCGGCATCAACCTCGTCAACCGCGACCTCCTCCGGCGCCGCGCGCTCGGGCCCGCGGTGCACGGCTGGCTCGACACGATCCGCGACGGCCACCCCGAGACCCCGATCCGGGTCGTCTCGCCGATCCACTGCGAGATCCACGAGGCGGTGCCCGGTCCGAGCGCCCCCGACATGGCGGCCCTGGCCGAGGGCCGGATGGTGTTCCGGGCCGCCGGCGATCCCGCAGCGGTGGCCGCAGGAGCGCTGACCCTCGAGGTCGTCCGCGAGGTCCTCGCCGAGGTGGTCGAGCAACGCGCCGACCCGCACCTGTCGTACGTCGACGGGCTCGCGCTCTACGGCGCGGACGACGCCGCGCGGCTCCCGCTGCCCGACAACCTCCACCCGGACCCGGCCACGCACCGGCTCATCGGCGAGCGGTTCGCGGCGCTCGGCGACTGGTAGGCCTCAGCGGTCGGGGTCGACGACGAGCTCCACCTCGACCTCGTCGCCGGCGCCGCGGCCGGTCTGCTTGCGGGTCTCGGCGTTGAAGGAGACCAGGTAGCGACCGCCCATCACGCCGATCGTGGTGGTGTAGGTGTAGCCGCCGTCGATCGTCACGACGACCGGCACCCGCTTGCCGCGGTCGAAGGCGAGGACGACGTCCTCGGGGACCACGATGCCGACGTTGTTGCCGCCGGTGGCTTCGAGGACGGTGCGGAAGACGGTCATGCGTGCAGTCTGGCCCAGTCCCGCATCGCGGGTCGGGACGCTCGCCCCGCGACCACCGCCCCTAGGTTGTCGCCCATGACCGAGACCCTCGCCCCCCGCCCCTGGCTGCCCGGACCGGTCCGCGACCGGGTCGCGGAGTCGGCCGCCCGGCTCGACGGCCTCGATGCGGCGGGCATCCAGGGCCTGATCGGCGAGCTGGTCGAGGACAACGGTCGGATCCACGACGAGACGTGCCTCAACCTCAACCCGGCGACCAACCGGATGAACCCGCGGGCCGAGGAGATGCTGTCCGCCCGCCTCGGCTCCCGTGCATCCCTGGGCTACCCCGGCGAGAAGTACGAGACCGGGCTGGAGGCCATCGAGCAGATCGAGGTGATCGCCTCCGAGCTGGCGGCGCGGGTGTTCCACGCCGGCTTCGCCGAGGTGCGTGTCGGGTCCGGGGCGCTGGCGAACCTCTACTCCTTCATGGCGGTCTGCGAGCCCGGCGACACGGTCATCGCGCCGCCCGCGACGATCGCCGGGCACGTCACCCACCACGCTGCCGGGGCCGCCGGCCTCTACCGGCTGCGGACGGTCGCGGCGCCGGTGGACGCGGCGACCTACACCGTCGACGTCAGCGCCCTGGCGACGCTGGCCCGCGAGGAGCGGCCGCGGATGATCACGATCGGCGGGAGCCTCAACCTCACGCACCACCCGGTCGCCGCGATCCGCGAGATCGCCGACGAGGTCGGGGCCGTGGTGCTCTTCGACGCGGCCCACCTCGGTGGCGTGATCGCCGGCGGTGCCTGGCCCAACCCGCTCGACGAGGGCGCCCACCTGATGTCGATGAGCACCTACAAGAGCCTCGGCGGCCCGCCCGGAGGGCTGCTGCTCGGCAACGACGCCGGCCTCGCCGAGCGCATCGAGGCCATCGCCTACCCCGGGCTGACGGCCAACTTCGACGCCGGCAAGACCGCCGCCCTCGCCCAGACGATGCTCGACTGGACCGTCGCCGGCCGGGCCTACGCCCGCGCCATGGTCGACACCGCAGCAGCACTGGCCGAGGCCCTCGTGGCCGCCGGCGTACCGGTCTTCCGCCGCGAGACCGTGCCGACGCGGTCGCACCAGCTCGCCGTCGAGGCGGCGACGTACGGCGGTGGGCAGACCGCCGCTGCGCGCCTGCGCCGCGCGAACCTCCTGGCCTGCGGCATCGGCCTGCCCGATCGACCCGGTCGAGGGCGACCTCAACGGCCTGCGCATCGGCACGCCCGAGCTGGTGCGCCTCGGCATGACGGTCGACGACATGCCCACGCTGGCCGACTTCGTCGCGCGAGCCCTCACCGGCGAGCCGGAGCCCGTCGCCGCCGAGGTCACCGCCTGGCGCAGCGGCTTCCGCGACATCCACTTCACGACCGACCACCCCGACTGACGTGGCGCGCCATCGCCCCTAGAGTCCCCCCATGGCTCGCTACGGCGCTCAGTTCGGTCCCGACATCACCTTCCTGGGCGTTCCGCCCTGCGACCTCGACGACGAGTCGACCTACGCCGGTGCGGACGTCGTCGTCGTCGGCGCGCCCTTCGACGGAGGTACGTCGCACCGGCCGGGGACGCGGTTCGGGCCGCAGGCGATCCGGATGACCGACTACCTCCCGCACGACGGCTCGCGGCCCTCGCTCGCGCTGCGCACCGACGGCCTGCAGGACCTGCGCGTCGTCGACGCCGGTGACGTGGAGATGCCGCCCGGCGACATCGAGCGGGCGCTCGGCGTGCTCGAGGCCGCGGTGGAGAAGGTCGCCCGGGCCGGCGCGATCCCGGTCGTCCTCGGCGGCGACCACTCGATCGCGTTCCCCGACGCCAAGGGCGTCGCCAACGTCCTCGGCCACGGCCGGGTCTCGATGATCCACTTCGACGCGCACGCCGACACCGGCGACATCGAGTTCGGCTCGCTGTGGGGCCACGGCCAGCCGATGCGCCGGCTGATCGAGTCCGGCGCGCTGCGCGGCGACCGGTTCCTCCAGGTCGGGCTGCGCGGCTACTGGCCCGGACCCGAGACGCTCGACTGGATGGCCGCGGAGAAGATGCGGTCCTACGAGATGACCGAGATCGTGCACCGCGGTCTCGAGGAGTGCCTGACCGAGGCCTTCACGATCGCGACCGACGAGTGCGACGGCGTCTTCCTCTCCGTCGACATCGACGTCTGCGACCCCGGCCACGCGCCCGGCACCGGCACCCCGGAGCCGGGCGGCCTGTCGGCTCGCCAGCTCCTCGACGCCGTGCGCCGGATCTGCCTCGAGCTGCCGGTCGTCGGGATCGACGTGGTGGAGGTCAGCCCGCCCTACGACCACGCCGACATCACGGCCGCCCTCGCCAACCGGGTCGTCCTCGAGGCGCTGTCGGCGATCGCCCGGCGGCGGCAGGACGAGCGCGACGGCACCACCTGGGATCCCGTCGCGGCCGCTGCTCGACCGCTAGACCGGCGGAGCCACCGTCGCCTCGACCCCGCTCCGCACGAGCTCGTCGCGGACGAAGCCGGATGCCTTGAGCTCCTCGACGAAGGCGGACAGGGCGGCCACGGCGCCGGGGTCGACGGACCGCGGCACGCCGGCCGACTGCCGGATCTCCATGAAGGCCGGCTCGAGGATCCGCCGGCCCGTCGCGGCGACGTACTCCTCCATCGGCTGGCGCACGCCGGCAGCCGCGTCGAGGCCCTGCTCCTCGAAGACGTCCGTCGCCTCGGCGGCGCGGACGATCTCCGCGTGCTCGAGGGACCGGGTGAGGAACAGGTCGTAGGCCGACCCCTCCCGCACGCCCACCCGTACGCCGTCGCGATCGACCTCGTCCGACGAGTGCAGCGGCGAGCCGGCGTCGACGACGTGGACGCCCTCGATCAGCACGTAGGGGGCGGTGAAGGCCACGCCCTCCTCGCGCGCCGGCTCGTTGGCGAGGAAGCAGAGGTCGGCGCGCCCGTCGACGATCGCGGCGTAGGCGTCGCGGGCAGCGTCCACGCACGAGAGCTCGAGCGGTACGCCGAGCCAGCGGGCGACCTCGCCTGCGAGGGCGACCGTCACCCCGCGCGGGTCCTGCGCCGTGCCCTGGGCGAGCACGGGGTTGCCGAGGTTGATCACCGAGCGGAGCACGCCGGTCGGGGCGAGGTGGGCGGTCGGGGCGTCAGTCATGGGTCCAGTCTGGTCCAGCCGGCCACGTGGCCGGACGGTCGTGTCGTCTCCCCTGTGTGACGACACGACCGACCGGCGCGTCCGAGATCGGGTCAGCCCGTGACGGGGGCCGAGGTCTTGACCGGGGTGGGCCTGGGCGCCTGCTTGCCCTTGTTGGGCTTGGCCGGAGCCTGCTCCTGCACGACCGGCTCGGCCTGCGGACCACCGCAGGTGGCCGAGGCGAGGACGGCGACGAGCTGGCCGCCGACCTCGAGCCGGAGGCCCTCGACGGTGAAGTTCTCACCGTCGCGCACCTGGTGGTTGAGGGTGACCTTCGCGACCGCGGCCAGCTCGGGCGGGAGCAGCTGGGTCTCCGGTGCGACCTCGCCGGCGAGCACCGGCTGCGGCGCGCCGAGGACCTTGGTGTCGCTCAGGGTGACGGTGCCGGTCTGGTCGGTGCACTGGGACTTCAGCGTGCCGACGGTGGCGAGGTTGAGGATGTCGGTGTCCACCAGCTGGTTGCAGAAGGCGGTGGCCGCCTCGACGGTCGGCACCTCGATCACGGTCCCGAGGCCCGGGATCTGGTTGATCGCGTCGTTGAGGGGGTTGAGCACCTCGTTGACCGGACCCGCCTGGCCGAGCCCGGTGCAGACCTGGTTGAGGTTCGCGATGCCGGCCTTGACCTCGGGCGGGAGCTGCGCGAGGGCGCTGCCGAGCGTCAGGTCGGTGACCGCGGCCGACGCGGTGTCGTCACCGGCACTGACCTCGAGCACGCCGCCCGCGGCGAGCACGCCGAGCTGGGCGGGGAGGGAGCCGCCTCCCGTCTGGGTGCTGGTGCCGTCGGACTCCACGGCGGGCTGGCCGGGCGTACCGCCGACCGAGGCGCCGTAGGCCGACGAGCTGGACACGGGGTCCGAGGTCGCGGTCGACGCCGTGACGACCAGCAGGGCCGCCGCGGTGATCGCGAGGCCGGTGGTGGCTGCCTTGAATGAGGTGCGCATCGTGTTCTCCCGTTGGTCTACTGCTGATCGATGATGACGAGGGTGCCGAGCGGCACGTCGCGGAGCTGTTCGAGGGCGTCGGCGGGGACGCGGACGCAGCCGTGGCTGATCGCCTTGCCGAACACCGAGGTGTCCTGCCAGCCGTGGAGGGCGACCGTGCCCGGGACCGCCGCCGTAGGTGTCGAGGGTGTCGCTGTGGGTGCCCAGCGGCAGGATCACCGGCGAGAAGCCCTGGGCGTCGTCGACGATCGAGCCGAGCAGGAAGGTGCGGCCGATCGGGGTCGGCGTGGCCGGCGCGCCGACGGCGACGTCCCACTCGCCGACGGTCGCGCCGTCGCGGACGAGCTCCATCCGGCGCGAGCCGACGTGCACGCGGACGACGTAGGGCGTCTGCCGCTGCACGAGCTGGTCGGTGCGCACCCAGCCGATCGACCCGTTGGGCCGCGACGGCAGCAGGACCTGCGTCCAGCCCTTCTGCTGGTCGATGACCGGCAGCCAGGTGTCGTTCATCTGCTTCGGGGTGACCTTGGCGAAGGGCTTGCGGCCGGGGGTGGCGTAGACCGCGAGCACCCGCCGGGGGTGCACGACCGCGCCGTCGGTGGTGCCCGTCGGGTCGGGGTCGATCGGTGCGCGGGGGAGCTTGGCCTGGGTGGTGGAGGCGACCAGCCTGGTCAGGTCGACCTCGGCGACGCCACGGCCCTGCTTCGACCGGTCGTCCGGCTGGT
The DNA here is from genome assembly GCA_963795275.1 of uncultured Actinomycetota bacterium. Lineage (GTDB taxonomy): Bacteria > Actinomycetota > Actinomycetes > Propionibacteriales > Nocardioidaceae > Nocardioides. The sequence goes on from CAWCHD010000001.1 coordinate 345,457, forward strand.
TGCCCCACGACGTGAGGGCCGCGATGACCGCGACGACGACGACGAGCAGCAGCACGCTGGTGGTGCGTGAGCCGGTGGTCTCGCTGGGCTGTCGATCGGTCATCAGGTCCCTCCTCCCGACTCTTCAACGACGAGGTGACCTATTGGTAACGGGGGGCCTACACCTGAAATTTCACTCAGACGCCGAGGCCGAGGATGCCGAGCGGCTCGGTCATCTCGACCTCCTCGTAGGTGAAGTGCGACTCGAGGTCGGCGCGCAGCTCGGCGACCGCGTCGACCAGCTCGGCCACCCGCGTGGGGTCGACGTACGCCGCCACCGCGAGGCGGTCCACCCGCTCGAGGTGGTCGTGGATGACCAGGTGCTCCTCGGCCAGCCGCGCCGCCACCGGGGCGTACGCCTCCAGCGTCGCCACGGCCGGGAACATCGCCTGGTCCTCGATCGAGTGGTGCATCGTCAGCATGCTGCACACCTGGCGGCACAGCCCGGACGCCTGCTGCGCGGTCAGGGCCGGGCCGAGGCCGTGCACCCCCGCGCGTACGTCGTCCAGGTCGCCGACCCCGTCGCGGACCGCCTCGACCGCCCGGGTCATCGCCTCGAGCTGGTGGCGGAAGTGGTCGTGGATCTGCGTGCAGGTGGAGGCCGCCCACGCGCTGGCGCGGCGTCAGCTCGACGGAGCCCGCCACCCGCGGTCGGGTGGAGTCGTCGATCGGCACGGGACGGAGCCTACGAGAGCGTCCCCCGGGGTGCCGCGACGTCGTCGAGGATGCCCTGCGCCACCTGCGTGAGGGAGCGTCCGCTCTCCTCGCTGACCTCGACCAGGCGCGCGAACGCCGCGTCCATCTCGAGGTCGTCGGTCTGGGCCAGCACGCCCTTGGCGCGCTCGATCACCACTCGTCCCTGCAGCGCCGTCCGCAGCCTCTGGATGACGAGCTCGGGTCCGTCGGCGGGGGACTGCATCAGGGCCAGGGTGGCGATGTCGGCGAATGCCTGGGCCAGCTCGAGCTCGTCCTGGGTCAGGCTGCGAGGGGCCTTCCAGAACAGGTTGAGGCCGCCGAGCACTCGGTCGTGCCAGCGCATGGGCGTGGCGAGGACGGTGTCGAACCCCGAGGCCGACATGGCCGCGGCCGAAGTCCGGCCACCGATCCACGAGCCCGCACCTCGCCGGCGGTGACGGCGATGCTCACGCCACGCTCGATCACCTCGACGCAGGGACCCTCGAGCACGTGGGCCTGGTGCAGCTCGAGCTCGATGGCCCGGTGGGACGTCGCCCCCAGCATCTCGAGACCGCGGTCCATCGCTGACCAGGACGCCGGCTGCGTCCGCGCCGAGCAGCCCGACGCAGTCGGTGAGCAGCACGTGCACGGTGCTGACGCCGTCGACTCCCCTGACCATGGCCGCGTTGGCCGCGGCGAAGGCGGCGCCACTCGTGGTCCGTGTCATCACATCAGTCTCCTTCCACGTCGAAGTTCGAGAAGTTGATCCGCCGGTCGACGACGCGTGCGGCGACGTCGTCGAGGTCGGTCGCCATGGCGTAGGCATGCCCTCTCAGGATGGCCAGGGCGTCCTCGGGGGTGACGCGCACCTGCGCCATCACCATCCCGGTCGCCTGGTGCACCAGGCTCCGAGAGCTCCACCCCTCGCTCACCTCGAGATGGGTGTCGAGGTGCTCCGAGGCATCGGTCAGCAGCGCGGCGCCGATCACGTTGGCCAGGAAGGCCACGCGCGCCGGCGGCTCGGCGAGCGAACGGCGCGGGCCCGTGTAGAGGGTCGCGACCCCGCCCAGCGCTCCGCCGGCGTGCACGGGGACGGCGTACACCTTCAGGGGCCCGTATCTCTGCTCGAGGGTCTGCGTCAGCAGCGGCCACCGGTCGCCCGCCTCGCCGTCCAGCTCCGCCACGACCATCTCGCCGGTCCTGGCCGCCTCGTAGCCGGGACCCTCGCCGGTGACCTCCTGGAGGCTCTCCAACGTGTGTGCGACCGCATCGCTCGCGCAGAGCGTGATCCGGTTGTCGGTCAGGTAGCCGACGGTGATCGCCACGCCGTCGGCCCTCAGCATCCGACGCATCGCCTCGCTCAGGCGCCAGGTCTGCTCGCGTTCGGGGGGCAGGGTCGCCAGTGTGGACGCGAGCTGGGACAGCATGCGCCCGCGATCTTCGAGGGGGAGGTCGTTCACGCTGGAACCTTCCCGTCCACGATGTGCAGGGTGCCGCTTCGGCCGCTGCCGAGTCTACGCTTTCGTAGTAGGTTGGCGGTGGTTCGAGAACAGGGCCGAATGACCGGCGCGTGCCCAGCGGACGCGTCTCCCCGGAGTGAGGCGTACCCCGTGGACACCGACGGCAGCAGCACCCTGACGATGGCGACAGCCCTCGCCCGCGCATCGGAGTCGATCAACGAGTCGCGCACCTTCGACGAGACCCTCGATGCGATCGTCCACGCGACCCGTGCGTCCCTGCCCGAGTTCCCCCACGTCAGCATCTCGATGAAGCGCGGCGACGGGACGTTCGAGACGGCGGCCGGCACCGACCAGCTCGTCCGGGAGCTCGACGGCGTCCAGTACGACCTCGGCGAGGGGCCGTGCGTCCAGGCGGTGGAGCACGAGCCCGTGGTCGTGGTCAGCAACCTGCGCCACGACCAGCGGTGGCCGCGCTACGTCCCCGCCGCGGTGGGGCGAGGGGTCCGGAGCCAGGTGGCCGTGCGCCTGTTCGCGGGCAGCAGGCACGTGGCTGGACTCAACCTCTACTCGACCGAGCACGACGAGGTCGAGGAGGCCTCCGCGGAGACGGCGCAGCTGTTCGCCACCCACGCGGCGATCATCCTCGGTCACGCACAGCAGGAGGACCAGCTCAACCACGCGCTGGAGAGCCGCAAGGTGATCGGCCAGGCGATCGGCATCGTGATGGAGCGCTACCGCATCGATGGCGACCGGGCGTTCCAGTTCCTCCTGCGTGCCTCGTCCTCGAGCAACACCAAGCTGCGCGAGGTGGCGGAGGACCTCGTCACCGCGAGCGTCGAGGGTTATCGCAGCGGCACCTGAGCCCACCGCACGAGCCCGGGAAGCCTCAGGCGTCGCCGTCCGGATCGTGCTCGCTCCGGAACAGCGTCTCGGCCAGCCGGGCCTCGGTGATCCCCGCCCTGCGCGCGGCTTCGCGCAACGAGGCGCGGGCCTCCTCGGCCGTCAGGTCGGCAGCGGCCGCGAGCACCCTGACGGCTCGGTCCACGGTGGCACTGTCCTTGAGCGCCTGCGGCGCCTCGCGGGCCGTCTCCCGCGTGGAGAACGAGAGGTCCGCGTTGGTGATCGCGCCCGGCGCCCACGCTCCGAAGATCACGGCGAGCTCGTCGTGCAGGCCGGTGAAGGCCTGCGCGGACGCGGCATAGAGATTGATCGTGCCCACGACGTCCTCACCGTCGACGACGGGGAGGGAGAGCGTCGACGCGATCGCGTGGGCGGCAGTGGCTCGCGCGAACCGGTGCCAGCCGGTCTCGTCGAGGAGGGCCTCGTCGTCGCTGCTGAACTCCCAGACCTCGTCGGTGTGGGCGGCGTCGACGCACGGCCCTCCGTAGAGGTACTGGACGGCGTCGAGCACGGCGATCTCCGCGCTGGTCGCGACCAGCGTGAAGGTCACACCGTGCTGGACCGACGCCACGCTGATCCCCACGCAGTCCGGCACGAACGAGCGGACGAGCCGGGCCCGGAGCTCCAGCTCCTCGCGAAGACCGGCGTCACCTGACGCGGCGAGCTGGTCCAGGGCCGCCGTCGTCTCGGGAATGGGCTCCATGACCGGTGATTACCCACCAGGCGCGGCGGGCATGTGCCGCATCGGTCCGGGGTGAGGGGGTAACGGGTCAGAGGCCCGCGTACCCACCGGTGCGGACGACGGGCCGCTGACGGAAGGACCGACATGGATGACCTGTCTCGTCGCGCGATGGTCTTGGCGGCCCGGATCGCGGACTCGGTGTCCGGCAAGGATCTCGACGACACGCTGCAGTCGCTCACCCAGGCGGCCGTCGAGACGCTTCCCGGAGTCGATGACGCCACGATCAGCATCCGCCACCAGGACGGATCGCTGCGCTCCTACGGCTTCACCACGGACTACCTGCGCGAGCTCGACAGCTGGCAGTTCGAGTTCTCCGAGGGCCCCTGCTACGACGGGGTGACCCACAATGCCCTGACCGTCTGCGGCGACCTCCGCAACGACCCCCGATACCCCGAGTACGGCAAGCGCGCCGCTGCGGCGGGCGTCCTGTCGCAGGCCGGCATGCGCATCTTCGAGTCCAACCGCACGATCGGCGGGCTGAACATCTACTCCCGCTCGGTCGGGGCGCTCTCGGACGTGACCTACCTGGCCGAGCTCTTCTCCGAGCACGCTCGCACCGCCGTGGCGTACGCCTCCCAGATCGACGGCCTGCGTGAGGCGATCGCGGGACGGCAGCTGATCGGACAGGCCATCGGCATCGTGATGGAGCGGTTCGGGCTCACCGAGGACCGGGCCTTCGCCTTCCTCTCACGGCTCTCCAGCCACCGCAACGTCAAGCTGCGCCAGGTGGCTCAGGAGCTCGTCGACGAGACAGCCGGTCGCACCGAGTAGGTGGTGTCGTCAGTCCTGCGTGCCCGGCTCGCACCGGACATCGGGGATGCCGGGCAGCTCGCGGGTCAGCACCACCCTCGCGGCCACCTCGACGACCGACCTGTGGCTGAGGGTGGACACACGTTCCAGGAGTGCGAGCGCCTGCGGCGCCTCGACGCCCAGTCGCTCCATCACCATCCCTTGGGCCTGACCGACGAGGGCGCGGCTCTGCAGCTGGTCACGCAGCTGACACATCTCGAGCCTGGCGGCGGCGAGCATGCCCATGAGTGCGTCGACGGGTCCGCTCCGACGCCGGTCATCCACCGACATGCGCCTTCCGTACGACGGGTGGCGGCGTGAGTCGAGGTCGATGATGCGGCCAGCGAGGCCGGCGCTGGTCCCGTCCTCCGTGAGCGGTGAGGTCGGTCCACTGGTCGGTGGCTCGGCCTCGGACCGACCGAAGGGGATCACAGTCGGTACACGAGCTGGGCCAGGCGCCGCAGCGCCGTGCGCGTGAGCGCGACCAACGCGGGTGGGACGACGGTCGAGGTCGAGCTCGACGAGATGCTGTGCGACACGGTGGATCGCCTCGAGAGTGTGCAGTCTCGACGCCCCTGCTCAACGTCGGTCTCGCAGTACCCGGCTGCATTGCTCCCATGCGTGGCACCACATGCCGATACCGCGGGGTTCCGGAGGCGCCTGCTCGCCGTCAATGAGAAGAACCCCCCGAGGTGAAGCGTTTCGGGGGGTTCTTCTCATCGAGACTCGCTGCGCGCCTGTAGGGATTCGAACCCCAAACCTTCTGATCCGTAGTCAGATGCTCTATCCGTTGAGCTACAGGCGCTCACCTGCGCTGGCCGCATGGCCCGCGAGGACTGGTCGAGAATAGCCGACCTCCTCGGGCCGAGCGAAATCAGGACCTCCCCCAAGGGCTGGTCCCGCTCCCTGAGACCGTGCCCTAGGGTGCCTAGGACCCGCACACGTGAGGGTCTTGGGCCCTCGCTCGACGAGAGGTAGCGCCGATGCCAGATCTCGAGGCAGTCATGGACGAGGCCGGGCTGACGAACCCGCAGGTCCGCGAGTTCGTGAAGGAGTACGCCGAGCTCACCGGCGCCGAGCGCATCGAGGTCGTCAACGCCTCCGACGACGCGCGCCTGCTCGAGGAGGCGGTTGCCGACGGCGAGCTCGAGAAGGCCGGCGAGGGTCGCTACTACTCCCGGAGCTACCACAAGGACACGGCCCGCTCGGAGGAGCGCACGATCGTCGCGACGGCCGACGAGAAGGACCGGGGCGTCTACAACAACTGGCGTCCCTCCTCGGAGATGAAGCCCAAGCTGCACGACCTGATGCGCGGCGCCAGCGTGGGCAAGACGATGTACGTCGTCCCCTACCTGATGGCGCCCGCCGGCAACGCTCTCGCGCCCTGGGCCGCCGGCGTCGAGATCACCGACACCCGCACCGTCGTGCTCCACATGATCCGGATGGCGCGCGTCGGCGTGCAGTTCGTCAACGACCTCGAGGACCCCGGCCACTTCGTGCGCGCGGTCCACGTCACCGGCGACCTGGAGAACCTCGGCCAGGGGACCGACGGCGACAAGCGCTACTTCGTCACCGTCGCCGACGAGCGCACGATCCTGCACTTCGGCTCGTCCTACGGCGGCAACGCGCTGCTCGGCAAGATCGCGCACGGCCTGCGGCAGGGGGCGTACGACGGCTGGGCGAGCAGGAAGTTCCTGGCCGAGCAGTACATGCTCATCGGGATCCACGACAAGGAGACCGGGAAGGACTACCACATCTGCGGTGGCTTCCCGAGCGCCTCCGGCAAGACCAACCTGGCGATGATGGCCGCCCCCGACGCGCTCGGCGAGCGCTACCACGTGTCGTTCTACGGCGACGACATCGCGTGGCTGTGGGTGGAGGAGGAGAGCGGCAAGCTCTACGGGATGAACCCGGAGTACGGCGTCTTCGGCGTCGCCAAGGACACCAACGAGGGCACCAACCCCAACGCCCTCGCCTCGGTCGGCCACGGCACCGACTGCATCTTCACCAACGTCGCCTACAACCCCTCGACCGGCGAGGTGTGGTGGGAGGGACGCACGAAGGAGAAGCCGCCCCGGCGCGGCTGGCTCGACTGGATGGGCTCGCCGATCGCGGACCGCAAGGACGACGACACCGCACCCTGGGCGCACCCCAACAGCCGCTTCACCACGACGCTGGCCAACGTCCCCAACATCGCGCAGGACTACGACGCCCCGATGGGCGTGCCGATCGACGCGATCATCTTCGGCGGTCGCACCCGTGACCGCGAGCCACTGATCCGCGCGATCACCGACCTCGCCGAGGGGGTCTACGACGGCCTCACCCTGGGGGCCGAGGCGACCTCGGCCGCGGAGGGCAAGGAAGGCATCCTCCGCTACGACCCGATGTCCAACCGGCCGTTCATGGCCTACGGCGAGGGCGACTACGCGCGCCACTACCTCGACATCGTGGGTGCCGCCTCCGACCAGCCGATCTTCGCGCACGTCAACTGGTTCCAGCGCGACGCCGAGGACGGCCACTTCCTCTGGCCCGGCTACCGCGACAACCTGCGGCCGCTGCTGTGGCTGCTCCAGCTGAAGAACGGCGAGGTCGAGGGACGGCGTACGGCCGTCGGCATCATCCCGACCGAGGAGGAGCTCGACCTCGAGGGCGTCGACATCGCGCCCGAGGACCTCGACCGCATCCTGTCGATCGACAAGGCGCGCTGGCAGCAGGAGATGGGCTTCCGCGAGGAGCACCTCTCGCAGTTCGAACGGATGCCCGAGGAGATCTGGGAGGCCCACCG
>CAWCHD010000002.1:0-158961 GCA_963795275.1 uncultured Actinomycetota bacterium
GCTCGATGCCGGGCGTCACGACGTTCAAGCTGCAGGTCCGGCGACCTCACCGTGGCAAGCGGCAGTGCCTCGCCCTCACCATGGAGCCTGTCGACGTCACCCCGACGGCCCCGCGACCAATCCGTTCGATCGTCATCAGCCTTGGCCTGCAGGTCGGCTGCGGCTTCCGGCAGTTCTGGACGACTTCGTGCCGATCGTCCCGGACGGCACAGACGTGCTGTGGCCGACCGGCCAGGGTCGCCGACGCCTCCGGCCTCGGGGTCGACGCTTGCGCAGCGGGTGCCCTCGGAGGAGATGCGCACCCTGATCCGCGACGCTGATGGTCATGTACACGCCGGCACGGGCATGGCGCTGATGGCGCTGGAGAACGGCCAGTTTTCCAGTCCTCATGCTCACGCCTGGCCAGCGCCGGCGAGCGCGTCAACGACCACTCCAGCACATCGCCCTGGCCTACGCGCTGCGTGACCTGTGCATCTCGCGGGACGCCGACGGCCTTCCGAGCAGCGCGCTGTCCTGGCGGCTGCCGGTCCAGTTTCCATCCGCAGATGATCAACCGCCGCACTCACATCAGCAGTGTCTCCACCTGCGCAGCGTGCGGGTAGCGCTACCAAGGGACAGAGTCTCTCCCTGACCCCCAATGTCGGGGATGTCGACAGCCAACGGCCAGGGTGATGTCACCGCGTCACGATCACCTCGGTCGCTGCGCCGGCCAGTGTGATCGGAATGAATCTATCAGGCAATCGATCCAACGCGGGATTGATCCGTCGATCCGTGGTGGTGCTCACGGATCTGGTCTTGTTGCTGATCGCGCTGCTGGATGGTGTCGTTCCTCGTCCTGATCGGCAGCCCGACAGAAGCCGAGCACAGGACGAGCCCATTGTGCAACCAGCGGCATGATCTCTGGTCTTCAAGGTTTCAGTCCAAGGTCTACGACCCGGAGATCTGGGACATCGATGGCTCCGGCGATGCGTCCATCCAGGGCTTCGCCACAGACATCTCGGTCAACGTGGGTCAGCGGATCGACTTCAAGATCGACACAGCTGCGTCGTCGTACTCCATCGACATCTACCGCATGGGCTACTACGCAGATCGGCGCCCGCAAGATCGCCTCCGTCACCCCCAGCGCCCGACTGCCGCAGGTGCAGCCGCAGTGCATTACCGATCTCACCACTGACCTCTACGACTGCGGCAGATCGAGGACATGCTTCGAACGACCTCGATGACCCGCGACCGCGGTCTCGGGCGTCTACATCGCACACCTCCGGCTCGCGAACGGCGCTGCTGCACCTGCAGCATGGCGTGGTGGTTGAGGACAGCATCCAGCAGGTCCAGCGTCGTCTTCCAGACCTCGGACCCCACGTGGCAGGCCTACAACATGTACGGCGGGGGGTACTTCTACGGGGGAGGGACCCAGGGGCGCAATCGCGCCTACGAGATCGCTACAACCCGCCGTGCTCACGCGCGGACGTGAGAACGGGCGTGACTTCTACATGTCGGCCGAGTACGCGATGACGCGTTTCATGGAGCGCAACGGCTACGACGTCACCTACATCGCTGGCGTCGACTCGGATCGCAACGGCCAGCTGCTGACCAACCACAAGGTCTTCCTGTCCGTGGGTCACGACGAGTACTGGAGCAAGGGACAGCGCGCCAACATGGCGGGCTGTATGGCTGATGGCTCGGGGTGAACCTCCAGTTCCTCGCCGGGAACGAGGTGTACTGGAAGACACGCTACGAACCATCGATCGACTCCAGCCGAAGTGCGTATCGAACGCTCGCCGTGTCCTACAAGGAGACGTGGGGCAACGCGAAGATCGACCCGGACAGCGAGTGGACCGGCACGTGGCGGGACCCGCGGTTTGCACCCACCTCGCGAGGCGGCGGCAAGCCCGAGAACTCATTGGTCGGGACCCAGTACCAGGTGAACTTCTCGGATCTCGCGATCACCGTCAGCGCGAACGAGGGCCGGTACCGGCTCTGGAGGCACACGCCACTGGCGTCGATGACGTCGGGGAGCGCCGCACTGGCACCCCACACGATCGGCTACGAGTCCAACGAGGACGTCGACAACGGGTCTCGACCACGCGGCCTGGTCCGGCTGTCCACGACGACCGGGGCAGTCCCGGAGTACCTCCGGGACTTTGGCAACACGACGACTCCCGGAACGACCCGGCACAACCTGACCATGTACCAGGCGCGGCGGAGGCGTTGGTCTTCAGCGCCGGCACCATCCAGTGGTCGTGGGGCCTCGACGGGGTGCACGACTCGTCATACGCCCCCGAGCCCGCGGACCCGCGGATGCAGCAGGCGCAGGTCAACCTGTTCGCCGACATGGGCGTCCAGCCGGGTTCGCTCATGACCGGCCTGACCCAAGCGACTGCGAGCACCGACCAACCCCGCCGACCGTGTCCATCTGAGCCCGGCGGCTGGCGCCCAGCAGGCCAATGGCACCGACGTCACGATCACCGGAACCGCCACCGACGTCGGTGGCCGCGTCGCCGGGGTCGAGGTCTCGACCGACGAGGGCGGGACGTGGCACGCGGCGAACGGCACGTCGTGGTGGAGTACGCGTACCCGCAGATGGGCGTCGGCTCGACGCCGGTCCGGGTGCGCGCCATGGACGACAGCGCCAACATCGGCACAGCCGTCTCGCGCTCGACCAACGTCGCCTGCCCGTGCTCGGTCCTCGGCAACGAGGTCCCCGCGATGGCGGCGAGCGACGACGTGAACCGGGTCGAGCTGGGCCTGCTCGCCGTCGGCGACGGGTTCGTCGCGGTACCTTCTACAAGGGCACCAGCAACGCCGGTCCCGCGTTCGGATCGCTCGACCTTGGTGAGCGCCTGGCCCAGGTGACGTTCAGCGGTGAGACGGCATCAGGCTGGCAGAGGCCACCTTCTCCGCGCCGGTCACGGTCTCCACCGGCCAGACGGTACGTGGTCTCCTACACCGCTGCCGCCAGCCAGTCCTGCCAGGAGTGGTCCTTCGCGCGCGGTCGCGACGCAGGTCCGCTCAGCGTGGCCGGCGGCTTCGGGCTCGCCGCCCGCGGGCGTCTCGAACAGCGACCTTCCCCAACCAGAAGCTGAAGGGCAGTCAGTACTACGTGGACGTGCAGTTCACCACGACCTCCAGCACGCAGCACGTCGTGATGGACCAGTGGCCCCTGCCCGGCGCCTGCAGCACCCCTACAAGCTGGTCGTCAGGGCCAAGTACTCCAAACCGATCCAGACCGGCACCGCCACCGTCACGGTGGAGACCCCGACCCGGGGTCAAGGTCGCCGGCACCGATCGTCGTTGACCCCGGCGACGCGGGTGGTCGGGTTCACGCCGAGCCGGCCCGGCTCGACGGCTTCCATGAAGTACACGGTCAAGGTCACTGCCAAGGACCTCTCGGGCGCCAACGTCTCCTGGGGGGCACGTGGACCTTCACCACGGTCAAGCCGCCCAACGCCCCCGGCGTGTGCCCGTGCTGCGCTGTTCGACGACGGCACGGTGCCGACGCTGCTCGAGGACGCCGACCGGGTGCCGGTCACCCTCGGGGTGCGCTTCACGCCCTCGCAGGGTGGCGTCATCACGGGCGTGAAGTTCTACAAGGGCCTCAACAACACCGGGACGCACACAGGCGCGCTCTGGGGCGCCGACGGCACACAGCTGGCCACCGGCACGTTCACCGACGAGAGCACGACCGGATGGCAGACGCTGGCCTTCAGCACGCCGGTGACGGTCCGAGCGGGCCGCGAGTACGTCGCTTCCTACCGCGCGGAGGTCGGCCGATACTCGGCCACACCCAACGCGTTCGAGTCCGCCAACCTTTCGCGGCCGCCGCTGGGCGTCGGCAACCGGGCAGGTGCCTACACCTACGGTTCGGGCTTCCCGTCGCTGACCTCGCCGACGAGCTACCTGGTCGACGTCAACTTCGAGCCCCGTCCGCCGAGCATCGCCATGACGGTGCGCGACCCTGCTCCCGGCGCCGTCGACGTCGCGCGCAGCGCACGGATCCGAGTGGGCGTCTCCGAGCCTCTGGCGCCCGGCTACACGCTGCGTGTGCGGGTGGGCCAGACGTCCGTGCCCGGCTCGGTCGTCGCCACCAATGACGCGACCCTGCTCACCTTCACCCCGACCGCGAAGCTGCCCGCGAGCAGCATCGTGACCGTGGAGCTCGTCGACGCGCGGTCGGTCGACGGCGCGGCGCTCGGTCCCCAGTCGTGGACCTTCCGGACGCGTGATCCCGACTCCGTGGACGCCCAGACGATGTTCGGCGACGAGATCCCGAGCAGCGAGGCCGTGGCCGAAGGCGCACCCGTCGAGGTGGGCACCGCGTTCACGCCGAGCCGCGACGGCACCATCAAGTCGATCCGGTTCTACCGCGGTCCCGGCAACGACGGACCGCACACCGGCTCGCTGTGGAAGCTCGACCGGGACCCGGTTGGCGACCGTCTCCTTCGCGGCGTCCAGCTCGTACGGGTGGCAGACAGCCAACCTGGCGACGCCGCTCGCCGTCGAGGCCGGGCAGACGTACGTCGTCTCCTACTACGCACCGACCGGCCACTACGCACTGACGGGCGCCTTCTTCTCCCAGCCGTGGACGGCCGGTGACCTGACGGCCCCCGCGACAGGCAACGGCCGCTTCGTGTACGGCGCCGGTGGCGGGTTCCCGGCGAACTCGTGGAACAACGCCAACTACTTCGTGGACGTGGTGTTCGCCCGCGCCGCGCCGACCCTCGCGGTCGTCTCGAGGACGCCGGCCGACGGGGCGAGCGACGTGGATCGGTCCACGAACGTGAGCCTCACGGTGAGCAGGGCCCTGGCGCCCGGATGGTCGGTCACGGCCACCTCGGGTGGCCAGTCGGTGGCGGGCTCGGCGACGTTGTCGGGTGACGGTCGCACGATCACGTTCGACCCGACCTCATCGCTGCCTGCGGGCCGCGCCGTGCAGGTCACGGTCCGCGGACTCGTCTCGGAGTACGGCGCCACCGTGCCTGACGTCTCCTGGAGCTTCACCGCCATCGACGAGCAGAGCCTGCTGGACGACCTGGTCCCCGCGGTCGACGACTCCAACGACGGCTCGGCGCTCGAGCTGGGCATGGCCTTCACGCCGTCCGTGGCCGGCTCGGCGACCGCGATCCGGTTCTACAAGGGCTACCAGAACAACGGGACCCACACGGGATCGCTGTGGACCGCGGACGGCACGAGGCTCGCGACGGTCACGTTCCAGAACGAGACCGCCCACGGATGGCAGCGTGCCGCGCTGTCCACCCCGGTCGACCTCCAGGCGGGGCAGTCGTACGTCGTGTCCTACTACGCGCCCAACGGCCGGTACTCGCTGACCAGTGGCTACTTCGCCAACCAGGTGACCAACGGCGCACTCAGCGCCGCGACGACGAACAACGGCCGATTCCTGTACGGCGCAGGCGGCGGGTTCCCGACCGGCTCCTACAACGCGGCCAACTACTTCGTCGACGTGGTGTTCCGGCCACGCCCGTGACGGCGCAGGCCACGGCAGGAGCGACGACCGAGCCGGCCACACCTGGCGTGCCCGAGGGGGACGTCGGGCGAGGCGCTCTGTGGTCGGGCCTGAGCAACGTCGTCATGAGGATCGCGAACATCCTCGTGACGGTGGTCCTGGCCCGGCTCCTGAGCCCGAGCGAGTTCGGTGTCTTCGCGCTGGCCCTCGCGGTCTATGTCGTGATCACCAGCCTGGCCGAGCTGGGCCTGGCCGCTGCGGTGGCGCGCTCGCCCGAGGACCCGTCAGAGATCGCCCCCACCGTCACCACGATCTCCGTCGTCGTGTCGGGCGTGCTCGCGCTGGGCATGGCCTCGCAGGCCGCCCCGCTCGCCCGGCTGGTGGGCTCGGCTGAAGCGGCCGACTCACTGAGGATCCTGTCCATCAGCGTCCTCCTCACCGGCGTGTTCGCCGTACCCGGCGCCCAGCTCGCCAGGGACTTCCGGCAGCGCTCGTCTGTTCGCGGCGACCGTCGCCGGCTTCGTGCCGGCCAACGCGCTGCTGGTGGTGCTCGCCCTCCAGGGGCAGGGGGCCGAGGCCTTCGCCTGGTCCCGCGTGGTGGGGCAGGTCATCACCGGACTGGTGATGGTCGCGGCGGTGACGGTGCACCGACCCGGCTTCCGGCGGGACCTGCTCGTGCCGCTCCTCCTGTTCGGCCTGCCGCTCTCGGCGGCCAACCTGGTCAACTGGGCGCTGCTCAACGCCGACTACGTGATCCTCGGCCGGTTCCTCAGCGACGCCGACGTCGGCACCTACATGATCGCGTTCACCGTGGCGAGCTGGTCGACCGCGGTGCTGGGCTCCGCCCTCAACGCCGTGGTCGTGCCGGCCTTCGCCCGGCTGGGCACCGACCACGTCGCGATCGCCGCGGCGACCGCTACGGGGTTGCGCGTCGTCGCGCTCGTCGCGCTGCCCATCGGGGTCACCACGATGGTGCTCGCCGACCCGCTCGTCGCCAGCCTTTTCGGCGACCAGTGGACGTCGGCGGCCTCCGTGCTCCAGGTGCTGTCGGCCTACGGCATGCTCTACGCCTTCAGCCTGCTCCTGGTCAACGTGCTCGTGGCGCGGGGCCGAACAGCGCGCCTGCTGGGCGTACAGCTCGTCTGGATCGCGCTCCTCGTGCCCGCGATGATCGCGGCCGTGCCCTCCGGACTCATCGGGGTTGCCTGGGTACACGTGGTCGTGATGGCCGCGATCACTCTTCCCGGCTACGCGCTCGTGCTGCGCGACGTCCTCCCGTCCGCCGGCGTCGTGCTGCGCACGCTGGCCCGGCCGGTCGCGGCGGCCGCAGTGGCCGGAGGCGCCGGGCTCGCGGCCACGACGGCGGTCGAGTCCCACGGTGCGGCGGCGTGGCCGGTGTTCCTCGCGGGCGGCACCGCGGCGGTCCTGGCGTACCTGATCGTGACGGGGCGCGAGCTGGTTGCGCTCCTGCCCGGCAGGAGCTCCTAGACCGAGGTGCCGCGTGCGGCCGTTCGCTGGGCGGACGCGGACACGGATGGGCTGGGAGCGTCGGGCGCGGGTCCCGGGACGGAGGTCCAGGAACCGCCCGGAGGTCCTTGCGCAGGCCGTCGATTGAATAGGCCTCGTGGATGTAGGACGACGCCGCCAGACCGGTGGCCGCCAGCTGCTCGAGCGGGGTCGCCATCGCTCGTTCAGCGGCCTGCGCGAATCCGAGCAGGTCGCGAACGGGCGAGCAGAGCTCAGGCAGGAAGAACTCATCGCCGCCGCCGCCGGAGTAGCCGACGACGTAGCACCCGGAGGCCATGGCCTCGGCAGGCGGGAGACCGAAGCCGTCCCGTTCGCTGAAGCTCAGGAACACCGCGCAGGTGCGCAGCAGCGCAGCGACCTCGTTCTCAGAGCGGCCGGCGATGGGCACGGGCTCCCAGTCGATTCCCGCTCGCGCAGGATGTGGAGCAGCTGGTGCAGCTCCTGGGGCCGGCGCGAGCGGAAGTAGGCGAAACGACGGCCCGCGGGGGGCTCGTCAGCTGTCGGCGGCCGGAAGACCGTCGAGTCGACGACGGGGCGTGCGACGGCCACGTCGATACCGGCGAAGGTGTGCTGCAGCAGGGCCTGGCTGTCGCGTGAGGGGGTCAGCACCCCGGCGAGGGTGGGCAGGTCGCGGTAGAGGGAGCGGCCGGCCATGGAGTCGAGGTCGACCAGGTCGAAGGTGAGGTAGCCGCCCTGGTTGAACACGACCGTGCGACACCAGGTCGGAAGGTTCGCGAAGCGCACCGCGTAGAACTCGGGGACGACCACTACGTCGTGGTCGGCCACCTCCAGCCGCATCGTCTGGACCAGGCGGGTGCTGTGCTCGAACCACTCGATGCGCGGCGCCTTGCTGGGGTGCACCATCTGCGCCTGCCAGCCCATCTCGTTGAGCAGGTCCACGTGCCGGTGGATGACGCGCACGCCGCCGCTCGCGTTGGTGGGCATCGGAGCGAGGTAGTGGATGGTCGGGCGCCCTGTCGACGGCACCCGGACGAACTCGGGAAGGGTCCGGCTCGCGACGTCGCGCCGCACCGAGCGATCGGCCATCCACGTGCTGGCGCGCGTACGGAGCCGCGCGCGGGTGACGCCCATCAGGTGTCCACCCCGACGGCAGGGCGATCGGAGGGCCGGCGGGAGAGCCGGCGGGCCGCGACCAGACGGGCCTCGGTGCGGAGGTCGGGGAACCAGCGGCTCGCGGAGTAGCCGCGGAGTGCTGAGCGGTAGATTCCCTCCTGGCGCGAGGCCATCGCCTCGAGACCGAACCGCTCCTCGGCGAAGGCACGACCGAACCGGCCGAGCGACGCGCGCATCCCGGGGTCGGCGACGAGGGCTCGCAGCTCGTGCTCGAGGCGGCCCACCGGGTCAGGCTCCGCGTCGGCGCTCCAGAAGCTGTTGCGGAAGAGCGACGCCGCCGTGTCGGGGGTGAACGTGCGGTACCAGCCGAACTCGCCGGAGACGACAAGCGGCTTGCCGAAGGCGAGGGCCCGCGCGGCGGAGCCGCCCATGCCGATGGTCACGTCCGCCACCGCGTACGCCGCCCGCGGGTCGGTCATCGGACCCGTCAGGGTCACCACGCGCCGGCCGTGCAAGGCGTTGATGGCCTGGGCCCGGGCGCGCAGTCGCGCCTCGGCGTCCCCGCCGCCGACGACGACGAGCTCGACGTCGCCCTCCAGTCGACCAGCGGCGTCGATGGCGTGCTCGACCGCGAGTGCCTTCATCGAGTCGTCGAGCCGGCTGACGAGCACGATGCGCACGGACCCCGGCCGCAGGGCGTGGGTGGCCAGGAAGTCGTCGGTGTCGACAGCCGCCGCGTGGTCCCTGCGGAGGTCGACCGGAGGGCTGATCAGGTGGACGGGGCCGGTCCGGCTGTGCAGGTCGTCCATCAGGTAGCCGGTGCCCACCACGAGGTCCGGCCGGCGGTAGGTGTCGGCGGGCACCGACATCTCGTAGATCGTCATCACGAGGGGTCGACGACCCAGGAGGCACGGCCCCCAAAAGGCGGGTCGTGCGTGCCACGAGCCCCACACGTGCACGAGGTCGGCTCGTTCGCGCGCCGCGAGCGCGGCCAGCGCCCGCGCCCCGCCGATCGTCGTGGTGGGCCGGTCGAACGCCTCGAGGCGTATGCCGTGGTCCGCGGCCACGTCGAAGAGCGAGGGGCCGTCGTCGGGCAGCGTGTCCCGGGGGCCGATCACCAACGACTCGACGCCGCGACTGCGGAGTGCGCGGGCCATGTCGACCGCGTTGAGCTGGGTACCGCCGAGGGCGAGGCTGTTGACCTGGACGAGCGCACGTAGCGGGGCACGATCGGTCGCCTCCCTCCGGGTCACGACGCCCTCACGTCGACGTCGTCCGAGCCTGTGTCGGAGCCTGTGTCGTCCAGGGCCGCCAACAGCCGGGAGGCGACGTGGCGCCACGAGGAGTCGGCCGCCCGGACCGCGGCGTGCTCGCCCATCGCACGCGCGGTCGCCGGATCGGTCAGCCTCTCCATCGCCCGCACGAGATCGGCGTGTGCGTCGGGGTGCACCGTGATCGCCGCCTCGCCCAGCAGCTCGCCGGCCCCACCTTCCGTGGTGGCGATCACTGGCAGCCCTGCCGAGGCCGCCTCGAGGTAGGCGATGGGGGAGGGATCGAAGCGGCTGGGAAGGACGAAGGCCGTGGCGGCCGCGAAGAGGTCGTCGAGCAGCTGTTGCGCGGCCCTGTCCTCGCGCAGGAGTTCGCCGTGGCCGCGCACGCCCGGCTCGTCGACGGGCGGGTGTGCGCCGACTAGGTCAAGGGTGGCGTCGGGGTGGCGCCCACGGACCTCGCGGAACGCGGAGAGCACTGCGTCGCCGTTCTTGCGGCGCCAGTCGATGCCGACCATGAGGAATCGCGGGTTGCACCAGTCGCGCTGGGCGTGAGCGGCGCCTCGGGGTCGGTGCCCCATGCCGACGACCCGGACGCGGTCGGGCGGCACTCCGTAGTCCTCCACGAACGACCGACCGGCCCAGGACGTGCTGACGCAGCACGCGTCGGCGGCACGGCTCGACGCCGCCTGGGTGTCGGACCAGGCGCGGGCGGCCTGCTCGGGAAAGCCCGCGACCCTGATGTCGGATTCGGGCGCCCGCCACTGCTGCAGCAAGGTGCCGTCGTCGTAGGTGGCGGTGGGGACCTCGGCCAGGCGGACCCGGCCGAGGTCGTACATGTCGGTGCCCATGGCGATCAGTGCGTCGAGGCCGGCGCGGCGCACGGCCCGGGCAAGGACGGCTTCCCGGCGATCGGTGAGCGTGCGACTCCGGGTGGCGAGCGGGTCACGGCGCCGGCCGACACGCTCGAGCGTGAGCAGCCGCAGCGAGTCCAGCGAGGGTTGCCCGCTGCCGATGGGCACCGCCTCGACGCCGAGACCCAGCAGTCCGCCCGCGATGCCTGCCGGGGTACCGGACCAGTTCGCCGGGTCGGTCGCGACGCGGCTGGGATACGGCGCGCGCCACCCGCCTGATCCGTCTCTCCACTGTGCCCCCCACGGCGTCGTCACGTCGGCACCGCCGGCGAGGGCGGACCTGCGACCAGCGTCAGGGCCGGTGCGAGTCTCCGGGGCCAGGTGCAACCAAGTCCCCTATTTGGGTGAGTTGCCGGCGCGTCGCCGAGCGCGCGCCGAGAGCCGCCTATCCACACCGGGGACGGCCCATAGGAGCAGCGCCAGCCCGGCGAGACCACTGCCCATCAGCGCCCGCGAGCGGCTCTTCAGCACCTGGACGACAACGGCGTCCTGGAGGGGTACGACGTCCACGCGCTCCTTCTCGGCGACGCGCTGTTCGTCCTCGAGGCGACGGATCGTGCTCTCGAGCTCGGCGATGCTGTCGTCGATCCTGGCCTGTACCCCGTCGGCGGTGGCGTCGGTGGCCTCGACGACGACGTAGGGCCGGGGCACCTCGGGCTTCCACTGGTTGCCGGTGAAGTCGAGCCGCACGGTCGTGCCGCGGATCGTCCCGCGCCCGTAGAGCGTCGTGTCGGTCGTGCTGGAGGGGAGTAGGTGTGGCGCCTGGTTCATCTCGATGACGGCGATCGAGGCGAGGTCGACGGCATCGGGCTTCTGCAGGGCGCTGCGGTCGATGAAGCATCGGCGGCAGGACTGCGACCAGTACCTTGCTCGAGAACACCGGCGGCCTGGACTGGACGGCGCCGAACAGGAGCAGCGTCAGCGCGAGGCAGGCCGCGGAGACATACCACCGGCGGAGTGCAGCCCCCAGACCTTCTCGCACGTCGCTCCCCGAACACTGGCCCGTCGTCGGCTTCTTCGATGATTCGTCTTCAGCATGACACGTACCGTCGAACCCGTGCCACAATGCGTGAGCCGAGAGGCGGGTGGGGCCGTCAGGGGGAGTCAGGGATGTTGTTGCGAACCATCGTCGATGTGCTCGGCCGTCGTTGGCGCATTGCCACAGTTGGCCTGTTGTGCATCGTAGCGGCGGTGGGACTTGCTGTGCGGACGACACCGCCCACGTACTCCTACTCGTCTGCCATCTTGCTGCTGCCCCGAGGTCTCGCGAGGAGTCTCCTCCGACCAGTTCGACTTCACGCAGGGAAACCCGCTGTTCTACCTCGGCAGCCTGGGACAGGCGAAGGACATCCTGATCGCGAGCCTGGCCTCCAAGCAGACGAGCGACCTCGTGCTGGCGCAGTTCCCCGGCGTCACCTACAAGGCCGCCTCCGACGTCCTGAACACCGGGCCGATCGTGGTGATCGACACCGAGAGCACGACCAGGACCGAGGCCGACGATGCCCTCGGAATGCTCGTCAGCCAGGCGGACCAGAACCTGATCAACCTCCAGACCGACCTGGGCATCGCGCCCAGTGCACTGATCGACTCCCACGTCCTGACGCGCGACACGACACCCGATGTCCAGCACCGGCTCGATCCGCGCAGGTGTCGTCGTGGGCGGCGGCCTCCTCCTGCTCCTGTTCTTCCTGCTGAGCATGCTCGACTCGCTGCTCCTGCGTCGCAGGAAGGACCACGAGCCCATGGGCGGTGATCGCGGCGACCCGCCGCCTCCACCGCAGCAGTCCGAGCCCGAAGGTGCTCCTGTCGCGTCGCGAGACGGCGAAGGGCCGGCGCCCGCCGTACGCAAGGCGGCTCAAGGCCGCGGCGTGACTCACGGTGGCGGTTCGGCTCGCGGCAAGAAGTCGAAGACGACGTGACCGAGCGGCGTCAACCTGACCTGACGCTCAGGCGGGGCGCAATCTTCTCGGATCGCGGGCCCGACGCCGCCAGCGTGCTCACCCTCTACATCGTCTGCCTGCTCGTGATCCCCTCCCCGATGGTGTTCACTGCGATGGGTCAGGTCGGTGGTCCCTCCACGCTGCTGGCGCTCGCGCTCTTCCTCTGGTGGGCGTGGGACCGCGTCCACGAGGCGGACGGCCACCTGTCCTTGCCGATGCCGTCGTGGGTCCGTGCGGCAGCTTGTTCAACCTGGTCGTGGTGCTCGTCGCCTACGCGCACTCCGCAGGTCTGGCCATTCCCGTCGGGGAGCGCAGTCCGGCTGACGCCGGGCTCGTGCGCACCCTGGGCTGGGACCGGACTGGTCTGCGTGGCGGTGGACGGGGTGTCAGCCGGGAACGCCTGTGGACCCTGGCACGGCGGATCGCCCTGGTCATGGGGGCGATCTCGTTGCTCGCCGCCATCCAGATCGTCACCCGAGAAGTCTGGGTCGACCGCCTTGCCCTGCCCGGGTTGTCCGCCCCTAAGGGGCTCGTGCTGATCCAGCGCGGTTCGGTGCTGAGGCCGAGCGGGACCTCCACCCACCCGATCGAGCTGTCAGCGGTCATGGCGATGGCCATGCCGTTGTCGCCATCGCCGTTGCGGCACGGGAGACACGCAGGCCGTGGCTCATGCGGTGCATCGCGCTGGCCCTCCCGGCGGTACTGCTGCTCAACGGGTCGCGCACAGCCGTGGTGTGCGGCATGGTGGCGTTCGCCGTGGTGTTCGCGGGCTTCGGTCGTCAGGCCCGGCTGGTCGCCGCCGGCGGGTTCATGGTCATTGTTAGCGGCCTGTTCGTCGCCGTCCCCGGGATTCATCGGATCCATCTCAAGCCTCTTCACGGGTGCCGGCAACGATTCCTCGATCACGTCGCGGACCGACAGCTACGCGATGGTGGTGGAGTACTGGAGCCACCACCCGTGGCTCGGGCGCGGGGTGGGGACCTTCCTCCCCGAGTACTGGATTCTCGACGACCGGTTTACCTCAACCTCCTGCTGGGTGGTGGGCTGATCGGTCTCGGGGCCCAGCTCGTCCTCTTCGCGTCAGCGATCGCCTCAGGTGTCGCCGCTGGGAGGTTGGCGAAGGACCCCGGCGATCGCCTCCTGGCCTTCGCCCTTCTGGCGGGGGTGTGTGCGGGCATCGTCTCCTGGGCGTTGTTCGACGTCGCCGCGTTCGCCCAGGCGGCCGGCATGCTCGCACTGCTCATCGGTATGTCCGGCGCGGCACTGCGCGTCCTGTGGGCCGATCGCGACGTCGTTGCGACCTCGAGCGCCGACTCGGTGCGTTGAGGCGGAGCCAGCCATACCCCCGATGAGGCATGCGTCTTCACGTCCGGACCGCGAGGCTTGTGCCGTGCCCAGTGCGTCGATCGGCGATGATTCCGTCGCGGTCGTGGTCGTCACCCACAACAGCTCCGACGTGGTCGAGGGACTCGTGGGGTCACTGCCCGCGGGGATGGCTGAGGTGTCCTGGCACCTCGTCGTGGCCGACAACGCGTCCGCCGACGACAGCCTGGCCGTCCTGCGGGGCTGTGCGCCGGATGCCACGGTGGTCGCGCTGCCCGACAACCGTGGCTACGCGGCCGGGATCAACGCCGCCGTCGCCGCAGCCCCCGCGCACACGGCCGTGCTGGTGCTCAACCCGGACGTGCGGCTCGCTCCGGGTGCGTCCCGGAGCTGCTCACCGTCATGCGACGCACCGGGGCCGGCATCGTCGTCCCCCGGCTCGACGACGCGTCCGGAGACCTGATCCACTCGATGAGGCGCGCGCCCAGCGTGCTCCGGGCACTGGGCGACGCCTCCTCGGAGCGGTGCGGGCGGGTCGCACCCGCTGATCGGCGAGATGGTGACCGATCCGTCGCGGTACGGCCGGGAGCAGGACGTCGACTGGGCCGAGGGCTCGACGCAGCTCGTCGACGCCGGGTGCTGGCGCGACTGCGGTCCCTGGGACGAGGAGTTCTTCCTCTACTCCGAGGAGACGGAGTTCCACCTGCGGGCCGGCGACCGGGGGCACACGGTGCGCTACGTGCCGTCCGCGCGGGCGGTCCACCTCGAGGGAGGCTCGGCGACCTCGGTCCGGCTGTGGCCACTGCTCGTGGCCAACCGGTGGCGCCTGTTCCGCTCGCGCCACGGGCGCGGTGCACAGCGCCCTGTTCTGGGCAGCGCTGCTGGCGCGCGAGTCGAGCCGTGCGGCCCTGGGTCGGACGACCTGCCGGCGCGCCGTGCACGTGCTGCTTCGTCCGTCGCTGCTGACGGGCGCTACGCGGCCCGGAGTGGCTCGACGCGGTGGGGGCCGGGGCATGAGGCTCGCCGTCAGCGCCAGCGCTTGACCGTGCCCACCAGCGCACGCTCCGCACGGCGCACCGGCGGCTGGCGCCCGAGGAACTCCTTGCGGACCGTGTCGGCGGTGTCGCCATCACGGACGGAGAAGCGGGGCTGGAGCCACGCGGCCTCCCTGGCCCAGCGACGGTCGCTGGTGCTCACCTCGGTGTAGCCGAGCTCTCGCAGGTGCGCGAGCAGCGTGCGGTCGTACTGTCCGAGCGGCAGCGCTGCGCGGGCCACCGGTCGGCCGACCGCGTCGCTGAGGACGCGGCGCGCCTCCTCGAGCTCGCGTCGACGGGACGCCGGGTCGAGGCCGCGCCAGGGTCGGTGGTCCATGCCGTGGGTGCCGATGGACATGCCGCGGGCGAGGAGCTCGCGCACGTTGGCGGTGCCGAGGCTCCCAGGACGGCCGAGCCGTCCGGCGAGCACGAAGAACGTCGCGTCCAGGTCGCGCTCGAGCAGGCCCGGCAGGCCCAGGTGGATGTCGGAGGCGTTGCCGTCGTCGAAGCTGATCCGCACGCGCGGGTCCTCGGCCAGCACGTCGAGGATGTCGAGGTACGCCTCGTGGGTGATCCAGTACGGCGCCTCGCCGGGCTCCAGCACGCGACCCGGCTCACCGATGCCGTGGAAGCACACGTTGATGCGCGTCCGTGCCCCCGTGGTCATGCCGCAACGGTAGGGAGACCGCGAGCAGGCCGATCGCCTCCGTGCGGCTCGATACCTCAAATGTGGGTATTGGGCCCGGCTCGGGATCATGCAGCGCCACGACGCCGGATGCTGGTCGACATGGGGGGTTCGGCAGTCGTGCTCGCGCCGATCACGGGGGACGACGTCCCCGACGTGGCGGCGTACCTGCACCGCGCGCTCAACGACCGGTTGAGCGCCGGGCAGTGGGCAACGGTCGATCGTGCCGCCGTGGCACTGCGATGCTCCGAACCACGGCTTCCACCTGCGCGACGACGGGCGCGTCGTGGGTGCGGCCCTGGCCTTCTACGCTGACCGCACCGTCGCCGGTCGGAGTCGTCGCGTGCTGCAACCTGGGCGCGTGGTGCGTCGACGACGCGTTCCAGGCGCAGGGCCTGCGACTGCTCCGCGCACTGCTCGGCCAGCGCGACCACGACTTCACCGACCTGTCGCCGAGCGGCAACGTCGTGGCCCTCAACGAGCGCCTCAAGTTCCGCCACCTCGACACCGCGACCCGGCTGGTCCCGAATCTCCCGCTGCCGTCCCGCGGAGTGCGCGCGACCAGCGATCCGGACCGGATCTCAGCACTCCTGACCGGCGATGCGCGTCGCATCTTCGACGACCACCGAGGCGCCGCCGCCGCGCGACACGTCGTGCTCGACGTGGGCGGTCGTCCGCTCTACGTCGTCCACCGCAAGGACCGTCGCAAGGGCCTGCCGGTCTTCGCCTCCCTTCTCCACGTGTCGGACCCCGGGCTGCTGCCGCGGGCCTGGCCGCGGCTGTCGAGCCACCTGCTCGCCCAGGGGGCGCTGGCGACGCTCGTCGAGGAACGGGTCGCCGGCTGGACGCCGCCGGGGCCCGCACCCTGTCCCGGCCGCGACCCAAGATGTTCCGGGGGGACGACCTCGAGGCCGGGGACGTCGACTACCTCTACAGCGAGCTCACGTGCGTGGCCTGGTGATCGGCGTGCACGGACGGAAGAGGCGCAGCCCATGAGGACCCGGGTCCACCACCTCCTCGAGGAGGCCGCCTCGTCGCACGCCCAGCGACCGGCCCTCACCGCAGGTACGACGACGCGCACCTATGCAGAGGTGTGGCGGGAGGTGCGCGCCGTCGGCGGGGGGCTCGTCGACCTCGGCGTACGCCCCGGCGACCGTGTCGCAGTGTTCCTCGACAAGCGCATCGAGACCGTCGTGTCGCTGCTCGCCACCTCGGTGGCCGGTGCCGCCTTCGTGCCGGTCAACCCGGTCCTCAAGCCGCGTCAGGTCGCCCACGTCGTCGGTGACAGCGGGTCGGTGGTGCTCGTGACCACCGCGCGCAGGTGGGCGTCCCTCGCCGACGCGTGGGACGAGCACCCCGGCTCCGACCTGCGACACGTGGTCCTCCTCGACGGGGACGGCGACCGCGCTCCCGGTGCGGTCGACCTCCACTCCTACGCTGCGTTGGCGGCCACCACTCCGCTCGCCGGGCCGACGCCGCGGCCGCCGGACGGCGACCGTGCGGCCATCCTCTACACCTCCGGCAGCACCGGTTCCCCCAAGGGCGTGGTCCTGAGCCACCGCAACCTGCTGGTGGGCGCGGAGAGCGTCAGCTCCTACCTCGCGAACACCGCCGACGACGTGATCCTGTCCGCCCTGCCGCTGAGCTTCGATGCCGGTCTGAGCCAGGTCACCACGGCGATGGCCGTCGGTGCCCACGTCGTGCTGGCCAACTACCTGGTCGCCCGCGACCTCGTCGCCCTCTGCGCGCGTCACCAGGTCACGGGCCTGACCTGCGTCCCGCCGCTGTGGATCCAGCTGATGGACGCGGACTGGCCCGAGGACGCGACGAGCTCGCTGCGCTACTTCGCGAACACCGGAGGGAAGATGCCGGCGACCACCCTGAAGCAGCTGCGCAACACCTTCCCGGAGGCAGCGCCGTACCTGATGTACGGCCTGACCGAGGCCTTCCGCTCGACCTACCTCGACCCGGCCGAGGTCGACCGTCGGCGCGACTCCATCGGCAAGGCGATCCCGGACGCGGAGATCCTCGTCCTCCGCCCCGACGGGACCGAGTGCGCGCCGGGGGAGGAGGGCGAGCTGGTCCACCGCGGGCCGCTGGTGGCCCTCGGCTACTGGAACGACCCGGAGCGGACCGCGCAGCGCTTCCGCCCGCTCCCGGGCATCCCCGAGTGGCAGGCTCCCGAGCTCGCGGTGTGGTCCGGTGACACCGTCGTCGCCGACGAGGAGGGTTTCCTCTACTTCGTGGGGCGCACCGACGACATGATCAAGACCTCCGGCTACCGCGTCAGCCCGACGGAGATCGAGGAGGCTGCCTACGCCACCGGGATGGTGCGCGACGCCGTCGCCCTCGGCGTACCGGAGGAGGGGCTCGGGCACCGCGTGGTCCTGGTGGCTGCGGGTGATGGTCTGGACCCGGCCGAGCTGCTCAAGGTCCTGCGGCGTGAGCTGCCGCTCTTCATGGTTCCTGCGGACGTCCTGGTGCGCGCTGAGCTGCCCCGCTCGCCCAACGGCAAGTTCGACCGGGTGTTGCTGGCCGTCGAGGCCGCGCGCGAGCTCGCCGAGCGTGCGGAGGTGGCCCCGTGATCGCGGCCGAGCACCGCAAGCCCTTCGAGGGCACGGACGGGCGCCTGCAGGTCGGGGGGGTCGGACTCGAGCGGCTCGCGGCGCGCGTCGGGTCGACGCCCTTCTTCGCCTACGACCGCGCGCTGGTCTCGCGTCGTGTCGCAGAGGTGCGGGCCGCTCTGCCCGACGACCTCGACCTGGGCTACGCCGTCAAGGCCAACCCGATGCCCGCCGTCGTGCAGCACCTCGCCGGACAGGTCGACACGCTCGACGTGGCATCGGCGGGGGAGATGGCGGTCGCGCTCGACACTGGGGTGCCCGCCGAGCGGGTCACCTTCGCCGGGCCGGGCAAGACCGACGCCGAGCTGCGGCGCGCAGTCGCCGCGGGCGTGCTCGTCGAGGTGGAGTCGGAGGGGGAGGCACGTCGTCTCCTGGCTGCCGGACGACGAGCTCGGGCTGGTGCCCCGCGCGGCGCTGCGCGTCAACCCCGACTTCGCCGTGAAGGGCTCGGGGATGCGGATGGGCGGCGGCCCCCAGCAGTTCGGCATCGACGCCGAGTCCGTGCCCCTCCTCATGGAGACCATGGCCGGCCTCGGCCTGGCACTCGAGGGGTTCCACGTCTTCGCCGGCTCGCAGAACCTCCACGCCGCCGATCCTCGTCGAGGCGCAGGAGCGGACCGTGGACCTCCTCCTCGACCTCGCCAAGCAGGCACCTGCGCCCATCTCGTACGTCAACCTGGGCGGCGGCTTCGGGATCCCCTACTTCGAGAAGGACCAGCCCCTCGACCTCGCGGCGGTCGGCGCCAACCTCGAGCGGCTGCTGGCGGAGCGGTTGCGACCCGTGCTGGGCGACATCCGGATCGGCGTCGAGCTCGGTCGCTACCTCGTCGGCGAGGCTGGCGTCTATGTCACGAGGGTCGTCGACGTGAAGGTCTCGCGCGGCACGACGTACGTCGTGGTCGACGGTGGCATGCACCACCAGCTCGCCGCCTCCGGCAACTTCGGCCAGGTCATCCGCCGCAACTACCCGATCTCGGTGGACCGGACCTCGACGGAGCTGGCCGAGGTCACCGTGGTCGGCGCCCTGTGCACCCCGCTCGACCTGCTCGGTGACCGCGTGCAGCTGCCGCCTGTCGAGGTCGGTGACCTCGTCGTCGTGCACCAGGCGGGCGCCTACGGTCTGACCGCCAGCCCGACGGCCTTCCTCGGGCACCCCGTCCCTGCAGAGGTCCTGGTGTGACCGCCGCAGCGTCCGACCCCAGCCAGAACCCTTCCGTCGCGGTCCCGGACCCGGGGCCCGACCACAGCACATCGGAGGCAGTCGTGCAGAGCACACAGGTGGACGTCAGCAGTGTGATCGAGGTGCTCGCGAGCACCCTCGGCATCGAGGACCAGACGGCGACGCTCGACGCATCGACGCCGCTCTTCGGGGAGCTGCCCGAGCTCGACTCCCTCGGTGTCGTGGAGCTGACGGCGGCCCTGGAGGCACGCTTCGACATCCAGATCGACGACGAGGACATCACGGGCGACGTGTTCGAGACCGTCGGCAGCCTGGCCGCGTTCGTGGCGGACAAGCAGGGCTGAGCGCGGACCCGCGCCGGGGTGGCGGGTGCACCCCTGGGGGACCGGTGTGCGACCCCGCGCGACGGGAGACGCGTTTTTCATCATTTTGGGGTATCGCGAGCGTCCCACCTGCGACGATCTGAGGTCTGTGGGGCCCGAGTGACTGCCTGGCGACGCGATCCCTTTGGCCGCGCCAGCGCGCACGCCCCATAGTGGCCGTACTGGACACCCCCGAAACCAGAGGTCTTCTGCATGCCCATCTCCACGTCTCCCCTGTCTCCTGATCCCTCCACCTCCCCCGCACGACGCGGTCGCGCGGAGACCCTCGCGCTGGTCCTGGTGGCCCTCATCGCACTCGCTGGCGCCATCCTGTCGCCGAGCTCGGCCCGCCCGGCCGAGTCCGGCTCCGGCGGTGGGGCACGCGTCCGTGCGGATGAGGTCAGCCTCTTCGCCGACCGCGCGCCCGCGCGCGTCACGAAGGACCGCGACCGCCGTGCGGTCGAGCTCGGCACCCAGTTCCGTACGTCGTCCGCCGGCTCGGTGACCGGCGTGCGGGTCTACAAGATCGCCGACGCCAAGGGTGCCACTCCGCGTCGAGCGAGCCTGTGGAGCCCCGGCGGCAAGCGCCTCGCCCAGGCCCGGATCGCCCCGTCCGACGGCGCCGGCTGGGTCAGCGTGCGCTTCGCCGCGCCGGTCCGGATCCGCCCCGGTCGGACCTACACCGTCTCCGTGCACGCGCCGAAGGGGCGCTACGCAGTCACCGAGCGGGGGCTTCGCAAGGCCCGCACCAGCGGCGCGTTGAGCACCGGCGGTGAGCGTCTCGGCGTCTACCGCTACGGCGACACCTCCGCGTTCCCCACCCGTACCTGGCGCAAGGCCAACTACTGGGTCGACGTCACCTTCTCCGGGTCGACCCAGGCACCCACCGCCACGCCCACCCCCACGGCCACGGCCACGCCCACGCCCACCAACGCAGCGTGGCCGAACGAGACGAACACCGGTGTTCCTGCCGGCACGGCCCTGACGCCCTACTCGGGTCCCACCACGATCACCACCCCGGGCACTGTCATCGACGCCAAGCAGATCGGCGGGTCACTGGAGATCCGCGCGGCCGGTGTGACCGTGAGCCGGTCCTCGATCAGCGGGACGGTCACCGTCGCGGACGGCGGCAGCCTGACGATCACCGACACCTACATCGACGCCGGAGATCGCGAGGGCACTGGCCTGGAGCCTCAGAACTACACCGCCACCCGCGTCCACGTGGTCGGCGGCAACCGGTCGATGTACTGCGCCGACAACTGCACCATCCGTGACTCCTACGTCCACGGGCAGATGACTGACGAGTCGGGCGTCATGCACGAGTCGGGGATCCGGATGGAGCAGAACACCACCTTGATCCACAACACCATCGCGTGCGACGCGCCCAACGTGCCGCCGGACGCCGGCTGCTCGGCCGGCCTCACCGGCTACGGCGACTTCGCGCCGGTGCGGGACAACCTCATCCAGGGGAACTTGTTCCTGCCTTCCACAGGTGGCGCCTGCGCCTACGGCGGCTCGTCCGGCGGGAAGCCGTACTCGAGCCAGGCGCGCGAACATCCGCTTCATCGACAACGTCTTCTCGCGAGGCCGCAACGGAAAGTGCGGGTACTACTTCCCGGTGACCGACTTCGACAAGAGCGCTCCCGGCAACGTGTGGTCCGGCAACGTCTGGGACAACGGAGGGGCAATCCGGCCGTAGGCCGGCGTCGGCTCGCACCGAAGCCACCGCATTTGGGGACGTCGCTGCGGGCCTGCTCTCCTACGATGAGCACATGCAGCAGGGGGTGCTGGCGGTGTCGCGCCGACCCGGGTCGCGCTCCGTCGACGTGCAAGCGGTCCTGCGCGCGGCTGGGGCGGACGACGCCGTGCTGGTCGTCGACGAGGACGACCTCGTCGTGGCGTCGTGGGGCCTCCAGCCCGCGTGGCCGCACCTGTGGCTGCTGAACCGGGGACCGCGCCGGCACGAGCGGGACCTGGCGCCCGCCGAGGTGGCCGCGCTCCTCGACGCCGGTGACGCTGCAGGTCTCAGAGAAGTGCTGCCGGCGTTCGCGGCCGTACGTCGCACCGCCGACGGCACCGCGATGGCCGTCACGGACGCGCTCGGCTTCCGCCACCTCTACCACTCACAGGTCACCGACGGGGCAGCGTTCTCCACCTCGGCGCGCGTGCTCGCGGTCCTGGGCGAGCACTCCGTCGACCGCGAGGCGATGTCCCTGCAGAGCCTCCTCGGGTGGCAGGTCGGGCCAGGCGACCCCCTACCTCGGCGTCTCCAAGATGGCACCGGGGGTGCTCGCCCGAGCACGCGGCGGACAGCTCGACCTCGAAGACGGAGGGTCGGGCACGCCAGAACCTGCTCGGGCTCGACGATGCTGTCGAACGAGCCGCAGACCTGCTGCGTCGCCACCTGACGGCCTATGTCA
This sequence comes from uncultured Actinomycetota bacterium, assembly GCA_963795275.1. GTDB lineage: Bacteria > Actinomycetota > Actinomycetes > Propionibacteriales > Nocardioidaceae > Nocardioides. The sequence continues at coordinate 21,813 of CAWCHD010000002.1, forward strand.
CCGACCACCCCGATGCCACGATCCAGCTGACCGGTGGCCAGGACTCCCGGATCCTGATGAGCGCAGTGCCGCCGGAGCTGCGACGTGGACTCACCGCTGTCACCCTGGGCGTGCCCGGGGCCGAGGACGTCGAGATCGCCGCTGCCATCTGCGCACGGACGGGCACGCCCCATCGGGTGGAGGAGCTCGCGAGCCTCGACGGCCTCACACCGGCCGAGGCGTACGCGGCGTGCGCCGAGGCCAGCCTGCGGCTCGAGGGCATGGCCGACCCGCTCGCCCTCGCCGCGCTGACCATCGCTGAACGACGGCTGGACCAGGGGCACCGCATCTCCGGGCTCGGGGGCGAGGTCGCCCGCGGGTTCTACTACCTCGGTCGTCCTCGAGATCCTGCCGTCACCCGCTCGCGCGTGGCCCGGCTGACCTCATGGCGGATGTTCGCCAACGAGTCCGCGGACCCGGCCGCGCTGGCACCGGCGCTGCGCGAGGGGGCTCGCGACCGCGCGGTCGACCGCATCCATGACCTGATGGCAAGCACGGGCAAGGACTGGCTGTCCGCCACCGACGACTTCTACCTCGAGCAGCGGATGCAGCGCTGGGCCGGTGTCACCGAGACCGCCGTGTGCCTGGGCCGCTCGGTGGTCAACCCGATGCTGGACGACCGCTTCATCGCGATCGCGCAGGGGATGGCGCCCGAGAGCAAGCGAGGCTCCCTCTTCCTCGCCCGCCTGCAGATGGCGCTCGACCCCGAGCTCGGCCGGATGCCCCTCGACGGCCGTCCTCCGCCCGAGGCGTACGCCGACCCGGGGATCGCCAACCGTCTGCGGTCGGTGCGCACGCTCGGGGGCAAGGCGGCGCGCAAGGCGCGGCAGCGCCTCAGCAGCTCCACGCGACCCCCCGCAGGGGGTGTCGTCCTCGCGGCGAAGGTCGTGGACCACTGGCGCAGCCACCCCGACCTGCTCGTGCCGGCGCGCGACGGGGGTCTGCTCGACCAGGCGTGGCTCGATCGCATGGTCACGGGAGAGATCGACCCGGCACCGAGCAGCGTTGCCCTCGTCCTCAACGTGACCCTGCTGCCGGACGTGCGGAGCACGTAGCGTCCCGGGCTGAGCCGGGACTCAGCCCTCCCGCACCACGGTCGGCGACCACGCCTGCTCGATGAGCAGCGTGCGGGGTGGCGTCCGCCGTCGCGTCGACCGACCACACGTCGGTCACCCCGGGCTCGTCCGTCGCGGGGCATGCCGTAGAGCAGGGTGTCGTCGTCGAGCCACTCGACCTGGTCGTCGAGGCCGCGAGGGCCCTTCGCGAGGAGCGTGCGCTCGCCGGTGGCCAGGTCCTGCACGGCGATCTGCCACACGACCGTGCGGCCCGGGTCGACGTCGACCTTGAAGGCGACCCGGGTGCCGTCGGGCGACAGGGCGGGGCACTCGGCGTCGCTGCGAGACCGAGGTGAGGGTGCGTGCGTCGAGGTCGCCGCGCGACCAGCCAGGTCGTGCCGCCGGTGCCGACGGTGGCGTAGAAGGTCGTGTCGTCGACGAACGTCACTCCCCAGATGTTGCGGTCGGACGGGTTGACCGCCTCGCCGTCGATCACCAGCTGGAACTTCTCGAGGTTGCCCCACGCGTCGCCGCCGCCGAAGGCGTGCACCTCGGTGGCGGTCGAGAAGCCGGTCGTCATGTAGGAGTGGCCCGCGACGAAGACCGTCGTCGCGACGAGCGTGCCGTCGGGCGAGAGCCGGGTGCGGCTCGGGATGCCGGGCAGGTCGACGTCGTCGACCTCGTTCCACGTCGGCGTCGAGCTCGTGCTGCTCGTAGGTCGTCACGACGCCGCGGTCGGTCACCAGGCACGAAGCCCCCGTCGGGCCGCGCGGCGACGCGGTCGCACGCCACGTCCGGTGAAGGCGCGCGGGCCGCCGGGGTCGTCGAGGGGGACCATCGGCGACCACGCCGTACTCGTTGTCGATGCCGGTGTGCCGGAAGACGATGCGCGGTCCGTCGGCGACCGACGCGACGGGCTTTGTCGCGGCCTCGGGCGGTCGGGCTCGCTGCTGAGCTCGTACGTCGCGCTGCTCGCGCACGACGTACCACCCGGCGGCGATCACCAGCACCACGACGACCGCGGCGAAGGACAGGATGCGCCCCTTCGGGCTCACCGCGTGCTCACGGCGTGACGTCGGCGGTGTCGAGGCGGCCGACGCGGGTCGCAGCGCCCAGGATCGCGACGGCCAGCAGCCGCAGCCACGGTCGCCATCGCGGCGGCCGGACCGAGCAGGAGCCACAGCAGGCCGAAGCCGGCAGACGCCAGCATGCGGGCGACGGCGACCACCGTCTGTGCCGCGGCGATCCCGCTCGTGCGCGCCTGGATCGGGACGAGCCGACCGGCGATGGCGGCGATGATGCCGTCGGTGGCGGCGTAGAAGACGCCGAGCAGCGCGAGCGTCCCGACCGTCGCGACTGCGGTCGAGGTGGGCAGCACCGAGCTCAGGTAGGCGCCGACCAGGGCGAGGTGCCCCAGCACGAGGATCCGGGCCCGGCCGATCCGGTCGGCGAGCCGGCCGATCGGGACCGCGAGCAGCAGGTAGGCGACGTTGGTGCCGACGTAGAACAGGGGGAACCACGACACGTTGACGCCGCCGTGGTCGAGCAGCGCGAGGTAGATGAAGCCGTCGCCGACGGTCAGCAGGCCGAGCACGCCCGAGACCACCAGGAGCGGCCGCAACCGGCGGTCGGCCAGGTCGCGCCAGTGGAACGGCGGCGGGGTCGGCGCCGCCGCGGCTGCACGGTCACGGCGTGTGCGTACGTCGGGCCCGAGCAGGCCGAGCAGCGCCACCCCGGCGAGCGCGAAGGCGAGCGAGACCACCAGCACGACCGAGTAGCCGTCGGGCACCAGCTGCAGCAGGCCGAAGGCGATGAGCGGCCCGAGCGCGGCGCCGATCGTGTCGAGCATGCGGTGCACCCCGAAGGCGCGGCCGAGGTGCTCGCTGGGCGTCGAGGTGCTGATCATCGCGTCGCGCGGCGCGGTGCGGATGCCCTTGCCGATCCGGTCGGCGGTCACGACGGCCGCGATGCCGGCCGCTCCCGTCGCGAAGAGCAGGAAGACCCGCGCCACCGCCGACAGGCCGTAGCCGAGGAACGCCACCCACTTGGGCCGGTCGGAGGCGTCGGAGAGCCAGCCGCCGCCGAGTCGGACCAGGGCGCTCACGCCCTGGTAGAGCCCGTCGATGAGGCCGTAGGCCACGGGGGAGAGGCCGACGACCATCGTGAGGTAGAGAGGCAGGATCGCCGAGACCGACTCGGACGACACGTCGGTGAGCAGCGAGACGAGTCCGAGGACGAGCACCACCCGACCGACGGGCGGACGGTCCGCGGACCGGGCGGCCGCGCGCTCGCTGGAGCTCGGCCGGTCACGCACGCTGATGTACATCCGGTCACTCGCCGCCCGTGTGCAGCGAGGCGATGAGGTCGTACGCCGTCTCCGCGCCGGAAGGGCTCACGGTGATCGTGATGACGCTGCGTCCGCGCCGGAAGGCGATCGCGGAGGAGCCCGGGGCGGCGACCGGCGCGGCCTGCTCGGTCAGGCCGCGGAGCGCCAGCCGGGTGCGGAGCGCGAGCAGGACCTGGTCGGGCCGCAACGGTGTGGTCCCGACGAGCGCGACCTGGAGCCGCTCGCCCGAGGGCGAGACGCTGCTGCTCTCGACGGCTGTGGCGCGCACCGGCCTGAGCACCTGCGGGGAAACCGGGCACCAGGCGGCCGCGGGCGCTCGCAGCACCCGGGAGGGGGGTCGTGACGAGCGGGGCACTGCGCTGCTGGTCGAGCAGGTCGGCGAGGCTCGTCGACGGGTGCTTCGGGCGCCACGGGCATCTCCAGCCCGGAGCCACCCTCGGACGTGCTGACACCACCTGTGCCGGCGCCCGAGCTGCCGTCGGACCGAGGGGTCGGCGCCGCCGTCTGCTCATCCGCGGGGTCGGTGCTTTCCGTCCCACCCTTCGCGCCGCCGCTGGTCGCGGCCGTTGCGTCCCCGCCGGCTCGCTGGCCTCACCGGCCTCGGCGTAGCTCGTCGCGCCGCCGGACGGCGGCACGACCGGGTCGCTCGAGGAGGGTGCCGGGTCGGCGGAGCCTGCCGCCGCAGCCGGACAGGAGCAGGCCGGCCAGCACCGACGCGACCGCCGTCGCGCCGGCTGCGCGCACATCCCTGGTCCGGCTCCCCACGTCGTCCCTCCCCCTCGTGGTCTGCATCTGTCGGTCAGTAGGCGCCGCGATGACCCAGCACCGCTCGCACCGTACGGGCAAGGATCGACAGGTCCAGCCGCAGCGACCAGTTGTCGACGTACTTCAGGTCGAGGCGCACGGACTCGGCCCAGCTCAGGTCCGAGCGACCGGAGACCTGCCACAGGCCGGTCACACCGGGCTTCACGACCAGCCGGCGGCGCGGGTCCACGTCGTAGCGGGCGACCTCGCCGGGCAGCGCCGGACGTGGCCCCACGAGCGACATGTCGCCCCGTACGACGTTCCACAGCTGAGGCAGCTCGTCCAGCGAGTAGCGGCGCAGGCGCACGCCGAGGGGGGTGATCCGCGGGTCCAGCCGGATCTTGAACAGGACACCGTCGCCGTCGTTGCTGGCCGCGAGGCCCGAGCGCTCGTCCTCGGCGCTGGTGCTCATCGAGCGCAGCTTGAGCATCGTGAACGGAACGGCTCCACGTCCGATGCGCTGCTGACGGAAGAGCGCCGGGCCGGGGCTCTCCAGCCGGATGGCCACGCAGAGCACGGCCAGCACGGGCAGCGCGAGCACGAGCACGACCAGGGCCGCGGCCCGCTCGACGACGTCCTTGAGCACTCGCTGCGGGCCGTGGAGCACCGGCGGCGTGACGTGGAGGACGTCGAGGCCCGGGGTCGAGACGACCCGGGTGCGCTGCGGCTCGACGTCGAGGAGGCCGGTGCCGAGGTAGAGCTCGGTGCCGACGCCGGCGAGGGACCAGTGCAGGCGGCGGACCTCCGTCGGGGACAGGCGTGCGCCCGGCAGCACGACCAACGCATCCGCGCCGTGGTGGTGGGCGACCGCGGAGGACGACTCGAAGCCGACGTAGGTCGGCAGGTCGCCCCAGGGCTCCTTCGAGGTGCGGGTCAGGCAGGCCGCGACGACCTCGTGCCGGGTGCCGGGCGGGAGGGCCGACAGGGCGTCGCGCACGTCGCGGGGCCGGCCGGCCAGCACCACCCGCAGCGCCTGCGGTCGGGTGTCGACGATCGCGTGGACCGCGCTGGCCGCGGCGAACGCCCCCACCAACGCGGCGAGGGTGATCAGGTCGGCGGTGAGGGCCAGCGACGAGGCGGCGAGCACGACGACCGCCGTACGGCCGCCGGTGCGGAGCACCCGACCCGCCCGGGCCAGACGGCCCTGGCCCAGGCCGGGGCGACGGTGGGTGCCGCCCACCAGGAGCAGGAGCGGCCAGGCCGCCGCAGCAGCGAGCGCCAGCAGCGGGGACAGCAGGTCGAGCACGGTGGCGGCGCCGGCGATCGCCAGCGACAGCGTGAGGTCGACCGCGGTCGAGGTCCAGACGGGTCGGTGCGGGGACGGTGCGGGCGCCGGGGGGACCGTCGAGATCTCGATGACGGATCGGGCGGCGGTGCTCTGCGGGAGGGCAAGGACCGGTGCCGGTGCCGCTCCGGACGGGGTCCGCGGACGGGGGACAGGGGTGCGGAACAGCACCTCGCTCGCCCTCGCGTCGACGACCGTGTCGGCCACGACCTGCGTCATCTCCATCGCCCCCGTCACCGAATGCCTCCCACAGCATCCCGTTGCTGATTCGTCACCGAGCCTAGGAAGCCGGGCCGTCGTGCTCATCCCGCAAATGAGCGATAGCCGTGCGGGCGGGAGATACCCAGTCAGAGGGATGGGCACCGGCCGCGCCCCACCCCTACGCTCGAATCGGTGCACCCACTGTTGGTCCGCGAACCGATGACCAGTCCGGAGCTGCGTGACGGCGAACCCCCAATGACCTGTCACCCCGGACCTGGTGGACCAGCCGCGACGGTCGAGGTTCCCCCTACCTCGACCGTCGCGCACCGTGCGTCGGTGGAGCCGGTCGTGGCGAGCGCGGGTGCAGGCGTCAGCCCGGCGGGGCCGGGGAGGTCACGGATGCCGACCCGCGGGGATGCGGGAGACCGGGTGAGGCGCCGTCGAAGAAGCACTGGTGCCAGGTCTCCAGCGCGAGCACGGTCCACAGCCGGGGGTCGACGTGGTCGTGCCGGCCACCGCGGTCGACCAGGTCGGCGAGCACGGTGCGGTCCAGCGTGTGGCCGACCCAGGAGCCGGGTCCGAGGAGCCGTTCGCGCGCCGTGTCGCGCAGGCCGGCGCGAAGCCATGCAGTCGAGGCGGTGCGCGATCCACTCAGCCGGAGGTCGATGATCCCATCCGGCAGGAGGGGTCGCGCGACCTCGCGCAGCACCCACTGCGTCGACCCCGAGCGCACCTTGACCGACGTCGGGAGCCGGAAGGCCAGCTCGACGAGCCGGTGGTCCAGCAGTGCCGGGCGGATCTCGATCGACGCGGCCTTCGACATCCGGTCCACCCGTTCGAGCAGCGTGTCGGGCAGCTCGTGCTCGAGGTCGTGGCGCAACATCCGGTCGACCGGGTCGGTGCCGGGTGTCGGGGGCGTACGCCTCCGGGCCGGCGCGACAGCACCCAGCAGGCGCTGCCGCTCGGCCGCGCTGAACGGCGCGCCGAGACGGCGTTCGACCGGACCGGCGACGGCGGCGCGCACCCGTGGCGGCAGCGCGTGGGAGCGTTCGGCGAGGCGGGCGAACCGGTACCGGCCGTGCCCTCCGAACAGCTCGTCGGCGCCGTGGCCGGAGACGATCACCCCGACGTGCTCCCGCGCCGCTCGTGCGAGACCGAAGGCGGCCACGTCGGCGAGGTCACCGATCGGGGCATCGCGGTGCCAGGTGAGCCGCGACCACAGCTCCTCGAGCTCGTGGGGCTGCACGAGGACCTCGTGGTGACGGGTGCCCAGGAGGTCGGCCACGCGTCGTGCGGACGCCACGTCGTCACCGGCGCCATCGGCCGTGCGGTCGCCGAAGCCGACGGAGAACGTGTGCAGCGGGTCGTCGCGCAGCTCCTGCGCCTGGGCGACGACCAGGCTGCAGTCGAGCTCGCCGGACAGGTGTGCGCCGACCGGCACGTCGGCCGCGAGGGCCGATCTGACAGCCTCGCGCACGCCGTCGCCGACCGCCTCGGTGGCGTCGGACTGGCTCCACGTGCCCTCGGGGTCAGACTCCGGGGGAGTCCAGTAGTGGACCTCCTCGACGTGACCACCTGGCCCGATCGCCACGCGGTGCGCCGGCCTCACCTTCTTCACGCCCTCGAACAGGGTGTGGGGCGCCGGCACCGACCGGGTGCCGAGGTAGTCGTCGAGACTGCGGTGGTCCACGCGGGGCGGGGGCCCGACGGCAAGCAGCGCCTTGACCTCGGAGGCGAACGCGATGCCTCCCGGCACGTGCCGGTAGTGCAGGGGCAGGATGCCGAGCCGGTCGCGCACGAGGTGGGTGGTGGCGGTCAGCCGGTCGTGCGCGACGAAGGCGAACTGCCCGCGCAGCTGCGCGACGAAGTCGATGCCGACGGTCGTCAGCCCCGCCAGGACCACCTCGGCGTCGCTCCGGGTGCGGAACGGGTAGTCGAGGTGCGCGCGCAGGCTCGTGTGGTTGAGGATCTCGCCGTCGAGGACCAACGCCCAGCGCCCGTCCGCAGAGAGCAGGGGTTGCCGGCCGCGGTCGCCCCCGACGATGGCGAGCCGGGCGTGTGCCAGCCCCACGTCGTCACCGATCCAGGTGCCGGATCCGTCGGGCCCGCGGTGGCGCAACCGCTCGGCCATCTCGCGCAGCGTCTCGGGCGCGACGGCGCCGCCGGAGAGCACGCGCACACCCCCGACGCCCCCCATCAGGAGACCTCGTCCGTCCGCTCGGTGCTCACGCGCCGTGCTTCCAGCCGATGTGGTTGGCCAGCCCGACGGCCGCCAGCTGCGAGGACACCTCGAGCTTGCCGAGGATCGACTTCACCTGGGTGCGCACGGTCGCCTCGGACACGACGCTGTCCTGCGAGATCGTGCGAACGGTGCGTCCCTCGATCAGTGCCGCCAGCACCTGGCGCTCGCGCGGCGTCAAGAGCTCGAGCCGGCGTCGGATGTCGTCGCCCGCGCGACGTTCCCGGGCCCAGGCGTCGATGAGTCCCTCGAGCTCCTCGCGGGTCACCACGGGCAGGCCCTGGTGCAGTCGCCGCACGGTGCCGAGCGCGAGCTGGAGCGCGCCGCTCTTGGGGAGCACCTTGCGCGCCCCGAGCCGCATGCACGCGCCCCACCGGCCCTCGTCCTGCGAGGCGGTGAGGACGACCACGTTGGCATGGGCACGGGCCAGCGGTGCGATGAGCACCATCGCGTCGCCGAACCGGCCGAGGTCGAGGTCGAGCAGGACCGTGCGCGGGTTGGCGCGCATCGCCAGGGACTGGACCGTCGCCATCGACCCTCCCTCCGTGGGCAGCTCGAGCCGCCGGGCGTCGTAGCCCTCGAGCGACAGGGCGAGCTCGAGGGACTCCGCGAAGAGCAGGTGGTCGTCGATGATGAGGATGCGGTGGTCAGCCCGAGCGGTGCCAGGCACGACGATCCCCTCCGGCCGGGTCGGCGGAGACGTGGTCCTCGGGCGCGCGCCGGGGCGCCGGGAGGGAGATCACGAACGACGACCCGGTGCCCTGTGCCTCCCGCAGCCGCAGCGAGCCGCCGTCCTCGGTGACCAGCCGCTGCGCCAGGTGGAGGCCGATGCCCTCACCGGGTGAGTCCGGACCCCGACGTCCCCACTCGAAGATCGCCTCGCGGTCCTCCTCGGCGATCCCGCGACCGAAGTCGGTGACGGTGATGTCCACCGTGTCCTCGTCGCGGCGGGCCACCTCGATCAGGCTGCTGTCGCTGCCGCCGTGCGTCGCCGCGTTGTCGACGAGGATGTTGACCACCTCGGCGAGCGCGTCGGGCCTGGCCTGCACCAGCTCGCCGCTCGTGCGCAGCTCGACGCGACGGCCCTTGAGCCCCTGCAGGTCGAGCATCCGGCCGAGCGCCTCGTCGAGGTCGATCGAGGCCGTCTCCTGCTGCTCGTCCGACAGCAGCCGCTGCATGCGGTCGAGCTCGTGGCGCACGGAGCCCCAGATGCGCGTGCGCGACGCGTCGTCGATGTCGGCGTGGTCGAGGAGGGCGGACCCGTTGACCAGGCCGGCCATCGTGCTGCGCAGCTCGTGCAACCGCTCGCGCTCGTCGCGTGCCATCGCGGCCGCCGCCACGTGGTGGCGGGCCGCCTCCGCGCTGCGACGCAGGGCGTCCCGCACGCAGCACCAGGCCCTCGCGATCCAGGCCGCTCCGACGGCGGCGAGCGCCGTGGTGAGGATGCCGCCGGACGCCGCGCCGCCGCGCCCGGTCGCGACGAGGGCGAGTCCCGCGGCGACGACGAGCGCAGTGGCTGCGACGAGGCTCGCCGTCCGCAGGGGCAACCTCCTCGTCGCGACGACGACCGCGACGGTCGCGAGCTGGGTGGCGACGAGCAGGACCATCAGCGCCAGTGCCATGCCCTCGACGGGTGTGCTCAGGGCGACCAGGACCAGCAGGTTCCCTGAGGCCACCAGACCCATCCCGAGCCCGACCGCGAAGCTGTAGTCGACGACGTACGGCGCCTGCGGGATCCCGACGAGGGCGCCCACCACGAGGGACGTCCCGAGGAGGACGCCGAGGACGGTCACCGTGAGGTCGACGGCGGACTGCAGTCCGTGCGCGATGACGGGCAGGCTCACCAGCAGGGCCTGTGCGGCCAGCAGTGCGCCGGTGGCAGCACTCCAGCCCGTCCGGACGTCGACGTGCCGACGCAGGCTGACGAGGGCGGCGAGGCCGGCACCGGCGACGAACATGCCGCTGAAGACGCCGGCGGCTACGGGTGGTGGCCCGGCACCGTCGGCGGTGGTGAGCGGAGTCCACCCCAGGCCGGTCGTGGTGAGCAGGACGAAGGCGAGCAGACCGACCAGCGCGGTTCCCACACCGCGGTGTCGGCCGTCGCCCGTTGAACGGGTTCGGCGCATCGTAGATTTCCCCCCGGAAAACTGAAATATTCATGCTCCCTGCAGGTGCTGCAGTGAAGCTCCCGGCATCACTGTGGAGCGAGCAGGGGAGGGGTGTCCATCATTTCTGGGGGCCTACCCAATTTGTGGCACAACTGTGCAGACCACCTTGCGTTCAGGCTCTGTCTGGGTATGGGGTGCTCAGGTCCGAGATCGCGTCAAGGACGTCTCAAGGCACGAGGCCCGTGCGTGGGTGGGTCGATCCTCCTCCGTAGGGCTCCGTCACCAATTCGGGGGGCACGTCCGGGTACGACGACGGGCGGGCCTTCCCCAAATCTGTGCACGTTCGACATGGCCTCCCCAGCAGGCCGGGCCACGCCGCCATGGTGTGCGTGGCCGAGCGAGGGAGGCGTGATGGTCGGTGCCGACCCTGTGTGGCTGGTCTCTCCGCACCTGCTCGTCGCCCAGGCGATGGCGGTGGCGCTCGCATCCGTCGGCACGCCTGCCGTGGCACACACGTGGCAGTCGACGATGCGGGAGCAGGGGGCCGGTGACGACGTCGTCCGGACGCCCCAGCGCATCGTGGTGGTCCTTGACGGTTTTGACGACCCAGTCCTGCTGGACGAGGTGGCTCATGCTGTCCAGACCAGTGACGTGCGCATCGCGCTCATCACCTCGTCGTCGGTGGCCGCCTCCTGCGGCGGACTCCTGCTGGACGACCGGGTCGACCTGGCCACGGGTGTCACCTCGATCGCCCGGCTGGCCGAGGTCGTCGACGACTTCCTGTCCGGTCGGGCGCTGCTGGAGCCCGGGGACCGCGAGTCGTTGCACGCTGCGTGGCAGCGGGACCTCGAGCACCGTCGCCACGTGGAAGCGCTCCTGGCGACCCTCTCGCCGCAGCAGGCCAAGGTCCTGGAGCTGCTCGCCAGCGGGCGGCGGGTGGCAGAGGTCGGTGCACTGCTGGGCGTGACCCCCGGCACGGCGCGCAGCCACGTCAAGGCACTGCGCGCCAAGCTGGGCGCCCGTTCGCAGCTCGAGGCGGTGGCGATGCTCCGGATGGTGCACGACGCGACCGGGGCAGGCGGCGCCGCAAAGGGTGCGGGCGACGTGGACACCATGGGCGACGTCGTCGCGCTGCCGCGGCCACGTCGGGCGCGCGACGGATCAGGGGCCGAGACCCGTCGCTAGGGTTCTCCCATGATCGATCCCACCACCCTCGACGACCACGCCTTCGCCGTCTGGGCGGCCGAACGGGCCGGCACGGTCCTGCTCGACGTACGCGCCGGGGCGGAGGCCGACGGGCTCGAGGGCAAGGCCCTCAAGGATGCCGGCGACGCCGCCGCCCAGGCCGAGCTCGACCGGGTGCTGACCCAGCACCGTCCCGACGACTCGGTGCTCTCCGAGGAGGCTGCCGACGACAAGTCCCGCCTGACCGCGAAGCGGGTCTGGATCATCGACCCGCTCGACGGCACCCGTGAGTTCTCCGAGCCGCCGCGCGACGACTGGGCCGTCCACGTCGCGCTGTGGGAGGACGGCGAGCTCGTCGCCGGTGCCGTCGCCCAGCCTGCGCTCGGCGAGACCTTCGCGACCGGCCGACCGCTCGTCGTGCCGCCCCGCACGTCCGTGCGGCCCCGGATCGCCGTCTCGCGGAGCCGCCCGCCCGCCTTCGTCGAGGCGCTCGCCGCCGAGCTCGACGCCGAGCTGGTGCCGATGGGCAGCGCCGGCGTCAAGGTGATGAGCGTGGTGCGCGACGTCGCCGACGCCTACGTCCACGCGGGCGGGCAGTACCAGTGGGACAACGCCGCCCCGGTCGCCGTCGCCCGCGCCGCCGGCCTCCACTGCAGCCGGGTCGACGGCTCGCCGATCGTCTACAACGAGGACGACACCTCGCTCCCCGACCTCATCGTCTGCCGCCCCGAGCTGGCCGAGCAGATCATCGAGTTCGTACGCCGCCACGGCACCGACTGATCCCGACGTCGAGTGCGCGGCCCCGTGGTGAGAAGTACCGCGAGAGCACTCGACCCGGTGGAAAGGCAGTTGCGGCTGGGCGGACGCCTTGCCAGCGTGGGGGCCATGACCTCCTTCGTCGCGCACACGACCGTCGACTGCCACCACGCCTACGAGCTCTCCGAGTGGTGGAAGGCGCTGCTGGGCTACGTCGACATCGAGGGCGACCCCAACGAGCCCGGCCACGAGGAGTGCATGATCCGCGACGCCGAGTCCGGTCACCGGATCCTCTTCATCGAGGTGCCCGACGAGGACCTGCCGGCCAAGCGGATCCACTTCGACGTACGTCCGCGCGAGGGGACGCGCGACGAGGAGGTCGAGCGCGTCCTGGCGCTGGGCGCGGTCCAGGTCGACGACCAGCGGGGCACCTACGGGCCGGGCACGGGATGGGTCGTCCTCGCCGATCCCGAGGGCAACCAGTTCTGCATCCTGCGCTCGCTCGACGAGGTGCACGCGGGTCAGGTCAGCTGAGGAAGGTCTTCCACACGAAGCTGGTGGCGACGTACCTGCTGTCGGCCTTGACCAGGAAGCTCCAGTACCAGGTGCCGCCGCGACGGGGCAGGGTGATCCGGTACCGGCCGGTCGAGCTCGTCGTGATGGTCCTGAACTTCTTGTATCCGGCGTTCTGCTCCCGCGAGACCTTCACCACGATCTTCTTGCCGGCGTAGTCGGGCGTCACGCGCCCCGACAGCGCGAAGACCTTCTGCGGGTAGGTGATGCGCCGGGCCACCTGGACGGTGAACTCGGCCGACTGGCTCGAGTCGTAGGTGTCGTCGCTGCTGGACGTCGGCTCGTAGCCGCCGTAGACGACCTTGTAGGTCGAGTTCATCCGAGGCTTGACGCTGGTGAACTGTCCGGACGCGGACGTCGTGGAGGCGACCTCCTGCCACGTCGTGGTCCCGGCCGGGCGCACGAGCAGCGTGGAGGTCCCGGAGACCGGCGGGTACCCGCTCTGGCTGTCGACGTCGAACTCGACACTGATGACGTCCCCGAAGTCGACGACCGTCTCGCTGGGCGTCGCGACGGTCGTGGTCGACCACGTGTCGCTGGCCGAGCTCGGTGCGCCGAGGCCGACGGAGACGATCGCGATCGCTGCGGTGACCGAACCGGCCACGAGTCGAGTGAGGTGCATGTCTGACGGTGATCCTCTCGAGGTGACACGGGTGCCTGACGCCGGACGCCGGACGGGCACCCGATCGTAGGACGATCGGATGCCCGTCTTGGTTGTGCTCAGTCGGTGATCAGCGCGTGAAGGCGACCTTGGGAGCGGTCTGGCGCGAGCTGTAGGTGTAGCCCTTGGTCTCCCACTTGGTGAACTGGGCGTTGCCCGGGACCGTGATGCGGAACTGCGTCTTGCCGCGGCGCGGGGCCGGGAGGGTGAACTTGAACTTGCCGGCGGAGGTGGTCTTGAAGGTCTTGAACTTCTTCCACTTCTTGCCGACCTTCTTGGCGACCTTGATCTTCTTCTTGCCGTAGTCGGGCGCGACGCTGCCCTTGATCAGGGTGCCCTTGGGGTTCTTGAAGACGACCTTGCGGGTCACCGGGGCGGCGATCGGGACGGACTCGCCGGCGACGTAGTTGTCGTCGTACTGGTTGATCGCGGTCGCGCCGGTGAAGACGACCTTCAGCTGGGCGTTCTCCGGGAAGGAGAAGTCGCCGTCGAAGAACAGGTAGCCGGGGGAGTCGTCGGTGCCGATGGTGGTCCACACCGGGTTGGACGCGGTGTAGATCTGCAGGAAGGCCTGGCCGCCGCTCGGGGTCTCGACACCGGTCGGGTCGGTGACGGTGCCGCTGACGTAGAACCCGCCGCCGTACATGTAGGGCGGGTCGAAGGGCGCGTCCTCGACGTTGAGGGTGGCGGTGATGACGGGCGTGTAGGTCTGGCCGTCGGCGTGTGCCGGAGCCGAGACGGCGAGCGGCGTGACGCCGATGAGTCCAGCAGTGACCGTGGTGGCCACGAGTCGAGTGATGCGCATGTCCCCGTTGTTCCTCTCGAGAAGAAGTCAGAATCAGGTGGAGCGTGGGTGTGATCTGGGTGCTACCCCGTGACGCGTGGGGCAAACCCGTGCCCCCGTAGACTTATCACCTCCCCCCACCCTCACGGACGGGGGCCTTCTCGCATGCCCCGCCCGCATGCCCCCGCCCTGCTCCCCGAAGGAATCCTCCGTGTCGACCACGCCGCTCCTCGCCGTTGCGGATCGCGTCGTCTCCGCGCCCACGCTCGCCGGCGCCCTGGCCGACGCCGCCGTGCGCACCTCCCTCGACCTGACCGGGCCGGGAGCCGTGCGGCCGTTCGTGGTCCACGGCCTCGTCGCGCGCGGGCGCACCGTGCTCGCGGTCACCGCGACCTCGCGCGAGGCCGAGGACCTGGTCGAGGAGCTCGCCGACCTCGTCGACCCCGACGCCGTCGCCTACTACCCGAGCTGGGAGACGCTGCCGCACGAGCGGCTCAGCCCGCGCAGCGACACCGTCGGGCGGCGCCTCGCGGTGCTGCGCCGGCTGCGCCACCCCGGGACCGATGCGTCCAACGGGCCGCTCAAGGTGGTCGTCGCGCCGATCCGCAGCCTGTTGCAGCCGCAGGTCCCCGGTCTGGCCGACATCGAGCCGGTGGAGCTGGCGCCGGGCGAGACCCGCCCGCTGGAGGACGTGGTCCGCGGCCTCGCCGAGGCGGCGTACTCCCGCGTCGACATGGTCGAGCGACGCGGCGAGTTCGCCGTCCGCGGCGGCATCGTCGACGTCTTCCCGCCCACCGAGGAGCACCCGCTGCGCGTGGAGTTCTGGGGCGACGACGTCGAGGAGATCCGCGCCTTCTCCGTCGCCGACCAGCGCACGCTCGAGACGGTGCAGCGACTCTGGGCGCCGCCGTGCCGCGAGCTGCTCCTGACCGACGAGGTACGCCGTCGCGCCGCCGAGCTCGGCCGGGCGCACCCGCAGCTGCTCGAGCTCACCGACAAGATGGCCGCCGGCATCGCGGTCGAGGGCATGGAGTCGCTCGCGCCGGTGCTCGTCGACGAGATGGAGCTGCTCGTCGACCTGATGCCCGACGACACGACCGTGCTGGTGCTCGACCCCGAGCGCGCCCGCAGCCGCGCGCACGACCTGGTCGCCACGAGCGAGGAGTTCCTCGGTGCGTCGTGGGCCGCGGCCGCCGGCGGCGGCACCGCGCCGATCGACCTCGGCGCCGCGTCGTACCGCGAGATCGCCGACGTGCGCCTGCAGGCGCTCGGTCGCGGGCACGCCTGGTGGGCGCTCAGCCCGTTCGGCCTCGACGAGGTGGACGACGAGTCGCTGACGCTCCCGGTCAACCCGGCCGAGGCCTACCGCGGCGACCTCCAGCAGGCCGTCACCGACATCCGCGAGTGGCTGGACCGCAGCCTCGACGTCGTCGTCGTGCACGCCGGCCACGGTCCTGCGCAGCGCTTCGTCGAGCTGCTCGGTGAGAACGACATCGCTGCCCGGCTGGTCGAGGAGGGCGGCACGGCCGGCACGGGTGTCGTGACGGTGACGTGCGGCCACGTCGTGCACGGCCTCGTCGACGACGAGGCGAAGGTCGCGATCGTCACCGGCGACGACCTCTCGGGCCAGAAGACCTCGACGCGCGACATGCGCCGGATGCCGACGCGCCGCAAGAAGCAGATCGACCCGCTCGAGCTCAAGGCCGGCGACTACGTCGTCCACGAGCAGCACGGCGTGGGCCGCTTCGTCGAGATGAGGCAGCGCGAGATCGGCGGTGCGGTCCGCGAGTACCTCGTCCTGGAGTACGGCGCCAGCAAGCGCGGCGGCCCCAACGACATGCTCTACGTCCCGGCCGACACCCTCGACCAGGTCACCCGCTACGTCGGCGGCGAGAACCCCAGCCTCGACCGCCTCGGCGGCGGCGACTGGACCAAGCGCAAGAACAAGGCGCGCCGCGCGGTCCGCGAGATCGCGGCCGAGCTGATCAAGCTCTACGCCGCCCGCCAGGCGACGAAGGGCTACGCCTACGGCCCCGACACCCCGTGGCAGCGCGAGCTCGAGGACGCCTTCCCGTTCACCGAGACCGTCGACCAGCTGACCACGGTCGACGAGGTCAAGGCCGACATGCGACAGGTCGTCCCGATGGACCGCCTGGTCTGCGGCGACGTCGGCTACGGCAAGACCGAGATCGCCGTGCGCGCCGCCTTCAAGGCCGTGCAGGACGGCAAGCAGGTCGCGGTGCTCGTGCCGACGACCCTGCTCGTCACGCAGCACATGTCGACGTTCTCCGAGCGGATGACCGGCTTCCCGGTGGTCATCAAGGGCCTCTCGCGCTTCCAGACCGACAAGGAGGCCAAGGAGGTCATCGCCGGCCTGGCCGAGGGGTCGGTCGACATCGTGGTGGGCACCCACCGCCTGCTCAACCCGGACATCAAGGTCAAGGACCTCGGCCTGATCATCGTCGACGAGGAGCAGCGCTTCGGTGTCGAGCACAAGGAGCAGATGAAGCGGATGCGCACCTCCGTCGACGTGCTGTCGATGAGTGCGACGCCGATCCCGCGCACGCTCGAGATGGCGGTCACCGGCATCCGCGAGATGTCGACGATCACCACCCCGCCGGAGGAGCGGCACCCGGTGCTGACCTACGTCGGCGCCTACGAGGACCGCCAGGTCGTCGCGGCCGTGCGGCGCGAGCTGCTGCGCGAGGGCCAGGTCTTCTACATCCACAACCGGGTGCAGTCGATCGAGAAGGCCGCCGCCCGGATCCGCGAGCTGGTGCCCGAGGCGCGGGTCGCCACCGCCCACGGCCAGATGGGCGAGCACGCGCTCGAGCAGGTCATGCTCGACTTCTGGGAGAAGCGCTTCGACGTGCTGGTCTGCACGACCATCGTCGAGAGCGGCCTCGACGTGTCCAACGCCAACACGATGATCATCGAGCGCTCCGACACCCTCGGCCTCTCCCAGCTCCACCAGCTGCGCGGTCGCGTCGGCCGCTCGCGCGAGCGGGCCTACGCCTACTTCCTCTACCCGGCCGAGAAGCCGCTCACCGAGACCGCCCACGAGCGGCTCGCCACCCTGGCCCAGCACTCCGACCTCGGCGGCGGCATGGCGATCGCGATGAAGGACCTCGAGATCCGCGGCGCCGGCAACCTGCTCGGCGGCGAGCAGTCCGGCCACATCGCCGACGTCGGCTTCGACCTCTACGTCCGGCTCGTCGGCGAGGCGGTCGCGGAGTTCAAGGGCGGCAACGAGGAGGAGCTCGCCGAGGTCCGCATCGAGCTGCCCGTCGACGCCCACCTCCCGCACGACTACATCCCCAGCGAGCGGCTGCGCCTCGAGATCTACAAGCGGCTCGCCGAGGTGCGCTCGGACGCCGACGTCGACGAGGTGCGCGCCGAGCTGGTGGACCGCTACGGCGAGCCGCCCGAGGTCGTCCGGTCGCTGCTGTTCGTGGCGCTCTTCCGTGCCCGCTGCCGCCAGGTCGGGGTCAAGGAGGTGACGGTCGCCGGCAAGTACGTCCGCTTCGCGCCGGTCGACCTCCCCGACTCCCGCGTCGTACGCCTCCAGCGGCTGCATCCGCGCAGCGTCGTCAAGGCGCCGGTGCGTACGATCCTCGTGCCGCGCCCCCAGGGCACCGGGTTCCCCGTGCGTCCGGTGGCCGGCGTGGCCCTGCTTGAATGGGCCCGCGGCGTGATCGACGAGATCGTCGCGCCACCCGCACCGCCAGCAGCACCCCCAGCAGATGCCACCCCGAGGAGCGACTCGTGAGCAAGACCCGCCTGATGACGGCCGCGACGATGTGCGTCGCCGGGGTGCTGCTCACCGGCTGCGGCAGCGCCACCCCGGGGATCGCGGCGACGGTCGGCGACCAGACGCTCAAGCTCAAGGACATCGACACCGCGACGACGCACTACTGCACGTCGGTCGGCGGGCAGCTCGACTCGCCGGTGCCGATGAGCTTCGTGCGGCAGTACGTCGTCCAGCTCCTCACGCTGCGCTCGCAGGCCGACCAGATCGCCGACGAGTACGACGTGACCGCGGGCTCGACCTACCAGAACGACGTCGCGCAGCGGCAGGGCACGGCCGGGACGATGCCGGAGGACGTGCGCGCCGACTACATCGAGCTCACCTCGACGCCCGCCTACGCGCAGGACATCGTGGACCAGATCGGCGCGATCGTCCTCGACGACCAGGGCATCGAGGACCCGACGGCCGACGAGATCACCCAGGCCGGGCTCGACGTCTTCAACCAGTGGCCCGACGTCCACGGCGTCGACATCGATCCGCGCTACGGCCTGGCCAGCGTCGACGGCGTGCTGACGCCGATCGACACCAACACCTCCGTGGCCGTCGGCGAGACCGCGAAGCTCGGCCTCGCGGACACGCCGGACCCGGAGTTCGCCGACACCCTGCCGACGACCCAGCGCTGCGGCTGACCCTTCGATGTCGGCCCCCTCGGACGGCTCGGAGCTGGAGGCGTTCGCCGACCAGATGCGGGTGCTCCAGCGCGAGTGCGTCTGGAAGCGGGCGCAGACCCACACCTCGCTGATCCCCTACGTGCGCGAGGAGGCCGAGGAGGTCGTCGAGGCGATCGAGTCGGGCGACCCCGCCGCGCTGTGCGACGAGCTCGGCGACCTGCTGCTCCAGGTGGTGATCCACGCGGTGATCGCCGAGGAGGCCGGGGAGTTCACGCTCGACGACGTCGCCCGCGGCGTACGCGCCAAGATGGAGCGCCGCAACCCGCACGTCTTCGGGGACGCGGTCGCCACCACGGTCGACGAGGTGATGGCGCTCTACAACGCGGCCAAGGCCGCCGAGAAGGCCTCCGGGTCGGGCGAGAACACCCCGACGTAGGTCGCGGCGACCGACGGCCTCTCGTCGTACGACGTCCACGCCGGCAGCCAGATCCCGTCGGGTGGGCTGAAGTGGACGTCGCCGGGGGCGTCGATGGCCCAGGACGTCGGGTCGGCGCGCCACCCCGACGGGGACGCGCCGAGCTCGCGGCGGAAGGCGCGGACGAAGACGTCGTAGCCGCGGAAGCCGCAGTCGGCGGCGATGTCCTGCAGGGTCCGCTCCGTGGACCGGGCCAGCCAGGCGGCCCGCTCGAGGAGGATGCGGTCGCGGAACCGGGGCGCCGACTCGCCCGCCATCGCCCGGCGGATCCGGGCGCCCACCTCGTCGTCGGCGCGCGCCACGGTCGACGAAGGCGGTGAAGTGGTCGGCAGCCGTGGCGCACCCGGGCGACGCTAGCCGCCGCGGCGGACACCCCGGCGACGTAGGTCGCCGACGTGGCTAGGCTGGCCGACGTCCACAAGACGTCCCCCACAGGAGCACCCTCATGTCGATCATCGCCGCAGTCGGCGCCCGCGAGATCCTCGACTCGCGCGGCAACCCCACCGTCGAGGTGGAGGTCCTCCTCGAGGACGGCGCGTTCGGTCGCGCGGCCGTGCCCAGTGGCGCGTCCACCGGCGCCTTCGAGGCGGTCGAGCTCCGCGACGGCGGCAAGCGCTACCTCGGCAAGGGCGTGCAGAAGGCCGTCGCCGCGGTGATGGACCAGATCGCCGGCGCGGTCATCGGCCTCGACGCCGACGACCAGCGGCTCGTCGACCAGGCGATGCTCGACCTGGACGGCACCGCCAACAAGGCCAAGCTCGGCGCCAACGCCATCCTCGGCGTCTCGCTCGCCACGGCGAAGGCCGCCGCCGAGTCGTCGGGCCTGCCGCTCTTCCGCTACGTCGGCGGCCCCAACGCCCACCTGCTGCCCGTGCCGATGATGAACATCGTCAACGGCGGGTCCCACGCCGACTCCAACGTCGACGTCCAGGAGTTCATGATCGCGCCGATCGGCGCCGCCACCTTCCGCGAGGCGCTGCAGCACGGTGCCGAGGTCTACCACGCGCTCAAGTCGGTGCTGAAGAAGAAGGGCCTCTCGACCGGCCTCGGCGACGAGGGCGGCTTCGCCCCCAACCTCGACTCCAACCGCGCGGCGCTCGACCTCATCGCCGAGGCGGTGAAGTCCGCCGGCTTCTCGCTGGGCAAGGACATCGCGCTCGCGATGGACGTCGCGGCCAGCGAGTTCCACGACAAGAAGGCTTACGTCTTCGAGGGCGCGAAGAAGTCGACCGACGAGATGGTCGCCTACTACGCCGACCTCGTGGACTCCTACCCGATCGTCTCCATCGAGGACCCCCTCGACGAGGAGGACTGGGACGGCTGGAAGGCGATGACCGACGCCCTCGGCGACAAGATCCAGATCGTCGGCGACGACCTCTTCGTGACCAACGTCGAGCGCCTCCAGCGCGGCATCGACGGCGGCCAGGCCAACGCGATGCTCGTCAAGGTCAACCAGATCGGCTCGCTCAGCGAGACCCTCGACGCCGTCGAGCTCGCCCACCGCGCCGGCTTCCGCAACATGATGAGCCACCGCTCCGGCGAGACCGAGGACACCACGATCGCCGACCTCGCCGTGGCCACCAACTGCGGCCAGATCAAGACCGGTGCACCGGCCCGCTCCGACCGCGTCGCGAAGTACAACCAGCTGCTCCGCATCGAGGACGAGCTCGGTGACGCGGCTCGCTACGCCGGTCGGGGTGCCTTCCCGCGATTCGGCGGCTGATCGGGGCAGACTGTCCGCCATGCCTTCCCAGCGTCGTACGTCACGCGGTGGGCCCAGCGGCAACGGACAGCGCGGACCGGGGCAGGGCAGCACCACGCGCCCCGGCGACCGCGCTGTCCGGACGCGCCCGGGCACGACGCGTACGCCCGCCGCGACGGCCGCCGACACCGGGGGCACCGACACGCAGGCCGTGCGACCCGTCGCTGCGCGCAGCAGCCGCCGCCCCCGCTTCACCGGGCGGGCGGCCGTGCTCGTGCTGGTCCTCGCCGTCCTGACGGTGTCCTACGCGTCGTCGCTGCGCGCCTACCTCCAGCAGCGCGCGCACATCGGCGAGCTGAAGTCGCAGATCGCGGAGCGCGAGGCCAACATCGACGACCTCGAGCGCGAGAAGCAGCGCTGGGACGACCCGGCGTACGTCAAGGCGCAGGCGCGGGCCCGCTTCGGCTACCTGATGCCGGGCGAGGCCGGCTTCGAGGTCATCGGGCCCGACGGCAAGCCGCTCGAGGCGCAGGCCTCCCTCAACGACCCCTCCGACGTGATCAAGACCGTGCCCAAGGCGTGGTGGACCGCCGCGTGGGAGTCGATGGAGCTCGCCGGCAACCCGCCGCCGCCCGGTGAGGACCCGGCCGACCTGGTGGACGGGACCGTGGACGGGACCGTCGACGGGACCCAGCAGTGAGCGACGACATCGATCCGGCGGACGTCGCGGCGATCCGTGCCCAGCTCGAGCGCAAGCCCCGCGGGATCGACTCGATCGGCCACCGGTGCCCCTGCGGCAACCCCGACGTCGTCACCACGGAGCCGCGGCTGCCCGACGGCTCGCCCTTCCCGACGACCTTCTACCTCACCTGCCCGCGCGCGGCCTCGCGCATCGGCACCCTCGAGGGCTCGCACGTGATGAAGGAGATGGAGGCGCGGCTCGGCACCGACGAGGAGCTCGCCGCGGCCTACCGGGCCGCCCACGAGCGCTACCTCGCCTTCCGCGCCGAGGTGGGGGAGCGGGCCGGCCTCGACGTGCCCGAGATCGACGGCATCTCCGCCGGCGGGATGCCCGACCGCGTCAAGTGCCTCCACGTCCTGGCCGCCCAGTCGCTCGCGATGGGCCGCGGCGTGAACCCGCTCGGTGACGAGGTGCTCGACGCGCTCGGCGCGTGGTGGGAGAGCGGCCCCTGCGTGAGCGTCGAGCGCCCGTCACAATGAGGGCATGACCGACCTCGTCGCGGCCGTCGACTGCGGCACCAACTCCCTCAAGGTCCTCATCGGCAGCCGTCGCGCCGACGGCACGCTCGACGTCGTGCTCCGCGACTCGCGGGTCGTCCGGCTCGGGCAGGGCGTCGACCGGACCGGGCGGCTCGCCGACGAGGCGCTGGAGCGCACCTTCGCCGCGATCGACGAGCTCGGCGCGACGATCCGCGACCACGGCGTCGATCCCGCCCGCACCCGCTTCTGCGCCACCTCCGCGACCCGCGACGCCAGCAACGCAGCGGTCTTCGCCGAGGGCGTACGCCGTCGCCTCGGTGTCGAGCCCGAGGTGCTGTCCGGCGACGAGGAGGCCGCGCTCGTCTTCGCCGGCGCCATGGCGGCCCAGTCGCCGGTGCCGCCCGGGCCGGTGCTCGTCGTCGACATCGGGGGTGGCTCGACCGAGCTGGTGCTGGGGGAGGGCACGGACCGCGACGCAGTGTCGATGGACATCGGGTCCGTGCGGCTCCACGAGCGCCACCTCCACAGCGACCCGCCGACCGCCGCCGAGGTCGCCGCCTGCGTCGCCGACCTGGACCGGCAGCTCGACACGTGCGGCGTCCCGCTCGACCGGGCGCGCACGGTGATCGGCACCTCGGGCACGATCAAGACGCTCGCCTGCGGCGTCCTCGGGCTCGGCACCTACGACCGCGACGCCTTCGACGGCGCCGTGCTCGCCAACGCCGACACCGCCGCCTTCGTCGACCGGCTGGTCGCGATGACGGTCGACGAGCGACGCGCCCTGCCCTACATGCACCCGGGTCGCGCCGACGTGATCGGAGCGGGAGCCCTGATCTGGAGCGGGATCCTGGCCCGGGTGCCGGTGCCCGACCACCTCGTCTCCGAGGCCGACATCCTGCACGGCATCGCCGCCGCGATCTCGTGACCGAGCTCCCGCACCCGGTCGTCGGTGGCGCCTTCACCAGCCCGGTCGAGCCCGGGACCGGCTGGCCGGACGACCCGGCCGGCCCGGACACCCCGGTGGCCCGCGACGCGGACGACGTACGCCGTCTCGCCGCCGCCGACACCCTCGCCGAGCTCGACGCCCGGGTGAGCGTCTGCTCGGCGTGCCCGCGGCTCGTGACCTGGCGCGAGGACGTCGCGATCGGGAAGCGGGCGTCGTTCGCCGACCAGCCCTACTGGGGCCGGCCGATCAACGGGTGGGGCGACCCCGAGCCGTCGCTGCTCATCGTCGGTCTCGCGCCGGCCGCCAACGGCGGCAACCGGACCGGTCGGATCTTCACCGGCGACCCCAGCGCCGACTGGCTCTTCGCGAGCCTGCACCGCACCGGGTGGGCGAGCCGGCCGACGAGCGAGCACGCCGGCGACGGCCAGCGACTGCTCGACGCCCGGATGGTCGCGACGGTGCGGTGCGCACCGCCGGAGAACAAGCCGACCGCGACGGAGCGCGACACCTGCGCGCCGTGGATCGCCGCCGAGCTGGCACTCCTGCCGACGGTGCGCGTGGTCGTCGCGCTCGGCGCCTTCGGCTGGGACGGAGCCGTGCGTTCACTGGTGGCCGCGGGTGCGCCCGCACCAGCCACGCGACCGAAGTTCGGACACGGCGTCGAGCTGCGGCTCGGCGACGTCACGCTGATCGGCTGCTACCACCCGTCGCCGCACAACACCTACACCGGACGGCTCACCCGCGAGATGACCGACGAGGTCTTCGAGCGGGCCCGC
The DNA here is from genome assembly GCA_963795275.1 of uncultured Actinomycetota bacterium. Lineage (GTDB taxonomy): Bacteria > Actinomycetota > Actinomycetes > Propionibacteriales > Nocardioidaceae > Nocardioides. Next base: position 45,389 of record CAWCHD010000002.1, read on the forward strand.
GCGCTGACACACTGACCCCGCGCCCCGGTATCCCAACCGGTAGAGGAAGCGGTCTTAAAAACCGCACAGTCTGGGTTCGAACCCCAGCCGGGGCACGCTCACCCCGCCGGGTCCGGCCCGTCGACGTTGACGGTCGGGACGCCGCCGCCCACCCGGGCGATCACCGCGAGGGACGGCTCGCCGCTGGGGTTCGACTCGCGGTGGACCGTCCACGCCGGGACGTGCACGAAGTCGCCCGGACCGGCGTCGAGGTGGCCGTCGTGGCCCTCGAACTCGAGGCGCAGCACGCCGCGGACGACGTAGAGGCTCGACTCGTTGCGCTCGTGGTGGTGCCAGCCCGACACCGCACCCGGCTCCGTCACCACCTGCCCGGCCCACAGGAGCGGCAGCTCGAAGGCGAGGGCACGCTGCATGCCGAGGGTCGGGTCGGCCGCCTCCAGGTCTGCCGGCGTGTAGACCCGGACGGGGCGCGGCAGCTCGGTGGTCATGCGTGCACGGTGCCACACGACGCTGCCCCAAGACGGTGCCACGGCCCGGGTGCCATCATCGTCGGATGACCTCTCGGACCACGCTCGCCTCGGTCGTCGGCCTGCTCGCGCTCGGCGCCATCGCCGTCACCGCACCCGCCCAGGGCGCCGCCGCCACCTGTGCCGGCGTACCGGCCACGATCGTCGGCACGGTCGGCGACGACGTGCTGACCGGCACCGCGGGCGACGACGTCATCGCCGCGCTGGAGGGCAACGACGTGGTCGACGGCGGGGACGGCAACGACCTCGTCTGCGGCGACGCGGGCTCCGACCGCGTCACCGGAGGGATCGGTGACGACCGGCTGTACGGCGGTGACAACGGGCTGGTCGAGCGCGTCGAGGAGGAGGACTCGCCCTACGGCGACACCCTCGTGCCGGGGCCGGGTGACGACCTCGTCGACGTCGGCGTCAACACGGTGGTGGACGGCTTCGGCTACTACTCGACCGACACCATCGACTACTCGGCCTCGGCGACCGGCGTCGTCGTCGACCTGGTCAGCGGCGTGGCGACCGGGGAGGGCAACGACACCGTCGTCGTCCCCCAGGCGGCGACCACGCCCGCAGCGGTCGTCGAGCTCCTCGGGTCCACCCACGCCGACCACGTGCTCGGCACGGAGGGGTCCGACCGGATCATCGGCAACGGGGGCGGTGACCGGCTCGAGGGCCGCGGCGGCGACGACCAGCTGGTGAACTCCTCGGACTCCTACGAGTACGACCCCGCGCGCAACGGCACCGACGACGACGTCTTCGACGGGGGCGCCGGGGACGACTACCTCGACTCCAACGGCGGCGCCGACGTGCTGCTCGGCGGCGACGGCAAGGACCACCTGCGCAAGGTGGGTGGCCCCTCCACGCTGGACGGCGGTCCCGGCCGTGACGAGCTCGAGGTCTACCTGGGCGCCGGACGCCACGACCTGTCCGGAGGTCCGGGCCGCGACGAGGTGTTCCTCGGCCTCAGCAGTCCCAGCCGCCGGGCGCGCGGCGTGCTGGACCACGCCCGCGAACGCTTCGTCGTGCACCGCGACCGGCGTCCGACGGTGCGCGCCCGCGTGGTCGAGGTGGAGCGCGTACGGATGCCGTCCCACCCCGGCCGCTGGACCTACCTCGGCACCGCGGGCGACGACCACGTCGAGGGCAGCTACGCCTACACCGCACGGGGACGCGGCGGTGACGACGTGCTCCTCGGATCGTTCGCCGACGACGTCCTGCTCGGAGGGCCGCGGGCACGACCGCGTACGGGGCCGGCGCGGCGACGACCGGTGCCGTGGCGAGGACCTCGCCGGGTGCGAATGAGGCGTCTCCACCTTTGGTAGCACCCATCCTGAGAAGTTGCTGTGACGGGAACAGCGCCCGCTCCGCGCACGTTTGAACAGGTGTCACCCCGGCTAGAGTGGGATGACCACAGGCGCCGTCACCGCGACGGCGTCGCACCTCCGGAAGCTCCGGAGGCGGCCTCCAAGGAGAGACCATGAGAAGCAACAATCCCGTGTTCAACCGTTCCGAGGAGTTCAACCGCGCCTCGTCGAACGCCTACGGCAACCAGACCTATGCCGGTGGTCGGCCCGACCTACCCCGGCTACGGCGACACGAGCAACGACCGTCGCAGTGGGGCACCGGCACCCCGGCCAGGTCGACCAGGGCCGGATGACGGTCGACTCGGTGGTCCAGAAGACCGCCATCTCGATCGCCCTCGTCTTCGCGACCGCCTTCGCCACCTGGTGGTGGATCGGCGACTTCACCGGGACCGACGCCGCGGCCAACGACGCGGCCTCGCGCGCCCTACATGCTGGCCATGCCTCGGTGCCGGTGGCGCCTTCATCCTGTCGCTGGTCAACTCGTTCAAGCGCGTGATCAGCCCGGCGCTCGGTGATGGCGTTCGCCGCTCGTCGAGGGCGTGGCCCTCGGCGCCGATCAGCAAGGTCTTCGAGGCCCAGTTCGACGGCGTCGTGACCAGCGCCGTGCTCGGCACCTTCGCGGCCTTCGCCGGCACGCTCGCCGCCTACAAGTTCCTCGACATCAAGGTGGGCGACAAGTTCCGCACGCGGCGTCGTCGCCGGCATGTTCGGCATGGTGGGCCTCGGCCTGCTGTCGCTGGTGCTGAGCTTCTTCGGCATCAGCACCGGCCTCTACGGCATCGGCGGCCTCGGCTTCGTGTTCGCCCTCGCCGGCCTCGTGCTCGGTGTCTTCATGCTGATCCTCGACTTCGACTTCGTGGAGAAGGGCGTCGCCGCCGGTCTCCCGGAGCGCGAGTCGTGGCGCGCGGCCTTCGGCCTCACCGTCAGCCTGGTGTGGATCTACACCAACCTGCTCCGCATCCTCGCGATCATCCGCGGCGACTGATCACCGCTGACACCAGCTGAGCTCCGCCGGCCCGCCCGAGTACGCCTCGGGCGGGCCGGCGTCATTTCTGGCTCTGCCGCAAGCCGGGTATCCAGGGACGTTCTGGTAGGTGTCAAGGTGGCTTGACCTACCAGATCGTCCCTAGATACCGGGGTGCTGATCGGCGGGCGTCGTGCTCGTGCTCGCCCGGCGACTCGGCCGCGGTGGCAGGACGGCGGCGCCGGTGGCGCAGCTCGACCCAGCGGCCGCGCAGGCCGCGCTGGTGGCCACCCACCTCGGTGCCGTCGACCTCGGTGCCGGGCGTACGCGCGGCGCGCACCGCCGCGGCCGCCACCGGGAGGATCCCCTCGCGACGGCGCGGCTCGGGCTGGGCCTCGTCCTCCGGGAGCAGGTCGAGGGCGGCCAGGCACGACGGGATGAGCACCGACGCGAGCTGGCGGTAGCCGTCGGCCGACGGGTGGAAGCGGTCGGGCCCGAAGAGCACCGCCGGCGCGGCCTCGAACTCCGGGCCGAGGATGTCGCCCAGCGACACCGAGCGTCCGCCGTTCTCGACGACGGTGATGGTCTGGGCGGCTGCGAGCCGACGCGACCACTCGCGCGCCACCTGCTTCAGCGGGGGCGGGATCGGCCGGATCGTGCCGAGGTCGGGACACGTGCCGACGACCACCTGGATGCCGGCCTCGCGCAGGCGTCGTACGCCCTCGGCGAGGTGGCGCACGGACGCGGACGGCAGCACGGTGTGGGTCACGTCGTTGGCGCCGACGAGGACGACGGCGAGGTCGGGGTGCGTCCCGATCGCGGCCTCGGCCTGCCCGGCCAGCTCGCTGGACTGGGCGCCCACGCGGGCGAAGGACCTGAGGTGCACCCGGCGGTCGGCCTGCGCGGCCACGCCCGTCGCGAGGTGCGCGCCGGTCGTGTCCTCGACCCGCTCGACGCCGTAGCCCGCGGCGCTGGAGTCGCCCAGCAGGGCGATCCGGATCGCCGGGCCGGGCCGGCCGCGGCCGTACCAGCCGGTCGAGTCGAGCGCGGACTCGGTCGCGTTGCCGATGACCTTGCGCGCGATCCTCGCCTCGGCCACCAGGACGCCGTAGAGCCCTGCGCCGAGCACGGAGAGTCCACCACCGCCCAGGGCGGCTGCTGATGCCAGTTTGCGTGCTGCTCCGGTTGCCCCCACGGTCCCGAGCCTACGAGACGGCCCCGGAGGTGGCGGCAGGAGCGGAGGACAGCGCCGTTGCCGGTTACGGAACGGTAGGTCGATAGATTGGCCGGATGCAGTACGCGAACTCCGTCCTGGACCTCATCGGCAACACCCCGCTCGTCCGGCTCGGCCGGACCCTCGACCTCGAGGAGGGCGCCGAGGGCGGCCCGCTGGTCCTGGCCAAGGTGGAGTACCTCAACCCGGGCGGGTCCGTGAAGGACCGCATCGCCACCCGGATGATCGAGGCGGCGGAGGCGTCCGGCGAGCTCCAGCCCGGCGGCACGATCGTCGAGCCGACCTCCGGCAACACCGGCGTCGGGCTGGCGATGGTGGCCCAGCAGAGGGGCTACAAGTGCGTCTTCGTGTGCCCCGACAAGGTCAGCGTGGACAAGCGCAACGTGCTGAAGGCCTACGGCGCCGAGGTCGTGGTCTGCCCGACCGCCGTCGCGCCCGAGCACCCCGACTCCTACTACAACGTGAGCGACCGGCTCGCCTCCGAGCCGGGCGCCTGGAAGCCCAACCAGTACGCCAACCCGCACAACCCGCGCTCCCACTACGAGACCACCGGTCCGGAGATCTGGGAGCAGACCGAGGGGCGGATCACCCACTTCGTGTGCGGCATGGGCACCGGCGGCACCATCAGCGGCGTCGGTCGCTACCTCAAGGAGAAGAACCCCGACATCAAGGTGATCGGCGCCGACCCTGCCGGCTCGGTCTACTCCGGCGGCACCGGTCGCCCCTACCTCGTCGAGGGCGTCGGCGAGGACTTCTGGCCCGAGACCTACGACCGCACCGTCGCCGACCGCGTCATCGAGGTCTCCGACGCCGACTCGTTCGCCTTCACCCGCCGCCTCGCACGCGAGGAGGCGCTGCTGGTCGGCGGCTCGTGCGGCATGGCCGCGTGGGCCGCACGCCTGGTCGCGCAGGAGCTGGCCGCCGAGGGCCGCACCGACGCGGTCGTCGTGGTGCTGCTGCCCGACTCCGGGCGCGGCTACCTCACCAAGATCTTCAACGACGAGTGGCTCGCCCAGTACGGCTTCGCCTCGGGTGCGGACGCCGACCACCGCACCGTCGGCGAGGTGCTGCGCGGCAAGTCCGACCGGCTGCCCGACCTGGTCCACACGCACCCCGGCGAGACGATCGCCGAGGCCGTCCACATCCTGCAGGAGTACGGCGTCAGCCAGATGCCCGTCGTCCGCGCGGAGCCCCCGATCGTGGCCGCCGAGGTCGCGGGGTCGGTCTCGGAGCGCACGATCCTCGACGCGCTGTTCACCGGCGCCGCCAAGATGACCGACCGCGTCGAGGACCACATGTCCGAGGCCCTGCCCACGATCGGCTCGACCGAGGCGGCGACCGACGCGGTCGCCCTGCTCAGCCAGGCCGACGCCGTCCTGGTGCAGGAGGACGGCAAGCCCATCGGCGTGCTGACCCGCCAGGACCTCCTCACGTTCGTGGCCGCTCCGTGAGCGCCCTGCCCGTGCGCGGTGCCCTCCTCGCCCTCGTCTGCGTCGCGACCCTCGCCGGGTGCGGCGGTGGGGACGACGTCACCACCGGCACCGACCCGGTCGAGGTCGAGGTCGGGAAGTCCTTCAGCTGGAACAGCTTCGTGGTCGAGGACGGCTGGGAGATCACCGGGATCGAGCGCTCCACCGGCGCCGAGGAAGTGACCACCCCGGAGGTCAAGGGGACGATCAAGAACGCCCTCGACGAGACCCGTACGGCACTCTTCGAGCTGGTCTTCTCCCAGGACGGTGACGAGGTGGCGACGGTGAACTGCTCCGCGGCCGAGATGGTCGAGGACCAGTCCCAGGAGTTCCTCTGCACCGGTCTCAACACCACGATGCCCGAGGACTACGACGCCGTCGTGGTGCAGGAGTTCACCCGCTGACGTGGGGGACCTGACGCTCGAGGTCGTCCTCTTCCTGGTCCTCGCGGCCCTGGTCGCCGGCTTCGTCGACGCCGTCGTCGGCGGTGGCGGGCTCGTGCAGCTGCCCGCCCTGCTCGTCGGGCTGCCGGGTGCGTCCGTGGTGCAGATCGCGGCCACCAACAAGCTCGCGTCCTTCTGCGGCACCTCCATCAGCGCGACGACGTACGTCCGCCGCATCCGGCCCGACCCGCGGACGTTCCTGCCGCTGATGCTGGCCGCGTTCATCGGGTCGACCGGCGGTGCGCTCGTGGCCTCGATGCTGCCGCGCAGCGCGTTCGACCCGATCATCCTCGTCGTGCTGGTGCTGGTCGGCGGCTACGTCTGGTTCAGGCCGAGCGTCGGCGAGCTGACCAACCTGCGCTTCCACGGCGGCCAGCACCTCTCCGCCGTCCTGGTGACCGGACTGACGATCGGCTTCTACGACGGCGCGATCGGGCCGGGGACCGGCTCGTTCCTGGTCTTCGCCCTCGTCGGGCTGCTGGGCTACAACTTCCTCGAGGCCTCGGCCAAGGCCAAGCTCGCCAACTGGGCGACCAACCTCGCCGCGCTCGTCGTCTTCGTGCCGCAGGGCGCGGTCATCTGGCAGCTCGCGCTGCCGATGGCGGCGGCCAACGTCGTCGGCGGCTACCTCGGCGCCCGCCTGGCGATGGCGCGGGGCGCGCGTTTCGTCCGCGCGTTCTTCCTCGTCGTGGTCTCCGGCTTCGTGGTCCGGCTCGGCGGTGACGTGCTCGGCTGGTGGTGACCGGTAGCCTCCCCCTCGTGGGAGCGGTCTCGTCAGTCGATGCGTTCCAGCGCCGCCACCCCGTCATCGGCTTCCCGCTCGCGGTCGTCTACAAGTACTTCGACGACCAGGGTCCCTACCTCGCGTCGGCGCTGACCTACTACGCGTTCGTCTCGATCTTCCCGCTGATGCTGCTCGGCACCTCGATCCTCGGGATCATCCTGCGCGGCGAGCCCAACTGGCAGCAGTCGATCCTCGACTCCGCGCTCGCCCAGTTCCCGATCATCGGCGACGAGCTCGGCCGGCCGGAGGGACTGCAGGGCTCGTTCACCGGTGTCGCCGTGGGTGCGGTCGCCGCGCTCTACGGTGCGATGGGCCTGGGCCAGGCGCTGCAGAACACCCAGCACGTCGCCTGGTCGGTGCCGCGCAACAGCCGGCCCAACCCCTTCTACTCACGCGTCAAGACGCTGGTCCTGCTCGTCACTGCGGGCTTCTCGCTGCTGGCGGTGTCGATCGTGTCCACCGTCGCGAGCACCACCGACCTCTTCAACGAGGCGCTCGGACAGGGCCGCCAGTTCTTCCTCCCGCTCCTGACCGTCGCCGTCGTCGGCACGTTCCTCACGTTCCTCTTCCGCTACGCCGCGACCGGTCAGCACTCGTTCCGGCGCGCGGCGCCCGGGGGCTACACGCTCGCGGTGATGTGGCAGCTGCTGCAGATCGCGGGAGCGGCCTACGTCAACAACGTGCTGGTCGACACCTCGTCGATGACCAAGACGTTCGGACTGGTCCTCGGTCTCATCGGCTTCCTCTGGATCGGTGCGGTGATGGCCGTCCTCGCGATGGAGATCAACGTCGTCGCTGCCCGGCGGCTGTGGCCGCGGGCCCTGCTGACGCCGTTCACCGACAACGTGCAGCTGACCGACGCGGACCGCGAGGCGTACGCCCTCTATGCCCGCATGCAGCGGCACAAGGGGTTCGAGAAGGTGCAGGTCGTCTGGGAGCCGGGGCCGGCCGAGCGCCCGGCCGACGAGGACGCGCCTGACGAGGACGCGCCCGGCAAGGACGCACTCGACGAGGAGCCGCGCGACGGAACTCCCGTGCCGATCAGAGGCGTCCGACGGGCATGGACGCCGCCACCGACACCCGTCGTGACCTGAAGGTCCTGAGCACCGTCGCCGCGGCCCTCGTGCTGCTCGGCGTGACCGTCTGGCTCGCCTGGTCCTCGCCGTGGGCACAGTCGGGCCGGGAGCTGGAGCAGGCACGGGACAGGTGGGAGTCGCGCGAGCCGTCGTCCTACGCGTTCGACTACTTCCACTGCGGCGGGATGTGCGGGTTCTGCCCGGTGCAGGTCACGGTGGCGGACGGTGCCGTCGTGAAGGCGACCCGGAGCGGCGACGGGTGCACCGGGGGAGTGGCGGACGACGCCCCGACGATCGAGGACGTGTTCGCGATCGCGGCCGACAACCGGCCGGGCCTGTTCGACCGGTCCTCCACCGTGTCCTACGACCCGCAGTGGGGGTTCCCGACCGAGATCCACTACACCTGTCCCTCCGACACCTCCGACTGCGGCGGTGGCTGGACGGTGTCGGGGTTTCGAGATCTCGGCTGACCTCAGGTGACGTCGCCGTCGACGTAGACCCAGCGGCCGGCCCGCTGCTCGAACCGGCTCACCTCGTGCATCTCGCCGCCCTCCCAGGCGGCCACGAACTCCACGGTGTCCCCGTCGGCCGCCACGATCCGCAGGCCGGTCCAGCGGGTCGACGGGTCGGGGCGTACGTCGTCGGGGCGGGTGCGCGGGTGCCACGTGCGGAACAGGTGGTCCGCGTCGCCCCGGACGTACGCCGTGTAGCGCGAGCGCATCAGCTGCTCCGGCGTGGTGGCCTGCGCGCGGTTGGCCAGGAGCGGCTCGCAGCAGGCGTCGTACGTCGCCCCGCTGCCGCACGGGCACGCCGGTCGGTCCATGTCCCCAGCCTAGGCGGGAACAAAGCCCTTGATCCGCTAGTTGTAAGGATGTAATCATGTAAGCAACGCACAAAGGAGACACACATGATGACCACAGACGACTACGACGAAGGCCGCGGACGCGGCGAAGGACGAGGCCGCGGACGGCGCGGTGAGCGCGGTGAGCGCCGTGGCCCCGAGGGCCGCGGGCGACGCGGGGGCTGGCAGGTCGCCGACCTCCCGCCCGCCGATGACGCCGCCGACTGGTTCCGCGGGCGGCTGCCCGAGGGCTGGTTCAGCGAGATCGACGTGCGCACCGACCGTGAGGAGATCATGGTCATGGGCACGCTCAGCGACGAGCAGGCTGCAGGTGCCGACGGCGCCGCGGCGGAGGGCCGGATCGGTCGCTTCCGCTCCGAGACCAAGGCCGAGCGCATCGAGATCGCGCTCGAGGCCCAGGCCCGCTACCAGCGCACGGTGTCGTGGGGGGTGCGGCTCGGTGACACCGAGACGCTGTTCACCCACGTCGCCGCGCCGGTGATGACCCGGCTGCGCCAGCCCGAGCGGCAGGTGCTCGACACCCTCGTCGACGCCGGCGTCGCGCGGTCGCGCTCCGACGCGCTCGCCTGGTCGGTCCGGCTGGTCGGCGAGCACGCCGACGAGTGGCTGGGCCAGCTGCGCGAGGCGATGGCCGAGGTCGACAAGCTGCGTGGCGAGGGCCCGGCCCTCTGACGCCACGCGTCGTAGACGCGCGGACCGAACCCGACCCCCACGCTCTTCGCGAGCGTAGGGGTCGGTGCATTCCCGGCGTTCGGTCCGCGCGTCTACGCACTACCGTGCGGCCATGACGATCGAGCGCTCCGACCCGGGCTACAGCAACGACGAGGTGGGGATGCTGCGCGGCTTCCTCGACCACTACCGGGCCACGATCCGGCTGCAGGCGAGCGGCCTCACCGACGCCCAGCTCGACCAGCCGCTCGCGCCGAGCGACCTCACCCTCGGCGGGATGCTCAAGCACCTCGCCTTCGTCGAGGACTACTGGTTCTCCTACAACCTCGCCGCCCACGACCCCTCGCCCCCGTGGGACACGGCACCGTGGGACGACGACCCCGACTGGGACTGGCACAGCGCCGCCGGGACGCCCCACGCCGAGCTCGACGCCCTCCTGGTCGAGGCGATCGAGCGCTCGGACGCCTGCCTCGACGCCGCCCTGAGCGCCGACCCCGACCTGGGCCGCCGCGTCGCGCGGCCCCGCGACCCGGCGAAGGGCGAGACCGCGACCATCCGGTGGGTGCTGGTGCACATGGTCGAGGAGTACTGCCGTCACGCCGGGCACGCCGACCTCGTCCGCCAGTCGATCGACGGCGCGACCGACGTCTGAGCGCCGGGTCTGGTGCAATGGGCCCATGGCCGACCCGATCCGCGTCTTCCTCCTCGACGACCACGACGTCGTGCGCGAGGGACTCCGGTTCCTCCTCGAGCAGCAGGACGACATCGAGGTCGTCGGCGAGTCCGCCAGCGCGGTCGAGGCGACCGCACGGATCCCGGCCCTGCGCCCCGACGTCGCGGTCCTCGACGCGCGGCTGCCCGACGGCTCGGGCATCGAGGTGTGCCGCTCGGTCCGGGCGGTCGACCCCTCGATCAACGCCCTCATCCTGACGTCGTACGACGACGACGAGGCGTTGTTCGCCGCGATCATGGCGGGCGCGTCGGGCTACGTGCTCAAGGAGATCCGGAGCTCGGACCTGGTGACCGCCGTGCGTCACGTGGCTGCCGGCAAGTCGCTCATCGACCCGTCGATGACCGCCACCGTCCTGGACCGGATCCGCAACGGGCCCGGCACGCCCGACGAGCTGGCGTCGCTCACCGACCAGGAGCGGATCCTGCTCGGCCACATCGCCGAGGGCCTCACCAACCGGCAGATCGCGGAGCAGATGTTCCTCGCCGAGAAGACGGTGAAGAACTACGTGTCGAGCATCCTCGCCAAGCTCGGGCTCGAACGGCGTACGCAGGCGGCGGTCCTCGCCTCCAAGCTCCTGCGGGACTGAGGGGACCTTGGTCCCCCGGACGGGGGACCGGCGACCCTGACGTGCGCGCCGCGTCCGCGCGACTGTGGTGGTGACCGAGAAACCACCCCACAGAAGGAGCTGATGACGATGAGCGTCATCCATCGCCACAGTCACGACGCCAGCGCGATCGAGTCCCCGGTCGCCCACGACCACGGCACCTGGTTCGCCCGGGCCCTCGCCACCCTGCGGATCGCCTTCGGGATCACCTTCCTGTGGGCGTTCGTCGACAAGCTCCTCGCCCTGGGCTTCCACACCGGCTACGGCCAGGACGGCGCACTCGACCGCTTCGGTCCCGCGGCCTGGATCAACGGCGGCAGCCCCACCGAGGGCTTCCTCGCCTTCGGCGTCCCGGAGAACAACCCCTTCAAGGGCTTCTTCAACGGCATGGCCGACTCGGTGTTCGTCGAGTGGCTCTTCATGCTCGGCCTGCTCGGCATCGGCGTGACGCTGCTGCTCGGGGTGGCCATGCGGTTCGGCACCGCGGCCGGCGCGCTGATGTACGCCTTCATGTACGCCGCCTCGCTGCCGCTGGAGAACAACCCGGTCGTCGACGACCACCTCGTCGGCATCATCGTGATGGCGGTCCTCGCGCTCGGCGCGGCCGGCACCACCTGGGGACTGGGTCGCCGGTGGACCAGCATGCCGGTGGTGGAGGACCACCCCGTGCTGCGCTGACCCGGGTCCGGACACAGGCCCCGGCAGAGCCCGACGCCCTCGCGGCGTCGGGCTCCTGGCGTCGTGCGGCTGCCTCACCCCAGCGGGACGCGCCACACGAGCACCGTGCCGCGCGCGCCGACCGGCGCGACCGACAGCGTCCCGCCCAGGTCGCTCGCGCGGCGCCGCGCGTTGCGCAGCCCGCTCTCGGTGACCTCGTCGGGCAGTCCGACGCCGTCGTCGGTGACGCGCAGCTCGAGCAGGTCGGCACCGACCGCGACGTGGACCTCGGCGGTGTCGGCGAGCGCGTGGCGCGCGACGTTGGACACGGCCTCGCGCAGCACCGCGAGCAGCTGTGACGCGAGCGCCGGCGGCACGACGGTGTCCAGCGGGCCGGAGGTCAGGACGACGGGCGAGAAGCCCAGCACCGGGACGTACTCCTTGACCAGGCGGCGGATGCCGGCGCGCAGCGAGTCGCCGCTGCGGTCCTGCAGCTCGAAGATCGTGCCGCGGATGGCCTTGATGGTGTCGTCGAGGTCGGCCACCGACCGGTCGAGGCGCTCGGCGACCGGCCCGTCGCCGGTCATCGCCGCCACGCCCTGCAGCTGCAGTCCCGTCGCGAAGAGCCGCTGGATGACGATGTCGTGCAGGTCGCGGGCGATCCGCTCGCGGTCGGAGATGAGCGCCAGCTCCTGGCGGTCGGCGAGCGCCTGCGTGCGGTCGAGCGACAGCGCGACCTGGTCGGCGAACCCGGCGAGGAGGTCGCGGTCCTGGACGTCGAGGAGGCCGGCGTCGGGATGGGTCACGGCGACCAGGGCGGTCACCGGGGCGAGGTGCGAGCGCAGCGGCACCACCACGAGGTGTCCGCCGTCGACCTCGACGGTCGACACCGCGGAGCCCGCCTCCACGGTGCGGCGTGCCTGCGCGAGGACGGCCAGCACCCGGTCGTCCTCCGCGCCGGGCGCGACGCTCACGGTGTCGTGCTCCTCGCCCAGCGACGACCACAGCGCCACCCCGCTGGCCCGCGAGACCTGGCGCGCCGTCGACACGATCCGGAGCAGCGCCGTCGGCAGGTCGACCGGCGGCTGCAGGAGCTCGGCGAGCTCCGCCGACGCCTCGAGCCACTGCCGGCGTCGCTCGCTCAGCGCGAAGGAGCGGGCGTTGCTGATCACGTAGCCGGCGGTGCGGGCCAGCTCCTCGACGAGGCCCTCGTCGGCCTCGGTGAAGGGCCCGCCGCCGGCCTTCTCGGTGAGGTAGAGGTTGCCGAAGACGGTCCCGCGGATCCGCACGGGCATCCCGAGGAAGGACGTCATCGGGGGGTGGTTCGGCGGAAAGCCCACCGACGCGGGGTGCGCGGTGAGGTCGGCCAGCCGGAGGCCCGACGGGTCCTCGATGATCACGCCGAGGATCCCGCCGCCGCGAGGCAGGTGCCCGATCAGCTCGCGGGCCCGCTCGTCGATGCCGGTCGTGACGAACTCCACGAGCTCGCCGCCGTCGCGCCCGAGGACGCCGAGCGCGCCGTAGCGGGCACCGGTCAGCGCGGTGGCGGCCTCGACGATGCGGGTCAGCACGCTGGCGAGGTCGAGGTCGCTGGAGATCGCGGTCACCGCCTCCAGCAGGAGGCGCGCGTCGGCGCCGAGGTCCGGGCTCGGGGTGCGGGTCACGGCCCCAGTGTGGTCCACATGTCGACCCCCACGGCCTCAGGCGAGGCGAGCCACGGGCAGGAGCTCCCACGGGTCCCAGCCGCTGCCGAGCCGGCGGCCGGTGACCTCGGTCCACGGGATACGGACGACGAGATGACGCTGGCCCTCGGCCCACGGACGCGGGTGCCACGACCGCGCGATCCGCTCGAGGTCCTCGTGGTCGTCGACGAACGAGCCGCGGCCGCGCACGACCACGCTCCACCCGCGCTCCAGCTCGTGGTCGAGCTGGTCGATCTCGAAGCAGAGCTGGGCGTCACGACCCCAGGTCCCCAGCAGGCTGTAGGCCGTCGTACGGACCAGGACCGACTCGGTCCGGTCAGCCGTCGCCTCCACTGCGTAGTTGACCGGGACGATGTGCGGGCCGTCGGGGGTGCCGAACGCCACCCGGCCGGCGACCCCGGCCTTCAACAGGCGCGAGCAGTCGTCGCGGGACAGGTCGTACGACATGGGCATGGGGTCCTCCGGCCGGCTGGGTCTCTGGGCTCCAGCCTCCCTGTCCCCGGCGTCCCGGGTCAGGGCCGAAGGTCCCGCGGGTCAGGGCCCCTGGTTGGTGATCAGGCCGCCCGTGGTGGGCTGGTAGGGGTTGAGCCCGTGGTCGATGGCGTACTGCTTGAGGTAGCCCTCCTGGCCGAGCACCTTGATCCGCTCGGCGATCTTCGCGGCCTCGGCCTTCTCGACCTCGATCTGCGCCTGGGCGGCCTTCACCTGGGCGGCGGCCTCGGCCTCCTTGGCCTTGGCGCGGGCGACCGCCTCCTGCTGGGCGACGAGGGCGGCCTTCACCGACTCCGGCGGGACCGGCTTCTGCAGGGTGATCGCGAAGTCGGTGAAGAACTCCTCGTCGCCGTCGATCTGGCGACCGACCAGCTCGGGCATCTGCTCGAGGACCTCCTGCTCCCACTGCGCCTTGACGGCCGGGTCGGTGTAGAGCTCGGTGTAGGTGTAGTTCTGGCTGGCGCGATCGATCGCGGTCTCCAGGGGCCGGCTGATGTAGACGCTCAGCATCTGCAGCCAGCCGGTCGAGCCGTTGCCGTCGGTGGAGTCCATGTAGGCGGCGTAGCGGTTGCCGATGAGGTCGTGGAACTTCTGCAGCGTCTTGCAGTCGGTGTTGAGCAGGAACGCCGCGACCCCGTCGACCGACATCTCGATGCCGTCCTTGCTGACGAAGGTCACCATCGGTCGGTCGCCGCCCTCGCCGAAGACGTAGTTGCGCTGGCTCTTGGGGTACGAGTAGTGCTTGTCGCCCGGGCCGTCCCAGGCGCGCGTCGAGCTCGACACGCAGTCCTTGAAGCGCCGCGGCGTGAAGGCGCCGTCGCTGTAGTGCAGCGCCACCTGGTCGGGGCCGGTCGAGACGGTCGTCGGGCGCACGAAGATCAGCACCCCGATCGCGAGGACCAGCAGCAGGAGGAACCCGCCCGACGCCTTCTTCAGCGCTCCGGCGCGGCCGGCGATCTTGTTCGTGGTGGTCGACATCGTGGTCCTCAGGCGTCGGGGCCGGACAGCCGGCGGTGGTGGGTCGTGATCTCGTCGATGACGATCGTGGAGAGCTCGGGGGAGACGTCGCGGTGCTGCCACGCGAGCTCGCGCAGCTGCTCGATGAAGGCGTCGCGCTCGGCGAGCTCGCGGGGAGCGGCGGTCGGCGTGACCGCGGGCGCGGAGCCGCCGGCCGACATCCGCCCGGCCCAGAAGGCCGCGCCGATCAGCACGATCACGAGGAGGGGGAGCAGCGAGGCCATGCGCGCATCCTGCCCTGCCGGAGGGTGCTGAACCGCTGAATTGCGAGGTAGTTCAGGGAGGGATGGTCGTGAGGGCGCCCTCGCGACAGCCGAATCGCCCTGAACTACGCCGGGCGAGGCATCTTCGAGCGCACTCGACGTTGACCGGCGGGTCTAGCGTGGAGGACGTGACCCAGCACCCCGAAGCAAGCACCCTCGGTCAGCTCCGCGACAGCGGCCACCAGCTGAAGACGCTCCGCGAGGAGCTCCGCGACAACCTCCTCGCCCGGCTGCGCGCCGGCGAGGACCCGTGGCCCGGCCTCCACGGCTTCTCCGAGACCGTGATCCCGCAGGTGGAGCGCGCCCTGCTGGCCGGCCACGACATCGTGCTGCTCGGCGAGCGCGGCCAGGGCAAGACCCGGCTGCTGCGCTCGCTGGTCGGCCTGCTCGACGAGTGGACCCCGGTCATCTCCGGCTCCGAGCTCGGCGAGCACCCCTACGAGCCGATCACCGTCACGTCGCAGCAGGCCGCAGCGACGTACGGCGACGACCTCCGGATCTCGTGGAAGCACCGCGACGAGAGGTACGCCGAGAAGCTGGCGACGCCCGACACGTCGGTCGCCGACCTGATCGGCGACGTCGACCCGATGAAGGTGGCGGAGGGCCGCCACCTCGGCGATCCCGAGACCATCCACTTCGGACTGATCCCGCGCAGCCACCGTGGCATCGTCGCGATCAACGAGCTGCCCGACCTCGCCGAGCGCATCCAGGTCGCGATGCTCAACGTGATGGAGGAGCGCGACATCCAGATCCGCGGCTACATCCTGCGGCTGCCGCTCGACGTGCTCGTCGTGGCCAGCGCCAACCCGGAGGACTACACCAACCGCGGCCGGATCATCACGCCGCTCAAGGACCGCTTCGGCGCCGAGATCCGCACCCACTACCCGCGCGAGGTCGAGCAGGAGATGGCCGTCATCCAGCAGGAGGCCGACCTCGTCGCCGAGGTCCCGGACTACCTCCTCGAGGTGCTGGCCCGCTTCACCCGCAACCTGCGCGACTCCCAGGCCGTCGACCAGCGCTCCGGCGTCAGTGCGCGCTTCGCGATCGCCGGGGCCGAGACCATCGCCGCCGCTGCGCTGCACCGCGCGACGACGCAGGGCGAGGACGAGGCCGTGGCCCGCGTCGTCGACCTCGAGACCGCGGTCGACGTGCTCGGCGGCAAGATCGAGTTCGAGACGGGCGAGGAGGGCCGCGAGACCGAGGTGCTCACCCACCTGCTCCGCACGGCCGTCGCCGAGACCGTCCGCGCCCACCTCGCCGGCATCGACCTGCGGCTGCTCGTCGAGAAGATCGAGGAGGGGGCGATGGTCAGCACGGGTGCTCGCGTCGGCGCTCGCGACTTCCTCTCCGGCCTGCCCGTGCTGGGCGAGTCGGACCTCTACGACGCGGTGTGCGACCGCCTCGGTGCCACCAACGACGGTGAGCGCGCCGCGGCGATCGAGCTCGCGCTGGAGGGCCTCTACCTCGCCCGCAAGATCGGCAAGGACACCGACGCCGGGGAGACCGTCTATGGGTGACGCCGTGGTCACCCTGCGTCCCGCCACCCACGACGACGTCCCGGCCCTCGTCGCGCTCGGCCGCGCGGTCGTGCCACCGACCTACGGCCCGATCGACGCGGCGTACGCCCAGCGGATGATCGACGAGTGGTGGACGCCCGCGGTGTTCACGCGGTCGATGCAGACCAACGCCCACCTGGTCGCTGAGGTCGGAGGGGAGGTCGTCGCGCTCGCCACCGTCGGCCGGCTGTCGCGGTCCTACCGCGACTTCCCCCACGTCGACGGCGACCGCGAGGTGATGTGGAAGCTCTACGTCCACCCCGACCACCACGGCCGCGGGATCGGGAGTCGCCTGCTGGCCGAGGTCGAGTCGATGGTCGAGGGCGACGAGCTGTGGCTCGAGGTCGTCGACGGCAACGAGCAGGCCTTCGACTTCTACCGCTCGCGCGGCTTCGAGGAGCAGGAACGGGTCGCGGACGGCGAGTGGCCCGACGACGTCTGGATGTGCAAACGGTTGGGGAAGAGGTTGTCGCGATGAGCCGCTTCCAGAAGTACGACGGCGGCGACCCGCTCGCGCCGCCCGTGGACCTCGCCGACGCGCTCGACGCGATCGGGCAGGACGTGATGGCCGGCTACTCGCCCGAGCACGCGATGCGCGAGTACCTCCGGCGCGGCAGCCGCGACCAGGCCGGTCTCGACGAGCTGCAGCGCCAGGTCGCGCAGCGACGACGCGACATCCTCCAGCGCAACAACCTCGACGGCACGATGCAGGAGGTCCGCGAGCTGCTCGACCGGGCGGTGCTCGCGGAGCGCGGCCAGCTCGCCCGCGACATCACGATGTCGGACGAGGACCGGGACTTCCGCGAGATGATGCTTGACAACCTCTCTCCGTCCACCGCCGCGGCGGTGAGCGAGCTGTCGTCGTACGACTGGCAGTCCTCCGAGGCGCGCGAGGCCTACGAGCAGATCAAGGACCTGCTCGGCCGCGAGCTGCTCGACCAGCGGTTCGCCGGGATGAAGCAGGCGCTCGAGGGCGCCACCGACGAGGACCGCGCGGCCGTGGCCGAGATGCTGTCCGACCTCAACGACCTCCTCGAGAAGCACGCCGCGGGTGGCGTGAGCGACGAGGAGTTCGAGGACTTCATGGACAAGCACGGGGACTTCTTCCCCGAGCGTCCTGCGAACATGGACGAGCTCCTCGACTCGCTCGCCCAGCGTGCGGCGGCGGCCCAGCGGATGCTCAACTCGATGACCGAGGAGCAGCGCCAGGAGCTGATGGAGCTCTCGCAGCAGGCCTTCGGCTCGCCGGAGCTGATGGAGCAGCTGGCCCGGATGGACGGCAACCTCCAGGCACTGCGGCCGGGCGAGGACTGGTCGGGCTCGGAGGGCTTCGAGGGCGACCAGGGAATGGGTCTCGGCGACGGGACCGGTGCGCTGCAGGACCTCGCCCAGCTCGACCAGCTGTCCGACCAGCTCTCCCAGGGCTACCAGGGCGCCCGGCTCGACGACGTGGACCTCGACGCGCTGGCCGGCCAGCTCGGACCGGAGGCCGCGGTCGCTGCGAAGACGCTGCAGGAGCTCGAGCAGGCGCTGCGCGACAGCGGCTACCTCAAGCGCGGCTCCGACGGCGAGCTGCGGCTCTCGCCCAAGGCGATGCGCCAGCTCGGCAAGGCGCTGCTGCGCGACGTGGCCGACCGGATGAGCGGTCGCAGCGGCCAGCGCGAGACGCGTACGACGGGCCTGGCGGGCGAGCCGTCCGGTGGCACCCGGCGCTGGGAGTTCGGTGACACCGAGCCGTGGGACGTGCCGCGCACCATCACCAACGCGGTCCTGCGCGACGGTGGCGCGCGCCCCGTGCGGATCCAGGTCGACGACATCGAGGTCATCGAGACCGAGGCCCGCACCCAGGCGGCCGTCGCACTGCTGGTCGACACGTCGTTCTCGATGGCGATGGACGGGCGGTGGGTGCCGATGAAGCGCACCGCCCTCGCCCTGCACCAGCTCGTCAGGTCACGCTTCCGCGGCGACGACCTCCAGCTGATCGCCTTCGGCCGGCACGCCCAGGTGATGGAGATCGAGCAGCTGACCGGCCTGGACGCTCAGTGGGACAAGGGGACCAACCTGCACCACGGCCTCCTGCTCGCCAACCGGTTCTTCCGCAAGCACCCCAACGCCCAGCCGGTGCTGCTGGTGGTCACCGACGGCGAGCCGACCTCGCACCTCGAGCCCGACGGGGAGGTGTTCTTCTCCTACCCGCCGCACCCGCTGACGATCGCCCACTCGGTGCGCGAGCTCGACGCGGCCGCCCGTCTCGGCGCGCAGGTGACGTTCTTCCGTCTCGGCGAGGACCCGGGCCTGGCGCGCTTCATCGACTCGATGGCCCGGCGGGTCGACGGCCGGATGGTCAGCCCCGAGCTCGACGACCTCGGAGCCGCGGTGGTCGGGTCCTACCTCGGCTCACGCGGTCCCGGCACGTCGTACCGCGAGCACTTCGGCGACTTCTACGGCGGTGGCCGGGGCTTCTGGGTCTAGCGGCCGCCTGTTCACCATGGGATGTCGATCAACCGGCACTTCCCTCGGTCAACTGACGTGGGGAAGTGCATGTCCACCGACATCCCATGGTGAAGCGTCAGGCGGTGCCCGCGGCCTCGAGCATCCGCATCAGCTCGGCGCCCATCTGCTCGATGACCACCTGGAGGGCCTTGGCCGGGCGGACCATCACGGTGAAGTCGACGATCTGGCCGTCGTCGTCCCACGTGATCATGTCGATCCCGGAGACGTCGAGGCCCCCGACCTCCGTACGGAACTGCAGCACCGCCGAGTCGTCGGCGAGCCACTCGCGCTCGTACGCCAGTGACGGCCCGAGGACGGTGAACGCAGCCGTCAGGTAGCCGACCACGGTGTCGCGCCCGACCTGGGGCGTGTGCACGGCCGGGCTGCGGAAGACCGCGTCGGGCGCGATCAGTCCGGGCAGCCCGGCGGGGTCGCGGCTCTCGACGACGGCGTGCCAGCGGGCCAGGGCGGCTGCGGAGTCCATGCGGTCATCGTGCCAGCCGGCCGACCGGCACGGTGGCCCCGTCTGGCCCGCCGGGTGTCGGGGTAGTCCAGTGGTATCCGGTCGTCATCGAGGCCCGACGACAGCCGAATTCCACTGGACTACCCCGGCCGGGCAGCAGAAGCCCGCTGGACTACCCCGGGAGGGAGCCTCAGTCGTCCGCGAAGCCCGGGAGGGACTCCTCGAGGATCTCGCGGAAGGGTGCGGTCGCGTTGAGCTGGCTGAGCATCCCGATCGCGCCGACCCAGGTGCGGTGGATCATCAGGTAGGACGTCGGCAGGTTGAGCTTGAGGGCGAGCGCGAACTCCTCGGAGCGCGGGTCGTTGACGCGCTCGAACTGCGCGCGCATCCACTCGCGGGTGAAGGTGAAGCGCTCGACCGCGGCCGGCTCGACGAACGGGGCGAGGTAGGACAGCACCATCGCCGGGTCGACCTCGATCTTCTCCCGGATGAAGCCCTCCTCGCGCAGCCCGGCCACCAGCGACTCCGGGTCGGCGTCGAGCGCGATGCGCAGCAGCCGGCCGGTCGCGCGCGGCATCGCGCCGCCCTCGAGGCGCGCGACGGCGCCGAAGTCGAGGACGCCCATCCGGCCCAGGCCGCCGTCCGCCGCCGGCAGGATGCGGAAGTTGCCGGGGTGCGGGTCGGCGTGGAGCATGCCGGTCAGCCGCGGACCCTCGAAGAGGAAGCGTACGAAGAGCTCGCCGTAGTGGTCGCGCTCCTCCTGGGTCCCCTCGCGGATGACGTGGGCGAGGGAGTAGGGCGAGTCGAGCCACTCGGTCACGATCACCTGCTCGCCCACCGACACCACGGCCGGGACCACGATGTCGGGGTGGTCGGCGAAGGCCTCGGCGTACGCCGCCTGCGCCTCCGCCTCGAGGTGGTAGTCGAGCTCGTCGGCAGCGCGCGCCTGCAGCTCGGCGACGAGCGGCTTGATGTCGAGGCCCGGGAAGACCGGCGCGACCCCGCGCGCGAGCCGGGCGATCTGGCGGAGGTCGGACATCAGCGCCTCGCCCGCGCCGGGGTACTGCACCTTGACGGCGACGTCACGCTCGGCGCCGTCGTCGATGGCGTGGTCCACCCACCGGCCGCGGTGCACCTGGCCGATCGACGCGGCGGCGGTGGGCGCGCCGTCCAGCCAGACCAGGCGCTCCTTCCAGTCGGCCCCGAGGTGGGTGGTGAGCTGCTGGCGCACGGTGGCGGTGGGCATCGGGGGAGCGGAGTCCTGGAGCGCCGTGAGGTGCTCGCGGTAGGGCGCGGCCAGCTCCTCGGGGAGGGCCGACTCCATCACGCTCAGCACCTGGCCGAACTTCATCGCGCCACCCTTGAGCTCGCCCAGCGTGCGGAAGAGCTGCTCGGCCGTGCGCTGCTGCACCTCGCTCAGGACAGCGTCGGCCGGCTTGCCGCCGAGGCGCTTGCCGAAGCCCAGGGCCTGGCGGCCGGCGTACCCCAGGGGCAGCGCGGCGAGTCGTGCCGTGCGGGCCGCGGCCTTGCGTGGGAGCTCGGTCATGCTCCCCATCATGACCTGCCACGCAATGCCGGGGCGCTGACGGCTCTGCGGGAGGTCCGGCGCGCGTGCGTGACCTGTCGTCGGCCACGTCGTTGAGGGGGGCAAGACCACTCACCTCGGGAGGTATCCACGTGCGACTGACGCCTGCGCTCGCCTGTGCCGCGAGCATCCTCGCCGCCTCGGCGGCCCTCGGAGCCGGCGGTGCCGCCTCCGCGACCGTCTCCGGTTCCGCGGTGCCGACCCCGGCCAACGTGTCCGACTTCCTCGCCGGCCAGCTCGGCAGCCTCACCGGCAGGACCACCGTCCTGGTGCACGGGACCGACCTCGCCGCCGCGCGCCGGGCCGTGGCCGCGACCGGCATGGCCACCGAAGGGCGAGTACAAGAGCATCGGCGTGGTGATCGCCAACGCGACCAAGGCGCAGATCGCCGCGGTCCGCACGCAGAGCGGAGTGACGTACGTCGAGGGCGGCGCGCAGCCGATCCAGCTCTTCGGCCAGGCCGAGACCTCCAACACCGCGACCCGCGGCGCCGAGGCGGCCTCGACGCTCACCGGCGCCAACGGCAGCCCGCTGACCGGCAAGGGCGTCAGCGTCGCCGTGATCGACTCCGGCGTCGACCCGACCCACCCCTACCTCAAGGAGGCCGACGGCTCGTCCGCCGTCGTCGCCAACCTCAAGGCGCTGTGCGAGCCGCTGACCGAGACCTGCACGGTCCAGAAGGTCCCGGGCTTCGTCGACACCGACACGCTGTCGGTGGGCGGCCACGGGACGCACGTCAACGGCATCGTGGCCGGTCGCCCGACCACGCTGAGCGACGGCAGCACGCTCCAGGGCGCGGCTCCCGGCGCCACGCTGGTGTCCATCTCGACGGGTGCCGCGCTCGTGATCCTCGGCGCCGACTCGGCGCTCAACTGGGTGCTGGAGAACCACGCCGCACCGTGCGGCGCCGGCGTTCCGGCCTCGACCTGCCCGCCGATCAAGGTCACCAACAACTCCTACGGACCGACCGGTGGCGGCGCGTTCGACCCCGAGTCCGCCACGGTCAAGCTCCAGCAGGCGCTCGCGGCCCAGGGCGTGGTGACGGTCTGGGCGGCCGGCAACGACGGCGGTGACGGCTCGACCAGCCTCACCAACCCGCCCGGCCAGGACCCGACCGGCGGCATCCTGTCGGTCGCGTCCTTCTTCGACCAGGAGACCGGCACCCGCGACGGCACGGTGTCCGAGTTCAGCTCGCGCGGCCTGTCCTCGGACGCCACGACCTGGCCCGACATCTCGGCCCCGGGCGAGAACATCACCTCGTCCTGCCGCCTCTACCTGGTCATCTGTGCCACCGGCCTCGACCCGCGCAACGGTCCCGGCCCGCTCGACCTCGGCACCTTCAACACGATCAGCGGCACGTCGATGGCCGCCCCGCACATCGCGGGCATCGTCGCGCAGCTCTTCCAGGCCAAGCCTTCGGCGACCCCCGCCGACATCGAGCGGGCGCTGAAGGTCTCGGCCTACAAGTACACCGACGGGGCCGGCTACACCGCCGGTCCGCTCGGCACCACGTCGTACGACAAGGGCTACGGCCTCGTCGACGTCGTCGCCGCCGTCGCGGCGCTCGGCTGATCGGTCCGGATCAGGGACAGCGCCGACACAGACCCTCCAGGAGGGAACCACCGCGCAACAGGGGCGTGGTGGATGGGCGGGCGAGGGGCGAGAGCCCCCGCCCGCTCTCCTGTTTGACTGTCGTCATGGAGCTCGAGTTCAGCGGCGACCTCGTCGAGTGGCGCGGCCCGGCGCCCTACTACTTCGTGGCCCTGCCCCTCGACGCCGCCGACCTGGTCGACGAGGTGCGGTCGGAGGTCGTCTACTGGGGCGTCGTGCCGGTGCGCGCGTGGATCGGCGACACCGAGTTCACCACCGCGATGTTCCCGCGGGAGGAGACGTGGTTCCTGCCGGTGAAGGTCGCGGTCCGCAGGTCCGAGGCGCTCGAGCTCGGCGACGTGGTCGACGTACGCCTGCAGGTGGGGCGGTAGGTCAGGCGGCTGCTGCTGTCGCGCGACCCCGACGTGCCGTCAGGTAGAGGCTCAGCACCACGTAGTAGGCGACGTAGGCCACCGAGATCGCGAGCCAGACCACGCTCGGGTCGGGCGACTGCACGAGCAGCACCGCATAGCTGACGAGCCAGAGGCAGGTCAGCGCGAGCGTGGGTGCCTGCAGGGTGGTCGTGCGCGAGGGGTAGACGTAGCCGATGGGCACGAAGACCAGCACCGCGCAGACGAGCAGCACCGCGGCGGCAGCGGTCGGCGCCAGGTCGAGCACGATGATGTAGAACGCGGCGATGTTCCAGTAGCTCGGGAAGCCCAGGAACAGGTGGTCGTCGGTCTTCGCGTCGACGCGGCAGAACTGGTAGGCCGACGCCAGCAGCGGCACGACCGCAAGGACCTTCGCGGACACCCCGTCGCCGAGCAGCCCGGTGCTCCAGAGCAGCACCATCGGCAGGAACGCGTAGGTGATGTAGTCGACGATGTTGTCGAGCAGCGCCCCGTCGAACCACGGCACGTGGCGCTTCACCTCCACCCAGCGCGCGAGCATGCCGTCGGTGCCGTCGACCACCATCGTGGCGAGGAACAGCCAGAGGCACTGCGTGGTGTCGCCCTCCATCACGGCGACGACGGCGAGGAACGCCAGGACCAGCCCGGAC
The DNA here is from genome assembly GCA_963795275.1 of uncultured Actinomycetota bacterium. Lineage (GTDB taxonomy): Bacteria > Actinomycetota > Actinomycetes > Propionibacteriales > Nocardioidaceae > Nocardioides. Next base: position 68,988 of record CAWCHD010000002.1, read on the forward strand.
GCGGTGTAGGCGTGGACGAGCCAGGACGCGATCGTCGGGAAGGTGCTCCGGGGGGAGGCCACGTCCCCTCCTCGTATCGGTCGTGGGGAATTCCGTCGAGAAGCGGATCATGTCAGACGCAGCCGCTCGACATGCAACCTTCGCGGCCGGTGCCGCGTCTCCCAGGTGCACCGGGATCATCCGGTGGACCCACGAGAACGGACGATCGCCATGCGTACGACCCTCCTGAGCGCCGCGGCCCTCGCCGTCGCCGCCCTCACCCTGACCCAGCTCCCGGCCAGCGCCGACGGCATCGGCGTCGAGGACCCGCAGGACCTTGACCACGGCGTCGACCTGCGGTCCGTGGAGGTCCAGCACGGCGGCCGCAACATCGTCGTGACCACCACGCACACCGACCTGGTGGAGTCCTACACGTCCGGCTCGTCGGGTGCGGTCTTCCTCGACACCGACCCGCAGCGACCCCGGCCCCGAGTACGTCCTCCTCGGCGGCTACTTCGTCGGCACCGACTACAACCTGGTCAGCACCGACGGCTTCGCCCAGTCGGCCGTGGGCGAGCCCGTCGAGGGGTCCTACCGGATGACGGTCGACTACGACCGCGACCAGGTGCGGATGCGGATCTCCCGGGAGGCCCTCGGCAACCCCGACGAGGTCCGGGTCGCCGTGCGCGTCGCTGGCACTCGGCCCAACGGGAAGAACACCAAGAAGGACTGGCTCGGCGAGCCGCGGTCCTTCACCGACTGGGTCGCCCGCTGACCTACTTGACCTCGCGCACCTCCTGCGGCCAGCCGCAGCCCTCCGCGATCTTGGCGGCCCAGTGCCGGGCCTCCTCGATCGTCTCCACCTCGATGATCGTGATGCCGCCGAGGTACTCGGTCACCTCGGTGTAGGGGCCGTCGGTCACCAGCATCTCGCCGCTGGTGCCGTCGGCGCTGAAGGCCAGCTCCATGTCCTCGACCAGGCCGCCGGCGAACACCAGGACGCCCGCCGCCTCCATCTCGGCGACGGCTGCCTTCGACGGCTCGACGCGGGTCTGGTACCACTCCGCCGGGTGGTCCCCGACCCACTGCTGCATGAAGTAGATCGCGTACTTCGTCATGACTCTCCTCGTCCCGGGGCCGCCCCGTGCGGCCCTCCGACACTCTGACGGACGAGGGGACCAGGAATCGACAGGGTCAGGCGGTCTCGGGGAACTTCACGCCCGTGTTGGCGTGGCAGCGGTAGCCGAAGGGGTTCTTCGCGAGGTACTGCTGGTGGGCGTCCTCGGCGTAGAAGTACGGCGTCTCGCTCGCGGGGCGGATCTCGGTGGTGATCTCGCCGAGGCCGCGGCGGGCGAGCTCGTCGCCGTACACCTTGGTCAGCTCGCGCGCGGTCTGCTCCTGCTCGGGCGTCGTCCAGTAGATCGCGGAGCGGTACTGGGTGCCGACGTCGTTGCCCTGGCGCATGCCCTGCGTCGGGTCGTGGATCTCGAAGAACTTCTTGAGCAGGTCGGCGTAGGACACCACGGAGGGGTCGAAGACGATGCGGATCGCCTCGGTGTGGCCGGTGCGGCCGCTGCAGACCTCGTCGTAGGTGGGGTGGGGCGTGCTGCCGCCGGCGTAGCCGACGGACGTCGACCAGACGCCGGGCAGCTGCCAGTAGATCTCCTCGGCGCCCCAGAAGCAGCCCAGGCCGAGGACGGCCACCTCGTGGCCGGCCGGCACCTCGTCGGTGACGACGGGGGTGTGGAGGACGACGTGCTCCCCGAGGCTCCACGGCTGCTCGTCACGACCGCGCAGGGCCTGGTCGGGGGTGGGAAGGGTGGTGGGCTTGCCGAATCCGAACATGCCTCCATCATCCCCGGTCGGGCAAGCCCGACCACCGGCGTCCCGCGAGCGGTCTACGTGGAATTACGTGGACTAGACGTCGTGCTGCCACTGATGTGCTCGTGACGCGTCGGGAGGACCTTGGGAGACACCAACATCCGTCGAAAGGAACTACCTGATGTCTTCACGTCGATCGGTCCGGCAGCTGCTCGTTGCCGTCCTCCTCGGGGTCCTGGTCGGTGGGGGCCTGATGGCCGTCACGCCCGCTGGTGCCGAGGTCAGCAACGCCGTCGCCACCAACTGGAAGAAGATCTGGAAGAAGAACCTCAAGCCGCTCGCCGACAAGCGCTACTACACGAAGGCCGCAGAGCGACGCGAAGTACTCCACCAAGACCGAGACGGCTGCCGGCGACGCCGCGTGCCAACGCTCGCGCACCGACTCCAAGCTCGGCGGCTACTACAAGAAGACCGAGTCGGACGCGAAGTACGCCGGCGCCGGCTCGTCGTACACGCAAGGCCGAGACCGACGCGAAGTACGCGCGTGCCGGCAGCCGCTCGACGGCGCGTGCGCCTACTCAGGACGTCGCCGCGGCCGCAGGCCGGTACGCGTCTCGGATCGATCTCGTTCGGAGTGACCTTCTCGGAGCCGCACCCACACCGCACGTACATCCCGCGGGTGGCCCGACCCATGCCGGGTGCTCCGGAACGGCGCCGGTGCCCCAGCGCGGCGCCCGGGCCACCTGTGCTTCTACGAGACCGTCGCGGCGAACTACAGCGGTCGCGCCATCATCCGCAGCGTCGGTAGCGTCCGGCGCGGCGCCGACGGGTGCGATCTTCGGCATCCGGCCATCGCCGTCGGGCCAGTGTCGCCGGACGCTCGAGCGCGGCACCTGGGCGGTCACACCCGTCGGCGGTCTGGCGACGCGACCCGTCGCCCGAGCGGGCAGCCGGGTCGGTCAGCGAGGGCGCTGTCGGGAACCGATCGCTTCGGCGCGAAGACATCGACGCTGATCGTCAGGGAACGGCCGCCACCCCGGGGGTGTGGCGGCCGTTCTGCCGTCCGGGGCCTGTCCTCGTCGCCGAGCGCTGGGTCTACGCTCGACCGGTGACCCAGGAACGTGCCAACAAGACCGGGTTCGAGACGCGTGCGATCCACGCCGGCTACGAGCCCGACGCGATGACCGGGGCGGTCAACCCGCCCATCTACGCCAGCAGCACCTACAAGCAGGACGGCGTCGGCGGCCTGCGCGGCGGCTACGAGTACAGCCGCTCGGGCAACCCCACGCGTACGGCGCTCGAGGGCGCGCTCGCGGCCGTCGAGGACGGCGAGAAGGGCTTCGCCTTCGCCTCCGGCCTCGCCGCCGAGGACGCGATCATCCGCGCGCTCACCGCGCCCGGCGACCACGTCGTCATCCCGGACGACGCCTACGGCGGCACCTTCCGCCTCTTCGACAAGGTCGCCAAGCTCTGGGGCACCGCCTACAGCGCCGCGCCGGTCGCCGACACCGAGGCCGTGGCGGCTGCGATCGAGAAGGGCCGCACCAAGCTGGTCTGGGTCGAGACGCCCACCAACCCGATGCTCACCATCGGTGACATCGAGGCACTGGCGACCGTCGCCCACGACGCGGGTGCCCTGCTCGTCGTCGACAACACCTTCGCCTCGCCCTACCTCCAGCAGCCGCTCACCCTCGGCGCGGACGTGGTCGTGCACTCGACCACGAAGTACGTCGGCGGGCACAGCGACGTCGTCGGGGGAGCGGTCGTCGTGCGCGACCTCGAGCTCGCCGACAGGATCGGCTTCCACCAGAACGCGATGGGCGCGGTCGCCGGTCCGTTCGACGCGTTCCTCACCCACCGCGGCCTCAAGACCCTGGGCGTACGCATGGACCGGCACTGCGACAACGCCGAGAAGATCGCAGAGTTCCTCGACGGCGACCCTCGGGTGACCGAGGTCATCTACCCCGGCCTCGCCGCGCACCCCGGCCACGAGGTCGCCGCGCGGCAGATGAAGCGCTTCGGCGGGATGATCTCGTTCCGCGTCGCCGGCGGTGAGCAGCAGGCCCTCGCGGTGTGCGAGCGCGCCGAGGTCTTCACGCTCGCCGAGTCGCTGGGCGGCATCGAGTCGCTGATCGAGCACCCCGGACGGATGACCCACGCCAGCGTCGCGGGCACCGACCTCGAGGTGCCCGCCGACCTGATCCGGCTCAGCGTCGGCATCGAGACCGCCGACGACCTGGTCGCGGACCTCGACCGGGCGCTGGGCTCTGTTGACTGAGGGGGCCCACGCCGTCGTCTGCGTCGACTTCGGCTCCACCTTCACCAAGGCGGCGCTCGTCGACCTCGACACCGGCGACCTGCTCGCCACGGCGAGCCACCCGACCACCCTCCCGGACGCAGCGGGGGATGGCGACGTGCTCGACGGGTACGACGCCTGCGTGAGCGTGCTGGCCGAGCAGGACCCTGCCGCGGCGGACGCCGAGGTGCTCGCCTGCTCGAGCGCCGGCGGCGGGCTGCGGATCGCGGTGGTGGGCAACGAGGAGCTCGTGACCGCGGAGGCAGGCCGACGGGTCGCGCTCTCCAGCGGCGGCAAGGTCGTGCTCGTGCTCTCCGGCGGGCTCGACGCCGACAAGCTCGCCGACCTGCGGGCGTCGGCGCCCGACGTGGTGCTGCTGGTCGGTGGCACCGACGGCGGCAACTCCGAGGTGCTCGAGGGCGACGCCGCCTTCCTGTCCGGCACACCGTGGACCGGCCCGGTGGTCGTCGCCGGCAACGTCGAGTCGCAGCCGACGGTCGCGTCGCTCCTCGACCGAGCAGGCACGCCGCACGTCCTCGCCGACAACGTCGTCCCGAGGATCGGGGTGCTCGCGCCCGACAGCGCCCGGGCGGCGATCCGCGAGATGTTCCTGTCGCACGTGATCGGCGGCAAGCACCTCAGCAGCCGCACCGATGCCCGCGGCCGGTCCTTCACCGACCTCGTCCGCGGCGCGACCCCCGACGTCGTCCTCACGGGTGTCGAGCTCCTCGCCCGCGGCCTCGACGACCAGCACCCGGGCGCCGGCGACGTGGTCGTCGTCGACGTCGGCGGTGCGACGACCGACGTGCACAGCGTGGTCGAGCTCGACCCCGAGGACAGCGGCCTGGCGCGCGAGGTCGTCGCCACCACCCCCGTCACCCGCACCGTCGAGGGCGACCTCGGCATGCGGTGGTCGGCGATGTCGACCGTCGAGGCCGCGGGTCGTGACGACCTGCGCGCGGCCGGCGTACGGCGTCGCGAGCAGCCCGACTTCCTGCCCGACTCCGAGCGAGGAGAGGGACGCCGACCTCGAGATCGCCGCGGCCGCGGTGCGGATCGCGCTCGAGCGGCACGCCGGTCGCAGCAAGGTGGTGGTGAGCCCGGAGGGCCGGGTCGTCGAGCGCAGCGGCAAGGACCTGCGCGAGGTCGACCTCCTGGTCGGGTCGGGCGGGGTGCTCCGCCACGGCGGCCCCGACGCCGTACGACGGGTGCTGGAGCCCGCGACCGGCGACGCCTTCGAGGGCGGGTGGCAGCTGCCGCGCGACCCGGCGGTGGTCGTCGACCACGACTACGTCCTGGCGGCGGCGGGCCTGCTCGCCGGCGAGCACCCGGTCGCTGCGCAGCGGCTGGTCGAGCGACTGCGGACGGCAGGAGGTCGGTAGCGTGACGGTCGTGGACGACGAGCGGGACGAGACGGACGACGAGTCGGGCCGTCGGCGGATCTTCGCTGCCCTCGCCCGCAGCGAGGACGACGATCGCCTCAGCGAGCGCATCGTCGCCCAGTGGGCGCAGATGCGCGCGGAACGGCGTACGGAGCCGGCCTTCACGACCGGACCGTCGAACTTCAGCCGGGCCCAGGTGCCGTGGGGCCTCGACCTCGCCGCGGCCTGGGCGTGGCGGCTGATCGTCATCACCGTCGCGACGCTCGGCCTGCTCTGGACGCTGCGCTACTTCGCGGTCATCACGCTCCCGCTCGCGGTCTCGCTCCTGATCTCCGCGCTCGCGGTGCCGCTGGTCAACCTCCTGCGGCGCACCGGCATGCCGCGCGGGCCGTCCACCGGCATCGTGATGGTGCTGGGCATCGGCACGGTCGCCCTGCTGCTGACGTTCGTCGGCCAGCAGGTCGCGGCCGGGGCGAGCGACCTCGCCGACTCGGTCGTCGCCGGACTGCAGCAGCTGCGCGACTGGCTGCGCACCGGCCCGCTGCAGGTCTCCGACTCGCAGCTCGACCGCTACATCGAGGAAGTGCAGGGGGCGGTCACCGACAGCACCGGGACCAACGGCATGGTCACCCGGGTGACCGAGGTCGGCACGGCCGTCGGCCACGTCGTCGCCGGCTTCTTCATCGTGCTGTTCTCGACCTACTTCTTCCTCGCCGACGGCGACCGCATCTGGGCCTGGCTCGTGCGCATCGCGCCGCGCGCGGCCCGCGAGCGCGTCGACGCGTCGGGCCGCGTCGCCTGGGTGTCGCTGACCCAGTTCGTCCGGGCGACCGTGCTGGTCGCCCTCGCCGACGCGATCGGCATCATGCTGGTCGCCTTCTTCCTCGGCGTGCCGTTCGTCATCGCCATCGGCGTGCTGGTCTTCCTCGGCGCCTTCGTGCCGATGATCGGCGCCACGATCGCCGGGTCGGTCGCGATCCTGGTCGCGCTCGTCGACCAGGGACCGTGGACCGCCGTGCTCATGCTGATCGGCGTGATCGTCGTCCAGCAGATCGAGGGCCACATCCTGCAGCCCTTCCTGATGGGCCGCTTCGTCTCCCTGCACCCGCTCGGCGTGATCGTCGCCATCGGGTGCGGCGTGCTGGTGGCCGGCGTCGCCGGCGCGCTCATCGCCGTACCCCTCGCCGCAGCCGGCAACGCCGTCGCGCAGCACCTGGCGTCCTACACCGCCCTCGGCGAGGACCAGCCCGACGAGGCACTCGACGACGACCTCGCCCCGGACGGGTCGCCACCGTCGAGCACGCCGCCCGACGACGGACCGCTGGCCGGTCCGGACGCGCCCGACGACGAGGACGACCAGGACGACCGGGACGACCGGCGGGGTCGCGACGCATGACCGAGCAGGTGGGCCTGGCCGACGTCGTGGCGGCGCGCGAGGTGCTGGCGGGTGTCACGGTGACGACGCCGATGGAGGAGTCGCGCTGGCTCTCGTCGCTGGTCGGCGGCCGGGTGCTGCTCAAGTGCGAGAACCTCCAGCGCACGGGGTCCTTCAAGGCCCGCGGCGCCTTCGTCCGCATCTCCCGCCTGTCCGAGGAGGAGCGCGCGCTCGGCGTCGTCGCCGCCTCGGCCGGCAACCACGCGCAGGGCGTCGCGCTCGCCGCGACCACGCTCGGCATCCGCTCGACGGTCTTCATGCCCGAGGGGGCGCCGATCCCCAAGGAGAAGGCGACCCGCGGCTACGGCGCGGACGTGATCTTCCACGGTCGCTACCTCGAGGACTCGCTGGCTGCGGCGCGGGCCTTCTCCGAGGAGACCGGTGCCGTCCTGATCCACCCCTTCGACCACGTCGACGTCGTCGCCGGTCAGGGCACGCTCGGGCTCGAGGTGATGGAGCAGGCGCCGGACGTACGCACGGTGCTGGTGCCGACCGGTGGTGGCGGCCTGCTGGCCGGGGTGGCGATCGCGATCAAGGCGATGCACCCGCACGTGCGGGTCGTCGGGGTGCAGGCCGAGGGCGCCGCGGCCTTCCCGGGCTCGCTCGCGGCCGGTCAGCCGGTGCCGCTGACGTCGATGAGCACGATGGCCGACGGCATCGCGGTCGGCCGCCCGGGCGACATCACCTTCGCCGCGGTGCGCGACCACGTCGACGACATCATCACCGTCTCCGAGGAGTCGCTGTCGCAGGCGCTGCTCGCGCTCGTCGAGCGGGCCAAGCAGGTCGTCGAGCCGGCGGGCGCCGCGGCCGTCGCCGCGCTCCTCGACAACCCCGGCGGCTTCGAGACGCCGGCCGTCGCGGTGCTCTCCGGCGGCAACATCGACCCGCTGCTGCTGAGCAAGGTGATCCGGCACGGCCTCGCCGCCGCCGGGCGCTACCTCTACCTCCGGGTCTGCATCCCCGACGCCCCCGGTGGGCTGTCGTCGCTGCTGGCCGAGGTCGGCGACGAGGGTGCCAACGTCCTCGAGGTCGCCCACGAGCGGATCTCGCCGTCGCTGACGCTCAACGAGGTCGAGGTGCGCATCCAGCTCGAGACCCGCGGCGAGGCGCACGCCGAGCACCTGATGCAGCGCCTGCGCCAGCGGGGGTACCGCGTCGCCAACTGACCGGCGTACGCCCGTTGACGCTCTCTCGCGAGCGGTGGTCCAGCCACATTCCGGCGCCGCAGGACGTGGCTCCACCACCGCTCGGAGCGCCGACACGCTCCGACATGCCGAGGGGCGGTGGCCCACCCACATTGCGCGCATGCGAAATGTGGGTGGACCACCGCCCCGGGGCGATGGTCAAAGGAAGGTCAGGCGCGGTAGGGCTCCGCGTCGACGATCTCGACGGAGAGCTCCTTGCCGGTGGGCGTCGAGTAGGTGACGGTGTCGCCCTTCGAGCTGCCGTTGATCGCGGAGCCCATCGCCGACTGGGGCGAGTAGACGTCGAGGTCGTCGCCCTCCATGAGGTTCTCGCGGGCACCGAGGAGGAACTTCTCGGCGTCGCCGCCGTCGATGCGGGCGGTCACGACCATGCCCGGCTCGACGACGCCGTCGTTGGCCGGCGTCTCGCCGACCTCGGCGCGACGCAGCATGTCCTCGAGCTGACGGACCCGGGCCTCCTGCTTGCCCTGGTCGTCCTTGGCCGCGTGGTAGCCGCTGTTCTCCTTGAGGTCGCCCTCGTCGCGCGCGGCGGCGATCTTCTCGATGATCTCCTGGCGCTTGGGGCCACGGAGGTCGTCGAGCTCGGCCTGCAGCTTGTCGTAGGCCTCCTGGGTCAGCCAGATGGTGCCCTGGTCGGTCATGTCGTTGCTCCTGCTTCGCTGTGGTGCGTGATGCTCCGGGTGCTGTGCTGATCTGTGTGGGGGTGTGCCCCAGCGCGCCCGGAGCGGGTCGGTGGTTCTTCTTCCGTCCGATCGGGGTCGGCGCGGTCGCGAGACACGGACCAGCGCACCCTGGGACGGGCAGAACGACAAGATTAGCAAGAGCGGGCAGAAAGCGCAGTTCGCGCTCAGCGGGGGCGGGGTTGCCCGTCCGCCGTGCAGCCGAGCTTCTCGACGGTGGTCGCGCGCCGCTCGGTGCGGATCACGACCTCGTTGCTGCCCTCGGCGGGGCTGAACGCGAGCTCGCCGACCGGCGTGTGGTCCTCGGCGAACGCGCGCAGCCGGCAGCTCGCCGCGACGTCGTCCCCGCCGAGGCGTACGTCGAGCCGCACCTGCATCTGGTGGTCGCCGGTGACCTCGAAGGAGACCAGCTCGGAGGTGACCGCGGGGTTGGTGTGGAACCACATCGTCCAGCCGAGCCACCCGAGGCCGACGACGGCCAGCACGACGGCCAGCGAGACCCCTGCCGGGCGGCGCCACCGCGCGGGCGTGCCGTAGCGGTCGGCGAGGTCGGTGGTCACGGTCAGAAGCGTAAGTGGCTGCTCCTAGGATGGAGACCATGGCCCGACCCCCCGCAGACCGGTCGAAGACCGGGCTCCGACTCATGCACGTCCACGCCCACCCCGACGACGAGTCGAGCAAGGGCGCCGCCTCCACCGCGAAGTACGTCGCCGAGGGCGTCGACGTGCACGTCGCCACCTGCACCGGCGGCGAGCGCGGCTCCATCCTGAACCCGAAGATGGAACGCCCCGACGTGCTGGAGAACATCACCGAGATCCGCCGTCAGGAGATGGAGCGCGCGCGCGACATCCTCGGCATCCGCCAGGACTGGCTCGGCTTCGTCGACTCCGGCTGGCCGGAGGGCGACCCCAAGCCGCCGCTGCCCGAGGGCTGCTTCGCGCTGGTCCCGCTGGAGGAGTCGGCCGAGCGCCTGGTGCGGCTGATCCGCGAGTTCCGCCCGCACGTCGTGACGACGTACGACGAGCGCGGGGGCTACCCGCACCCCGACCACATCCGCTGCCACGAGGTCTCCGTCGCGGCCTTCGAGGCGGCCGGTGACCCGGAGCGGTACCCCGACGCCGGCGAGCCGTGGCAGCCGATGAAGCTCTACTACCACCACGGCTGGAGCTGGGCGAAGACCAACGCCCTCCACCAGGCGATGCTCGACCACGGCCTCGAGTCGCCCTACACCGAGCGCCTCGAGAAGTGGGAGCGCGAGCCCGAGTGGGACGACCGGATCACCACCAAGGTGCCGTGCGGTGACTACTTCGGGGTCCGCGACCAGGCCCTGCTGGCCCACGCGACGCAGATCGACCCGGACGGCATGTGGTTCGCCATCCCGCGCGAGATCCAGCAGAAGGTGTGGCCCACCGAGGACTACGAGCTGGTCTCCTCGACCGTCGAGAGCGCCCTGCCGGAGGACGACCTCTTCGCCGGCATCCCGATCCCCGCGCCCTGACGTCGAGGTGGGACACTAGGGACATGCTCCAGCTGATGATCCTCCTCGCCGACGACCCGACGCCGGAGGACAACGACGTCGTCGCCGGTCCGCTGGGCTTCGCGGTCTGGATCTTCATGATCCTCGCGGTCGTCGTCATCGGCTTCAGCCTCGTCAAGCAGCTGCGCCGGGCCCAGGCCAACAAGGACGCCGGCATGTTCGGCGACGAGCCGGTCACCCGCGACGACGCCGACTCCGACAAGCCCGCCTAGCCGACTCGTTCCACCCGGACCAGGCAGTCCCAGGCCGTACGCCGTTCCTCGCCGCCGTGCTCGTCGGCCGAGGTGACCTCCCGGGCCACCCGCTCCGCACGCACCACCTGCACCGCCAGCCCGTCGAGGTCGGCCAGCACGTCGTCGGCGGTCATCAGGACCGACGGGTCCTGCGGTCCGCCGGTGCCCTCGGTGAGGTTGGTCGAGTCGTGGGCGACCAGCAGCAGCGTGCCGCCCGGTCGCAGCATCGTCCAGGCGCTCCGCACCGCGCGGCGCCGGTCCTCGGCGGGCAGCTGCAGGTAGGCGACGACCACGAGGTCGACCGGCTCGTCGGGCTGCCAGCGGGTCGCGTCGGCACGGACGAAGGTGACGTCCTGCTCGCCGGCGAGACGGGCACCCTTGTCGAGGGCGACCTGCGAGAAGTCGACGGCCGTGGCCGACCAGCCGCGCGAGGCGAGCCAGATCGCGTTGCGGCCCTCGCCGGCGCCGAGGTCCACCGCGGTGCCGGGCGGGAGGTCGGCGAGCTCGGCGGCCACGAACCGGTTGGGCTCGCGCGACCACACGAGGTCGCTGGCGGCGTACCGCTCGTCCCACGCTCCTGCGTCCACGACGCTCAGCCTAGGTCGGTCCGCGCCGCCTCGGCCACCACGCGGAGCACCCGCGCCTCCTCCGGGTCCAGCACCGGCAGCGCGACACCGACGGTCGCCAGCGCGCGCCCGTCGAGCACGACGCCCGCGGCCGACCACTGGCCGGACCGGTCGGCGTCGCCGGAGGGCGGGACGGCCTCGGCGAGGCGGTAGGTGCGGTCGGGGTCGAGACCGGTCAGGCGGAGGGGAGCCGGGTGCTGGGTGGCGGTCGAGGCGACGGTGGCGATGACGTAGCAGGCCTCCGAGCGGTCGGGGGCGACGACGCCGGTGACCACGACGGCGGGGTCCGGGTGGTCGGGGTGGACCAGCGCCCCGGTGGAGACGAGGGGACGCACCCGCTTGTGCAGCTCGATCCACGAGCGCAGCTCGTCGAGCTCCGCCTCGTCGAGCTGGGTGAGGTCCCACTCGATCCCGAAGGAGTAGAGCAGCGCGGTCGCGGCGCGGTAGCGCAACGCGTGGGTGCGGCCCGTCGTGTGCGACGTGGCCGGCCCGACGTGCGACCCCATCAGCTCCGGGGGCACGAGCAGGGAGGTCCACCGCTGCAGGTGCTGGCGCTCGAGGGGGTCGTTGGTGTCGCTGGGCCAGATGCGGTCGGTGCGGGTGAGCACCTCGGCGTCCACCCGCCCGCCACCGGACGAGCACGACTCGATCTGGAGGGTCGGGTGGGCGTCGCGCAGCTCGTCGAGGAGCCGGTACGCCGCCAGCGTCTGGCCGTGCACGGCGGGGCGGCCCGCGTGGGTGGCGTCGGTGAGGTCCCGGTTGTGGTCCCACTTGAGATAGCTGATGTCGACGTCGTCGAGCAGGGCGAGGAGGGCCTCGCGCAGGTCGGCGTACGCGTCGTCGTCCTGCAGGTCGAGGACCTGCTGCTGGCGCCACTCCGGCGGTGCGGCGGCCCGTCCGCGCAGGACCCGCTCGGGGTGGGCGCGGACGACCTCGGAGTCGAGGTTGACCATCTCCGGCTCGACCCAGATGCCGAACTCCATGCCGCGACCGGTGACGTGGTCGACGAGCGGGCCCAGGCCCTGCGGCCAGACGGTCGCGTCGACCTGCCAGTCGCCGAGCCCGGCGGTGTCGTCGCGGCGACCGAGGAACCAGCCGTCGTCGAGCACGAAGCGCTCCACCCCGACCGACGCGGCCACGTCGGCGAGCTCGGTCAGCCGCTCGAGCGACTGGTCGAAGTAGACCGCCTCCCACGTGTTGGCGATGACGGGACGCTCGGTGCGCGCCCGGGGCGTCACGGCCCGCAGGTGGGCGTGGAAGCGGTGGCTCAGCGGGTCGAGGCCGGCGGGCGACCACGACCCGAGCAGCCAGGGCGAGCGGTAGGTCTCGCCGGGCGCGAGCACCACCTCGCCCGGGGCCAGCAGCTCGCCCCCGCCCAGGAGGCAGTCGCCCTCGGGCGTGCGCTCGGCGTACGTCGTGTGGTTGCCGCTCCACGCGGTGTGCACGGCCCAGGCCTCGCCGGAGCCGAAGTCGAAGCCGGGTGTCCCCGACACCATCAGCAGGGTGGCGTCGTGGCCGGTGCGGCCGCGCCGCGCGTCCCGGCGGTGCGTGCCCTGGACCCAGCGGATGGCGCTGCGGCGAACGCTCCTTGCACCAGCGGCCGGTGAGGTCGAGCAGCTCGGTCGCGTGCGCGGCGACCGGGAGCGCGGTCAGGACGGTGGCGAGGTGGAGGTCGCCGTCGGCGGCGTTGGTGACCGACGTACGGGCGTGGAGCAGGCCGCCGTCGTCGAGGGCCAGCTGGACGGTGACGTCCCACCCGGCCTCCGCGTCGCTCGAGGTGCAGGTGAGGGCGCTGTCGCCGACGCTGGTCTCCCACTCGACCAGGCTGGGGGTCGTCGCGGCGGCGTCGCCGCCCACCCGGTGGCCCTCCAGCGCGGGGGTGCCCGCGAAGCCACGGGCGCCGTCGGGCACGAGGCCGGTGGTCCGCGGCAGGTCGTACGACGACCGCGCGACGCCCGGCCTCCGGGCCGCGACGAGCGCGGTGAGGGCGTCGTCGTCGAGGTCGCCGAGCGCGGCGCCCCAGTGCAGCACGAACGGGATGCCGTCGTCGCCGGTGGCCAGCACCAGGCTGACGCCGGCGCGGCTGAGGTGCGCCACGCTCACGAGTCCTCCGCCTCGTCGAGGTCGTCGACCGGGTCGACCACCACGAGCTCGCCGACGTGGTCGGCGAGGGCGCCGCTGGCCTGGGCCGGGAGTCCGGAGTCGGTGACGAGCACGGCGGCCTCCGACAACCCGGCCATGCTGCTCAGGCCGACGACGCCCCACTTGCTGGAGTCGACGCACACGATGAGCCGCCGTGAGCGCTCGATCATGGCGCGGTTGGTCTCGGACTCGAGGAGGTTGGGCGTGCTGAAGCCGGCGCGGACGTCCATCCCGTGCACGCCCATGAAGAACGCGTCGACGTGCAGGCTGCGCAGCGAGGACACCGCGACCGGTCCCACGAGGGCGTCGGACGGGGTGCGGAGGCCACCGGTCAGCAGCACCGACGTGGTGGGCTCGCCGTGGCGGTGCAGGACGTCGGCCACCCACACCGAGTTGGTCACCACCGTCAGGTCGGGGATCCGGGTCAGGTGCTCGGTCAGCGCGTGCGTGGTCGTGCCCGCCGAGACCGCGATGGCCATGCCGGGGCGTACGAGCTCGGCCGCGGCGGCGGCGATCGCCTCCTTCTCGCGGCGCCGCTGCACGGACTTCGCCGCGAAGCCGGGCTCCGACGACGACGGCTCGGCGACGGCGAGCGCCCCGCCGTGGACCTTCTCGAGCAGGCCGTCGCGGTGCAGCGCCACCAGGTCGCGTCGTACGGTCATGTCCGAGACGCCGAGCAGCTCCACGAGGTCGGTCACCCGCACGGTCCCGTCACGGCTGAGCTCGGAGAGGATCCGCCCTCGTCGCTGCGCCGCGAGCATCAGGCCCCCAGGGCAGCCGCGTCGACGGCCTCGCGGACCACGGCCACGCCCCCGGGCGGGACGACCAGGTCACCGCTGACCTCGCGACCGGTGACCAGATCCACGCCGTCGACGGCGACGGGGGCGTCGTCGTCACCGTGGTTGATGACGAAGAGCCAGCTGGCCGCGTCACCCACCCGCCGGGTGACCTCGACCGACGCGGAGGCGCCGGGCAGTCGCTCGACGCCCGACTCGGCGACGAGCTGCTCCACGAGCCGGTCGGTGCCGGTCGCGTCGAGCCGCGTCGCGACGTACCAGGCGCTGCCCGCGCCGACGTCGCGCCGGGTGACGGCGGGGAGTCCCGCTGCCGGACCGTCGGCGTGGGTGGCGACCGCCTCGGCGCCGGCGAGCTCGAGGTCCTCGGCCCACACGTCGGCGGTGACCGCTCCGGTGCCGAGTCCGTCGACCTGCACCGACTCGCCCTCGAGCAGCGGCAGGAACTCGGTGGTCCGCACCCCGAGGAGGTCGCGGAACGCCCCCGGGTAGCCGCCGAGCCGGATGTGGTCGGACTCGTCGACGATGCCGCTGAAGTAGGTCACGACGACTGTCGTACCCCGTTGGGCCGCCTCCACCAGCGCAGCAGCCGTGGCGTCGCTGACGAGGTAGAGGGTGGGCACCACGACGAGCTTGTAGGACGACAGGTCGGAGGAGGGGTGCACCACGTCGACCCCGACGCCCTGGGCCGACAGCGACCGGTGCAGGTCCTCGGCACGGTCGCGGTAGCGGACGTCGATGCTCGGGTGCGAGTCGAGCTCGCAGGCCCACCACGCCTCGTAGTCGAAGAGGATCGCCGCCTCGTTGCGCGCCTCGCTGCCCGTGACCTCCTCGACCGCGTCGAGGATGCCGGACAGCTCGACGACCTCGCGCCACTGCCGGGTGTCGGTGCCGGCGTGGGGGAGGAGGCCGGAGTGGAACTTCTCGGCACCGGCGCGCGAGGCCCGCCACTGGAAGTAGAGGACCGCGTCGGCGCCGTGCGCGACGTGGGCGAGGCTGTTGCGGATCATCTCGCCGGGCCGCTTGGCCCGGTTGCGCGGCTGCCAGTTGACCGCGCTCGTCGAGTGCTCCATCAGCAGCCACGGACGCCCGCCCGCGGTGCCGCGGGTGAGGTCGGCGCTGAAGGCCAGCTCGCGGTGCGCGTCGGCCTCGGCAGCGATGACGTAGTGGTCGTTGGAGACGATGTCGAGCTCGCGCCCCCACCGCAGGTAGTCCATCTCCATGGTCTGGCGCATCACCATGAAGTTGGTCGTCACCGGCACGCCGGGGGAGAGGCGGTGCAGCACGTCGCGCTCGACCACGAAGTTGTCGAGCAGCTGGTCGGAGGAGAAGCGGAGGAAGTCGAGCTGCTGCGTGGGGTTCGCGTGGGCCGGCGCGCTCCGGGGCGGGAGCACCTGCGCGAAGTCGTCGTAGCGCTGCGACCAGAAGGCGGTGCCCCACGCGGCGTTGAGCCCTGCCACGTCGCCGTAGCGCTCGGTCAGCCAGGCCCGGAACGCCTCGGCGCTGACGTCGCAGTAGCACCGCGCGTTGTGGCACCCGATCTCGTTGGACACGTGCCAGAGCGCGAGCGCGGGGTGGTCGCGGTAGCGCTCGGCCATCGCGGTGCAGAGCTCGAGCGCGTGCTCGCGGTAGACCGGCGAGCTGGGGCAGAAGGACTGCCGGCCCCCCGGCCACAGCGTGCGGCCGTCCTGGGTGACCGGGAGCATCTCGGGGTGGCGGTGGGTGAGCCACGGTGGCGGCGACGCGGTGGCCGTGGCGAGGTCCACGCGGACACCCGCAGCGTGGAGCTCGTCCATCTGCTCGTCCAGCCAGCCGAACTCCCACGCCCCCGGCCGCGGCTGGATCCACGCCCAGGAGAAGACACCCACGGTGGCGAGGTCCACGCCCGCGGCGCGCATCAGCTCGCGGTCCTCGCGCTGGGCGTCGGCGTCCCACTGCTCGGGGTTGTAGTCGCCTCCGAAGGCCAGTGCGGGCAGGGGTGTCGGCATGGCGACCACTGTGGCGACCCTCACGTGGCGAAGTCAACGTTTCCAGTGCAGTTCACGTCGAAAAATGTTTGATCAGGTTCGAATTGAGACCTGAGAAGGCTTGACTGGCGTGTGCTGAGGGTCACATGCTGTGGCTCCCTGTTTGGTTTTGTCTCCCGGAGGTCACCTGTGTCCCGTCCCCTCTCCACCGCCATCCCCCGCTCGACCATGGCCACGACGGCCGCCACCCGCCGCTCGGTGCTGCGCGGGATCGGGCTCAGCGGCCTCGCCGTCGGCGGTGCCAGCCTGCTGGCGGCGTGCGGTGGCGACAGCGGCGGCGGGGCCGCCAGCGGGTCGGGCGCGACCGTGAAGTTCGGCATCAACGAGGCCGAGGGCGCCGGTGCGGCCCACGACCGGCTGGCCGGCATCGCCAAGGCGTACGCCAAGGAGTCCGGCACCAAGGTCGACCTCAACGCCGTCGACCACAACACCTTCCAGGAGAGCATCAACACCTACCTCCAGGGCACGCCGGACGACGTCTTCACGTGGTTCGCCGGCTTCCGGATGGCGCAGTTCGCCGAGAACGGCCTGATCACCGACCTCAGCGACCAGTGGCCGATCGACGGGATGAACGACTCGTTCAAGCAGGCGGCGACCGCGCCCGACGGCAAGCAGTACTTCGTGCCCATCAGCTACTACCCGTGGGCCGTGTTCTACCGGAAGTCGGTCTTCGAGAAGAACGGCTGGGAGGCTCCCACGACCAACGACGACTTCATGGCCCTCATGGACGACATGCAGGGCAAGGGCGTCACCCCGTTCGCCTTCGGCGACAAGGACGGGTGGCCGGCCATGGGCACCTTCGACATCCTCAACATGCGCCTCAACGGCTTCGACTTCCACATGAGCCTGATGGCAGGGGACGAGGCGTGGGACGGCGACGAGGTCAAGGGCGTCTTCGACACCTGGCGCAAGCTGCTGCCCTACCACCAGGCCGACCCGCTCGGCCGCACGTGGCAGGAGGCCGCGACGTCGATGGGCAAGGGCGAGTGCGGCATGTACCTCCTCGGCACCTTCGTCGTCGACGCCCTCGGCGAGAACGGCGAGGACCTCGACTTCTTCACCTTCCCCGAGCTCGACTCCTCCATCGGCTCCGACGCGCTCGACGCCCCGATCGACGGCTTCTGCGTGGCTGCGGCCGGCAAGAACCAGGAGGCCGGCAAGGCCATGGCCAAGTGGCTGGGCAGTGCCGCTGCCGCCGACGCGGGCAACAACTCCGCGGACGCGCCCTTCATCGCCGCGAACTCCGGCGCCAGCACCTCGACCTACAGCGACCTGCAGAAGAAGTCGGCGGAGGTCGTCGGGGCGGCTGCCAACATCGCGCAGTTCATGGACCGCGACACCAACGCCGACTTCGCCAACACGGTGATGATCCCGTCGATCCAGGCGTTCCTGAAGGACCCCAATGACATCGACGGGGTGACGGCCAGCATCCAGGAGCAGGCCAACTCGATCTTCGCCTGAGCCATGACACACCTCGACGAGGCGCCGCGGTCCACGAAGGCCGTGGCGCCGGCACAGGGACGCGAGAAGAAGCTGCCGGGCCGCGACCGGGCGACCGTGATCGTGATGGTGACGATCCCGCTCGTGCTCGTCGTCCTGCTCGTGTGGGTGCCGGCGCTGCTGTCGGTGGCCCTGTCGTTCGGCAAGTGGAACGGCTTCGGCGACCTCGACACGATCGAGTGGGTCGGCGTCCAGAACTACAAGGACATCTTCACGATCTACCCCGCCTTCTGGCCGGCGGTGCAGCACAACCTCATCTGGCTCGGCTTCCTGTTCCTGCTGCCGACCGTCCTGGGGATGCTGCTCGCCGTGGTCCTCGACCGCGAGATGCGGGGCAGCCGCTTCTACCAGACCGCGTTCTACATGCCGGTCGTGCTGTCGCTGGCCCTCATCGGCTTCATCTGGCAGCTCTTCTACTCGCGCGACCAGGGGCTGATCAACCAGGTCTTCCACAGCGAGGTCGACTGGTACGGCGACCCGAGCATCAACCTGTGGGCGGTGCTGGTCGCGACGGCCTGGCGCCACACCGGCTACATCATGCTGATCTACCTGGCCGGCCTGAAGGGTGTCGACGCCAGCCTCCGCGAGGCTGCGGCGGTCGACGGCGCCAGCGAGGTGAGGACCTTCTTCAGCGTGATCTTCCCGGTGATGCGGCCCATCAACATGGTCGTCATCGTCATCGTCGTGATCGAGTCGCTGCGCGCCTTCGACCTGGTGTGGGTCATCAACAAGGGCCGCAACGGCCTCGAGGTGATCGGCGCGCTGGTGGCGCAGAACGTGATCGGTGAGGCCACCCGCTACGGCTTCGGGTCCGCGCTCGCGGTGATCATGATGCTCATCTCGTCGATCTTCATCACCATCTACCTGCGGACCGTCTTCCGCGAGGAGCGCCAGCGATGACGTACGAGACTCCCGTGGTGGCTCCGCCCGTGCGGCGGGTGGCGCCCGAGCGCAAGGAGGGTGGCGTCCTGAGCACGCGGCGGGGCACCGTCGCGACCGTGATCATGGCGGTCCTGGCGCTGATCTGGCTCTTCCCGCTGGTGTGGGCGTTGATCAACTCCTTCCGCGAGTACGAGTACACCCAGGTCAACGGCTACCTGTCCTTCGGCGGCTGGACCACCAGCAACTACGAGCAGGCCTGGACGCAGGGCGACTTCGGGCTGCACATGAAGAACTCGTTCCTGATCACGGTCCCCGCCGTCCTGCTGACGCTGTGGCTCTCCTCGATGGTCGCGTTCGTGCTGGCGCGCTTCAGCTACCGCTTCAACCTGGCGCTGCTCGGCGTCTTCCTCGCCGCCAACCTGCTGCCGCCGCAGGCCCTCCTGATCCCGGTGTTCCGGATGTTCCGGGAGATCCCGCTGCCCTACTTCATGAGCGACTCGGGCTCGATGCTCAACAGCTTCTGGGCGCTCATCCTGGTCAACACGGCGTTCCAGATGGGGTTCTGCACGTTCGTGCTGAGCAACTACATGAAGACCCTGCCCTACGAGATCTACGAGTCCGCCGAGCTCGACGGCGCGAGCGTGTGGCGCCAGTACTGGCAGCTCACGATGCCGCTCGTACGTCCGGCGCTGGCGGCCCTCGCGACCCTCCAGGTCACGTGGGTCTACAACGAGTTCTTCTGGGCCACCGTGCTGATCCAGCAGGGCGACAAGCTGCCCGTCACCTCGGCGCTCAACAACCTGCGCGGCCAGTTCTTCACCGACACCAACCTGGTCGCGGCCGGGTCGATCATCGTGGCCCTGCCGGTGCTGGTCGTCTTCTTCGCGCTGCAGAAGCAGTTCGTCTCCGGCCTCACGCTGGGCTCGACCAAGGGCTGAGGCGCCTCCAGGATCAGCCCGCCACCTTGATCGTCCGGGCGGTGCTGGACGCGGCGGTGGTCGAGTCGCCGAGGTAGCGCACGGTGATCTTCACCTTGCCCTTGGCGAGCCTGGGCAGCTTGAGCTTGGCGGTGCCCGCCTTCAGCGTCAGGGTCGTCGTCTTCTTGCCGACCGTGATGGCCACCTGGCCGCCGGCAGCCGCGGTGCCCCGCTTGACCGAGACGGTGACCGTCGGGCGGGTGCCGGCCTTGGCCTTCGTCGGTGCCTTCAGCGTCGTGGTGCTGGCGGCGAGGGACGTCGACGGAGGCGCAGGCGGGGTCACGACGGGGTCGGTGACCACGGGCGGGGTGACGACGGGCGGAGGCGTGCTCGTCGGCGGCGGCGTCACGACCGGCTGGTCCACGGTGACGTCGAGCATCGGCGACGTGGAGCCCGCCAGGTCCGCCGACTGTGCGTAGCTCGCACGGTAGGTGCGCGTGCCGGGGGCGACGTCCGGCAGCACCAGCGTGCCCCGGCCGTTGACCAGCTGCACCGTGCCGAGGGTCGTCGAGCCGGTGAGCACGTCGACCGTCCCGGTGGGCACGATGCCGTCGGTGCCGGTCACGACCACGGCGAGGGTCACGGTCGAGCCGCTCGCCGAGCCGGTGAGCGCCGTCGTGGTCACCGTGCGCTGGACGTCGACCGCGGACGGCTGGGACGTCGACGACGCGAAGGCCGCCGGGTTGCCCGGGACGTACGCCGCGGTGAACTGGTGCTGCCCGGCGCTGACGGCCGTACGGGTCGCGGTGGCCTGGCCCGAGACGAGCGGGACCGTGTCGACGACGACGCCGTCCTGGAGGAGCTGGACGGCACCTCCGGGGGTGCCGGCGCCCGAGGCGACCGTCGCGTGCAGCGTGACGGTGCGACGCACCGCGGTGGCGGTGAGCTGGGTCGTGGTCGTCGCGGCCGGTACGACCGTCGAGACGGTCACGGTCGCGGACGGCGACGTCGAGGGCGCGAACTGGTCGCCCGTCCCCGTCCACGTGAAGACCGCGGTGTAGGTGTGCGACCCGTCGGCGACCGGCGCGCGGGTGACGCTCGCGTGCCCGCCGGTGACGGTGGCGCTCGCGACGGTCGTGCCGCCCTCCATGATCGACACGGTCCCGTCCGGGGTGCCGTCCGGGCTGGTGACGGTCACGTCGAAGGCCACCTGGTCGCCGTCGACGGTGGCGCCGAGCTGGGTGGTCGTCGCGCTGCGCGCCACGAACGTCGTCCTCGTGCCCGACGACGACCCCGCGTAGCGGTCGGTGGCCGTCGGGGTGAAGACCGCGCGGTAGTCGTGGGAGCCGGTGGCCACGCCCGTGAGGGTGCGGCTCGCCGAGTCGGCGCTCACCGCGACCGACCCGAGCGCGACGTCGCCGTCGAAGAAGCTGACGGACCCGCCCGGCTGGCCGAGGGTCGAGCCCACGGTGGACGACAGCACGACGCGGCGACCGTCCACGACGGAGGCCAGGGTGACCGAGGTGGTGGTCGGCGCGACCGTCACGGTGCGGCCGTCCGTCGAGCCGGCGAACAACGACCCGGTCGGCACGAACGTGGCGGAGTAGGTGTGCGAGCCGCCGAGCACGCCGTCGAGGTGGAGGGCCGCGTGACCGGAGCCGTCGACGGGGACCGTCGCCAGCACGTTCGCGCCCTCGCGCACCTCGACCGAACCGGTGGGGGTGCCCCCAGTGCCGGCGACGGCGGCGTCGAGGTCGACCGTGTCACCGGTCGTGGTCGCGGTCAGCGTGGTGGTCGTGGCGACCTTCTCGACCACGGCGGTGGCGACCGGGGAGGTCGAGCCGGCGTGGACGGTGCCGGTGGGGACGAAGGTCGCGCGGTAGTCGTGGCTGCCCGGGGTGACGCCGGTGAGGACCAGGACGGCCTTGCCGGAGGTGAGCGGGACGGTGTCGAGCAGCGTGGTGCCGTCGCGGAGCTCGACCGAGCCGGTGAGGGTGCCGGAGTCGGCCGACGGGGTGGCGGTCAGGGTGACCGTACGGCCCGACGTGGTGGCGGTGAGCGCGGTCGTGGTGGCGACCTTGCCGACGGTCTGCGTCCGTGCCGGCGAGACGGAGCCGGCGTGGAAGGTGCCCGTCGGGACGTAGGTCGCGGTGTAGGTGTGGTCGCCCGGGTCGACACCCGACACGGTCAGGGACGCCGCCCCGGCCGACAGCGCGACCGTGCCGAGCAGGGTCGTGCCCTCGCGCAGCTCGACCGAGCCCGACGGCGTACCGCTCGCGCTGGTCGTGGTCGCGGACAGCGTCACGCTGCGGCCGGACGCGGAGGTGGCGAGGTCGGTGGTCGTCGCGACGCGGGCGACGCTGACCGTCTGCACGGGCGAGGTCGAACCGACGTAGGACGACGGGTCGCTCGGGACGAAGGTGGCCCGGTAGG
Source organism: uncultured Actinomycetota bacterium (assembly GCA_963795275.1). GTDB lineage: Bacteria > Actinomycetota > Actinomycetes > Propionibacteriales > Nocardioidaceae > Nocardioides. Next base: position 90,877 of record CAWCHD010000002.1, read on the forward strand.
AGTGGTCACCCGGCGCCACGGACTCCAGCGTCAGCGACGCGCTGCCGCTGACGACGGGAACGGTGCCCACCAGCGTGCTGCCCTCGCGGAGCTCGACCGAGCCGGCGGCGGTGCCGCCGTCGGTGCCGACCTGCACGGCCAGCGTGACGTCACGGCCCGCGGCTGTCGCGGTCAGGGCGGTGGTGGAGCCGACCTGGACCACGACGGAGCGGGTCGGGGAGGTCGACCCGGCGTGCGACGTGCCGGACGGCACGAACGTCGCCGAGTAGGAGTGGCTCCCGGGCGAGACGGACGTCAGCGTCAGGACCGACGAGCCGGGTCCGGCCGCGACGGTGCCGACGACGGTCGTGCCCTCGCGGAACACCACGTCGCCGACCAACGTGCCGTCGGCCGCGGACGGCGTCGCCGCCAGGGTGACGGTGCGACCGCTCGCGGTGGCGAGCAGGGTGGTGCTGGTCGCGGTCGCCTGGACGGTGGCGTTGTGCACGGCGGAGGCCGAGCCGGCGTAGGACGTCGGGCTGCTCGGCACGAACGTGGCGGTCCAGGCGTGGTTGCCGGTGCTGACGTCCGCGAGGACGGCGGAGGCGGTCCCCGACGACACGGCACGGGTGGCGACCACCGTGGTGCCCTCTCGGAACTCGACGACGCCCGCCGGGCTGCCGGCGCTGCTCGTGACCGTGGCGGTCAGCGTGACCTGGTGGAAGGAGATCGCCGACCCGAGGGCCGTGGAGGTGGGCGTCGCTGCGACGTCGGCGACGCGCTGCCCCGTCGACGGGGCGTGGCGGAGGTCGTCGTCCGGCGTGAACGACGCGACCCAGGTGTGGGTGCCGGCCGGTACGTCGGTCACGGTGAGGCTTGCGGCGCCGCCCGAGACCACGACCGTGCCGAGCGTCGTCGCGCCCTCGGTGAACCGGACGGTGCCGGCGACACCGGGGGTGACGGTGGCCTGCAGGGTCACCGAGCGGGCCGGGGTCGAGGAGGCCGTGAGGGTCGTCGTGGTGGACGTGGCCGCGATCTCGACGACCGACTCGGAGGACTGCGAGGTGACGAACGCCGACGGAGTCGGTCGGGACGAACTCCGCGGTGAAGCGGTGCGTGCCGCGCAGGAGGTCGGTCGCCTGGAACGACGCGGTGCCGCCGGCGAGGGTGACGGTGCCGATGACGACGGCGCCGTCCCGGAGCTGGACGGTCCCCTGCGGGGTGCCGGACGCCGCGGTCACCGTGGGGGTGAGCGTGACCGTGCGGCCGCTCGTGCTGGTGGTGAGGGTGGTCGTGGTGGGCTTCGCGACCACCGGGTCGGTGACCGTGGCCGTGCGGTCGACCGACGCGGAGCCGTTGTAGCGGGTGGTGTCCGCCGGGACGAAGACCGCGGTGTAGGTGTGCTGGCCGGCGGTGACACCGGTCAGCGACAGCGAGGCCGAGCCGCCGGTGACGGAGGCGCTGCCGACCTGGGTGGCGCCCTCCTTGAACTGCACCGTGCCCGCCACGGTGCCGGCAGCGACCGTCACGCCGGCCGCGAGGTCGACCTTCTGCACGCCGCCGGTGGCGGTCAGCGTGGTGGTGCTCGAGGTGGCAGCGATCGTCGAGGTGACGAGGGTCGACTGCGACGTCGTGAACTGGGTGCTGTCGGTCGGGACGAAGGTCGCGCGGAGCGGGTGGTCGCCCTTGACGAGGTCGCTGAGCGTCACGGAGGCGCTGCCCGCGGCGAGGGCCTTGGTGCCGACGAGGACGCCGTTGTCGCGGAACTCGACGGAGCCCGCAGGGGTGCCCGACGTCGCGGTGACGCCGGCGGTCAGCGTGGCCGACCGGCCGGTGACGACGGAGCCGAGGGTGGTCGTGGTCGTGGCGGCGACGGGCGCGGTGCCCGACCACGTGAGGCCGAACGCGCCGACGCCGGCGGCGGAGGTGCGGTAGCCGTTGACGGCGACGGCGTACGTCGTGCCGGCGGTGGCGGTGAACGACACGCTCGACAGGGCGTTGGTCCCGTTGTCGTCGTTGCCCGCGACCTGGGTCAGCGCACCGACGGAGGTGCCGGTGTAGACGGCGAGGATGGTGTCGCGGCCGGCCACCGAGGACGTGGTGGTGAGGGTCGCGGGACCGGACCCGGGTGCGGTCCACGAGTACCAGACCGAGGCCGCGTCCGGCGTCGGCGCGCAGGGCGGGCGGGGCGGGCTCGCCGGCCTCGGCGGACGACTCGAGGTTGTCGCCGGCGGTGCGAGCCGCTCACGCCCGGAGAGGCGTGAGCGCGCGGCGAAGGCGTCGTTGGCGGCGCGGGCGGGCACGACGACGGTGACGGTCGCGACGGCTCCGACCGCCGGCCTGGGTGACGGCGGCGACGCCGAGGGTGTGCGTGCCGGGCGCGAGGGGGCTGATGGCCACGCCCGTGCCGGTGAGTCGACGGTCCGAGGGAGACGCTGTCGACGTAGATGTCGTAGCCGGTGACCGGGTAGCTGCCGCTGACGGCGCGGAGCGGCGTAGCCGAAGCAGCGGCGCGCTGGTTGAGGCTGTCCCAGCGCGCCGGTGACGCTCTGCGGTGCGCTCGGCTTGACGGTGCCGTTCGCGGTCGTCGCCGAGACGGTGACCGACGGGCCGGGGCCCTTGGCGTTGAGCGCGGTGATCGTGAAGGAGTACGCCGTCGAGGAGGCGAGCCCGCCCAGGCGTACGACGTCGTGGTCGGGCCGACCTGCACCGAGGTGTCGTCGCCGGCGCGGGTCAGGACGTATCCGGTGACCGCGCTGGCGCCTGCGCTCGTGGGCGCCGCCCAGGTGAGGGTGACGCTCGGGTCGCTCGCGTGCGGCGTCGCCAGCGCGCTGGTCGGCACCGACGGGGTGCCGGTCGGGGCCGCACCGTTGCAGCCGGTGGCCGTGAGGGTGTAGGCGCCCAGCGAGCCGTAGTCGTCGTACCCGGTGCTCCAGGGACCGTTGCCGACGCCGTCGATGCTGGCGTAGTAGGTGCCGGCGGTCAGGCTCGACGTGATCGCCGCGTCCATGCCGTTGGCGGTGGTCAGGCTGGCCTGCGCCGAGGGCGGGTCGTTGCTGGCCACGGGCTGGCCGGTGGCGTCGAGCAGCGAGAGCTTGACGTCGAGGTCGGCGTAGGCGCCCAGCGAACGGGCCGTGATGCTCGTCGAGCCGGAGCAGGTGCCGAGCAGGAAGGTGTCGACGTCGGTCCGGCTGGTGACGTACGCCGTCGTGCTCGGGACGGCGGGAGCGCCGACGATCCCGGTCGGCGCCTCGTCGGTCCGCGAGCCGGTCGACGGCCCGGATGATCGCGACGTCGTCCTGCTGGTTGTTGGCGCCGGCGTAGTCGCCCTTGCTCCACTGGCTGATCGGGTGGTCGTAGCCGACGCCCATGATCGGCGCCCAGGCGCCGTGGCCGGCGTCGTAGCCCTGTCCGGTGGTGGCGTTGGCGTCGTGGTCGAGCCCGAGGTTGTGCCCGACCTCGTGGGAGACCGCCTCGGCGATGTTCTTGGGGGAGTTGCCGAGCTTCTGCGGGAACACCCAGGCCGGCTGCAGGTAGCCGTAGCCGTCCCCGGCGGCGCCCCAGCCGCCGCCGTTGACCGCGTCGAAGACGTCGAGGTAGGCGACGCCGCCGCAGCCGTCGCGCAGACCGCGTCGTGGGCGCGCGATCGCTGGGAGTGATGAGGACGTGCGAGCCGTACGCGATTGTCGGCTGCGCTGGTCCGGAAGATCCCGGCCGCGCCGGGGTCGGCCGTCGTCACGTCGACGTCGAAGGGCGCGTAGTCCTCGGCGACCGACTGCCAGACCGTCTGGATCGAGGTGAGCTCGCGTCGTTGAAGGCCGCGCCGTTGCCGGACGGGTCCCACGCCGGGCTGGGTGGTCGGGGTGCTGGGGTCGTTGGCGTGCCAGGCCGGTGCCGCTGGCGGTGCCACCGTCGAAGTCGAGGAAGATCGTCTTGCGTCGAGCCGGGCTTGCTGTGCAGCAGGAAGGTCTGGTCGAGCGGCGCCTGGGCGCTGACCGGGTCGCTCGGCCGGCGCGGTCGCGGGCTCGTCGTTGAAGAAGACCGCAGCCGTCGTGGTCGACCCAGGCGGTCGGGTCGCCGGTCAGCAGGGCGGTGAGCCCGGCCTCGGTCAGGTCGTTGAGCGCGGCGGCCTCGTCGAGCTGGTCGCCCAGGGCTCGTACGGCGCGCTCGCACGCAGCGGTCGCGGCAGGTCGACCTGTGCCGCGGCTCGCGCGGCTCGGCCCCGGCTCGCCGGAGGGTCGGCTTCTGCGTCGCGTCACCGCCGCGCTCGTCGCCGAGCCGTGGCGGCAGCGGAGCCGGTCGACGCAGGCGCGGCCTGGGCGGTCGCCGGGACGACGGCGAGGCTGCCCACGGCGAGCGCGATGACGGACGGACAGGGTGGGCATGCCGAGACGGCTGGCCGGACGACGCATGAAGGTCGCTCCTCGAGTGGAAGGCGAACGCTAGGCAGCGATCAGCGCCGACCGCAGTCGAAACCGTGCCGGACCACCCGATCGGACTACGTGTCCTCCGCCGGTCGGTCACCGACGGTGCGGGCGTGCGGGCGACCCGGGTCGTCGAGGGCCGGCGACGGCTCGCTCGCCCGCAGTGCCTCGAGCTGCGCACACACGGCCGTGCCGTAGAAGAACGCGATCGACGACAGCAGCGCCCACAGCAGCAGCGCGAAGACGCCCGCCAGCGGGCCGTACACGCTGCCGAAGGAGCCGCTGAACGAGACGTACGCCGCCAGCCCCAGCGTCGCGATCGCGCTCAGCACCACCGCGATCCCCGAGCCCAGCGCGAGCCACGACAGCGCCGGCTGACGACGGCGCGGCGAGTGGTCGAGGAGGACGGCGATGGTGAGGACGAGGAGGCCGAGACCGACCGGCCAGCGCAGCACGTTCCACCAGTCCTCGGTCGTGTCGGACCAGCCGTAGTTGTCGACCATCGCCTCGCCGAGCGCACCGCCGCCGACGATCATCACGAAGCCGACGCCGACCGGCACGGCCAGCACGGCCGTCAGCACGGCCGCGCGACCGTACTTGGCGAGCGCCTTGCGGTCGCGGCGGATGCCGTAGATGCGGTTCGCGCCGCGCTCGACCTGGGCCATCGCGGTCGTCATCGACAGCAGCGCGAAGCCGAGGCCGAGCACGAGGGCGACCTCGCCCGCCTCCTCGGACTCGTCGGGCTGCTCGACCGCCGAGGCGAGCGCGTCGCTGTCGCCGGCGCCGGGGGAGAGGGAGTCGACGACGTGGGCCACGACGGCGGCCGGGCGCTCCTCGTCGAGGTCGGCCGCGAGCCCGGTGAGGGCGAGGAGGAACGGCACGACGGCGAGGCACGCCTGGAGGGCGAGCGCGCGCGAGTTGGTGAAGCCGTCGCCGTAGCGGAACCGGACGAACGACTCGACCGCGATCGTCCGCAGCCCGTGGCGCCGCGCGAGGTGCCAGGCGTCGAGCGCGTCGAGCTCGTCACCGTCCATCTCCGTGGTCACGGGCACGGTCCGCGCGGTCGTCATGGGCGCACCCTAGGCGGTCGACCGGACGACGGCGCGGCCCCGTCTGACAGGCTGGAGGAGGGCGCCCCGTCCCGCCACCCGCACCGCTCAGGAGCACCGTGACCGCCTCCGACCACCGCCCCGCCGTCAACTGGGCCGGCAACGTCACCTACCGGGCCCGACGGCTGGTCCGCCCCGGCAGCGTCGAGGAGCTCCAGGAGCTCGTCGCGGCGTCGTCGGCGGCCGGGGAACACGTACGGGCACTGGGCTCCCGGCACTCCTTCTCCCGGGTCGCCGACACCGACGGGGTGCACGTCGACACCCGTGGGCTCGGCCTCGCGGTCGAGGTCGAGCGCCGCCCCGAGGGCACTGTGGCGGTCGTGCCCGGAGGGGCGACGTACGCCGAGGTGGCGCCGGTCCTGCAGGACCACGGCCTCGCGCTGCACAACCTCGCCTCGCTGCCGCACATCAGCGTCGCCGGGGCGTGTGCCACCGGCACCCACGGGTCCGGCGACCGGAACTCGGCTCGCTCGCGACGGCGGTGTGCGCCGTCGAGCTCGTCACCGCGTCGGGCGAGGTGGTCCGCATCGACGAGGGCGACGCCGGCTTCGGCGGGGCGGTGCTGTCGCTGGGTGCGCTCGGTGTCGTCACCCGCCTGTGGCTGCGGACCGAGCCGACCTACGACGTACGCCAGACGGTGTGGGTCGACCTGCCGGCCGACGAGGTCGCCGCAGCAGCTCGCAGAGGTGATGGCGAGCGGGACCAGTGTCAGCGTCTTCACCGACTTCGCCGACCCCGCCCGCATCTCGTCGGTCTGGGTCAAGGACCGCGTCGACCGACCGTCGACGCTCGCCCCGTGCCTGGCCGCGCACCGACCGGCGGACCACGAGGTGCACCCGGTGCCCGGTGTCGACCCGGCCGCGGCCACGCCGCAGCAGGGGGCCGTCGGTCCGTGGCACGAGCGGCTGCCGCACTTCCGCGCGAGCCACGTGCCGAGCGTCGGCGACGAGCTGCAGAGCGAGGTGTTCCTGCCGCGGGCCGCGGCCGCGCACCTGCTGCCGACCCTCACCGCGATCACCGACGTCGTCGCGCCCGCCCTGATGGTCCACGAGATCCGTGCGGTCGCGGCCGACGACCTCTGGCTCAGCCCGCTGCGCGGACGCGACTCCGTCGTCGCCCACTTCACCTGGAAGCCCGACGTGGCGCGCGCGATGGTCGCGATCCGTGCGGTGGAGGACGCCCTCGCCCAGTGGGAACCGCGAGTCCACTGGGGCAAGCTCACGGCCACCGAGGAGCTGCGGGCCCCCGACGGCGTCTACGACCTGGCCGCGTTCCACGACCTCTGCGCACGCCTCGACCCGGGAGGCACGTTCCGCAACGACCTGGTGCCGGGCTAGGCGCCCGGCCACCTCCTCGAGGGCCGTCACCGCCGCATCCGGTCCGGGGAGGGCGCGGAGCTCGTCGGCCAGTGCCCGGCACCGGACGGACATGGCGTCGTCCGCGAGCGCGGCCCGCGCGGCGTCGCCGATCTCGTGGGCGCTCGGCGGTCGCCGCGTCGAGGGTCGTCGCGACGCCGAGCTCGCCGGCCCGCACCGCGTTGTGCGGCTGGTCGGCGCCCAGCGGCAGCAGCACCGACGGCAGTCCGTGCGCCAGGGCGGCCATCAGGCTGCCGGAGCCGCCGTGGCTGACGACGAGGTCGGCCTCCGCCAGCACCTCGGCCTGCGGGACGAACCGCTCGACGCGCACGTGGTCGGGCAGCGGGCCGAGGGCGGCCGGGTCGAGCTCGCGACCGATCGTGACGACGACGTCGGCGTCGAGCCCGCCGAGGCCCGCGACGAGCCGCTCGAAGAGGTCGCCGGAGGTCTTGTTGAAGATCGTGCCCAGCGTGGCGTAGACCAGCGGCCGCGTGCTGGTCCTCGTCGTCGTACGACGTCCGCGGGCGGGTGAGGTCGAGCGGTAGTGGAGCGGGTGGACCGTCAGCGGCGCGGCCGGGCTGCGGAAGGACGGCGGGAAGTCCGACAGCGCCAGGCCCGACGTCAGCCGCGCGAGGTCGGGGTCGGGCGGCAGGCCGTGCTCGGCGCGGACGGCGTCCAGCTCCGGTGCGACGAGCTCGGGCCGGACCAGCAGCCCGGACGCGAGCACGAGGTGGGTGGCGACGGGGACTCCGTGGAGCTCGGCCGCGACGGTGCTGCCGAGGTCGGTCTCGTCGCGCAGCACCAGGTCGGGCCGGTGCTCCTCGAGCAGGTCGGACACGGCGGTGGCCATCCGGCGTGCCCCGCGGGACGCGAAGTTGGCTGCGAACTCGACCTCCGCCGCGCGTGCGTCGGTCACCTCGAGCGCGGTGACGTCGCGGTCCACCGGAGTGCCGGCGTGGTGGGGCCGCGGGCTCGTGGCGAACGCGCGGAAGCCGGCCGCCTCGATCGTCGGGACCAGCCCGCCCGACCCGGCGACGAGCACCTCGTGTCCGGCCGCCTGCGCCGCGCGCGCCACGGGGAGCAGCGGCGTGAGGTGGCCGTGGCCGCCGACGAAGGTGACGAGGATCCGCATGCCCGCACCCTAGATAGTCCTGGTCGAACGGGTCGTGCCGATGTGCTCGCGACGACCCGTTCGACGTGGAGTGCCGGGGGATGTCGGTCCGGCGCGCCACACTGGACGCATGCAAGCTCGGGAACGCCTGCGGGGGATGGCGCACCAGGTGCCGCAGGAGCCGCGCCGCTTCTACGACGGCGGCACGCTCGCGCACGACGGCGTCCCCGGCGAGCCGCCCGACCCCGGCGCCGACCCGCGCATCGTCCTCGAGCGCCACGCCGAGGAGGGCGTCGAGACCTTCGCGCTCGAGCGTCGCCTGGCCTACCGCGACCGCCACCTCGGCGAGCTGCTCGTGCCCGCCGACCCCGACTTCCGCACCGACCTGACCTCGGTGCCGGCGCTCTTCACCTGGCTGGTCCCCAAGACCGGCGCCCACCTCCCGGCAGCCCTGCTCCACGACGCGCTCGTGGCGGGCCGCGACGACCCGACGTCGTACGTCTCCACGGGCGGGCACGTGGTCGACCGGGTCGAGGCCGACCGGATCTTCCGCGACGCGATGGCGGACACCGGCACCGGCGTGATCCGTCGCTGGATCGTGTGGACGGCGGTGACGGTCGCGACGATCTTCGTCGGCCGCACCGTGCCGTGGTCCCCGGCGAAGCACTGGTCCTACCGCGTCGCGGCCGCCGTCACGATCGTGACGATCCTCTGGCTCGGCTGGTCCTCGACCAGCGACCTCGTCGACCGGTCGTGGGTGGTCGCGGTCGACGTCCCGTGGATGGGCGACCGCTCGTGGTGGGCGGAGGTCGCGGGCGGGCTGTCCGGCGCGATCGTGCTCCCGCTGGCGCTGAGCCTGCTGTGGGGACGGCTGCGGATGGCCGGGGCGATCGCCGGTGTCCTGCTCGCGGTGCTGCTGCACGTCACCGTCGGGCTCGCGGTGATCGGGGCGACCTACCTGGCGCTCGAGCGGCTCGCGCGCCGTTCGCCCGGGCTCGCGTGGGCACTGGCCGCGGTGGTCGTCGCCGCCGCGCTGGTCACGTTCGCGGTCGTCACGCTGGGCTGATGGGCTCGCTCCGATCGCCGTCCTCGCGCGTCAAGGCCGAGCTCCGGTCCTCGCTCGACGGCGCCGCGCTCGGCGCTCGACGCTTGCTCGACTCGAGTGAAGCGGTCGCGGGCACGTGCGCGGCTGACCAGGTCGACACCGGTGCGGGCGGCGAGGACGACGAGGCCGACCGCGACGGCGGGTGACGAGCATGCCGTTCACGTTGCGCGGGAACCGGCTCGGCACCGTACGCACGCGCTGCCAGCCGCGAGCGGAGCCGTCACGATCGCCGACACGACGCTGGCGACGGCGGCGCCGATCACGGTGCCGAGCAGGCCGAGGCGGCTGATCAGGATCGCCGAGGTCGCTGCGGCGGTGGCGCCGGCGACGAGCTGGGGGAGGCTGAGGTCGAGTCGAGACAACGTCGTGACGGCGCAGCGAGGCAGCGCCGTCGAGCGAGGACCGGAAGACAACGGTCCGTGGGCGGCGAGCACGCGAGCGGAGCGAGCCAATACGACTAGCGCAGGCTGTAGGTCGCCAGCGAGACGCCGACGTAGTGCGCGGCGAAGGCCATCACGGTGAACGAGTGGAAGACCTCGTGGAAGCCGAACCACTGCGGCGAGGGGTCCGGCCGCTTCAGCCCGTAGACGACGCCGCCGACCGTGTAGAGCAGCCCGCCGACCGCCACCAGCACGAGCGAGGCGATGGCGATGCCGCTGCTGAACTTGTCGGCCCCGTCGAGGAACTGGGGGATGAAGAAGACCGCGGCCCACCCGAGCGCGATGTACATCGGCGTGTAGAGCCACCGCGGGGCGTCGGTCCAGAAGACGCGGAAGATCACGCCGGCGATCGCGGCCACCCAGACCGTCACGAGCAGGGTGGTGCGCGGGGTGCCGTGCAGGAAGAGCAGGGCGTACGGCGTGTAGGTGCCGGCGATCAGCACGAAGATGTTGGCGTGGTCGAAGCGGCGCAGGAACGCCCACGTGCGCGGCGACCACGTGCCGCGGTGGTAGATCGCGGAGACGGTGAAGACGAGGAGCGCCGACAGCGCGAACGCCGCGGAGCCGATGCGGGTGGAGGCGGTGGGGGACAGGGCGACCAGGACGATGCCGGCGGCGAGCGCGACCGGCGCGGTGCCGGCGTGCAGCCAGCCGCGCAGCTTGGGCTTGACCTCGGCCATCTTGTCGGACATGACCTCGACGGCCTGCTCCATGCGGTCGACGGCCTGGTCGACGCGGTCGCGCGGGGTCATCGGCGGGCCTCCATACCTACCAAAGTAGCGGGCCCGCCATGGCGCGCGCACGACAACGGTCACGACGACTGGGTCACAGGCGGCGCTACCATCGGTCGGTGGTCAACGTGAAGGACGCCGTGCGCCGGGTGCTCTACCCGGCCTACGAGTCCCGGGTCGCGAAGTTCCTGCCCCAGGACCGCATCCCCCACCACGTCGGCGTGATGCTCGACGGCAACCGTCGGTGGGCCAAGGCGGTCGGTCTCAACACCGCCGACGGCTACCAGGCCGGTGCCGACAACATCCGCCCGCTGCTCGGCTGGTGCGAGGAGGTCGGGGTCGAGGTCGTCACGCTGTGGCTGCTCTCCAGCGACAACCTCACCAACCGGCCCCCCGAGCAGCTCACGGGCCTGCTGACGATCATCGAGGGTGCCGTCGCCTCGCTCGCCGAGGCGCAGCGGTGGCGGATCCACCCGGTGGGCGCGCTCGACCTGCTGCCCACCGAGACCGCCGAGCGGCTCAAGGCGGCCGAGGAGTCGACCCGCCACCTCGACGGGATCCTCGTCAACGTGGCCGTCGGCTACGGCGGGCGCCGCGAGATCGCGGACGCCGTACGCGCCCTGCTCGCCGACCACGCCACCAGGGGCACCTCGCTGGAGGAGCTCGCCGACATCATCGACGTCGAGCACATCGCCGAGCACCTCTACACCAAGGGGCAGCCCGACCCCGACCTGGTCATCCGCACGTCGGGCGAGCAGCGGCTCGGCGGCTTCCTGCTGTGGCAGTCCGCCAACTCGGAGTTCTACTTCTGCGAGGCGCTGTGGCCCGACTTCCGCCGCGTCGACTTCCTGCGTGCGATCCGTGCGTACGCCGCCCGCGAGCGCCGCTTCGGCGGCTGAACCCGACCGGCAACAACGTCACCTCCCCGTCACCTCGCGTTCGGGCGTGTCGCCCCGGATCGGGCAACGAGCGGGCGTACTTTCGGCAGCATCGGCAGGTGGGGAAGCCTGCTGAACCGGGAGGCAGCCTTGAGCACTCGAATGGGAGCTCTCCGGTCCGTTGAATGACATCGGGCCGGGCGAGGAGTGTGCGCGCCGGCCCGCAGCAAGGGGTTAGTCGTGGCCAGCAGCAAGACCTCTCAGCCCAGCTCCGCCCCGTCCGGCTCAGGCCGACGGACCTACGTCCTCGACACGAGCGTCCTCCTCGCCGATCCGGGGGCGTTGACGCGCTTCGCGGAGCACGAGGTCGTGCTGCCGGTGGTCGTCATCACCGAGCTCGAGGGCAAGCGCAACCACCCCGAGCTGGGCTACTTCGCCCGCGCCGCGCTGCGCTCGCTCGACGACCTGCGGGTCGTCAACGGCCGCCTCGACGAGCCGGTCCCGATCGGCGTCGAGGGCGGCACCCTGCGGGTGGAGCTCAACCACACCGACCCGGGTGCGCTGCCGTCGGGGTTCCGGCTCGGCGACAACGACACCCGGATCCTGGCCGTCGCGCACAACCTGTCCAGCGAGGGCCACGCCGTCACCCTGGTCTCCAAGGACCTCCCGCTGCGGATCAAGGCCTCGGCCGTCGGCCTCGACGCCCAGGAGTACCGCGCCGAGACGATCAGCGACTCCGGCTACACCGGCATGACCGAGCTGGAGGTCCCGGCCACCGACCTCGACGAGCTCTACGAGGACGGCGTCGTCGACCTCGCCGAGGCGCGCGACCTGCCGTGCCACAACGGCCTGGTGCTGCTGTCGGACCGGGGTACGGCGCTGGCCCGCGTCGGCGCCGACAAGCGCGTGCACCTCGTGCGCGGCGACCGCGACGCCTTCGGCGTGCACGGCCGGTCGGCCGAGCAGCGGATCGCGCTCGAGATGCTGCTCGACCCCGAGGTCGGCATCGTCTCGCTCGGCGGTCGCGCCGGCACCGGCAAGTCGGCGATGGCGCTGTGCGCCGGCCTCGAGGCCGTCATGGAGCGCCGCCAGCACACGAAGGTCGTCGTCTTCCGTCCGCTCTTCGCGGTCGGCGGCCAGGAGCTCGGCTACCTGCCCGGCTCGGAGAACGAGAAGATGTCGCCCTGGGCGCAGGCCGTCTTCGACACCCTCGGCGCGCTGACGGGCAAGGACGTGATCGAGGAGGTCATGGACCGCGGGATGCTCGAGGTGCTCCCGCTGACGCACATCCGCGGCCGCTCGCTCCACGACGCCTTCGTGATCGTCGACGAGGCCCAGTCGCTCGAGCGCAACGTCCTGCTGACGGTCCTCTCCCGGATCGGCTCCAACTCCAAGGTCGTGCTCACCCACGACGTGGCGCAGCGCGACAACCTCCGCGTCGGGCGCCACGACGGCATCGTCGCGGTGGTGGAGAAGCTCAAGGGCCACCCGCTCTTCGCCCACGTCACCCTCACCCGCTCCGAGCGCTCGCCCATCGCCGCGCTCGTGACCGAGATGCTGGAGGACATCACCCTCTGACCGACCCCCGCGATCGTCCCCCTCCGCTGTAACGCCGGGTTATGTGGCACTACCCACTGCGCTGCACCGCAGTGGGTAGTAGCAGTAACCCGGCGTTACACGGGGCGGGCCGGTGGTCAAGGGGTGCGAGGGGAAACTGGGGCTCGTGTGACGCCTGAGACACAACAGAACCCGTGTGGCACAAGGGCTCTAGTCAGTTCGGGCGTTCGGTTTGCACGCCCCGGTGACGTCATGCATGGTGGGCGTGATCGTTTCGTGACCTGTTGTCCAAGGTCAGGCGAGGGACACCCCCGAGAACCGCGTCCCGACCGTGCTCCGAGGCGATCTCGTGGTGCCTCTCGAGCCGCACACCCCCTGTTCCCCACCCCCGTGAGACCTCACCGTGCCCCGTTCCCCCCAGTACGTCCCCACGCACCGCGCCCCCGGCAAGCACAAGGCCGTGCGCGGCCCTCGCCGGGCGCTGCGCACCGGGGTCGCGCTCACCGGGCTGGCGGCCGCCGTGACCGGGGTCAGCGTCGCGGGCGGACTGGTCAGCAGTGACCCCGGCCTCACGCCGGCCGCCGCCGACGTCGCGCCCACGACGGCCTCCGCGCCTGCGGAGTCCGGCGACACGTCGGCCGCCGAGGCCGAGGTCCTCGCCAAGCGCTCGCAGCGCCAGGTCGCCTCGCGCTCCTCGCGCCGTGACGCGGTCAAGGCCACGACCCTGACGATGTCGGCCGGTCCCGCGGTCACCCGGTCGCAGTCGCTCTCCGAGGGCGACCCGCGTGACATCGCCCGCGCGCTCCTGCCGCTCTACGGCTTCTCGTCCGACCAGTTCTCCTGCCTCGACTCCCTCTACATGAGCGAGTCCGGCTGGCGGATCGACGCGGACAACCCGAGCTCGTCGGCGTACGGCATCCCGCAGGCGCTGACGCAGCTGCACGACCTCCCGGCCGACTACATGACGTCGGCCGAGTCGCAGATCCGGTGGGGCCTGGAGTACATCCAGGGCACCTACGGCTCGCCCTGCAGCGCGTGGAGCTTCAAGGCCGGCCACGGCTGGTACTGACCCGCCACCCGCAGGTGGTGGACCACTGGTCCAACCGATCGAACTAGTCCGGCTCGATTCTCGGTGAACAGGCGTTCCGCCGGCGTCATCCTGCGGCCATGGGAATCCACCGGCTGCCGGCCGCCATCGCGGCCATCCTGACGAGCTGAACCAGCTCGCACCCAGACGACCAGGGGGGTCGGACAGGCGCGGCTCGCACGTTCCACGGGGACGAGCGGGTCGCGCCTGGTTCTTCGGCCCGGCTCTTCAGCGCGGTGGCGACCTCGAGCACCATCACGCAGTTCTTCATCCCCTTCGGGCGGTCATAGGTGAAGCCGACGCGTTCGTACATGCTGCGGGTGCCGTTGTAGAGCCACGACGACGAGGTCTTCTTCGTGACGTCGGTGAGGTCGTGCGGGTAGCCCTCGACCGTGCCGCCGCCCGCCTCCGCGATCAGCTGGACCGCACCGCGCAGGGCGACCTCGGCCAGTCCCTCGCGACGGCGCCCCTTGTCCACGCGGATGCAGGTGATCCGGTGGTCGACGTGCCGCTCGTTGGTGGCGTCGTACTGCTTGCGGTGGTGGATGTCGGGCAGCTCGACGGGCGATCCGTACTCCGCCCAGGCCACGGCGAGGTCGCCGTCCATCACGAGGGCCGCGTGGGCGATGCCCTCGTCGACCATGGCCTTCTTGAACGCCTTGTTGCCCTCCGGTCCGGGCTGGCGGTCGTCGCGCTCGGCGTGGAACGCCACGCACCAGCAGCCGCCGAAGAGCCCGGCCATCCGCTCGTTGAGGTCGGCGAACAGGTCCCAGGTCTCGGGGGTCAGCGCCCGGATGCCGTACGCCGGCCCGGCAGCGTCGCTCGTCATGTGCCCACGCTAGGGCGGGTTCCGGACGAACGACGGCCGGATCGTCAGCGCGCCTCGAACACGGTCACGTCGCCGGACTCGGTCTCGAGGTCCTGGCGTCGCACGTCGCTGAACCGGCGCGACAGCATCCGCTCCCCGGTCTCGCTGGAGAAGCGGTGCCGACGAGGGGCGGCGGTGTCCACGTCGCCGCCGGCGACGGCGACGAACGTGCCGCCCGGGCGCAGCACGCGGCGGATCTCGGCGAGGGCCCGCTCGGTGTCGCGCACGTGATCGAGCACCCACCCGGCGTAGACCACGTCGAAGCTCGCGGGGTCGAAGGGGAGGTAGCAGACGTCCGCGTGACGCGCGTCGACACCGCGCTGCGCCGTGAGCTCCACGCAGTCCTCGGAGTAGTCGGTCGCGACCAGTGAGACACCCGGGAGGGCGGCGATGCGCTCGGCCATCTCGCCCGAGCCGCAGCCCACCTCGAGCACCCGTGAGTCCCCGGTCATGGCACGGTCGATCGCCCTGAAGGCCTCCCGCGTCGCGTCCATCATCGCCCCGTCATCGAGTCGACGTCGAGCGCTGCGTCGAGCTCGTCCTCGGTGAGGTCGCCGCGCTCGACGTACCCCATCGCGATCACCGTCTCGCGGATCGTGGCACCCTCGGCGAGCGCCTTCTTCGCGACCTTGGCCGCCTCCTCGTAGCCGATGTGGGCGTTGAGCGGCGTGACGACCGACGGCGAGGACTCCGCGTAGCGGCGCATCCGCTCGGCGTCCGCGGTGATCCCGTCGACGCACCGCTCGGCGAGCAGGACGGTCGAGGTCGAGAGCACGTGGACCGACTCGAGCAGCGCGTGCGCCATCACCGGCATCATCACGTTGAGCTCGAAGCTGCCGGCGGCACCGGCCCAGGCGATGGTGGCGTCGTTGCCGACGACCCGCGCGCAGACCATCAGCGTCGCCTCGGGAAGGACCGGGTTGACCTTGCCGGGCATGATGCTCGACCCCGGCTGGAGGTCCGGGAGGTGGATCTCCGACAGGCCGGTCGTCGGGCCCGACGACATCCAGCGCAGGTCGTTGCAGATCTTGGTGAGGCCGACCGCGATCGTGCGGAGCACGCCGGAGCAGCTCGACGAGCGAGTCGCGCGTGCCCTGCGCCTCGAAGTGGTCGCGCGCCTCGGTGAAGGGCTGCCCGGTGCGCTCGGCGAGCGCGGCGATCGCGCGCTCGGCGAAGGCGTCGGGGGTGTTGATGCCGGTGCCGACGGCCGTGCCGCCGAGCGGCAGCTCGCGCACGCGGGGCAGCACCGACTCGAGCCGCTCGGCCGCGAGCCGCAGCGTGGCGGCGTACGCCCCCATCTCCTGGCCCAGGGTCACCGGCGTCGCGTCCATCAGGTGGGTGCGCCCGGCCTTGACCGTGTCGGCGAACTCCGCGGCCTTCGCCTCGAACGACGTCGCGAGCCGGTCGAGCGGCGGGCAGCAGGTCGTCGACGACGGCGAGCGTCGCGGCCACGTGGATGCTGGTGGGGAAGGTGTCGTTGCTGCTCTGCGAGGCGTTGACGTGGTCGTTGGGGTGGACCGTGACGCCGGCGCGGTCGGCGAGGCTGGCGATCACCTCGTTGGCGTTCATGTTGGAGCTGGTGCCGGACCCGGTCTGGAAGACGTCGATCGGGAAGTCGCCGTCGTGCGCGCCGGCCACGATGGCATCGGCCGCGTCGACGATCGCCCGGGCCTGCTCCGGGGTGATCACGCCGAGGTCGTCGTTGGCGCTCGCCGCGGCGGCCTTGACGTGCGCCAGCGCCTGGACGTGGCGCGGCTGGAGGGTCAGGCCGCTGATCGGGAAGTTCTCCACGGCCCGCTGGGTCTGGGCGCGCCAGAGGGCGTCGCGGGGGACCTCGACGTCGCCCATGGAGTCGTGCTCGGTGCGTGTCTCGCTCATGTGGTGACCGTACCCAGTTCCCGCGATCACGCCCCGCCGCCTGCGACCATGGCCGCATGCGATCACTTCCTCTCGGGATCGCCGTCGTGCTCATGGGGGTGGGCTCCGCCTGCTCCTCGCCCGGTGGTTCCGACGACTCCGACCCCGCAGCCGACCTCGCCGCCGACCTCGCCGCGGCGCTCTCCGAGCACTCCCTCGGCGAGGTGCCGCTCACCGACGAGGCGGCCCGCGACGCCTTCACCGAGCTCGTCTCGCCGCTCGACGAGGTACCGGTCGCGGTCGAGGTGAGCGGGGTCGAGCAACCCGCGTCGACCGACGACGAGCCCGGCACGGCGACCGCCACGCTGTCGTGGCAGTGGGACCTCGGCGGACCCGACCTCTGGACGTACGACACCGCAGCCGCGCTCGTCGAGGGCGCGGACGGCTGGCAGGTGGAGTGGGCGCCCGCCACGCTGGTGCCGGACCTGGCCGAGGGCGAGACCCTCGGCCTGCGCTCGCTGACGCCCGACCGCGGCGACATCACCGGAGCCGACGGCTCCGTGCTGGTGACCGAGCGGCCGGTCCTGCGCTACGGGCTCGACAAGACCAAGGTCGAGGGCGCGCAGGTCGCCCGCAGTGCCCGGCGGATCGCGCGGATCCTCGACATCGACGCAGGACCGTACGTCGAGCGCGCGGAGGAGACGGGCGCCGAGGCGTTCGTGGAGGCGGTCGTCCTGCGCGAGGAGGACGCGCGCGAGGTGCTGCCCGCCTTCCGCACGGTGCCAGGTGCGCTCGCGGTCAACGACACCCTCCCGCTCGCACCGACGCGGGACTTCGCCGCAGCCCTGCTGGGCCGCGTCGGCGCGGCGACGCTCGAGGTCGTGGAGGAGTCGGACGGCGCGATCGTCGCCGGCGACGAGGTCGGGCTGTCCGGCCTCCAGGCGCGCTACGACGACCAGCTGCGCGGCACGTCCGGCCGGGCCGTGGTCGCGCGCGACGCGCAGGACCAGCTCCGTACGGTCTTCGAGGTGCCCGCGGTGGACGGCGCGCCGCTGGCGACGACCCTCGACCCCCAGCTGCAGCAGCGCGCCGAGGACGCCCTCGCGACGCTCGGTGACAGGGCGCCCGCGAGCGCGCTCGTCGCGATCCGGCCGTCCGACGGCGCGATCCTCGCGACCGCCAACGGCGCCGGCGCGGAGGGCGCCGACCTCGCCGACACGGGTCACTACGCACCCGGCTCGACCTTCAAGGTCGTCTCGTCGCTCGCGCTGCTGCGCAGCGGGCTCGGCCCGGACGACCGGGTGGCGTGCCCCGCGACCACGGTGGTCGACGGCCGCTCCTTCAAGAACTACGACGACTACCCCGCCTCCTCGATCGGCGAGATCACCCTCGCCCAGGCCGTCGCCCAGTCGTGCAACACCGCCTTCGTCGGCAACGCCGACCGGCTCGGGCCGGGCGACGCCACGGCGGCCGCGCAGGCGCTCGGGCTCGGGACCGACCACGACCTCGGCTTCCCGGTCTACTTCGGCCAGGTGCCGCCGCCCGAGACCGAGACCGGCGCCGCCGCCGACCTGATCGGCCAGGGCACGGTGCTCGCCAGCCCGTTCGCGATGGCCACCGTCGCCGCGTCGGTGCAGGCCGGTCGTACGGTGCTGCCGGTGCTGCTGCCGGACCACGAGGTCGAGCAGGTGCCGCCCGAGGTGCCGCTGACCGAGCCGGAGGCGGCCACCCTGCGCGGCCTCCTGCGCGGGGTGGTGGACACCGGCTCGGGGCGGTTCCTCCTCGACGTGCCCGGCGTCACCGGTGCCAAGACCGGCACGGCGGAGTACGGCGAGCCCGACGCGTCCGGCGAGCTCGCCACCCACGCCTGGATGATCGCCACCCGCGGCGACCTGGCCGTGGCGGTGTTCGTCGAGACCGGTGTCTCGGGCTCGCAGACCGCCGGCCCGGTCCTCGAGGCGTTCCTGCGCTCGGCGACCTAGGCGACCGGGCGGCGGGCGAGGTAGAGGAAGTACTGCTCCGGGCGGTCCTGGAGGAGCACGTCGTGCGCCTGCTCCTCGGCGACTCCGAAGACCGCGCGCATCGCGGTCAGCAGGTCGGGTGCGGCGTTCGCCGACCAGACGACGAGGACGCCGCCGGGGCTGAGCAGGTCGCGGCACCGGCCGAGGAACTCGGCCTGGTAGACCTGCTCGTTGTCCTCGTGGACGAGGTAGCCCGGGCCGTTGTCGACGTCGAGCAGCACCAGGTCGTACGTCGACCGCGCCTCGGCGATCGCCATCGCGATGTCCGCGTTGACGATGGTCGCGCGCGCGTCGGCGAGGATCGCCGGGCCGTGCGGGACGGTGCCGTCGCGCATCCACTCGATGAGCGGCCCCTCGATCTCGACCACGACGGCGCGCTCGACGCGTGCGTCGGCCAGGACCCGCTGCAGCGTGAACCCGAGGCCCAGCCCACCGATGAGCACCGCGGCCGGCTCGTCGACGAGCTCGAGGGCCTGCGCCGCGAGCTCGATCTCGCTGGTCGTCTCGAGGGTGTCCATCACGAAGACGCCGTTGACCCGCAGCTCCAGCACGTCGGCCGCGGTCTCGGACGTGCGGCGCCGCAGCACCAGCTCGCCGCGATCGGTCTCTGCGCGGGCGATCTCCGCGACGCTGTGCGTGGTCACGCCACCATCCTGCCGTGGCGGGTGGCCGTGACAACCCTTGTCCGACGACGCTCCCCCCGAGGGGTGGTCGGGGCCGCAGAAAACCTCCCCGGGAGCGGGAGACGGACGTACCTTGTACAGATGTACACGGTGGGGCGGGCAGCTGAGCTGACCGGCGTTCCCAGCACGACGCTGCGCAAGTGGGAGCAGCGCTACGGCGTGGTGGACCCGCAGCGCTCGTCCGGCAACTACCGGCTCTACGACGACGAGGCGGTCCGCCGCCTCAGCGTGATGCGCACCCTGGTCGACGCCGGCTGGTCGGCCCACGAGGCGGCCGAGCACGTCGCGCACGACGTCGCGGCGGCAGAGGCCGAGATCGTCCGGCCCGAGCTGCCGTGTGCCGATCCGCGGGTCGGGGAGCTCGTGCGCTGCGGGATCGACTTCGACATCCCGGCGCTGGACCAGCTGCTGGCGGGGGCGTTCGTCGACAGCGACCCCGAGACCACGGTGGACGGATGGCTGATGCCGGCCATGGTCGCCCTCGGCAAGGCGTGGCAGCGCGGCGAGGTGTCGGTGGCGGGGGAGCACTTCGTGTCCGCCGCTGTCCACCGACGGCTCGCGCAGGCCTTCCAGTCGATCCCGGTGGTGACTCCCGGTGGTCCGCGGGTCGTGGTCGGCCTCACCCGTGGCGCCCACCACGAGCTCGGGATCCTGGCGTTCGCCCTCGTGCTGCGCTCTCGCGGTGTGTCGGTCACCTACCTGGGCGGCGACCTGCCGCTCGAGGCCTGGGTCGGCACCGTCCGGCTCCTCACGCCTGCCGCGGTCGTCCTCGCCGCGCCCACCGTCGAGGACCTCCCGTCGGTGCGCGAGGCGGTCGAGGCCCTCATGCCGATGACGCAGGTGCTGCTCGGGGGTGCTCACCAGGACCAGGTGGAGGGACCCGAGCTGCTCGGCCACCGCGCGGGCGAAGCCGCGCGCGGCCTCGCCGACCGGCTCACGGCTGCTGGCTGACGCCCCGCCCGCTTCCTCGTCCGCCCGTGGTCAGCGGGTGGCGGACTCCGCCGCGACGTCGTGGCACGAGCTGCCGGTCCACTCCTGCTGCACCAGGTCGAGCCGGCACGAGCTGTCGGTCGACGGCTGCTCCGGCATCGCGGGCGTCCCGAACAGGATCGTGGCGAGCGCCGCGGCGACCATCGCGGAGATCCCCGCTGTCCCCAGCCACCGGCCACGACCGGTGTCCTCCAGGTCGTACACGTGCTCCACGGTCCCTCCCACGGGCTCTGTCCACAGTCTGTCCACCGTTGTGGACAAGAGGAACGTAGGACTTTGTCCATGGTTTGTCCACTCTGCTGCTACCCTCTGGGGTATGTACACGGCCGGACGCACCGCGGAGCTCACCGGGGTGCCGCGCGAGACGCTCCGCAAGTGGGAGCAGCGCTACGGCGTCGTGGAGCCGGTGCGCAGCGAGGGCAACTACCGGCTGTACGACGACGAGGCGGTGCGCCGGCTGTCGGTGATGCGCGACCTCGTCGACGCCGGCTTCGCCCCGCGGATCGCCGCGCGCAAGGTGCTCGAGGAGCCCACGACCTCGGTGTCCGTGCTGCCCCTCGCCCAGGAGGGCTCGCCGCTCGCGCACCTCGACGAGCTGGTCAGCTGCACGCGCGACTTCGACGTCGTACGCGTGGAGAGCCTGATCGACAAGGCGTTCGCCCAGGCCGACCTGGCCCTCGTGGTCGACGGGTGGCTGATGCCGTCGCTCGCGCGGGTGGGCGAGGCCTGGCAGCGCGGCGAGGTCAGCATCGCGGGGGAGCACTTCGTCAGCGCCGCCGTGCTGCGGCGGCTGGCCCAGGAGTTCCACCAGCTGCCGCACCCCGCTGACGGTGCCCCGACCGTGATGGTCGGGCTGGCCCGCGGGTCACGCCACGAGCTCGGCGTGATGGCCTTCGCGATGGTGCTCCGCAGCCGCGGCGTGAGGGTCACCTACCTCGGCGCGGACCTGCCGGTCGAGGCGTGGATCGACACCGCCCGTGCCGTACGCCCCGACGCCGTCGTGCTCGGCGTGCCGACGGTCGAGGACCTCCCCGCCGTGCGCGAGGCCGTCCAGGCGATCTCGGCGATCGCCCCGGTCCTGCTCGGCGGTGCCCACCAGCAGCGGGTCGAGGGCGCCGAGCCGCTCGGGCACGCGGCCGGCCAGGCGGCCGCCGAGCTGGCCGAGCGCCTCACCGCCTGACGAGCACGCCCCGCCCCGGACGTCATACGGACGGGGCATCCGCTTGCCCCTTCCGTATGACGTCCCGGGGAGCGGCGCAGCCGCGCACCGTCCACAGGACGTTCCCGGCGGGAGCTGTCCACAGGTACGCCGCGGGCAGGTCGACGACGTACGGCCGGCCGGGGCAACCTCGGCCGGTGCCGAAGCAGACCCCGCATGACGACCTCCGGTTGCGCCGGGCGCGCCGGACAGCCGTGCAGCAGGGCGGCGTCCTGTCGCGTCGGCAGCTGTACGCGCTGGGCATCACTCGAGCCGAGATCCGGGGACAGGTGCGCGCGCGGCGATGGCAGCTCGTGGGCGACCAGTCGGTGTGCCTGCACAACAGCGAGATCTCCGACCTCGGTCACCAGTGGGCTGCTGTCTTCCAGGGCGGACCGCGTGCGCACCTCGACGGCGCGTCAGCGCTGGTCGCGGGAGGGCTCGAGCACTACACGGTGGATCGGCACCGGGTGTCCGTGCCGCGAGGCGCCCGCGTACGCCGCTCGCGGCAGTACGACATCCGGCAGACCCGGCGGTGGTCTGCCGCCGACCTCGCGGCGTCCGGCATCGCGCGCACGCGTCCGGACGTCGCCGGCGTACGCGCGGCGCTGTGGGCAGCGTCTGACCGGCAGGCGGTCTACGTCCTCACCCTCGTCGTGCAGCAGGGCCTCACGACGCCCGACCTGCTGGGCCTCCAGGCGTTGCGCATCCGGCGCGACCGACGGCGACGGCTGGTCCAGGACACGATCCTCGACCTGCTCGACGGCGCGCGGTCCCTGGGTGAGCTCGACGTCGTGCGCGAGCTCCGTGCCCGAGGGTTGCCGCCCCCGACCAGGCAGGTGCTCCGGCGTGACAAGGCCAGTCGCTACTACCTCGACCTCTACTGGGAGGACTTCCGGCTCGTGGTGGAGGTCGACGGCATCCACCACACGTGGGCGACGAACGTCGTCGGCGACGCGCTCCGACAGAACTCGCTGGTCATCGACGGCGATCGAGTGCTGCGCCTGCCGCTGCTGGGACTGCGCCTCGAGCCGGACGCCTTCTTCGAGCAGATCGAGGAAGGACTGGTCGCCGGTGGCTGGCGGCGAGCAGCGTGACGTCATACGGACGGGGCATCCGCTTGCCCCTTCCGTATGACGTCAGGAGCGCCTACTGCGCCGAGCGGACCCGGATGCCGGTGATCGGGACCGTGACGGCGCCCGAGGGATCGGTGAAGAAGTCGTTGCCCTTGTCGTCGACGACGATGAAGGCGGGGAAGTCCTCGACCTCGATCTTCCAGACCGCCTCCATGCCGAGCTCCTCGTACTCGACGACCTCGACGGACCGGATGCAGTCCTGCGCGAGGCGGGCGGCCGGGCCGCCGATCGAGCCGAGGTAGAAGCCGCCGTGGGTGTCGCACGCCTCGGTGACCTGCTTGGAGCGGTTGCCCTTGGCGAGCATCACCATCGAGCCGCCCGCGGCCTGGAACTGCTCGACGTAGGAGTCCATCCGGCCGGCGGTGGTCGGGCCGAACGATCCCGACGGCATCCCCTCGGGCGTCTTCGCCGGGCCGGCGTAGTAGACGGGGTGGTCCTTCATGTACGACGGCATCTCCTCGCCGGCGTCGAGGCGCTCCTTGATCTTGGCGTGCGCGATGTCGCGGGCCACGACCAGCGGACCGGTCAGCGAGAGCCGGGTCTTCACCGGGTGCCTCGACAGCTCGGCGAGGATGTCGGCCATCGGCTGGTTGAGGTCGATGGCGACCACCTCGCCACCGGAGATGTCGTCGGAGACGCCGTCGGTGGGCATGTAGTGGGCCGGGTCGGTCTCGAGCTGCTCGAGGAAGACGCCCTCGGGCGTGATCTTGCCGAGCGCCTGGCGGTCGGCCGAGCAGGAGACCGCGATCGCGACCGGGCACGAGGCGCCGTGGCGGGGGAGCCGGACGACGCGGACGTCGTGGCAGAAGTACTTCCCGCCGAACTGCGCGCCGATCCCGAACGACTGCGTGAGCTCGAAGACCTTCTGCTCCAGCTCGACGTCGCGGATGCCGTGGGCGCTCATCGAGCCCTCGGTCGGGAGGTCGTCGAGGTAGTGCGCGGAGGCGTACTTCGCGGTCTTCAGCGCGAACTCCGCGCTCGTGCCGCCGATGACGACGGCGAGGTGGTACGGCGGGCACGCCGCGGTGCCGAGCGAGCGGATCTTCTCGTCGAGGAACTCCATCAGCCGCGTCGGGTTGAGGACGGCCTTGGTCTCCTGGAAGAGGAACGACTTGTTGGCCGAGCCGCCGCCCTTGGCCATGAAGAGGAACTTGTACTCCGGGACGTCCTTGGCCGGGGTGGAGTAGAGCTCGATCTGGGCCGGCAGGTTGGTGCCGGTGTTCTTCTCCTCGAACGTCGTCAGCGGCGCGAGCTGGGAGTAGCGGAGGTTGAGCCGGGTGTAGGCGTCGTACACGCCCCTGCTGATCGCCTCGCCGTCGTCGGCGCCGGTCAGCACGCCCTCGGACTTCTTGCCCATCACGATCGCGGTGCCGGTGTCCTGGCACATCGGGAGCACGCCGCCGGCGGAGATGTTGACGTTCTTGAGCAGGTCGAGCGCGACGAAGCGGTCGTTGCCGGAGGCCTCGGGGTCGTCGATGATCGTGCGGAGCTGGGCGAGGTGGCCGGGCCGGAGGTAGTGGCTGATGTCGTGCATCGCCTCCTCGGTGAGCCGCCGGATCGCCTCCGGCTCGACCTGCAGGAAGGTGCGCCCCCCGACCTCCACCGTCGACACGCCCTCGGTCGTGATGAGCCGGTAGGGCGTCTCCGGCGCGCCGTTGGAACCGGCGGTCGGGAGGATGTCGGAGTAGTGGAACTCGGGTCCAGCGGGAGCGGTCGTCACGACGGTCGAGTTTACGCAGCGCCGGGCCGGAACATTTCTTGCCCAAACCGTTGGTTCATCGTTACGTCGCTCACAGGCCATTCGGGAGTAGCCTCCGATCCGACGGGACCCGAGAGGCTCCGCCTTGCACGACGTCCCAGATCTCGGTCGAGCTCCCCTGGAGGATCCCTGTGAAGACCCGCAAGACACTTGCATCGCTCGCCGTGCTGGCGACCCTTGCGGCAGCAGCCGGTTGTGCTGCTCCCGAGAAGGAGGCCGACACCACCACCGAGAGCGGTGTGGACTCGGCCACCGCCACGTCCGCGGACGACTTCGGGAGCATGGACGACCTCGTCAAGGCCGCCCAGGACGAGGGCGAGCTCAACGTCATCGCGCTGCCGCCCGACTGGGCCAACTACGGCGAGATGATCTCGACCTTCGAGGACAAGTACGACATCAAGGTCAACTCCGACCAGCCCGACGGTGCCTCGCAGGACGAGATCAACGCCGCCAACGACCTCGCCGGGACCGACAAGGCGCCCGACGTCTTCGACCTCGGCCAGTCCGTCGCCCTCGCCAACACCGACATGTTCGCGCCCTACCAGGTCGAGACCTGGGACGACATCCCCGACAACTTCAAGGACGCCGACGGCGCCTGGGTCAACGACTACGGCGGCTACATGTCCATCGGCTACGACTCGGCCAAGGTGCCGGACGTGACCTCGCTGAAGGACCTGCTCGGGCCGGAGTTCAAGGGCGCGGTGGCCCTCAACGGCGACCCGACCCAGGCCGGTGCCGCGTTCAGCGGCGTGATGATGGCGGCGATCGCCAACGGCGGCTCGGCCGACGACATCGCACCCGGCGTGGACTTCTTCGGTGAGCTCAAGAAGGCCGGCAACTTCCTGCCCGTCGACCCCGACTCGGGCACCATCGAGTCCGGTGCGACCCCGGTCGTCATCGACTGGGACTACCTCGGCGCGGCCGCTGCGGCCAACGTCGACACGTGGAAGACCGTCGTGCCGGAGGAGGCCGTCGTCGCGGGCTACTACTTCCAGGCCATCAACGCCGACGCCCCGCACCCCGCGGCCGCCCGCCTGTGGCAGGAGTTCCTCTACAGCGACGAGGGCCAGAACCTCTGGCTCAAGGGTGGCGCCCGCCCGGTCCGCGGTGACGCGATGGCCGAGGCCGGCACGATCGACGCCGACCTGTGGGGCGCGCTGCCCGAGGTCAGCGGCGACCCCGTCATCCCGACGGACGACCAGACGACCAAGGCCGGCGCCTACCTCGCCGACAACTGGTCCAAGGTCATCAGCTGAGCACGGTCGCTCCTGCCCGCGCAGGTACCGGTCGGCGGATCTCCGTCGGCCGGTACCTCGCTGTGCTGCCGTTCTTCGGCTTCCTCACCGTCTTCCTGCTGGTGCCGACGATCACGGTGATCATCGGCGCCTTCCAGGACGGTGAGACCGGCGCCTTCACCCTGGGCAACATCGAGGCGCTGACGTCGTCGGCCGCGGTCGACACGCTGCGCAAGAGCATCCTGCTCTCGGGCACGACTGCCCTGCTCGGCGGCGTCCTGGGCGCCGGCCTGGCCTACCTGATCGTCTCGCTGGGACCGCGCAGCATCCTGAGGCGTACGACGCTCTCGGTCGCCGGCGTGCTCGCGCAGTTCGGCGGCGTCACGCTCGCCTTCGCCTGGATCGCGCTGCTCGGCTTCGCCGGGCTCCTGACCGAGACGCTGCGGGCCTGGCCGGGCTTCGACATCTACGGCTCCGGCTGGCTCTACGGCCTCAAGGGCCTGATCGTCGTCTACACCTACTTCCAGGTGCCCCTGATGGTCATCGTGTTCACCCCGGCCCTCGAGGGCCTGCGGCCGCAGCTGCGGGAGGCGGCGGTCAACCTCGGCGCCACCAACCTCCAGTACTGGCGGATGGTCGGCGTCCCGCTGCTCACCCCGGCCTTCCTCGGCTCGGTGCTGCTGCTCTTCGCCAACGCCTTCGCGGCCTACGCGACCGCGGCCGTCCTGGTCAGCCAGGGCAACCCGATCGTCCCGCTGCTGATCCGCTCCGCGCTCACCAGCGAGGTGCTGCTCGGCCAGAAGAACCTGGGCTTCGCGCTCGCCACCGAGATGATCGTGGTCGTCGCGGTCGTGATGGGCCTCTACGCCCTGCTGCTGCGTCGTACGTCGAAGTGGCTGCGATGAGCGCCGGTCGCGGGTTCCGCGTGGTGCGCGGCGCTGCTGCTCGTGCCTGTTCGCCCTCTACTTCTTCCTGCCCCTGGTCGCGATGGCCAACTACAGCGTGCAGGGCAAGGGACCGCTCGACGGCACCATCACCTTCCACTACTACGCCGAGCTCGTGCGCAACGAGGACCTGCGCAGCGCGATCGTCTCCTCGCTGCTGCTGGCCCTGCTGACGGTCGTGCTGATGATCGTCCTGCTGGTCCCGACGATGATCTGGGTCCGGCTGCGCATCCCGAGGCTCAACCGCGTCGTGGAGTTCCTGTGCCTGCTGCCGTTGACGGTGCCGCCGCTGGTGATCGTGGTCGGCATCTCCAACGTCTACACGTGGGTCAACTACCTGCTGGGTGACTCACCGCAGGTGCTGGTCTTCGCCTACGTCGTGCTGGTGCTGCCCTACTCCTACCGCTCGATCGACTCCTCCCTCTCGGCGATCGACGTCACCACCCTCGCCGAGGCGGCCCGCTCGCTGGGCGCCGGCTGGTTGACGGTGATCACCCGGGTCGTGATGCCCAACATCGTCAGCGGCGTGCTCGGGGCGGCGTTCATCGCGATCGCCCTCGTGCTCGGCGAGTACGTCTTCGCCTCGCTCCTGCACTACGACACGATGCCGGTCGCCCTCGCGGCCATCTACAAGTCCGAGACCTCGACGGCCATCGCCGGCGCCTTCGCCTCGATCGTCCTCGTCTCCGCACTGCTGCTCGGACTCTCGTTCTTCAACCGCAACCAGGTGCTCGACGCCGGAGGACAGAAGGAATGACCACCACACAGGCACGACCCCAGACCGACGCCGGGCTCGCGGTCGAGCTGACCGACCTCACCCGCGTCTACGGCTCCGTGAAGGCGCTGGACGGCCTGACCCTCCACCTCGCACCGGGCGAGCTGGTGGCCCTGCTCGGCCCGTCGGGCTGCGGCAAGACCACCGCGCTGCGCATCCTGGCCGGGCTCGACCAGCCCACCTCGGGACGCGTCGAGGTCGGCGGCAAGGACCTGACCCACGTCTCGGCCAACAAGCGCGACATGGGCATGGTGTTCCAGGCCTACAGCCTCTTCCCGCACCTGACCGTCCTCGAGAACGTCGCCTTCGGTCTCAAGCTGCGCGGCAAGGATGCGGGCTCGCGCCGCAAGGTCGCGCAGGAGAAGCTCGAGCTCGTCGGCCTCTCCGAGCACGGCTCGCGCTACGCCAGCCAGCTCTCCGGCGGCCAGCAGCAGCGCGTCGCGCTCGCCCGCGCGCTCGCGATCGAGCCGTCGGTCCTGCTGCTCGACGAGCCGCTGTCCGCGCTGGACGCCAAGGTGCGGGTGCAGCTGCGCGACGAGATCCGCCGCGTCCAGCTCGAGGTCGGCACGACGACGCTGTTCGTCACCCACGACCAGGAGGAGGCGCTCGCCGTCGCCGACCGGGTCGGCGTGATGAACGCCGGTCGGCTCGAGCAGCTCGCCCCGCCGGCCGAGCTCTACTCGGCGCCGGCGACGAAGTTCGTCGGGGAGTTCGTCGGGCTCAGCAACCGTCTCCCGGCCACCGTGCAGGGCGGCACCGCCTCCGTGCTCGGTCGCGACGTGCCTGCCCTCGAGGGGTCGACGAGCGGACCCGGGTTCGCCCTCGTCCGCCCCGAGGCGCTCTCCGTCGTGGCCGATGCGGACGGACCGGCCACCGTCACCACCGTGCAGTTCCTCGGCCCGTTGTCGCGGGTCACCTGCACGCTCGCCGACGGCAGCACCGTCATCGCGCAGCTCGCCAGCTCGGACGCGCTCCGGCTCACGCCCGGCGACGTCGTACGCCTCGAGGTCGAGCCGTCACCCGTGCTGGTCGTCGCCGGCTGAGCCGGTCGCTCAGGAGTCCTCGGGCGTCGGCCCGGCCTCCTCGGTCCCGCGGGCCTTGCGCTGCTGCTGCTCGCGGTAGGCGCGGCGCTGCTCCTCGGCGCGCTCCCGCACCTTCTTGAGGAACTCCTCGTCGGCCTCGGGGTCCGCCGCAGCGAACCGGCCGGGGCGGTCGTACTCCGGGTAGGCGCTCGTGCTCCGCTCGTGCGGGCCCTGGCGTCGCTGCACCGTCTGGGGACGCCCGGCGGCGAGCCAGGCGATCGACCCCACGAACGGGAAGAAGAGGATCAGCAGGATCCACCACGTCTTCTGCAGGTGGCGGATCTCGTCGTCCCGGCTCGAGATCGCCTCGACGACGCAGTAGATGCACAGGACGAGTGGGACGAGGAAGAACAGCAACCGCAACACGTGGGACCCCCGCAGGTCGACCCAGCCGGGGCCTCGGACGCCGGTGCGACCCCGGCGTGCGCCGAGATCAGCGCCAGGGAGCGACGAGCGCAGCGAGTTCGGGCGCGAGCTCCTTCTGGAGCAGGGGGCCGAACGTCACCCGGTGCACGCCCATCGTCTGCAGGTCCTCCAGCGATCCAGCGGCAGATCCCTTGCGCGGGTTGGCGATCACGTTGACGGGTCCGGCCAGCGCGTCGAGCAGCCGCTGGAGGGTCTCCGCGTCCGGGGCGCCCACCGGGTAGGTGCAGCGGGCGCCCGCCTCCTCGCACGCGAGCAGCCGGGTGATCGCCTCGGCGACCGGGTCCTCGAACAGGTCCTTCTTGATGAAGGCGTCGGTGCGGGCGTTGACGACCACGTCGACGCCGGCGGCGTCCGCCGCCTGCCGGAGGCCACCGATGTAGTCGGCGTGCTCGGCGACCGCGCGCATCCGGCCGCCCTCGGAGTGGACGGTGTCCTCGATGTTGAGGCCGACCGCCCCGGCCTCGAGCAGCCGCTCGACCAGCTCGGCCGGCGCCGTGCCGTAGCCCGCCTCCATGTCCGCGGTCACCGGCACGTCGGGCACGGCCGAGCAGATCCGGCGTACGCCGTCGAGGGCGTCGTCGAGCGACATGTCCTCGTTGTCGCCCTGGCCGCGCGAGTCGGCGAGCGGGTGGCTGCCGATGCTGAGCGCCTCGAAGCCGGCCTCGGCGACGGCGCGGGCCGACCAGGCGTCCCAGACGTTGGGGAGGACCAGCGTGGTGCCGGTGTGGTGGAGCTCGAGGAGCTGGGTGGCCTTGGTGGCGATGTCCATGCCCCCGAGGCTCCCACGCCGGTGGGCATAGGCGCGAGGGTCGCGGCGTTCTCCCGGTGTGGACGTACTCGACCCAGCGCTCGACTCACTGGTGATCGGCGCCGGTCAGGCCGGCCTGGCGGCGTCGTACTTCCTGCGCCAGCGCCGCATCGACCACGTGGTGCTCGACGCCAACCCGGAGCCGGGCGGCGCGTGGCAGCACCGCTGGTCCTCGCTCAGCATGGACGACGTCCACGGCGTGGCCGACCTGCCGGGCTCGTCGGCGCCGACGGGTTCGCGGACCGCGGCCAACCTCGTCGTCCCGGACTACTTCGGCGACTACGAGCGCGAGCAGGGCCTGCCGGTCCTGCGACCGGTGCGGGTCGAGCGCGTGGACAGCGAGGGGGACCTCCTCGTCGTGCGGGCCGGCGAGCACTCCTGGCACACGCGGACCCTCGTCAACGCCACCGGCACGTGGACGCGGCCGTTCGTGCCCTACTACCCGGGCATCGCGTCCTTCGCGGGGGAGCAGGTGCACACCGCGCACTACCCCGGGGCCGAGCACTTCCGCGGACGACGCGTGCTGGTCGTCGGCGGGGGAGCGTCGGCCGTCCAGCTCCTCGGCGAGCTCGCCCCGGTGACCGGGACGCTGTGGGTGACGCGGCGGCCGCCGGTCTGGCGCGACGACTTCGACGCGGCCGCCGGGCTCGCGGCGGTGACCGCCGTCGAGGAGCGCGTACGCCGTGGGCTGCCGCCCGCCAGCGTCGTGAGCGTCACCGGCCTGGCGCTCCGCCCGCAGGAGCAGGAGGCGGCGCGGCTCGGTGCCTACGAGCGACTGCCGATGTTCGACCGGATCGAGCCCGACGGGGTGGCCTGGGCGGACGGCCGCGTCGAGCAGGTCGACGCGATCCTGTGGGCGACCGGCTTCCGGCCCGCCGTCGACCACCTCGCCCCGCTCGGCCTGCGCACGCCCGAGGGCGGCATCGCGCTCGTACGGGTGCCCGGCAACGTCCAGGGCGCGACGACGTCGGTCGTCGACCCGCGCGTCCAGCTCGTCGGCTACGGACCGTCGGCGTCGACGATCGGTGCCTCGCGCGCCGGACGCCAGGCCGCGCTCGCGGTGTCCCGGCACCTTGCCGCCGTGGCCGCCTGACTCCGCCTGACCTGGCGTGCCTGCGTGGGTGGCGGCACGCGACGTCCCGGACCGTAGCCTGACGCCGTGACTCTGCGCCTGGTGGCCACCGACCTCGACGGCACCCTCCTGCGCGACGACCTGAGCACGAGCCGGCGCACCCGGACGGCGCTCGACGCCGCGCGCAGCGCCGGCGTGCTGGTCGTGCCGGTCACCGCCCGCCAGCCCATCGGGGTGCGGCACATCGCCGCGGACGCGGGCTTCGACGAGTGGGCGATCTGCTCCAACGGCTCGCTCGGCATCCACCTGACGACCGGCGAGGTGCTCTTCGAGGAGCCGATCGCCGTGGCCGCCCAGCAGCGACTGGTCGCGGCCCTCGCCGAGCGCGTGCCGGGGCTGCTGCACGTGAGCGTCCGCGACGGGGGCGAGGGCTTCGTGGCGCAGGAGGGGTAC
This sequence comes from uncultured Actinomycetota bacterium, assembly GCA_963795275.1. Taxonomy (GTDB): domain Bacteria; phylum Actinomycetota; class Actinomycetes; order Propionibacteriales; family Nocardioidaceae; genus Nocardioides. The sequence continues at coordinate 121,960 of CAWCHD010000002.1, forward strand.
GCCGCCCTCGCCAGGTTCGAGGACCACAAGCGCGACGTGGCGACGATGGGCGGCCACGCGCTGGCCGAGGTGCTGGCCGAGCCCAGCCTCAAGCTGGTGGTGCGGCACCCGGAGATCGCCGTGCCCGAGCTGCTGCGGGTCGCCCGCGACCTCGGGCACGACGACGTCGCGGTCACCCACTCCGGCGCACCGTTCCTCGAGGTGATGGCGGCCGGCGTCGACAAGGCCCGGGGCGTGGCCCGCCTCTGCGAGCGGCTCGGCATCGACCGGGAGGACGTCGTCGCGTTCGGCGACGCCCCCAACGACGTCGAGATGCTGGCGTGGGCGGGGCACGGGGTCGCCGTCGCCAACGCCGTACCGGAGGCGCGCGAGGTCGCCGACGAGGTGACCGCCAGCAACGAGGACGACGGTGTCGCGCTCGTCCTCGAGCGTCTGCTCGCCTGACGTCCGTCACGGGCGAACGTCCGCGGGCTGGCTATCCTGACCCCATGGGGGAGATCGAGAACCGACCGCCGGACCCGTCGCTGCTGCGCGTCTCCGACAACGACCGGCAGAAGGTCGCCGAGGTCCTGCGCGAGGCCGCCGGTGAGGGCCGCATCGACCTCGACGAGCTCGAGGAGCGCCTCGAGCTGGCCTTCGGCGCCAAGACGTACGCCGACCTGGTGCCGATCACCGCCGACCTCCACCTGCCCGTGCACCCGCAGGTGGCGCCCTCGCCCGTACGCCGCCCCGTCCCCGGGGTGCCGGCCGTGGGCCACGCCTCCTCCACCGCGATCATGGGCGAGGTCAAGCGCCAGGGCGTCTGGTCGGTGCCCGAGCACCACAGCGCCTTCGCGCTGATGGGCTCCGTCGTCATCGACCTGCGTGAGGCCCAGCTGTCGTCCCACGACACGCAGATCAACGCCAGCGTGATCATGGGCGAGGTCAAGATCATCGTCCCCGCGCACATCGACGTGATCGTCGACGGGACGCCGATCATGGGCGAGTTCGGCCACGGCAAGGACAAGGTGCCGGCCGAGATCGGCCCCGACTCACCGACCGTCCGCGTGCGCGGCATGGCGATGATGGGGTCCGTGACGGTCCAGCGGCAGCCGCCGCCCGGCACGCCGAAGAAGTTCCTCGGCTCCTACTGAGCTCCGGACGTCGCGACGCCCGGCGGCTACGGGAGGTCCCGCCGCCGCGGGGGCGCGGTGGAGCCACGCACCCTCAGGTGGGTGGGCAGGGTCACGAGCGACTCGCGGGGCGTGTGCCCGGACAGCAGCTCGATGACCATCGAGGCCGCCGCGCGCGCCTGGTCGACGACGTGCTGGTCGATCGAGGTCAGGTCGAAGAGCGCGCCCAGCTCGTGGCCGTCGACACCGACGAGCGACATGTCCTCGGGCACGGAGAGGCCGCGGCGGCGCAGGGCGACCTCGGCGGCGATCGCGATGTCGTCGCTGTAGCAGAACACCGCCGTCGGCGGGTCGGCCAGCGCCAGCAGCTGCTCCATCCCCGCCGCCCCGGCGTCGACCCCGTAGGGCGTCGTCACCACCAGCTCCGGGTCGTGCGGCAGCCCGTGGCGCGCCAGTCCCTCGGCGTAACCGGTGCGACGGTGCAGGTCGCTGGCCCACTTCGCCCCGTCGGTGTCGCTGGTCCGGATCATGGCGATGCGGGTGTGGCCGAGCCCGACGAGGTGCTCCACCGCCTCCGCCCCGATGGCCACGTCGTCGACGCTGACCGAGGGGAAGTCGCGCAGCCTCGAACCGGCCACCACGACCTCGACGCCCATCACGTCGAGGCGCTCCTCCTCCTCGGGCCGGATCGGCAGGGTGATCAGGACGACGGCGTCCACCTTGCGGCGCGCCGGGAGGTCACGGAAGAAGGCGGCCCGCTGGTCCTGCGTCCCGACCTGGTAGACGAGCACGTCGAGGTCGGCGTCGCGCAGGGTCGACTCGATGGTGCCGAGCATCGTGGAGGAGAACCAGCTGTCGAGCCGCGGGAGCACCACTGCGACGCTGCGGGTCGCCCCGCGCAGCGAGGCGGCCGCGGGGGACACCACGTAGTCGAGCTCGGACACGGCCGACAGCACCCGGCTGCGCGTCACCGGGCTCACCCCGGGCAGGTCGCGGAGCGCCCGCGACACCGTGGCGATGGAGACGCCCGCGCGGCGGGCGACGTCGGCCATGTTGACCTGGCCCGGCTGCGGATCGGTGTCGCTCACGCCCGCACCCACCCGTCGCGCGTCACTACGATGGTCCGGTGAGCACCCCTGAACCCGCCATCGAGCCCACCTCCGACCGCGACGACGCCAGGCCCTTGGCCTACGGCGTCGCCAGCGCGTCGTACCAGATCGAGGGGGCCACCACCGAGGACGGCCGCGGCGTCTCCATCTGGGACACCTTCAGCGCCGAGCCCGGCCGGGTGCGCAACGGCGACGACGGCACCCACGCGTGCGACTCCTACCACCGCCTCGACGACGACCTCGCGCTCGTGCGCGGGCTCGGCGTCGACGCCTACCGCTTCTCCGTGGCGTGGCCGCGGATCGTGCCGGACGGTCGCGGCAGGGTCGAGACCCGTGGCCTGGACTACTACGAGCGGCTCGTCGACGCGCTGCTCGAGGCCGACGTCGAGCCCGCGGTGACGCTCTACCACTGGGACCTCCCGCAGGCGCTGGAGGACGAGGGCGGCTGGGTGTCGCGGGGGACCGCCGAGGCGTTCGCGGACTACGCCCTCGTGGTCCACGACCGGCTGGGCGACCGGGTGTCGTCGTGGGCGACCCACAACGAGCCGTGGTGCGCGGCCTACCTGGGCTACGCCGCAGGCGTGCACGCGCCGGGACGGCGCGAGGGGGAGGCCGGACACCGCGCGGCCCACCACCTGCTGCTCGGCCACGCCCTGGTGCGGCAGGCGCTGCCCGACACCCACCTGGGCATCGTGCTCAACCTGGCCCCGGTCTGGCCGGAGACGCCCGAGGCCGCGCAGATCGCCGACGGGGTCGACGCGATCCGCAACCGGGTCTGGCTCGACCCGCTCGTCGACGGGGCGTACGACGACCGGCTGCTCGACGTCGCGCCGGTGCTCGCCGACCCCGAGCTGGTCCGGCCGGGCGACCTCGAGGCGATGAAGGGCTCGATCGACTGGCTCGGCATCAACTACTACACGCCCATCCGGCCGGCGGTGCCGACCGGTCACGGGGAGCCGCACCCCGAGCAGGGTGCCTACCCGGGCGTGCCCGACCTCGACCTGGTGGTGCGCGAGCCGCGCACCGACATCGGGTGGGAGGTCGAGCCGCGCGGGCTCGAGGAGCTGCTGGTCGACACCCACCGACGCGTCGGCGTACCGCTGGTGGTGACCGAGAACGGTGCCGCCATGGCCGACACCGAGGTCGTCGACGGCGTCGTGCAGGACCAGGACCGCATCGACTACGTCGAGGGCCACCTCGCGGCCGTCGACCGCGCGCAGGGCCGCCGGGGCGGACGTCCGGGGCTACTTCGCCTGGACCCTCATGGACAACTTCGAGTGGGCCGAGGGCTACGACAAGACCTTCGGACTGGTCCATGTTGATCGCTCCTCCCCCCTCCTCACGCGGACGCCGAAGGCGTCCTACCGCTGGTTCGCCGACCGGGCAGCGCCCGCACGAGGCCGTGCGCGCGCTGCCGGGTTGATCACCCCTTGACGCTGCCGGCGAGCAGGCCGCGCACGAAGTAGCGCTGGAGGGCGATGAAGACGACCAGCGGGATGGCGAGCGAGACGAAGGCGCCCGAGGCCAGCAGCTGCCAGTCCTCGCCGCGCTGACCGACCAGGCTCACGAGCTTGACGGTCATCGGCGACACCTCGGTGCTGCTGAACACCAGCGCGACCAGGAGGTCGTTCCACACCCACAGGAACTGGAAGATCCCGAAGGCGGCGATCGCCGGCATCATCAGCGGCAGCATGATGCGGGTGAAGATCGCGACGTGGCCCGCGCCGTCGACCCGTGCGGACTCGATGAGCTCGCCCGGGATCTCGCGCATGAAGTTGTGGAGCAGGAAGATCGCCAGCGGCAACGCGAAGATCGTGTGCGAGAGCCACAGCTCGTAGAGACCGCCCGCAGGGGCGTCACGTCCGGCCAGCGGCATCAGGTTGCCGGGAGGGTCGACGTAGAGCTGGAGGAGCGGGACCAGGGTGACCTGGATCGGCACGATCTGCAGGGCGAAGACCCCCACGAAGAGGAGGTCGCGGCCCTTGAAGTCGATCCACGCGAAGGCGTACGCCGCGAGCGTGGCCAGGCTGATCGGGATCAGCACGGCCGGGACCGTGATCACGATCGTGTTGATGAGGTTGGTGGTCAGGGACTCGCCCGTGGCGCCGCCGCTGAGGACGTCGCGGTAGTTCTGCAGGGTGAGCGAGGGGTCGGTGAAGAAGTTCCACCAGCCGTCGGCCTTGACGTCCGCCTCCGGGCGGAACGACGAGATGAACAGGCCGAAGGTGGGGATGGTCCACACCACGGCCACGATCAGCGCGACGGCCGAGGCCCACCGGTTGGTGAGGCCCTTCCTCGCGGCGGTGGAGGCAGGGATCGCGGGTGTGGTGCCGATCGGGACCTGTGCCGCGGTCGGCGTGCTCGTGCTCATCGGGCCTCCAGCTTGCGCATCTGACGGATGTTGTAGATGACGATCGGGATCACCAGGATGAAGATGACGACCGCGATGGTCGCGGACAGGCCCTGGTTGCCGGCCACGAAGTTCTGCCGGTAGAACTCGTAGGCCAGCACGCTGGTGTCGAAGTTGCCGCCGGTGGCGGTCTGGACGATGTCGAAGACCTTGAGCGTGGCGATCGTGATGGTGGTCAGCACCACGATCAGCGAGGGCCGGATGCTCGGCACCGTGATGTGGCGGAACATCTGCCACGCCCCGACGCCGTCGAGGCGGGCCGCCTCGATCATCTCCTCCGGGATGCCCTTGATGGACGCGGACAGGATCGTCATCGCGAAGCCGGCCTGGACCCAGATGAGGATCACGATCAGGAAGAGCGTGTTCCAGGGCGACTCGAGCAGGAAGTTGTAGGTGTCGACCCCGAACCACTTGAGGATCTGGTTGAGCAGGCCGATCTGCGTGCTGTCGCCGGACTTGTAGTCGTAGACGAACTTCCAGATGATCGACGCGCCGACCATCGAGATGGCCATCGGCAGGAAGAGCAGCGCCTTGGCGAACTTCTCGAACGCCGCGCGGTCGACGAGGACGGCGTAGACGAGGCCGATGATCGTGGCGATCGTCGGCGTCAGCAGCACCCACAGCAGGGTGTTGCGGAGCACCAGCAGCTGCTGGGAGTTGGTGAAGAGCGCGCCGTAGTTGTCGAGCCCCACGAAGGGCGGGTCGAAGGTCGCCGCGCCGAAGAACGACTGGTAGACGGTCACGCCGGCCGGGTAGAGCAGGCCGATGCCGATCAGGAGCAGCGACGGGCCGAGGAACGCGGCGGCTTGCACGCGTTCGCCGTTCCTCGATCGCAGGCGTTGGGTCAGCAGCAGGATGGCTGCCATGACGCCGTAGAAGAGCAGCACGGCGATGGCCATGTGGACGAACTTCTCGGAGGTGGTCACGTGGTGCTCTCTCCTTCGGGTCGGATCGGGGCCGGACGGGCAGGACGACGAGGGTGGCCGGGCCGGGTGACCCCGGCCCGACCACCCTCCTCACGTCACGACGCGGGCCAGGACTCCTCGATGTTCTTGAGGGCGTCCCCGGTCGACTCGCCGGTGATCCAGGCGGTCATCTCCTTCCAGAAGGAGCCGGCACCGACGGCGCTGGGCATCTGGTCGGAGCCGTCGAAGCGGAAGACGGCCTCGGGGTCCTGGAACGTCTCGGCCGACAGCTTGTCGATCGGGCTCGTCAGGTTGTTGGCGTCCAGCCCGGTGTTGGCGCTGACCCAGCCGCCGCCCGGGGTGGCCTTGGCCTTCTCGTTGGCCCACACGTCGGAGGACAGGTAGGTCTGGAAGGCCTGGACCTCCGGACGGTCGTCGAACGCCGCGACGAACTCGCCGCCACCGAGGACGGGCTTGCCGTTGTCGGTGTTGGTCGGCGGGAGGTAGAAGGCGAAGACGTCGCCGTTCTCCGACACGTCGGTGCCCTCGGGCCACTGCGCGGCGTAGAACGAGGCCTGGCGGTGCAGACCGCACTCACCCTTGAGGATCGGCAGGCCGCCGTCCTGGAACGCCGTCGTGGCGATCGAGTTGACGTCGCCGAAGCCGGCGTTCACGTACTTGTCGTTCTTCAGGATGCTGCCCACGCGGTCGAGCGACTCGACGATCGCCGGGTCGTCGAAGGGGATCTCGTGGTTGACCCACTGGTCGTAGGCGTCGGCACCGGCGTCACGGAGGACGGCGTCCTCGAGCCAGTCGGTGGCGACCCAGCCGGTGGCCTCGCCGGACTCGATGCCCGCACACCACGGCTTGGTGCCCTTGGCGGCCATCTCGTCGGAGAGGGCGACCATGTCGTCCCAGGTCTCCGGCACCGTCCAGCCGTTGTCGGAGAACATCTTCGGGGAGTACCAGACGAACGACTTCACGCTGGCGCCGAGCGGGGCGGCGTAGAACTTGCCGTCCACGCGTGCCGTAGGACTTCCAGTCCTCGCCGAAGAACTCGTCGACGTTGTCGGACACCGGCTGGGGCGCCTCGACGACCTTGCCGGAGCTGACCAGGGTCTTGAGCAGGCCGGGCTGCGGGATGTAGGCGATGTCGGGGGCGTTGCCGGCCTTGACGCGGACGACGAGCTGGGTCTCGAACTGGTCGGAGCCCTCGTAGTCGACCTTCGCGCCGGTGCAGGCGGTGAAGACCTTGTAGGAGTCCTCCTGTGCCTGCTGCTCGGGCGCCAGGATGGAGGTGTAGATCGAGACGGTCTTGCCGGTCAGGTCACCGAACTGCTCGAGCTGGGCGCACTCCGGCTTGCCCTTGCCCGGGCGCGTCGCCACTGACTTCGTTGCTGCCACCGCCGTCGTCGCTGGCGCAGGCGGCCATGCCGAGGCTCGAGACGGCCACCACCGCGACGGCGGCGAGTCCCTTGCGGGTCCGTTGGTTCTTCATTCGACGTGTTACCTCTCGTTGGGTGCGGCCATGGCGAGGGGGTGTGCCCCGCTTCCACGATCCATTGGTGCTGGGCCGGTGGGTCCGAGTGACCGGCGTCACGTCACGATGAAAACGTTTGCAACAGACTTTCGTCAACGCTGGTCTAGGTCACGGTTCCGTAACAGCGTGGAGCCCCGGGCGTGGGGGTAGGGTTCGTCGGGTGTGACGCCGCTCACGGCGCTCGCACGTCACCTTCCACTACGGATCGTCCGGCACGTTCCTGCCGGTGAAGGAGCAGTGAGTCATGGCATCAGTGACATTCGAAGGCGCCCAGCGGTGGTATCCCGGGGCCGACGAGCCGGCGGTTCCCGGCATCAGCCTCGAGATCGAGGACGGCGAGTTCATGGTCCTCGTCGGTCCGTCGGGCTGCGGCAAGTCCACGACCCTGCGGATGCTCGCGGGGCTCGAGGAGGTCAACGACGGGAAGATCTTCATCGGTGACCGCGAGGTCACCAACGTCCCGCCGAAGGACCGCGACATCGCGATGGTCTTCCAGAACTACGCGCTCTACCCGCACATGTCGGTCGAGGAGAACATGGCGTTCTCGCTCAAGATGGCCAAGGTGCCGACGGCGGAGCGCAAGGAGCGGGTCGCCAAGGCGGCCGAGATCCTGCAGCTGACCGAGTTCCTCCAGCGCAAGCCCAAGGCCCTGTCCGGTGGTCAGCGCCAGCGTGTCGCGATGGGTCGCGCGATCGTGCGCAACCCGCAGGTCTTCTGCATGGACGAGCCGCTGTCCAACCTCGACGCCAAGATGCGCGTCGCGACCCGCACCGACATCGCCCGCCTCCAGCAGGACCTCGGCGTGACCACCGTCTACGTCACCCACGACCAGGTCGAGGCGATGACGATGGGCGACCGCGTCGCGGTCATGAAGCTCGGCGTCCTCCAGCAGGTCGACACCCCGCTCAAGCTCTACGACAAGCCCGCCAACCTCTTCGTCGCCGGCTTCATCGGCTCGCCGCAGATGAACCTCCTCGAGGGCGTCGCGGCCGAGGACGGCACGGTCAAGGTGGGCGGCTACGCCGTACCGGTCGACCCCGACCGCCGAGCGCAAGATGAAGGGCAAGGTCACCGTCGGCGTACGCCCCGAGAACTGGCGCCTGGTCAACGCCGAGGACGGCGGCCTGCCGGTCACCGTGACGGTGGTCGAGGAGCTCGGCGCCGACAGCTTCGTCTACGGCACCTGCGACGTGGAGGGCACGCCCTCCAACGTGATCGTCCGGATCGCCGGTCGGCAGCACCCGCAGAAGGGCGAGACGCTCCACGTCACGACCGACCCGCAGCACGTGCACGCGTTCGACACCGAGACGGGCGAGCGCCTGTCCGACTGAGCGTCGACGGACCGGGGGCGCGGGCACGCCGCCCGCACCCCCGGTCCGAGCGCCCGCGGCACTGACCCGGACCCGTCCCGTGACCCCACCCGCACCCGGCCTCGACCCCTCGCTCGAGGGTCGCGTCGCGGCCCTGCGACCCGACCTGCTGGCGACCCTCGCCCGGGTCTACGGCGCCGACGCCGCCCCCGCGGTCGTCGACCGCCTGCTCGCGATCGCCCGCGCCGCGCACGACGTACGCCCCGACGACCTGCGCCGGCTCGACGAGCGACGGCTGGCCGAGCCGGACTGGTTCCAGCGGTCCGCGATGCTCGGCTACGCGGCGTACGCCGACCGCTTCGCCGACACCCTGCGCGGGGTCGGGGAGCGGGTGCCCTACCTGCGCGACCTCGGGGTCGGCTACCTCCACCTGATGCCGCTGCTGACGCCGCGACCCGGGGCCAACGACGGCGGCTACGCGGTCGCGGACTACCGCTCCGTGCGGCCCGACCTCGGCGACACCGACGACCTCCGCGACCTCGCCACCACCCTGCGCGGCGAGGGCATCAGCCTGTGCCTGGACCTGGTGCTCAACCACGTCGCGCGCGAGCACGCGTGGGCGGCCGCGGCGCGCGCGGGCGATGCGGACAAGCGCGCCTACTTCCACACCTTCGCCGACCGCGAGATGCCCGACGCCTACGAGGCGACGCTGCCCGAGGTCTTCCCCGACTTCGCTCCCGGGAGCTTCACGTGGGACGACGAGCTGGCCGGCTGGGTCTGGACGACCTTCAACGACTACCAGTGGGACGTCGACTGGTCGAACCCCGCGGTCCTCTGCGAGTACGCCGACATCATCCTCACGCTGGCCAACCTCGGGGTCGAGGTCTTCCGGCTCGACGCGATCGCCTTCATCTGGAAGCGGCTCGGCACCAGCTGCCAGAACCAGCCCGAGGTGCACGAGCTGACCCGCGCGCTGCGCACGGTCGCCCGGATCGCCGCGCCGGCGGTGCACTTCAAGGCCGAGGCGATCGTCGGCCCGGCGGACCTGCCGGCCTACCTCGGGGTCGGCGAGCACGCCGGCAGGGTGAGCGACCTCGCCTACCACAACGGGCTGATGGTGCAGGTCTGGTCGATGCTCGCCTCCGGCGACGTCCGGCTGGCCTCGCACGCCCTGCAGCAGGTGCCGCAGCCGCCGTCCACGACGGCCTGGGTGACCTACGTCCGGTGCCACGACGACATCGGCTGGGCGATCGCGGACGAGGACGCGTGGGCGGTCGGCACCGACCCCGCCGCGCACCGGCGCTTCCTGTCCGACTGGTACTCCGGCGCCTTCCCGGGCTCCTGGGCACGCGGCCTGGTCTTCCAGCAGAACGAGCAGACCGGCGACCGCCGGATCTCGGGCTCCCTGGCCTCGCTCGCCGGGCTGGAGGCGGGGGACCCGCAGTCGGTCGCCCGGATCCTGCTGGCGCACGCCGTGGTCCTGTCCTTCGGCGGGCTCCCGGTGATCTGGATGGGCGACGAGCTCGGTCTGCTCAACGACCCGGGCTGGGCCGACGATCCCGCGCACGCCGGCGACAACCGCTGGGTGCACCGGCCCCGGATGCCCTGGCCGGAGGTCGACGGCGGCCGGGACCCGCACGGCATCACGTCAGGCCTGCGGCACCTGCTCGACGTACGCCGCTCGCTGCCGCACCTGCACGCGGCGACACCCACCGAGGTGTGGGACCCGCGCGACCCGGGAGTGCTGCTCGTCGTCCGACGCCACCCGTCCGGGCCCCTGCTGGCCGCGCACAACGTGACGGGGGAGCGGGCCTGGGTGAGCGCCGACGTCCTGCACTGGCTCGGCCTGCACACCGACGGCCTCCGTGACGCGATCAGCGGGACCGCCCCCTCGCTGCACGAGGGGGCGATCCCGCTGGAGCCCTACGCCACCGCCTGGCTGCACGGCGGCGTCTGACCGTCGATCAGGTGGTCGCGGCGTTGGGGTCGACCGCGTCCTGCTCCTTGCCGACCTCCTCGGCCTTGGCGAGCGCCTCGGCGCCGGGGACGATCCCGGCGTGGTCGGCGTCCATGGTGAGGTTCTCGCCGGTGGCGGGGTCGAAGAGGTGGATCTTGCGGGCGTCGACCCAGATCGTCGCGTCGTCGCCCTCCTTGACCCGGCTGGCGCCGTCGAGCGAGATCACCAGCTGGGTGCGCATCGACTCCCCGTCGAGGTCCTTCTCGAGCTGCGTGAGCTGCTCGCGCACCTCGGGCGGCGCCTCGAACGGGATGTAGGCGTAGGCCTCGTTGCCCAGCCACTCGACGACGTCGACCTTCGCGTTGAAGGTGGCCTCGTCGGTGACCTTGTCGGCGTCCATGACGCTGGCGTCCTCGAAGTGGTCGGGCCGGATGCCGGCGATCAGCAGGCCCTTGCCCTGGGCCTTCGCGGCCTTGTCCTCGGGGATCGTCAGGGTGCCGAACGGCAGCTCGACCCTGTTGCCGTCGACCTTCGCGGGCAGGAAGTTCATCGGCGGGGAGCCGATGAAGCCGGCGACGAACAGGTTGGCGGGGTTCTCGTAGAGCTCGCGCGGGGTGGCGTGCTGCTGGAGCACGCCCCGCTTGAGCACGGCCACGCGGTCGCCCAGCGTCATCGCCTCGGTCTGGTCGTGGGTGACGTAGACCGTGGTGATGCCGAGCCGCTTCTGCAGCCGGGAGATCTCGGTGCGCATCTGCCCACGCAGCTTGGCGTCGAGGTTGGAGAGCGGCTCGTCGAAGAGGAACGCCTCCGCGTCGCGGACGATCGCGCGCCCCATGGCCACCCGCTGGCGCTGGCCGCCCGACAGGTTGCCGGGCTTGCGCTCGAGGTGCTCGTCGAGCTCCAGCGTCTTCGACGCCTCGCGCACCTTCTCGTCGACCTCCGCGTCCGATGCGTTCTGCAGGCGCAGCGGGAACGCGATGTTCTCGTAGACGGTGAGGTGGGGGTAGAGCGCGTAGTTCTGGAACACCATCGACAGGTTGCGGTCGCGGGGCGCGAGGTCGTTGACCTTCTTGCCACCGATGACCATGTCGCCGTCGGTGATGTCCTCGAGCCCCACGATCATCCGCAGGAGCGTCGACTTCCCGCACCCGGACGGGCCGACGAGGATGAGGAACTCGCCGTCCTCCACGTCGATGCTCACGTCGTTGACGGCCGGGAAGCCGTCGCCGTACTTCTTGACGATGTTCTTCATCTCGATGGCAGCCATCAGCTGATCACCCCTTCACTGCGCCGGAGGTGAGGCCGGCGACGATCTTGCGCTGGAACAGCAGGACGATGACGATCACCGGCAACGTGACGATGACCGACGCCGTCGCGAGCTGCGCGTACGGCGGGTTGAACGGGTCGGGCCCGACGAAGAAGGACATCTGCGCCGGCACCGTCCGTGAGGACGTCGTGGAGGTCAACGAGATCGCGAGCACGAACTCGTTCCACGCGAAGAAGAAGGTCAGGATCGCCGCGGTGAACACGCCGGGTGCGGCGAGCGGGACGATGACCTTGCGGAAGGCCTGCCACGACGTGGCGCCGTCGACCTGGGCGGCCTGCTCCATCTCCCACGGGATCTCGCGGAAGAAGGCGGAGAGCGTCCAGATCGCCAGCGGCAGCGTGAACGACATGTAGGGGATGATCAGGCCGGGCCAGGTGTTGAACAGCCCGAACGTCGTCCACATGTCGAAGAGCGGCCCGACGAGCGCCACCACCGGGAACATCGCGATCGCGAGCGCCAGGGAGAGCACGAGGCGCTTGCCCGTGAACTCCAGCCGGGCGATGGCGTAGGCCGCGAGCGTCGCGAAGATCACCGACAGCACCGTCGCGATGAGCGAGATGCCGAACGAGTTGAGCAACGCCCGGGTGAAGTCGGGGTTGTCGATGATCGCCTTGTAGTTGTCGAAGGTCGGCTCCTTGGGCAGGAACTGCGGGCTGCCCGCACCCGTCTCGCCCTCGGACTTGAACGACAGCGAGACGATCCACGCCACCGGGAACAGGCACCACAGCATGATCAGGACGAACCCGATCCACGTGCCGACCTGGGTCTTGCCACCTTGCTGTGCCATCAGCCCTCACCCCTCGCCTGCGCCAGGTCGACGCGGAACAGCTTGACGATCAGCCACGCCAGCAGCAGCACGGACAGGAACAGGAGCACCGACATCGCCGACCCGAGACCGAGCTGCATCTGCTCGATCACCTGGCGGTAGGTCAGGAACGAGATCGACTGCGTGCCCTCGGCGCCCTTGGTCATCACGAAGATGTTGTCGAAGATGCGGTAGGCGTCGAGTGCGCGGAAGAGGACCGCGACCATGATCGCCGCCCTCATGTTGGGCAGGATCACCTTGGTCAGCCGCTGCGTCCACGTCGCGCCGTCGACCTTGGCGGCCTCGAGCATGTCCTCGCTCACCTGCGCCAGGCCGGCCAGGAGCAGCAGGGCCATGAACGGCGTGGTCTTCCAGATCTCGGAGACCATGATCGCGAACATCGCGTGGGGGTAGTCGCCGAACCAGTTGGTGTCGTCGGCGATGAACGGCAGCCAGTTGAACCAGGAGTTCACGAACCCGTTGTTGAGGGAGAACGCGAACTGCCAGGCGAAGGCCGAGACGACCGTGATGATGCCGTAGGGGATGAGGATCGAGGTGCGCATCAGGCCGCGGGCGAAGACGATGCGGTGCATCACCATCGCGAACGCGAACCCGATGACCAGCTCGACCGCCACCGTCACGACCATGATCAGCAGCGTGGTGAGCGTGCTCTTCCAGAACTGGTCGTCGCTGAGGATCGTCAGGTAGTTGCCGGCCCCGACGAACGCCCGGTCGTCCGGCGCGGTGAGCCGGTAGCGGAAGAGCGAGAGGTAGAGCGCCTGGATCATCGGGTACGCCGTGACCAGGAGCATCAGCACGACGGCGGGGGCGACGAGCTTGAGGCCCAGGCGGTTCTCGGCCTGGCTGCGGTCGCTCATCGCCTTCTTGCCCGGCTTGCCGGGCTTGGTCACGTCCTTCTCGGGTGCCACGGTCGCGGTCACAGCAGGTCACCTCCCTTGAGGACGTCCTCGATGAACGTCGTCGATCGTCCCGGGGTGCCCTTGTCGACCGACCGCGGCGGGTGCCAGATGTTCTGGATCGCACCCGACACGTCGCTCCAGTAGGGAGTGACGGTGCGCGGTGCCGCCGCGTCGACGCTCTTCTGGAACAGCTGGAGCAGGTCCGCGGGGTACTGGTCCTTGAGCTTGGGGTAGTCGTAGCCCTGCGTGCTCGCGGGCATGTTGCCGGTGATGTCGGCGTTGATGCCCTGGCTCTCCGGGCTCACCAGGCACTGCGCGGCCTCGAGCGCGAAGTCCTTCTCGTCGGAGTAGGCGCTGACGCCGATGCCGATGCCGCCGTAGGGCGGACGGGACTCCTCGCCCTCGACCGTCTCCGGGTAGGGCGCGTAGCCGATGTCCTTGGCGACGTCGGGCGCGGTGTCGTCGTAGTTGTGCCAGATGTAGGTCCAGTTGACGAGGAACGAGCCCTGGTCGGAGCCGAAGGTCGAGCCGGCCGTGCCCTCGTTGGAGACGCTGAGGTCGGCCGGTGCGGCGCCCGACGTGGCGAGCTTCTCGATGATCGCCGCGGCCTTCTCGCCGGCGTCGTCGCCGAGGGTGATCTTGGCGTCGACCCCCTCGCCCGCGTCCTCCAGGATGTGCCCGCCGGCGCCCTCGACGAGGGCGTTGATCCACACGACGTACCCCTCGTACTTGTTGGCCTGCACGGCGATCTTCGCGTCGTTGTCGCTGGCCGCGTCGATGATCTGGTCCCACGTGACGGGCTTCGACATGTCGAGGCCGGCCTTCTCCACGAAGGACTTCCGGTACCAGAGGACCTGCGTGTTGGACCAGAACGGGAAGACGACGAGCTTGTCCTTCCACGTGGCCGCGTCCATCGCGCCCTTGAAGGTGCCCTGCTCCTCCAGCTCGGCCTTGGCGTCCTGCGGCACCTCGGCGAGGAAGCCGGCGTCGGCGAACTCGGCGGTGAACGGCGGGTCGATGGACATCAGGTCGATCGAGGGGTCCTTGGCCGCGAGCCGGCGCGCGAGCTGGATGCGCTGCTGGCCGGCGTCCTGGGGGAGGACCTGCGTCGAGATCGTGTAGTCGTCGGTCGAGCACTTCTTGGCGACGGCGTCCTGCCCGCCGCTGTCGGGGTTGATGTACCAGACGAGCTCCGGCTTGCCACCGTCTCCACCGCACGCGGCCAGGAGGCTGCTGGCGAGCGCCAGTGCGGCCACCGAGCCTGCCGTGCGTCGGGACCTGGGGCGCCGCCGGGACCCGGTCGATGCTCGGGTTTCCATGCGCTCTCCTCGTGTGTGACGTGGACCACTGGTCTAGTGGGTCCCGCTAGGGTTTGGCAACCGCGTCTCACCCCCGAGACTCTCGAAGGGACGGATCCACGTGACGAGCTGGTTCGCGCCCGGCCGCATCAACCTGATCGGCGAGCACACCGACTACAACGACGGCTTCGTGCTGCCCTTCGCGCTCGCGGTGGGGTGCACCGCCACGGTCTCCGACGCCGGGTCCGACTGGACGGTCCGGTCCGCGCAGGAGCCCGAGCCCGTCGTCGTACGCCCCTCCGGGCTGGACGACGCGGGCGACGTGCCCGAGTGGACCCGCTACGTGCTGGGCGCCCTCTGGCTGCTCACCGACCGGGGCGTCGACGTGCCCCCGATGGAGATCACCGTCGACTCCGACGTGCCCACCGGCGCGGGGCTCTCGTCGTCGGCGGCCCTGGTCTGCTCGGTGGTCCGCGCGGTCGACGACCACCTCTCCCTCGGTCTGGACGACGACGCGGTCTTCGCGCTGACCCGCGACGTCGAGAACGACGCGGTGGGCGCACCGACCGGCGGGATGGACCAGCTCGTCAGCCTGCGCGGCGAGGCCGGGCACGTCCTGCTGTGCGACATGCGCAGCCACGACACGCGAGCCGTGCCGCTCGACCTCGCCGGCCACGGGCTGTCCGTCCTGGTCGTCGACACCAAGGCGCCGCACAAGCACTCCGACGGCGAGTACGGCGCACGGCGCCGCGGCTGCGAGGAGGCCGCGCGGCAGCTGGGCGTCACGGCCCTCCGCGACGTGCCGGGCGAGGGCCTCGCCGACGCGCTCGGCCGCCTCGACGACGACGAGCTGCGCCGCTACGTCCGCCACGTCGTGACCGAGGACGAGCGCGTCCTCGCGGTCGCCCGGGTCCTCGACGAGGGCCGGCTGCCCGACATCGGCCAGGCCCTGACGGCCTCGCACGCCTCGATGCGCGACGACTTCCGGATCACCGTGCCGGAGGTCGACACGGCCGTCGAGGCGCTGCTCGCGGCCGGCGCGCTCGGTGCCCGGATGACCGGCGGCGGGTTCGGCGGCTGCGTCATCGGGCTGCTGCCCGACGGCGAGGTCGCGGCGGCGGGCGACGGCGTACGCCGTGCCTTCTCCGACGCGGGCTTCGGCGAGCCGTCCCTCTTCACCGCGACCGCCGAGGCCGGCGCGCGCCGGGTGTGACCTTCTTTCAGTGATCCCCGGTCAGCCGGGGATCACTGAACATGTCGGCCCGTGCAAGGCCTGACAAGTTCAGCGAGAGCCGGTCAGCCGGGGATCACGAAGCCCGGTCGGCGGTCCGCGAGATCGCCTCGACCAGCGTCTCGAAGAGGGCGGGGGGCAGGTCGTGGCCCATCCCGTCGACCAGCACGAGCTCGGCGCCGGGGATCGCGGCGGCGGTCGAGCGGCCGCCGCTGACGTGCACCATCTTGTCGGCCATCCCGTGCACCACGAGGGCGGGGATGCGCAGGCTGCGGAGGCGGTGGGTGCGGTCGGGCTGCTGCAGGATCGCCAGCATCTGCCGCATCACGCCGCTGGCGCTGTAGCCGCGGTCGAAGGTCTCGCCGGCGCGGGTGGTGAGCTTGTCGCGGTCGGCGGGGTAGCCCGGCGAGCCGATGACGTCCCAGAAGGCGACGCTGGTCGTGACGTACGACTCGCGGCCGGGCTTGCGCGGCGCGATGAGCTTCGGGATCAGTCGGGGGTCCTGCCAGCCGACCGTGCGCCTGCCGGTCGTCGACATGATGCTGGTCAGCGACCGCACGCGCCTGGGGTGCTCGATCGCCACGGTCTGCGCGATCATCCCGCCCATCGAGATGCCGGCGATGTGCGCGGACTCGAGCCCGAGGTGGTCCATCAGGGCGACGGCGTCCTCGGCGAGGTCGGACATCAGGTAGGGCGACCTCACCTTGCGGCCGGCGAAGGCCCGCACCAGCTGCCCGCGCGTGACGCGCGTACGGATCCTGGTCGAGCGGCCGGTGTCGCGGTTGTCGTAGCGCACGACGTAGAAGCCGGCCTCCGCCAGCATCACGCACAGCTCGGTGTCCCACCAGGTCATCGGTCCGCCGAGGCCCATCACGAGCAGGAGCGGCTCGTCCGAGGGGTCGCCGAACGTCTGGTAGCAGAGCTCGACCTCGTTGCCGGCAGGCGCGACGAGCTCGGCGGCGACGACCGGCGCCGCGGTGGTGTCTCGACGAGAAGGCATGCCTCCAGTGAACACGACGGGTGCAGCGAGGGCACCCGAAAGTGGGGGATGTCGCCCTTCCCATGGGGGTTCTGGGCTAGGTTCGGTGACTGTGACCCAGCGCACAATGGCGGCCTTCCTGACGCCGGAGGGCTTTTCGCAGCCCTCCGCGGCGGCCGTGCTGCGCGAGGGATCGGTCCTGACCGAGGCGGGTCGGTACGCCGTCCAGGCCTTCGGCGCACGCGGAGCGCGACGTCGTACGTCCTATGGTGCGCTCCCCGTGCGCATGAGCGAGCCGGTGCTGCTCGTGCCCGGCTTCCTGGCCGGCGACTCGTCGCTGGGTCCGATGAGCCGGTCGCTGCGCCACCAGGGCTTCCGCACCTACCGCGCGGACATCCGCGCCAACATCGGCTGCACGCTCGCCGCCGCGACCCAGCTCGAGGCGCGCCTCGAGGAGATCACCCAGCGCCGCGGCTCGCGCGTGCGGATCGTCGGGCACAGCCTCGGCGGGATGCTCGCCCGCGGCGTCGCTGCCCGTCGCCCCGACCTCGTCGCCGGCATCGTCACGATGGGCAGCCCCATGCTGGCGCCCGGCGCGCACCACTCGTCACTGGCCCGCAGCGTCGACCTGCTCGTGCGGCTCAACCGTGCGGGCGTGCGCAACGTGATGGCCGAGGACTGCGTGGCCGGCACCTGCGCCCTCGAGAGCTTCACGCAGGCACGCGCCGCGCTGCCGGCCGACGTCGACTTCACCGCGATCTACTCGCGCCGCGACGGCATCGTCGACTGGCGCGCATGCATCGACCCCGCCGCGCGTGCGGTCGAGGTCCGCTCGTCGCACGTGGGGATGGCGTTCGACCCCGCGGTCATCGCGGTCGTGTCGGAGGCGCTGCGTCCCGCGATGGCGTCAGTTGTCGAAGTCGATCGTGGAGAGATTGCGTAGCTTCGAGAGCTGGTGCTCGGCGGTGATCGAGCGGACCGTGCCGCTGCGCGACCGCATCACCAGCGAGTGCGTCACGACGTGGTCGCCCCGGTAGCGCACGCCTCGCATCAGCTCGCCGTCGGTGATGCCGGTGGCCACGAAGAACGCGTCGTCGCCCGTGACCAGGTCGTCGGTGCCGAGCACGAAGTCGCGGTCGAGGTCGTGGCCGGCGTCGAGCGCGCGCTGCCGCTCGTCGTCGTCCTGGGGCCAGAGCTGGCCCTGGATCTTGCCGCCGATGCACTTCATCGCGCAGGCCGTGATGATGCCCTCGGGGGTCCCGCCGACGCCGAGCATCAGGTCGACGCCGGTGTCGGGCCGGGCCGCCATGATCGCGCCGGCCACGTCGCCGTCGGTGATGTACTTGATCCGCGCCCCGGTCTCGCGGATCTTCTCCACGAGTCCTGCGTGGCGCGGGCGGTCGAGCAGGACGACGGTGACGTCGTGGACCGAGATGCCCTTGGCCTTGGCCACGCGGGCGATGTTCTCCTTCACCGGCAGCCGGATGTCGACGTGGTCGGCCGCCTCCGGCCCGGTCGCCAGCTTGTCCATGTAGAAGACCGCACTGGGGTCGTACATCGAGCCGCGCGGTGACACCGCGAGCACCGAGACCGCGTTGCTCATGCCCTTGGCGGTGAGCGTCGTGCCGTCGATCGGGTCCACCGCGACGTCGCACTCCGGGCCGGAGCCGTCGCCGACCTGCTCGCCGTTGAAGAGCATCGGGGCGTTGTCCTTCTCGCCCTCGCCGATCACGACGGTGCCGCGCATCTCGACGGTGGCGATCATGTAGCGCATCGCCTCGACCGCGACGCCGTCCGCGTCGTTCTTGTCGCCGCGCCCCACCCAGCGACCCGCGGCCATGGCGGCCGCCTCGGTGACCCGCACCAGCTCGAGGGCGAGGTTGCGTTCGGGCTGCGGGGTGCTGGCGCTCATGGCGCACACGTTATCGGGCTGGTTCTGCGCGCTCCGTACCGGCTGACGGCCGTCGCCTTCGCCGACAGCCACACCTCGCGACCGGGCACCAGCTCGAGCTCCACGGCCGCCGCAGGGGTCACGTCGGCGAGCAGGTCGGGGGAGGCGTGCACCAGCAGGCGTACGGCGTCCCCGTGCGGCGCGAGGGTCGCGATCGGGCCGCGCCAGCGCAGCCGCGACGACCCCTCCGGCTCGGCCAGCGAGACGGTGACCGCGTCGGGCGTGAAGGAGATCAGGTCGTCGCCCTCGGGCACCAGGTTGAGCCCGACGAGGCGGGCGACGTGGGGGGTGCGCGGCTCGGCGGCGACCTCGGCCGGCGGGCCGACCTGCGCCACCTCTCCCTCGTCGAGGACGAGCACGCGGTCGGCCAGGGTGAGGGCGTCGATCGCGTCGTGGGTGACGAGCAGCGCGATGCCCGCGAAGTCGCGCAGGTGCCGGCCGAGCTCGATGCGCAGCGCCACCTGCACCGAGACGTCGAGGCCGGTGAACGGCTCGTCGAGCAGCAGCACGTCGGGGTCGGTCGCCAGCGCGCGGGCGATCGCGACGCGCTGGGCCTGGCCGCCGGAGAGCTCGCGCGGCTTGCGGTCGGCGAGGTCGGCGATGCCGAAGCGCTCGAGCCAGTCGCGGGCCACCGCCTCCGCCGCGCGTCGGTCCTCGCCGCGCGCGCGTCGACCGAAGGCGACGTTGTCGAGCGCGGACAGGTGGGGGAAGAGGAGCTGGCCCTGGAAGACCAGCCCGACCCGCCTCTCGCGGACCGGGGTGGCGAGCAGGTCGGTGCCGTCGAGCAGCGCCGTGCCGCGTACGTCGACCAGCCCCGCGATCGCGTGGAGCAGGCTGCTCTTGCCGGCGCCGTTGGGACCGATGACGGCCAGCACCTCGCCGGGCTCGGCGGTGAACGCGGCGTGCACGCGGTCGTCGACCCGGAGGTCGGCGACCAGCCGTCCGGACGGCGCGGCGCTCACGGCGTACCCAGCCAGTGGTCGCGCAGCGCGACGAGCACGCCGATCGAGACGACCAGCATCACCAGGCTGAGCGACAGCGCGGCGTCCTGGTCGGCCTGCCGGGTGACGTAGATCAGCGTCGGCATCGTCTGGGTGGTGCCGGGGTAGTTGCCGTTGAAGGTGATGGTCGCGCCGAACTCGCCGAGCGAGCGCGCCCAGCCCAGCACGGTCCCGGCGATGACGCCGGGGAGCGCGAGCGGCACGGTGACCCGGCGGAAGGTCGTCCACCGGGTCGCGCCGAGCGTCGCGGCAGCGTCGTCGTACCTCGGGTCCGCCGAGCGCAGCGCGCCCTCGATGGCGATCACGACGAACGGCATCGAGACGAAGACGTGCGCCAGCACCACGCCGTACGTCGTGAAGGGGAACGCGAACCCCGTCCAGTCGAGCAGCGGCTCACCGATCAGGCCGGTGCGGCCGAAGGCGCTGCGCAGCGCGATGCCCGCGACGACCGGCGGGAGCACGAGGGGGACCGTGACCAGGGCGCGCAGTGCGCCACGACCGCGGAAGTCCACGCGCGCGAGCAGCCACGCCAGCGGCAGGCCGAGCACGAGGCAGAGGACGATCGCGACCGTCGAGGTCACGAGCGAGAGCCGCAGCGCGTCGAGCGCGACGCGTGACGTCAGGTGGCCGGGGAGCTCGGACCAGCTGGTGCTGGCGACCATCGCCACCAGCGGGACGAGCAGGAGCAGAGCGGCCAGGGCCGCAGGCACCATCAGGAGTGCAGGCGGCCTGCCCAACCTGTCCCTCACTGCCGGCCCCTCACGGGCTGCCGAAGCCGGCCTTCGCGAGGATCGCCTGGCCCTCGTCCGACGTCACCCACGCGACCCAGTCTGCTGCAAGGTCGGCGTTCGTCGACTGGTCGAGGGTCGCGGCGAAGTAGGACGTCAGGTCGGCCTCGGCGCCCGGGATCTCGATCGCCTCGACGTCGTCGCCCGCGGCCACGGCGTCGGTCGCGTAGACGAGGCCGGCGTCGGCCTCGCCGGAGACGACCTTGTCGAGGGTGGCGCGGACGTCCTCCTCGAGGCTCACGGGCTCGGCGGTGATGCCGTTGTCGTCGAGGACGGCCAGCGCGACCTTGCCGCACGGCACCTCGTCGGCGCAGCGCACCCACGTCGTGCCCTCGAGGTCGTCGAGGGACTCGATGCCTGCGGGATTGCCCTTCGGCACGACGATCGTCAGGACGTTGGTCGCGAAGGTCTCGACGTCGCCGGTGACGCCGGCGTCCTCGGCGAGGCCCATCGACGTCTCGTCGGCCGTGGCCAGCACGTCGCCGGGAGCGCCGTCGGCGACCTGCTCGGCGAGGTCGGTGCTCGACCCGAAGGAGAAGGTCACCGTGGCGTCGTTCGCCTTCTCGAACGGCGTCGCCAGCTCACCGAACACGTCCGTCAGGGAGGCGGCGGCCAGGACGGTGATCTCCTTCCCCTGGCCCGCGTCCTCCCCGTCGTCGCCTCCTCCGCAGGCGGCGAGGGGGAGGACGAGGGCGAGCGACAGGGCAGTCAGGGCACGCTTCACTTCGGGACCTCCACGACGACGTTGGTGGACTTGACGCTGGCGATGGCGCGTACGCCCGGCTCGAGGCCGAGCTCGTCCGCGGCGTCGCTGCTCATCAGCGACACGACGCGGTAGGGGCCGCAGATCATCTCGACCTGCGCCATCACGTGGTCGCGCTTGACCCGCGTGACGATGCCGCTCATCCGGTTGCGGGCGCTGACCGTGCTGGCCCGGGTGCGGTCGCGCTCGGCGACCTCGCCCGACTCGACGAGGTGCTCGGCGAACTCCGCCAGGTCGGCCCCCGTGACCGTCGCCCGGCCCTCGGTGCGCTGCGACGGGATCCGGCCCGTGTCCACCCAGCGGCGTACGGTGTCGTCGCTGACCGCCAGGATCTCGGCTGCTTCCGCGAGTCGGTAGGTGATCATGAGCGCAGTATGCCGCATGTGCGGTTGATCGACCGGCCGCATCGCCGCATCCGCGGATCCCGGCCGCCGGTCCGGGCCGCCGCTGTAACGCCGGGTTAGTGGGACTACTACCGGGTGCTGCACCCGGGGTAGTCCCACCAACCCGGCGTTACAGCGGTTGGGGGCCGCTGCGAGGATGGCCGGCGTGAGTGGGCAGGAAGGGCAGCCGAGCAGGTACAACCGCTCCTTCGGCGGCATGGCCGGCGCCCTGATCGTGACCGTGCTCTTCGTGGTGGCCTTCGTGACGTGGCGCGGCCTCTTCCGCACCGACACCGACGACTCCCCGGTGGCCGTCGACTGGCAGGGGAGCGTCGAGCTCGCCGACCAGGCCGGGCTGCAGGTCGTCCGCCCGCGCGAGCTGCCGGCCGGATGGGTGGCGACGAGCGTCGACCTGCGGGCCGGCGACGACCCGCGCTGGGGCCTCGGCGTGCTCACCGACGAGGGTGACTTCGTCGGGATCCGCCAGCAGGACACGTCGGTGGACGCGCTCGTCGAGGAGTACGTCGACGAGAAGGCCGAGGCCGGGGACGACGCGAGCGTCGACTCGGAGATCACCGGCACCTGGCAGACCTGGTCGGACTCCGGCGGCGACCACGGGTACTCGACCGAGGTCGGGGACGACGCGCTGCTGGTCTACGGCTCGGCGCCGGTCGCCGACATCGAGACCTACCTCGGGCTGCTCACCCAGTCGCCGTCCTAACGCGACCGCCGGCGGTGGTAGGGCCACATTTCGGAAGCCAGGACTGTGGGCGGGCCACCGCTCCCGGCGTGTCCGCGGCTCGCGCGACGTCGGCGGTGGTGGAGCCACATTCGGCGCCGGAACTGTGGCTGGACCACCGCTCCCGGGCGTGTCCGCGGGCGCGGCGTACGGCGGTGGCAGAGCCACGTTCCGACCGTCAGGAACGTGGGTGGACCACCGCTCGACGGGTCAGTCGGCGTCGGGGCCGATCGCCTCGTCGAGCCGCTTGCGGGCGCCGTCGAGCCACTCCTGGCACACCTTCGCCAGCGCCTCGCCGCGCTCCCACAGCGCGAGCGACTCCTCGAGCGTGGTGCCGCCGGCCTCGAGGGTGCGGACCACCTCGATCAGCTCCTCGCGGGCCTCTTCGTAGGTCAGCTGCTGGGGAGTGGCGTCAGGCATGGGGGTCCTCCTCGACCAGGGTGGCTTCTTCGATGCGGTCCGTCGTGGCGTGGATGCGGCCGTCCGCGACCCGCACGGACACCGCGGCGCCGACCGCGGCCTCGGCGACGGAGGTGACGACGTGCCCGTCGGCGTCCTGCAGGACGGCGTACCCGCGCTGCAGGGTGGCGAGCGGCGAGAGCGCCTGGGCGCGGGCGCGCTGGTGGCCGATGTCGTCGGCGGCGCGGTCGAGGCGGTGCGCGAGCGTACGCCGGGCGCGCGCCCGCAGCTCGTCGACCTCGTCGGACCGCGCGGTCAGCAGGTTGCGCGGGTCGGCCATCGCCGGACGCGAGCGGACCTGGGCGAGCCACTCCTGCTCGCGCGCGATGCGCTGGGTGATCACCTGGCGCAGCCGGTCGCGCGCCCACGTCACGCCGTGGGCCTCCTCGGCCATGTCGGGCACGACGAGCTTGGCGGCGTCGGTGGGCGTGGAGGCGCGCACGTCGGCGACGAGGTCGAGCAGCGGCTGGTCGGGCTCGTGGCCGATGGCGGAGACGACGGGCGTACGCATGCCGTGCACCGCGCGGATCACCGCCTCGTCGGAGAAGGGGAGCAGGTCCTCGATGGACCCGCCGCCGCGCGCGACGACGATGACGTCGACGTCGGGGTTGCGCTCGAGCCGGTCGAGCGCCTCCATCACCTCGGCGGCCGAGCGGGTGCCCTGCATGGCGGCGTAGGCCACCTCGAACCGCACGGCCGGCCAGCGGCGGCGGGCGTTCTCCAGGACGTCGCGCTCGGCGGCGCTGTTGGGCGCGGTCACCAGCCCGACCAGGCCCGGCAGGAAGGGCAGGTCGCGCTTGAGCTCGGGTGCGAAGAGGCCCTCGGCGGCCAGCAGCTGGCGGCGCCGCTCCAGCCGGGCGAGCAGCTCGCCGATGCCGACCATCCGGATCTCGCGGGCGGCCAGCGAGAAGGACCCGCGGTTGGGGTAGAAGGTCGGCCGGGCGTGGACCACCACGCTGGCGCCCTCGACGAGGGGTGGGTTCATCGAGTCGAAGAGCGAGCGCTGGCAGGTCAGCGTGACCGAGATGTCGGCCACCGTGTCGCGCAGCGTCATGAAGACCGTCTGGACCCCGGGGCGCCGGTTGACCTGCGCGATCTGCCCCTCGACCCACACGCTGCCGAGCCGGTCGATCCACTGCGTGACGGCGTTGGCGACCGCGCGCACGGGGGCCGGCTGCTCGGCCGTGGCGTCGCGGAGGGAGGGCACGCGGCGAGGATAGGGGAGGGCAGGGACACGCCCGTAGAATGAGAGGCATGACAGACCTCGGCCTGCCCCCGGTCCTCGACCCCGAGACCGCCAAGAACGTCCTCCTCGCAGCCCCCCGCGGCTACTGCGCCGGGGTCGACCGGGCCGTGATCACCGTCGAGAAGGCGCTGGACCTCTACGGCGCCCCGGTCTACGTCCGCAAGCAGATCGTGCACAACAAGCACGTCGTGGCCAACCTCGAGTCGCGCGGCGCGATCTTCGTCGAGGAGCTCGACGAGGTCCCCGAGGGCCGCACCGTCGTCTTCTCCGCCCACGGCGTCTCGCCGGCGGTGCACGCGCAGGCCGCCGAGCGCGGCCTCAAGACGATCGACGCCACCTGCCCGCTCGTGACGAAGGTCCACCACGAGGCCCGCCGCTTCGCGTCCGACGACTACGACATCCTGCTCATCGGCCACGAGGGCCACGAGGAGGTCGAGGGCACCGCCGGCGAGGCGCCCGAGCACATCCAGCTCGTGCAGAGCCCCGCCGACGTCGCCGGCATCGTCGTACGCGATCCCGCGAAGGTGGCCTGGCTGTCGCAGACCACGCTGAGCGTGGACGAGACGCTCGAGACGGTCGCGGCGATCCGGGAGAAGTTCCCGCTGCTGCTCGACCCGCCGAGCGACGACATCTGCTACGCCACCCAGAACCGCCAGCTCGCGATCAAGGAGATCTCGCAGGGCGCCGACCTGGTGATCGTGGTGGGCTCGCGCAACTCCTCCAACTCCGTCCGCCTCGTCGAGGTGGCCCTCGAGACCGGCGCCAAGGCGTCCTACCTCGTCGACGACCACACCGAGATCGACGAGGCCTGGCTCGACGGCGTCGCCACCGTGTCGGTGACCTCCGGCGCGTCGGTGCCGGAGGACCTCGTCGAGGGCGTGCTCGCCTTCCTCGCCGAGCGCGGCTACCCCGACGCGAAGGCCGTGCACTCCGCCGAGGAGTCGCTGATCTTCGCCCTGCCGCCCGAGCTGCGCCGCGACCTGCGGGCCGCCCAGAAGGCCTGACCCACCGTGGCCCGCTTCATCGACATCCACCCCGACAACCCCCAGCCGCGGCTGGTGACCCAGGTCGTCGAGGCGCTGCGCAACGACGAGCTGATCGCCTACCCGACCGACTCCGGCTACGCCCTCGGCGCCCAGCTCGGCAACCGCGACGGGCGCGACCGGATCCTCCGGATCCGCGAGCTCGACGACCGGCACCACTTCACGCTGATGTGCAAGGACTTCGCCCAGCTCGGGCAGTTCGTGCACGTGGAGAACTACGCGTTCCGCGCGATCAAGTCCGCCACGCCCGGGCCGTACACCTTCATCCTCCCGGCCACCGGCGAGGTCCCCAAGCGGCTGATGCACCCCAAGAAGCGCACGGTCGGCGTCCGCATCCCCGACCACAGGCTCGTGTGCGCGCTGCTCGAGGAGCTCGGCGAGCCGATCCTCACCAGCACGCTGATCCTGCCCGGCGAGACCGAGGCGCGGACCATGGGCTGGGAGATCAAGGAGGACCTCGACCACGTCGTCGACATCGTCGTCGAGTCCGGCGAGGTCACCGCCGAGCCCACCTCGGTGATCGACTGGTCGGAGGCCCAGCCCGTCGTCGTACGCCACGGGGCGGGCGACGTGTCGCGCTTCGAGGAGTAGCCGGGTCGGCTAGGCAGGTCGCGAGAGCTCGCGGCTGAGCTCGGTCGCGATGTCGGCCTCGCCCTCGCGGTGGAGCCGCCAGCCCAGCCAGCCCAGGCAGAGGGCGTAGGCGAGGAACAGCGCGACGGCGTGCGTGGCGACCCCGGAGATGACCGCCTGCAGCAGGCTGTCGGTCGGGTCCGCGACCGCGTCGCGGGCGACCATCGCGACGAACGTGAAGACGGCCGTCATCAGCAGCGGCGGCAGCAGCGCGACCAGGTAGAAGTCGCGCCGGCGCACGAGCGCGGCGAGGCCCAGGCACAGCACGATGAAGCACAGGTCGAAGAAGAGGGTCAGCCGGCCGACGAGCAGCACGTCGATGCTGACCGCGGTGAGCGTCAGGGCGACGCCGAGCGACACCACCTGGCGGCCCGGCTCGCGCCCGACCTCCCAGAACGCCTCGGCCTGGTCCACGACGCTCAACCTAGGCCTCACCTCAGGCCCCCTCGGCGCGGCGCGCCGGACGCTCCGCCGGCTCCGGGCGGCCGTGCTCGGCGAGCAGGTCGTCGATCGTCGGGTCGCCCAGCGCGGTCGGCACCCCGTCGAGCGCGGTCAGCTCGGGTGCGGCCGGGGAGCGCGGCACGGCCTCGACCTGGCGGGGCGCGTCGAGCTGCTCGGAGGTCACGCCGAGCTCGGCGAACCTCCGCGCGGAGACCAGCACCCGACCCTCGAGCGAGCCCATCGCCTGGTTGTAGGCCGCCACGCTCGCGCCCAGCGAGCGGCCGACCCGGTCGAGGTGCCCGGCCATCGAGCCGAGCCGGGCGTGCAGCTCCTGGCCGAGCCGCTGCACCTCGTGGGCCTGCGCGTTGAGCAGCTCGTGCTGCCAGCCCTGCGCCACGGTGCGCAGCAGCGCGATGAGGGTGGACGGCGTCGCGAGGACGACGTTCTTCGCGGCGGCCTGCTCGACGAGGTCGGGCACGGCCTGCAGGGCCGCCTGGAGGATGGCCTCGCCGGGCAGGAACAGCACGACGAACTCCGGCGTCCCGGCCAGCGCCTCCCAGTAGCGGCGCGAGCCGAGGTCGGCGACGTGCTTGCGGACGTGCTCGCCGAGGCGGACCAGGGCCGCGTCGTGCTCGGCCGGGTCGTCGGTGCCGGTCAGGTCGAGGAACGCCGCCAGCGGTGCCTTGGCGTCCACCGCGATCGTGCGACCACCGGCCAGCGACACCACGAGGTCGGGACGCAGCCGGCCGTCGTCGAGGCGCACCTGCTCGGTGAAGTCGCAGTGGTCGACCAGCCCCGCCAGCTCGACGGTCCGTCGCAGGTGGAGCTCGCCCCACTGCCCCCGCACCTGCGGCTTGCGCAGGGCGGCCGACAAGGTGCTGGTCTCCCGACGCAGCGTGTCGGTCGAGAGGCGTACGTCGGCGACCTGCTGGTGCAGCTGCGCCTGCCACGCCACCCGGTCGTGGGCGAGGTCGCTCAGCTGGTCCTGCAGGCGCTCGAGGCCGTCCTGGACGACGGCGTGGTCGGCGACGCGCTGCTGGAGCGCGACCACCGCGACGTCGTCCTCGGGGCGGCTGCGCGACCACAGCACGCCGATGAGGGTGCCGAGGCCGAGGCCGACGGCGAGGACCAGCGCCAGGGTGAGCAGGAGGGGGAAGGTGTCCATGGGGCCAGCATGGAGCGGGGCACCGACAATCGGGGGGAGGCCAGCACTCCCGCGGCCGGGGTAGTCCAGTGGCAAACGGTCGTCCTGGAGGCCCATCGGCAGCCACTTCCCACTGGACTACCCCGGCGGGACAGCCGTTCGTCACTGGACTACATCGAGCCAGCGCCGCGGAACGTACGCCGGTAGGCCGACGGCGAGACGCCGAGGCTCGTCCGGAGGTGCTGGCGCAGCGAGGCGGCGGTGCCCATCCCGGCCCGGGTCGCCACCTGGTCGACCGGCAGGTCGGTGGCCTCGAGCAGGTGCTGGGCGTGGCGGATCCGCTGCTGGGTGACCCAGGCGCCGGGGGACTGGCCGGTCTCCTCGCGGAAGCGGCGGGTGAAGGTGCGCACGCTCATCGACGACCGCTGCGCCAGCGTCGTCACGTCGAGGGACTGGTGCAGGTGCGCCTGCGCCCACGCGCGTACGTCGCTCGTCGTCTCGTCGGTGCGTCGCGGGACGTGCCGCTCGATGAACTGCGCCTGCCCGCCGTCGCGCCACGGCGGCACCACCATGTGGCGGGCGACCGCGTTGGCGACGGCGGTGCCGTGGTCGGCGCGCACGAGGTGGAGGC
The DNA here is from genome assembly GCA_963795275.1 of uncultured Actinomycetota bacterium. GTDB lineage: Bacteria > Actinomycetota > Actinomycetes > Propionibacteriales > Nocardioidaceae > Nocardioides. Next base: position 150,082 of record CAWCHD010000002.1, read on the forward strand.
AGAGGTCGATGCCGGCGCTCAGCCCGGCGGACGTCAGCACGCGCCCGTCGTCGGTGAACAGGACGTCCTCGTCCACGGCCACCGCGGGGTGGAGGCGGCGGAAGTCGTCGGCGTACTTCCAGTGCGTCGTGGCGCGGTGCCCGTCGAGGATCCCGGCGGCAGCGAGCACGAAGGCGCCGGTGCAGATCGAGACCCACCGCGCGTCGGCCGGCACCGTCGCGAGGGCCGCGCGCAGGTCGTCGGGGAGCGTGCCGTCGTGCCGCGGGCCGTGGATCATCGTGCCCGGGACGACCACCGTCTGCGCCGTGGCGAGGGCCTCGATGCCGGCCGACGGCGCGATGGCGTAGCCCTTGCTCGTGGCGACCGGGCCGTCGTCGACCGACACGACCTGGACGTCGTAGAGCGGGTGGCCGTCCTCGTCGTGGGCCTCGCCGAGCACCTGCGGCGGGATGGTGAGGTCGTAGCCGATCACCGGCGGGATCGCCAGCACCACGACGCGGTGGAGGGATGGCGCGGACGGCATGGCCGGATCCTTGCACATGTTGGCAATTCTGCCACTCGCTCGCAGGGCTCCGGAGGCGAGAGGCTGGCCCTCGTGACGATGACGACCCCCTCGCCGCGACCGGCCGGCCCCGTCCCCGACCGACGCGTGCACTTCGCATGGATCGTCGCTGCGGTGGCGTTCGTGACCCTGGTCGGCGCCGCGGCCTTCCGCTCGGTGCCGGGCGTGCTGATCGAGCCGTTGCACGACGAGTTCGGCTGGTCCCACGGCCTCATCGGGTCGGCCGTCTCGCTCAACCTCATGCTCTTCGGCCTGATCTCGCCCTTCGCCGCCGCGCTGATGGACCGCTTCGGCGTCCGCCCGGTCGTGACGTTCGCGCTGCTGATGGTCGCTCTCGGCAGCGGGCTCACGGTCTTCATGACCGAGCCGTGGCAGCTGATCCTCTGCTGGGGGCTGCTCGTCGGGGTCGGCACCGGCTCGATGTCGATGGCCTTCGTCGCCACCGTCACCAGCCGCTGGTTCGTCGCCCGCCGCGGCCTGGTCAGCGGCATCCTCACCGCCGGCAACGCCACCGGTCAGCTGATCTTCCTCCCGGTCGTCGCCTGGTTCGCGACCCACCACGGCTGGCGTACGGCGGCGGTGCTGGCGTCGCTCGCCGCACTGGCGGTCGTGCCGCTGGTCCTGCTCCTCCTCCGCAACCACCCGGCGGACCTCGGCATCCGGGCGCTCGGCGCCACCGACGCCGACCCCGGCCCGCCGCCGCACCAGCAGGTCGGCTCGAGCGCCGGCCGGGCACTGGGCATGCTGCGCGACGCGGCCAGGACGCGCACCTTCTGGCTCCTCGCCGGTGGCTTCGCGATCTGCGGGGCGACCACCAACGGCCTCATCGCCACCCACTTCGTGCCGGCCGCGCACGACCACGGCATGCCCGCCACCACGGCCGCCTCGCTGCTCGCAGTCGTCGGCATCTTCGACGTCGTCGGCACGATCGCGTCGGGCTACCTCACCGACAAGGTCGACCCGCGGCTGCTGCTCGTCGGCTACTACGTCCTGCGCGGCGTCGGCCTGATGACCCTCCCGGCACTCCTGACACCGCACGTCGAGCCCAGCATGTGGGTCTTCATCATCGTCTACGGCCTCGACTGGGTGGCGACCGTGCCGCCGACCGTGGCGATCTGCCGCGAGTGGTTCGGTGCCGCCTCCGGCCCGATCGTCTTCGGCTGGGTCTTCGCCAGCCACCAGGTCGGGGCCGCCGTCGCCGCCACCGGCGCCGGCGTCGTCCGCGACGTCACCGGCGACTACGACCCCGCGTTCTACGCCGCGGCCGGGCTGTGCGTCGTCGCCGCCGTGATGTCGTACGCCATCCGGCGCGCGCCGCAGCCCGCCGACACCCCGGTGCCCGCGGGGATCATGTAGGCGCTCAGGCCAGGTCGACGACGACCGGCGCGTGGTCGGACGGAGGCCCGGCGAACACCGCCGGGTCGCGCTCCTCCTTGTCGACGAACGCCCCCGTCACCCGTGAGGCCAGCGAGGGCGAGGCGACGACGAAGTCGATCTTGAGGCCGCGGTCGCGCTCGAAGCGCTGGCGGTAGTAGTCCCAGTAGGTGTAGCCCGGGGCGTGCTCGCGGGTCACCTCGGCGTACCCGTCGTCGAGGAACCCCTGGAAGGCGGCGCGCTCCGGCGGCGTCACGTGGGTCGACCTCGCGAACTGTGCCGGGTCGAAGACGTCGTCGTCGGTGGGGCAGATGTTCCAGTCGCCGACCATCGCGGTCGGGGTGTCGAGCCAGCCGCGCGCGGTCTCGCGCAGCCGGGCGAGCCAGTCGAGCTTGTAGACGTAGTGCGGGTCGTCGGGCTTGCGGCCGTTGGGGACGTAGAGCGACCAGATCCGTACGCCGCCGCACGTCGCGGCGATCGCGCGCGCCTCCTCGGCCGCCGGGTCGCCCCAGGTCGGCATCCCCTCGAACCCGACCTGCACGTCCTCCAGGCCGACCCTCGACAGCAGGGCGACGCCGTTCCACTGGTTGAGCCCGGCGACCGCGATGTCGTAGCCGAGGGCCTGCAGGCCCATCAGCGGCAGCTGGTCCTCGCGCGCCTTGGTCTCCTGCAGCGCGAGCACGTCGATGTCGTGGCGCTGCACGAACGCCTCGACGCGGTCGATGCGGGAGCGGAGGGAGTTGACGTTCCAGGTGGCGATGCGCACGAGTCCACCCTAGGGACCGACGCCGCAGCCCCTTGCCGGACCCGGGTGTGGTGCGGGAGGTTCGTCACGGCGCCCCTTCCGTCCCGAGCGGAGGGGGCGTTCGTCTGCCCGGATACCGTCTGCTCGTGCCCTCCAGTGCTTCCTCGGTGATCCTCTCCGCCCGCGACCTCGAGTTCATGCTCTTCGAGTGGCTCGACGTCGAGCGGCTCAGCGAGCGGCCGCGCTTCGCCGAGCACGACCGCGCGTCGTACGACGCCCTGCTCGAGCTGTGCGAGGAGCTGGCCACCGAGCACTTCGCGACGCACTACCGCAAGAGCGACACCGAGGAGCCGACCTTCGACGGCTCGAAGGTCACCCTCATCCCCGAGATCGAGTCGGCGCTGCAGAAGCTCGCCCGCGCCGACGTGCTGACGCTGTCGCTCGACGAGGAGCACGGCGGCCTCCAGGTCCCGCGCGTCGTGGCGGCGGCGTGCATGGCGTGGTTCACCGCGGCCAACATCGGCACCGCGGCGTACTCCTTCCTCACCATCGCCAACGCCGGCCTGCTGCTCGCGCACGGCTCGCCCGAGCAGGTCGAGCGCTACGTGGGACCGATGCTCGAGGGCCGCTTCTTCGGCACCATGACCCTGTCCGAGCCGCACGCCGGCTCGAGCCTCGGCGACGTCGTCACCCGGGCCGTGCCCGGCGACGACGGCACCTACCGGATCTTCGGCAGCAAGATGTGGATCTCGGGCGGCGACCACGAGATGGGCGACAACATCGTCCACCTCGTCCTCGCCAAGCTCCCCGACGCGCCTGCCGGCTCGCGCGGCATCTCGCTGTTCATCGTGCCCAAGCACCTCGTCAACGACGACGGCTCGATCGGCGAGCGCAACGACGTCTCCCTGGCCGGGATCAACCACAAGCTCGGCAGCCGCGGGACGGTCAACACCGCACCCGTCTTCGGCGACGGCGCCTTCACGCCGGGCGGCGCTCCCGGCGCGATCGGCTACCTCGTCGGTGAGCCCCACAAGGGCCTCTCCTACATGTTCCACATGATGAACGCCGCCCGCCTCGGCGTCGGGATGTCGGCGACGACCACCGCCTACACGGCCTACCTCAAGTCCCTGGAGTACGCCCGCTCCCGCCCGCAGGGCCGCTCGCTGACCGCGGCCGACCCGACCGGGCCGCAGGTGCCGATCATCGAGCACGCCGACGTGCGGCGGATGCTGCTGGCGCAGAAGTCCTACGTCGAGGGCGCGCTGGCGCTCAACCTCTGGTGCAGCCGGCTCCTCGACGAGCAGGCCACCGCCACCGACGACGCCGAGCGGCTCGCCGTCGGCCAGCTCCTCGACGTGCTCACCCCGATCGCGAAGTCGTGGCCCTCGCAGTGGGGCCAGGAGTCGTGCAGCCTGGCGATCCAGGTGCTCGGCGGGTCCGGCTACACCCGCGACCACGACATCGAGGCCCACTGGCGCGACCAGCGGCTCAACCCGATCCACGAGGGCACGCACGGCATCCAGGCCCTCGACCTGCTCGGCCGCAAGGTGCTCGGCGGCGGCGGTGCCGCGCTGCTCGCCCTCGCCGGTCGGATCGGGGAGACCGTCGACCGGGCGACCGCGCTCGGCGGCGAGCCCGCCGACCACGCTGCTGCGCTGAAGGCGATGGTCGACCGGCTCGGCGAGGTCACGATGGGCCTCGCCGCCCTGGGCGACCCCGAGCGGATCATGGCCAACGCGACCGTCTACCTCGAGGCCGCGGGCCACGTCGTCATCGCGTGGATGTGGCTCGAGCAGCTCGTGGCGGTCGGGGAGAAGGAGGGCGACTTCTACGACGGCAAGCGTGCGGCCGCCCGCTACTTCTTCGGCTGGGAGCTGCCCAAGGTCACGGCGATGCTCGACCTGCTGGCGTCGGGGGACACGACCACGCTGGACATGCAGGCGGCCTGGTTCTAGGCCTGCACGAACTCCCGCACCAGCTCGGGCGTCGCCGCATGGGCGAGCGCGACGCCGACCTCGAGGCGTACGTCGCGCACCAGGACGCGCTCGTTGCCCGCGGCGGTCGTCGCGACGAGGTCGGCGAGCCCGATGCGGCGCTGCCACCACGACTGCGAGACGACCCAGCCGATGATGCCGTCGGTCTCGAGGACGGTGCGGATCCGCGCGAGCTGACCGCTGCCGGCGACGAGGTGGTCGCCGGCGAGGGCGTGCCCGAGGTGGCGGTACGTCGCCTCGCCGATCGCCGCGGCCGCCAGCAGCAGTGCGGCACCGCCGAGGGCGACCCACCACCACGCGACCTCGAACCACCACGCGGCGACGGCCGCGGCCACGACCACCAGGAGGGCCTCGCGCAGCTGGCGGAACCAGGCCCGGCGCCGCGCCAGCGGGCCGTGCTCGACGAGCCGCTGCGTCAGCGGTCCGCGGTGCTCGAGCACGGACTCGCCGACCCCGACGGCGACGTCGCGCGGGCAGGGCGGCAGGACCTGGGTGACGCCGTCCTCGACGCCGGTCGCGAGGGTGGAGAGCTCGGCCCCGCCGACGACCCGCATGAGGAGTGGCTCGGTCATCTCGACGCCGCGGACCTTGGCCTCCTCGACCGTGATCGAGCGCGTCGTGAACAGGCCGTTGGTGAGGTGCAGGGAGCCGCGCTCGCGGACCAGGACGAAGCTGCCACCACTGGACGACGTACCCGCTGACCGACACGACGAGCCAGAGCGCCAGGCCGAGGACGGCCAGCACGACGACGACGGCGACCAGGGCGAACTGGGTGATCCAGCCCCACGCCGAGCGGGCGGTGTCCTCGTTCCAGATCGGCAGGTTGTCGCCGAACTGCGACGAGCGCGCCGACGGCGCCGGCCAGCAGCACGAGGCGGCCGAGGCTGAAGGGCGCGAAGCGCAGCCAGGACCAGTCGATCCGGGCGAGCTCCGTCGGCGGGCCGGGGGCGGGCAGCCTCGGGCGCCGACCTCGCCGTCGGCGAGGGCCTCGGTGGGTGCCGGCACCGTGGCGACCTCGCGGCGGCGCAGCAACGTCGTACGCAGCGCGTGGGCGTCGGCCGCGGCGAGCGCGTCGAGCGTGATCCGGTCGTCGTCGACCCCGGTGCCGACCTGCACCTTCTGCAGGCCGAGGACCCGGTGCAGCAGGGATGCCTCGAGGTCGACGCTGCGGACCCGGTCGAGGGGCGCGGTCGAGGTCTTCTTGTTGAGGATCCCGCGAGCGCACCTGGATCTGGGAGTCGGTGAGCCGGTAGTGCGTGGTGAGCCAGGGCAGCGCGCCGAACAGCAGCGGCGCGACGATCGCGATCGGCAGGATCACCCAGCCGAACCTGCCGTCGCTCTGGCTGATCCCGACCAGCGCGACCACGACCGGCACGATCGCCTGGCCGATGGCCTTCACCGGGTCGAGCAGGAGCTTGCGGGGACTGAGCCGCGACCAGCCCTCGCCGGGGGAGCCGGGGGAGGGGATCACGTCGCGTCGTCCTCCGTGGACGGCGGTGATCGCGGTCAGCCGCGCCACGACCTCGCGCGCCGTGTCGGCGTCGAGGCAGTCGACCGTGATCGGTCCGGCGGCGGAGGCGGTGGTGACGGTGATCGACGCCAGTCCGAAGAGCCGCATCAGCGCGCCCTGGCGGGAGTCGACCGTCTGCACGCGGCTGATCGGCGCGATCCGGGTCTCGCGGCCGATCCAGCCCGAACGCGTCTGCACCGCCGTGTCGGTGACCTCCCACCGGTGGACGCGGTAGCGGATCCGCGGCATCAGCACGACGTGGGCGACGGCGGCGAGGGCGACCAGCACGCACGAGGACCAGCGTCCAGCCGGGCACGTCGGGGATGACGACGTACGCCACCACGACGGCGATCACGAGGACCAGGTCCCCGATCAGGGCGGACACCCGCCAGAACGGGACCGCCTGCGGCGAGACCCGGTGGGCCGGCTCGCGCAGGACGAACCCGCGCTCGATCTGCTCTGCCCCCGCGTCGCTCATGCGCCGAGTCTTGCAGGTGGGCCCCGCGGGCGAACTTGTGCAATCCGGTGTTTCGCCGAGCGCGCCGGACGAACTTCTGCATGTTCGTGCAGTGCACACACCTGACCCTGACCAGACCTTCCCCTCTGGTCTGGACCGCGATGTGGTGGAGGGGCCACCACCAATCCAACCGGAAGAAGTGAAAGCAATCATGAAGACCACGATCACCAGGACATTGGCCGCCGCGCTCGGAGCAGGCGCGCTGGCTGCCTCGATGCAGCCGGCGAGCGCAGCCCCGGCGCGGGAGGACGTGCCGACCTTCCAGGAGTTCAAGGCCGCGACCTTCCAGGACGTCGGCGGCCAGTACGTCGTGAACGGCGACGAGACCATCGCGACCTCTGACGAGCTGCGCGACTACTACGAGCGGATGGTCAACTCCCGCGACACCGACTCGCAGTCGCTCGTCGTCAACACGAACGGCGGCGCCGACGACCTGTGGTCCGCGAGCCAGGCCCAGAACCTGACCTACTGCGTGAGCGACGACTTCGGCGCCGACAAGGCGGCCATGGTCGCGGCGATGCAGTCCGGGGCCGGCCAGTGGGAGGCGGCCTCGAGCGGGGTGAACTTCACCTACGTGCCGTCCGCGGACGCCAACTGCACCGTGTCGAACAGCTCGGTCCTCTTCTCGGTGGAGCCGATCGAGACCTCGCAGTACATCGCCCGGGCGTTCTTCCCGAGCAGCCCCGACTCGCAGCGCAACGTGCTGGTCGACGACTCGATCTGGACCTCGGGCTCCTGGACGCCGTCCAACATCCTCGCCCACGAGCTCGGCCACGCGCTCGGCTTCCGCCACGAGCACACGCGTCCCGAGGCCGGCACCTGCTTCGAGGACAGCAACTGGCGTCCGCTGACGCCGTACGACTCGGCGTCGATCATGCACTACCCGCAGTGCAACGGCTCGTCGAGCGACCTCTCCATGACGGAGACGGACCGCGAGGGCGTGCGGACCGTGTACGGCTCCTGAGCCAGCCACCCCGCCTGAGCAGCCTGAGTCGATGGAAGGGCCCGACCCGCAGGGGTCGGGCCCCTCTGTCGTCGGGCTCCGTCGCGGCTGGCGTTTCGTCCGGGCGTCCGTCGCCGCCGTAGACTCCCCGCCCGTGGCTCTCACCATCGGCATCGTCGGTCTCCCCAACGCGGGCAAGTCGACGCTCTTCAACGCCCTGACCAAGAACGACGTCCTCGCGGCGAACTACCCGTTCGCGACGATCGAGCCCAACGTCGGCGTCGTCGGTGTCCCGGACGAGCGGCTGGCCAAGCTGGCGGAGGTCTTCGAGTCGGCCAAGGTGCTGCCGGCCACCGTCGAGTTCGTCGACATCGCCGGCATCGTGCGCGGCGCCTCGCAGGGCGAGGGCCTGGGCAACAAGTTCCTCGCGCACATCCGCGAGTCGGCCGCGATCTGCCAGGTGACGCGCGTCTTCCGCGACGAGGACGTCACCCACGTCGACGGCGAGGTCAACCCCGCCAACGACATCTCCACCATCCAGACCGAGCTGATCTTCGCCGACCTCGAGACCGTCGACCGCGCGATCGCCCGGCTGGAGAAGGAGTCGCGCAAGGTCAAGGACCTCGTCGCGAACCTCGACGCCGCCCGCGCCGCCAAGGACGCGCTGGAGTCGGGCACCCCGATCATCGCGACCGACATCGACCGCTCGCTGCTGCGCGAGCTGTCGCTGCTGACGGCCAAGCCGCTGATCTACGTCTTCAACTGCGACGCCGACGAGCTCGCCGACGACGCGCTCAAGGACAGGATGCGCGCGATCGTCGCGCCCGCCGAGGCGATCTTCCTCGACGCCAAGTTCGAGGCCGACCTGGCCGAGATGGACGACGACGAGATGGCGCACGAGATGCTCGCGGAGATGGGCATCACCGAGTCGGGCCTCGACCAGCTCGCCCGCGTCGGCTTCGACACCCTCGGCCTCCAGACCTACCTGACCGCCGGCCCCAAGGAGACGCGGGCCTGGACGATCAGGAAGGGCGCCACCGCCCCCGAGGCCGCCGGTGTCATCCACACCGACTTCCAGAAGGGCTTCATCAAGGCCGAGGTCGTCTCCTTCGACGACCTGATGTCCGCCGGCACCATGCTCAAGGCCAAGGAGGCCGGCAAGGTGCGCATGGAGGGCAAGGACTACGTGATGGCCGACGGCGACGTGGTGGAGTTCCGCTTCAACGTCTGACGGT
>CAWCHD010000003.1:0-29943 GCA_963795275.1 uncultured Actinomycetota bacterium
AGTGCGCCTGACCTGTGCTCGCCGACGTACCGCCGTCGACAGCCAGCCAGGCGCCCGTGATGTAGGCCGCGTCCGGACTTGCCAGGAACAGCACCGCCGGCGCGATGTCATCCGGGCCGCCCGGGACGGCCCAGCGCGATGCGGTTGTTGGCCGCGGCCAGCGCCTGCTCGTCCTCCTCGACGGCCCGAGTGATGTCGGTGATGGTGAGGGCGGGGACCACCGCGTTGAGCCGGACCCCGCGCGGGCCGTAGTCGAGCGCCAGCGACTGCACGAAGTTCATGATCGCGGCCTTGGTGGCGTTGTACGCCGCCTGCGACCAGTCGCCGCGCAGCCCCGAGACCGACCCGACGACCACGAGGTTGCCGCCCGAGCGCTCCAGCTCGGGCAGCGCGTGGCGGGCAACGTGCACGAACCCGTCGATGTTGGTCGCCCGGATCGCCTGCCAGTCGTCGAGGGCGAGCTCGTCGAAGGGGCCGTTGGTGTAGGCCGCGGCGTTGTTGACGACGACGTCGAGCGGACCCGAAGCGGTCCACCACGGCCGCGCACCATGGCGGCCGCCGAGGCGTCGTCGGCCACGTCGGCCTCGACGGCGAGCGTGCGGTCGGCGGGGTGTCCGGCGAGGACCTCGTCGAGCTTCTCGCGGCGGCGGCCGCTGACGACGACGTTCGCGCCGTTGGCGAGGAAGGCTTCGGCGATCGCGCGGCCGATGCCGGTGCCGCCGCCGGTGACGAGGACGGTGCGACCCTGGAAGTCGTAGGTGTTGGCAGTCATGACGTGCTCAACCCTGCAGGTGCCCGGGGTCTTCCCGGCAGGGCCCGACGTGCCGGACCGGTGTCCCGGACGACCGCGACCGCGGGCCTCCGGGTGGAGGCCCGCGGTCGCGGGTCGTGCTGGTGGTGAGGGCGGGTCGTCAGCGGACGACGATGGTGCGTGTCACCTTCGTGCGGCCACCGGGGCCGGTGGCGACGACCTTGACCTGGACGGCGCCCTTGCGGAGCGAGCCCGGGAGCTTGATCGAGCCGCCGTCGTCGGCGAGCTCCTTGGTCGTGGTGTTCTTGCCCTGCTTGATGCGCACCGTGACCTCGGTGGCGTCGTCCGCAGTGACCGAGATCCAGGTCTCGGAGCCGCGGGCGACCTTCTTGGGCGCGGCCAGCCAGATCGACGGCTTGGCCGCCGGGGTGCTGGTCGGTGCCGGCGTGGTCGGTGTCGCCGTCACGGTGACGGTCGCCGTGGCCGTCGGGCCGGACGGGAGGGTGCTCGGGGTGCGTCCGAGCATCGTGCTGAAGAGGTCGGTCTGGTCGATCACCCCGGTCACGTTGGCGGCCTGGGGGCCGATGGCGGCGACCCGGATCTGCGCACCGGTGTGGGTGGCCTGTGCGGTCGCGTCGCCGGGCGCGTACGCCGACGAGTAGGCGACGGTCATCGGGTTGCCGTCGACCGTCGTGACGGTGGCCGTGCGCGCGCCGCCGAAGTCGTCCGGGACGATCTGGGTGGAGTGCGCGTGGTCACCGGTGACGATGACGAGCGTGTCCGGGTGCGTCTTCTGGTAGTCGAGTGCCGTCTTCACGGCGAGGTCGAGCTCCTCGAGCTCGCCGATGGCGCCGCAGATGTCGCGCTCGTGCTCGGCCTTGTCGACGCTCGCGCCCTCGACCTGGAGGAAGAAGCCGTTCGGGTTGTCGAGCAGCTTGATCGCCTTGTCGGTCATCTGCTGCAACGTCGGCTGCGTGCCGCGGGTCTGCTCGACGCACTTCCCGGTGGGGGTGGTCGCGCCGCCGGCGGTCGCGACGAGCGGGGCGTACTTGCGGGTCATGTTGCCGCCGGAGAACAGCCCGAGGACCGGGCCGCCCGACAGGTCGGTGACGGCGTCGAGCTCGGCGGAGGTGCTGACCGAGCGGTAGCCCTTGGTCGTCTTCGCGTAGTCGAGGACGGTGGTGGAGCTGCCCTCGAGGGTCTGGGCGTAGCGGTTGGCGCCACCGCCGAGGAGCACGTCGATCCGGTGGTCGACCAGCTGCTCGGAGATCGATCCCTTGCCGCCCGGTGCCGACTTCAGCGCTGCGGGGCAGGCGGCCATGTTGGCCGGGCCCTGGCAGGCGCGGGCGTTGATGTGCGACGCGGCGGCGGCGGGCGTGGCGTCGGTGATCTCGGCGGTGGAGACGTCGCCGACGCGCTTGCCGGCGGCCTGGAACTTCTCCAGCACCGTCTCGTAGTCGAGGCCCGGGACGTTCTCCGCGGTGGAGGGCCCCTGCGAGATGCGTCCGTCGACGGTCTTCTTGCCGGTCGACCAGCCGCTCGCGGTGGGCGCGGAGTCCGAGACGTAGGCGATCGGGTAGTTCGGGCCGGCGCCGACCTTGAGGCCGTACGTCGTCATCGCGCCGGCGAACGGCAGCTCGTCGAGGACGAGGCGACCGGCCGCGCCGACGGAGTAGTTGCGCGCGGCGGTGATCATCGAGTCGTCCATGCCGTCGCCGATGAGGAGGATGACGCTCTTCGGCTTGGCCGGGTTGATCTGCTGGGCCAGGTCGGCCGAGCGGTCCTGGGTGAAGCCCATGGGTACGGCGGTGGCAGCCGCGACACCGAGGGCGACGATGCCGGCAGTGCCGGCGGCCAGGACGGGGAGGGAGAGACGCTTCACGTCCGGGGTCCTTTCGAAGGGGTGAACGACGTGACCCTCGTCCGGTCCGGCGAACGGAAGGGTTCGCGTCGGTGTCCCCCGGATGACCAGCCCGCGTCCGTCATGCGCCAGCCAGCCAGACAGCCGGCCGGCCGACACCCACGCCGGCCGACGAGCGAGGCAGGTCAGGCTCGCAAGGACCGCGATGCCGGTCAGTCAGCCCGGCCAGCCTCACCGGCGCGAGCTCGGGCCAGCTGCCACCGGCTCCGAACGCGCGGTCGATGCCGAGCAGCAGGGTCGACAGGGCGGCGTCGCGATCGGCCGCCGTCAGTCCGCGCAGCGGTCCTTCGACGTTGAGCACCGAGAACCCGTGCACCGCCGCCCAGCACGTGATGTCCGCCCCGACGCGGTCGCGCTCGGCGAGGTAGCCCACCGCCACCAGGTCGTCGAGCGCCTGGTTGAGCATGCCGTAGGGGTCCTCGCCGTCGCGCGTCGCCCTTGCCGTCCGGGGCGTCGGGATAGGCGGTGAAGAGCAGGCGGAACAGACCGCTCTCGGTCATCGCGAACGCGACGTAGCCGACCCCGATCTCCACGAGCCGGCGTCGGGCGCGCGTCACCGCGTCGGACTCGTCGATGGTCGCCGAGCCGGTGGTGCACCTCCGCCACCAGCGAGGCGAGCGCGCGCTCGGCGACCACGTCGACGAGTGCCTCGCGGTCGGCGAAGTGGCGGTAGGTCGCGGCGTGCGACACCCCGACCCGGCGGGCCAGCTCCCGCAGCGACAGCGCTTCGGGGCCACCGTCGCGCACGACGTCGACGCCGGCCTCCACGAGCGCGTCGCGGAGGTTGCCGTGGTGGTAGGGGGTGGCGGACACGGCTCGAGCCTAATCGATGTTGACAGCGGTAACATCAGCGGGCAGGCTGATGTTACCGCCGACAACATCACCCACCCGGAGCCGTCATGAACCGCAAAGCCGCCCTCCTCGCGACCGTCTGCCTGGCCGCGCTGACCATCAACCTCGACACCACGATCGTCAACGTGGCGCTGCCGAGCCTCGCCCGCGAGCTCGACGCCGGCACCCGCGACCTGCTCTGGGTCGTCGACGGCTACAACCTCGCCTTCGCCGCCCTCGTGCTGGCGATGGGCAGCCTGAGCGACCGGTTCGGACGCCGACCGGCCCTGGTCCTCGGGCTCGCGGCGTTCGCGACCAGCAGCGGCGCGGCCGCGCTGGTGGACAGCGTCGGCGCGCTCATCGCGCTGCGGGTGGTGATGGGCATGAGCGCCGCGCTGATCTTCCCCACGACCCTGTCGGTGATCGCCAACGCGTTCACCGAGCGGCGCGAGCGCGCCACCGCGCTCGGGATCTGGGGCGCCGCGGTCGGCATGGGCGTGGCGCTGGGCCCGATCACCGGGGGCTTCCTGCTCGAGCACTTCACCTGGCACAGCGTCTTCTGGGCGCTCGTGCCCGTCGGGGTCGTCGCGATCGGCATGACGCTGGCCTTCGTGCCCGAGTCCCGCGACCCGTCCGTGCCGCCGCTGGACCTGCGCGGACTCGCCATCTCGGTCGCCGATGCTGGGCAGCCTGACCTGGACGATCATCGAGGCGCCCGAGCACGGCTGGGCATCGGTCACCACCGTCACCGGGTTCGCCGTCGCCGGCCTGCTCGCGCTGGCGTTCGTCGCCGTCGAGCGCGCAGCGGACCACCCGATGCTCGACGTCACGCTCTTCCTCGACCGCCGCTTCAGCGCGGCGTGCGCGTCGGTGACGATCGCCTTCTTCGCGCTCTTCGGCTTCATCTTCCTGATCACGCAGTTCTTCCAGTTCCTGCGCGACTACTCCGCGCTCGGCACCGGCGTGCGGATCCTGCCCGTCGCGATCTCGATCGCGGTCGCGTCGATCGCGGGCGGCCAGCTCGCGCCACGGGTCGGCACCAAGGGCGTCGTCGGCACCGGGCTGGCGCTGCTCGGCACCGCGTTCCTGTGGATCTCGACGCTGGACGTCGACGTCTCCTACGCCACCACGATCGTGCCGCAGATGGTGATGATGGGACTCGGGCTCGGCCTGATCACCACGCCGGCGACCGAGTCGATCATGCAGGTGCTGCCGCCGGCCCGCGCCGGCGTGGGATCGGCCGTCAACGACGCGACGCGCGAGCTGGGCGGCACCCTCGGCGTGGCCGTCGTCGGCTCGCTCTTCTCCTCCCTGTACGGCGCCAAGCTGGTCGAGCTGCTCGACGGACGGCTCGACCCGGCGACCCTGGAGGCGGCGCGGGGCTCGGTCGGCTTCACCGACGCCCTCGCGGCGCAGGTGCCGGGCGTGGCCAGCGCGATGGAGATCGCGTTCATGGACGGGCTGTCGCGCGGGTGCCTGGTGATCGGGCTGATGTGCCTCGTCGGGCTCCGCCTTCGCCTGGGCGGTGCTGCCGGGCACCCGCTACGACCCTCTGGCCGAGGGCGAGCTCGTCGGCGGCGCCGCGGTGGTCGGCTGACAGCTCCTCGACGTCGCGCGGGTCGGCAAGGACTGACCCGTTCGTCGGCCTCGGGGCCGACGTCGCTGTGTGTCGTTCTCGTGAACATCTCGCGAACCCGGCATGCCGGATGGTTCGGCCACGTAGTGTCGGGAACCTCACACGAACACGCCCTACTCCGAGCAGGTCCTCCATGCACCACGTCACGTCCTCCGCCACCGCGGGCACGACCTCGATCGAGGTCGACGGCAGCCTGGACGTCGTCGCTGCCTACGACCTGTGGCGGCGCGTGGACGCGGCACTGCGCCAGGGCTCCCAGGTCATCGGGATCGACCTCACGCGGGTGACGTCGGCGAGCCCCGAGGGCGTGACCGGGCTGGAGCGGTGCTGCGGCGCCGCCATCGACGCCCGAGCAGTCCTCACCCTCACCGGGTGCAGCCGACCGTTCCGCAAGGACCTGGCCGCCGTGGAGTCGGTGCGGTCGCACCGCCGGTCCCGGCGCCGGTCCGTGGCGACCGCCTGAGCGACCCGGCTCAGTGCATCGCGCCGGGCGTGGTCCAGGCGGGTGCGGAGGTCAGCTTGTCGCCGTGGAGGGCACGCGCGTTCGTCGCTAGGCTCGCCCCGTGCCCGTGACCCGAGGTTTCCGCCGCCGCCGACCCGACGGTCCCGAGGGGCGGCTGCCTCCCGGGCAGTACGACGTGGGCGCGGGCTGGCCGGTGCTCACCGCCGAGGCCACGCCGCGGATCGAGCGCGAGGCGTGGACGATCGCCGTGGACGGGCTGGTCGACCGGCCGACGACGTGGACCTGGGACGAGGTGCAGCAGCTGCCCGGCTCGTCCTACAGCGGCGACATCCACTGCGTGACCACCTGGTCGAAGTTCGACACGGTCTTCACCGGCGTCTCCGTCGACAGCCTGCTCGAGACCGCCGGACCGCAGGACGGAGCGGCCTACGTCATGGCCCACTCCTCGACCGGCTACACCACCAACCTGCCGCTCGCGGACGTCACCGGCGGCAAGGCCTGGGTGGTCTGGGAGTTCGACGGGAAGCCGCTGACGGCGGAGCACGGCGGACCCGTACGGCTGCTGGTCCCGCACCTCTACTTCTGGAAGTCCGCGAAGTGGATCAGCCGTCTCGAGCTGACCGCGACGGACCGGCCCGGGTTCTGGGAGCAGAACGGCTACCACGACCGCGGCGACCCGTGGCTCGAGCAGCGCTACCAGGGCGACGCGTGACCGACGAGGCCTTCGCGTCGGTGGGCGCCGGCGCCACGGCCTGGACGACCGGACGGGTCATCACGAAGGACTTCCCGGCGCCGCACCTCGTGCGGCTGCGCATGCACGTCGACGAGCGCCAGCGCCACTGGCCCGGGCAGCACTACCTGATCCGGCTGCGTGCCCCCGACGACTACACCGCCCAGCGGTCCTACTCCCTCGCCTCCGACGACAGCGACCCCCTCGTGGAGTTCCTCGTCGAGCGGCTGCCCGACGGCGAGGTGTCGGAGTTCCTCGCCGACGTGGCCGAGGTCGGCGACGTCCTCGAGCTGCGCGGACCCATCGGGCGCTGGTTCAGGTGGGACACCCACACCCCGGCGCTCTGCCTGGTCGGCGGCACCGGGATCGTGCCGGCGGTCTCCATGCTCCGCGCGGCCCGGCACCTCGGTCGCTCCGACCTGCTCCGGGTGGTGGCGGTGGCCCGCAGCCGCGAGGAGATGCCGTACGCCGACGAGCTCGCGCGAGCCGGGGCGACCCTCGCCCTCACGCGGGAGGCCACGCCCGATCGTCCCGCGGGTGCGCCCACCATCGAGGAGATCACCCCGCTCCTCGACGGCGTCGACCTGGCCTTCGTCTGCGGCTCGGCCCGCTTCGCCGGCTACGCCGAGAACCTCCTCGTCGACGCCGGTCTCGATCCCGCGTCGATCCGGGTCGAGAGGTTCGGCGTCACCGGCTGAGGCGATGCCTGTCCTCGACGTGTCCGAGCACTCAGCGAGCGCCGCTCACCAGCTGGTCCAGGATCGCGGACACCGGCTCGGTCCTGCCGCCGGACACGGAATCGACCAGCTCACGGGCGATGTCGGCGACCTTGCGGTTGGCTGCCTGGGAGCACGACCGCAGTCGCTCGAACGCCTGGTCCGCCGTCCGACCCTCCGCGAGCATGATCATCCCCTTGGCCTGGTCGATCAACGGGCCCGCCTGTGACTTGCGGACGAGCGCTCGCTGGACGTCGGCCTCCGTCTCGGCGCGTCTCGCCTGGGTGAGGTCGATGTAGTAGCCCTCGATCTCCACCGGCCGGCCCTCCGCGTCGAGCACCGAACGACCCACGCTCACCAGGGACAGGACGCGCTGGTTGCGGTCGACGATGCGGTGGTAGCAGCTGTACGTCCCACCGTCCCGGACCACCGCCGCGAACACGGCTGCGGCTCGTTCGCGGTCCTCGGGATGCTTGTGGTGCATGAGTGCGCTCGTCGTGGCGGGTATCTCGCCGGGTGCGTAGCCGTGCAGCTCGTAGAGGGCGTCCGACCACTCCCACTCGTCGCGGGCCACGTCGTAGGTGAACGACGCGACGACGCCGGGGGACAGGGCGCCGGGGAAAGAGTGAATCTCCACCAGATGAATCCGTGTTCGTCTCGCAAGCCTTCGTGACCTGTGTCCTCAAGTCCGCGTGACATTCAAACCGAGCGACGGTCGAAACTCCAGACAGCGTGGGCGGCACCGCGCGGAACAGGTCCAGGCATCACCCGCAGGTGGGTAGGCGGCTCGGGGAGCGAGCAGGGATCCCAGCCGTCCGGTCGAGAGGCGCTTCGGGAAGCAGACGGCACCGCGGGCTGTTCCACCACCATGACGACCATCGGACTCATCGGCAGCGGACACATCGGTACGGCGATCGCGCGGCGTGCGATCGAGCAGGGGCACGACGTCGTGCTCAGCAACTCGCGCGGACCGGACACCCTGTCCGACCTCGTGGCGGAGCTCGGCCCGCGGGCCAGGGCGGCGACGGCGCAGGAGGCGGGGGAGGCCGGTGACCTGGTCGTCGTGACCGTGCCGTTCAAGGCCTACCTCGACGTCCCGGTCGAGCCCCTCGCCGGCAAGGTCGTCATCGACACCAACAACTACTACTTCGAGCGCGACGGCCACTACGCCGAGCTCGACGAGGGCCGCACGAGCGTGAGCGAGATGCTGGCCGCGCACCTGCCGACCTCGAAGGTGGTCAAGGCGTTCAACGCGATCCAGGCCGCCCACATCGTCACGGCGGGCCGCCCGGTCGGCGCCGAGGACCGGCGTGCCCTCGCGATCGCGGGCGACGACGCGGACGCCAAGCAGGTCGTCACCGACCTGATCGAGTCCTTCGGCTTCGACGTCGTCGACGCCGGGCCCCTCGCCGAGGGCACGCGCTTCGAGCGGGACAAGCCCGCCTACGGCGCCGAGCTGGACGCCGACGGCCTGCGCGAGGCCCTCGCCGCGGGCTGAGCTCCCGCTGGCGCTGCCGTCGCGGCTACCGTGGGGTAACCAGTCCCCACCACCGCGAGGATGTCACCCATGGCCCGCCCGGTCCCGCACACGGTCGCCCTCCACGGCCACGACCTGTCGTACGTCGACAGCGGCTCGGGTCCCGTGGTGCTGTTCATCCACGGGATCCTCGGCTCGCAGCGCCAGTGGTCCCGGCTCGTCGACCGGATGGACGACGAGCACCGCGTGGTCGTGCCCGACCTCTTCGGGCACGGGGAGTCGGCCAAGCCGACCGGTGACTACTCGCTGAGCTCGCACGCCGCGACCCTGCGCGACCTGCTCGACCACCTCGGCATCGAGCGGGTCACCCTCGTCGGGCACTCGCTCGGTGGCGGCATCGCCATGCAGTTCTACTACCTGTTCCCCGACCGGGTGGACCGCCTCGTGCTCGTCTCGAGCGGCGGGCTCGGGCGCGAGGTCAACCTCGTCCTCCGCTCGGCCACCCTCCCCGGCGCCGAGCAGGTGCTCAGCGTCATCGCCTCCGCACCCGTGCTGCAGCGGGTGGAGGCGCTGGGCCGCGGTGCGCAGAAGGTCGGCTGGAAGCCGGGGGCCGACATCGGTGCGATCTGGCGCGGCTTCACGTCGCTTGGGCGACGTCGAGAGCCGCCGCGCCTTCCTCGCCACCACGCGTGCGGTCATCGACGTCGGCGGCCAGAGCATCAACGCCTACGACCACCTCGGCGCGGTGACGCCGCCACCGACCCTGATCGTGTGGGGCAGCAAGGACCGGATGATCCCGGCCTGGCACGCGCTGAGCGCCCAGCGGGCGGTGCCCGACTGCCGGGTGGAGCTGTTCGAGGGTGCCGGCCACTTCCCGCACCTCGACGACCCCGAGCGGTTCGCGCGCGTCCTGCAGGACTTCATGACCGACCCGGCCGACTGACGCGCCCCGTCCACTCGTCCTCGAGCAGCGCGAGGACGAGGGTCGTCGTCCACGCGCCCTTGAAGAACGCGCCGTCCACGTGCCGTGCCTCCTGGCGGAACCCCAGTCGGCCGAGCAGGCGGACCGAGGCGTCGTTGCCCTCGACCACGACGGCGGTCACGCGATGGAAGCCGAGGTCGTCGAAGGCCGAGGCCGAGGACGGCGCGCGCCGCCTCCTCGGCGTACCCCTGGCCGTGGTGCTCGCGCCCGAAGGCGAAGCCGAGCTCGCCCTGGCGGTCCGAGGCCCACTTGAGCAGCACCTCGCCGATGACCGTGCCGGTCGACGCCAGCTCGACGGCCAGCACCAGCCACTGCCCGTGCTCGTCGAGCACCGTCTGGCCGAGCTTGGTGCGCAGCGTCTCCTCGGTCGCGGCGCGGTCGCGGACCGGCCACGGGACGTAGCGCACGACCTCCGGGTCGCCGTGGAAGCGGGCGAGGTCGTCGAGGTCGTCCATCCGGTGCGCCCGGAGGACCAGCCGCTCGGTCGTCGAGGGGCAGGTCGAGCGACAGCCCGGTCACAGCGCGAAGTGTCCGGGCGCGAGGCTGCGGAGCACGCAGAACTCGTTGCCCTCGGGGTCGGCCAGCACCACCCAGGACTCCTCACCGCGTCTGGCCGATGTCGGCCCGGGTGGCGCCGAGCCCGAGGATGCGCTCGACCTCCTCCTCCTGCGAGCGGTCGACGGGGGAGACGTCGTAGTGCACCCGGTTCTTCGCGACCTTGTCCTCGGGCACCTGCGCCAGGAAGATCGTCGGCGCCACCGGCCCGGAGCGCACTGCGTCGAGCAGCTCGGCGTCCTCGCGCCCGTCCGGCCCGATCTCGACCAGTCCCGGCTCCCGGTGCAGCACCACCCAGTCGAGCACGCCCGTCCAGAAGTCGGCCAGGAGGTCGGGGTCGTGGCAGTCGAGGGAGATCTCGGTCAGTCGGGAGGCCATGCTGCGATCCAAGCACTCCCGACCGACCGTGATCCTCAGAAGTCCTCGTCGAACCCGACCGCGCCCGTCACGCCGACCTGGTAGGCCGACACCTTGCGCTCGAAGAAGTTCGACAGCTCCTGCACGTCCTGGAGCTCCATGAAGGCCAGCGGGTTCTTCGACCCGTAGATCGGCGGGAGGTCCAGGCGCTCCATCCGCCGGTCGGCGACGTACTCGAGGTAGGCGCGCATGTCCGCCGGTCGACAGGCCGGCGACACCGCCGCCGAGCAGGTCCTCGGCGAACTGCGCCTCCGCGTCGACCCCGTCGATCAGCATCTGCCTGACCTGCGCGGCCATCTCGTCGTCGAACAGCTCGGGCTCCTCCTCGCGCACGGTGTCGACCACGTCGAACGCGAACGCCATGTGCATCGACTCGTCGCGGAAGACCCAGTTGGTGCCGGACGCGAGCCCGTTGAGCAGCCCGCGCGAGCGGAGGAAGTAGACGTAGGCGAACGCGCCGTAGAAGAACAGCCCCTCGATCACCGCGGCGAAGCAGATCAGGTTGAGCAGGAACTTCCGGCGGTGCTCACGGGTCTCGAGCGCGTCGAGGTCGAAGACCGAGTCGATCCACCGGAAGCAGAAGTCGGCCTTGGCCTTGATCGAGGGGATGTTGTCGACCGCGGCGAACGCCTCGTGCCGCTCGTCCTCGTCGGTGACGTAGGTGTCGAGGAGGGTCAGGTAGAACTGCACGTGCACCGCCTCCTCGAACAGCTGGCGGGAGAGGTAGAGCCTGCCCTCCGGCGAGTTGATGTGCTGGTAGAGGTTGAGCACCAGGTTGTTGGCCACGATCGTGTCGCCGGTCGCGAAGAACGCCACGAGCCGCGAGACCAGGTGCCGCTCGGCCTCGCTGAGCCGCTGGAGGTCCTTGAGGTCGGAGTGCAGGTCGACCTCCTCGACGGTCCAGGTGTTCTTGATCGCGTCGCGGTAGCGGTCGTAGAAGTGCGGGTAGCGCATCGGCCGCAGGGTGAGGTTCATCCCCGGGTCGAGCAGCATCCTGGTGTGGGAGCTGGTGTCGGTGCTGGTGTCGTTGTCCGTGGTGGTCACTGGCAGGCCTCGCAGTTCTCGGGGTTCTCGAGCGAGCAGGCGAGCGCCTCGTCGTCCGAGAGGGTCGGTGGGGTGGGGGTCGACGTCGACCGGCGCGGTGACGCTGGTCGTCGTCTGCTGGATGCGCGTGGCAGGGCGCGATCGCAGGTAGTACGTCGTCTTCAGCCCCGCCTTCCACGCGTGGAGGTACATCGACGAGAGCTTCCCGATCGACGGGCCGGCGATGAAGAGGTTGAGCGACTGGCTCTGGTCGATGTACGCCGACCGCGCGGCCGCCATGTCGATGAGCGCGCGCTGCGGCAGCTCCCACGCCGTGCGGTAGAGCTCGCGCACGTCGTCGGGCAGCTGCGTGACGCCCTGCACCGACCCCTCGGCCCGCTTGATGGCCTCGCGCACCTCCGCCGTCCACAGCCCGCGCTCCTTGAGCTCGCGGGTGAGGGCGGCGTTGACCTGGAGGAACTCGCCGGAGAGCGTCTCGCGCTTGAACAGGTTGGACACCTGCGGCTCGATGCACTCGTAGCAGCCCGCGATCGACGCGATGGTCGCCGTGGGGGCGATCGCGATGAGCAGCGAGTTGCGCAGGCCGTGCTCGGCGACGGCGGCGCGCAGCGCGTCCCACCGCTCGACCTGGGTCGGCGTGGCGCCCCAGTGGTCGGGCTGGAGCACGCCCGCGGCGGCCCGCGTCTCGTCGTACGCCGGGTGCGGTCCGTGGCGCCGCGCGAGGTCGACCGACACCTCGAGGGCGGTCAGGTAGATCTCCTCCTGCACGCGCGTCGACAGCTCGCGCGCCTCGTCGGAGTCGAAGGGGAGCCGCATCGCGAAGAACGCGTCCTGGAGGCCCATCAGCCCGAGGCCGACCGGTCGCCAGCGCGGGTTCGACGCCGCGGCCTCGACGCTCGGGTAGAAGTTGATGTCGATGACGCGGTCGAGCAGCGGCACGGCCGTGCGGACGGTCTCGCGCAGCTTGTCCCAGTCGATCCCCACGGCTGGTCCCGTGACAGGCGCCGGGGCGCCTTCCTCGACCAACGGTTGCGTGAGGTGCTGGGCCAGGTTGATCGAGCCGAGGTTGCACACGGCGGTCTCGCTGTCGGACGAGACCTCGATGATCTCGGTGCAGAGGTTCGACAGGTGCACGACCGGGCCACCGGGCGTGTCCCGCGTCTGGTTGCAGGTGCGGTTGGACGCGTCCTTGAAGGTCATCCAGCCGTTGCCGGTCTGGGCCAGCGTGCGCATCATCCGGCCGTAGAGCTCGCGTGCCTTGACCTTCCGGACGTAGCGACCCTCCTCCTCGGCGCGCCGGTAGGCCTCGTCGAACGCCGCGCCCCACAGGTCGGGGAGCTCGGGGGCCTGGTCGGGGTCGATCAGCGACCACTCGGCGTCGGCCTCGACGCGCCGCATGAACTCGTCCGGCACCCAGTGGGCGAGGTTGAGGTTGTGGGTGCGCCGGGCGTCCTCGCCGGTGTTGTCGCGCAGCTCGAGGAACTCCTCGACGTCGGGGTGCCACGGCTCGAGGTAGACGCACGCCGCGCCCTTGCGCCGCCCGCCCTGGTTGACCGCCGACACCGAGGAGTCGAGGGTGCGCAGGAACGGCACGATGCCGTTGGACTGGCCGTTGGTGCCGCGGATCAGCGCGCCGCGCGAGCGGACCCGGGAGAACGCGATGCCGATGCCGCCGGCGAACTTCGACAGCTTCGCGACCTGCGCGTAGCGCGAGTAGATCGAGTCGAGGTCGTCGACGGGTGAGTCGACGAGGTAGCACGACGACATCTGCGTGTGCCGGGTGCCGGAGTTGAACAGGGTCGGCGACGACGGCAGGTAGGCCAGCGACGACATCAGCCGGTAGAAGCGGATCGCCTCGCCCGGGGACTGCGCCAGGCCGGCCGCGACGCGCAGCAGGAAGTACTGCGGTGTCTCGACGACCAGCCGGCTCGACGGGTGCCGCAGCAGGTAGCGGTCGTAGACCGTGCGGAGGCCGAAGTACTCGAAGCGCCGGTCGGCGTCGTCGTCGATCGCGAAGTCGAGCTTGCGCGCGTTGTCCTTGACGAAGCGGGCCGTCTCGTCGCCGATCAGTCCCTCGGCGTGGCCCAGGGCGACGGACTGGCTGAACGACATGACGCCCTGGTTGCGGACCTCCTTGTCGATGTAGCCCGACAGGAGGCGGGCGGCGAGCCGGCTGTACTGCGGCTCCTCGCCGATCATCTCCGCGGCCGTCTGGATCGACAGCCGGTCCAGCTCGGCGGTGGTGGCGCCGTCGTACAGCCCGCTGATCGTGCGGGTGGCGACCCGCATCGGGTCCACGTCGGCCAGGTCGGCACTGACCCGGTCGACTGCCCGCACGATCTTGTTCACGTCGACAGGCTCGCTGTCGCCGTTGCGCTTGCGCACCTGCATGGACGTCCGTCCTGGTGCTTCGGTGACCGTCATGACTCTCTCCTCGCGAGGTCGGTCCTGGGAGGTCCGGAGGTCGCGAAGGGGAGGACGGAGGTACGCCGCGGCGCGCGCGTCGTGATCGCCGTCAGCCGTCCCACGAGGCCTCGGACCACCGCACCCGGTCGGGTGCGGTGCGCTGGCAGGTCTTCGGACTCATGGGCGCGCCGAGATGCTCTCGACCCCTACTGGCCGTCGCTTCCCAGAGCGCGAGCGCTCCAGTGCTGTGTGACGGCTGTCGTTCCCATTCACCGCTGCGGGGCAGTCCCGGACTCACACCGGGTTCCCTGTTGCCTCGACACGTCTGGATGACGCACCGAACCAGCTGCGTGCACCACCATATGTAGGGCCGATCGCGAAGTGTGGGACCACATCTTGTGTCGGCGTGTCCGGCGCCTCCTGCGCCTACGACGAGGTGGCGTACTCCCCGGCGATCGCCGCACCGAGCCGCGCGTTGTGCTCGACGAGGGCGATGTTGGCCTTCAGCGACTCGCCGTCGGTGATCTCGACGATGCGCCCGAGGAGGTACGGCGTGGCGTCCTTGCCGCGGATGCCGAGGGCGTCCATGTCGCCGAGCGCCCGGTCGATGATCGTGCCGATCTCGTCGGCGGGGATCTCCGCCTCGACCGGGATGGGGTTCGCGACGACGACACCGCCGGCGAGCCCGAGGTCCCACTTGGAGCGCATCAGCGCGGCCACCTCGGCAGGGGAGTCGACCCGCATGGGCGCGCCGAAGCCCGACGAGCGGGAGAAGAACGACGGGAACTCGTCGGTGCCGTAGCCCAGCACCGGGACCCCGAGGGTCTCGAGCTTCTCGAGGGTGAGGCCGATGTCGAGGATGCTCTTCACGCCGGCGCACACCACCGCGACCGAGGTCGTCGACAGCTCGGTGAGGTCCGCCGACACGTCGTACGACGTCTCGGCACCGCGGTGCACGCCGCCGAGCCCACCGGTCACGAAGACGCCGATGCCGGCCAGGGCCGCCAGCCGCATCGTCGAGGCGACGGTCGTCGCACCGTGCAGGCCGCGCGAGACGACGTAGGGCAGGTCGCGGATCGAGACCTTGATGACGGACTCGTCGGAGGCGAGCAGCTCGAGGTCGTCGGGGGACAGGCCGATGGTCGGCTTCCCGTGCAGCACCGCGATCGTCGCCGGCACGGCGCCACCCTCGCGCACGATCCCCTCGACGGTGCGGGCCATCTCGACGTTCTGCGGGTAGGGCATGCCGTGGCTGATGATCGTGCTCTCCAGCGCGACGACGGGCTGCCCGGACGCGAGCGCGTCGCGCACCTCGTCGGTGATCGTCAGCATCAGGGGTTCTCCTTCATCAGGGTCTCGGCCAGGTCGGGCCGGACGGTGTGGGGGCTCTCGATGGTGGCCGCGGCCGCGCGGTGTCCCGCGCGGGCCGCCTCGACCGGGTCGGCCCCGTCGAGCCAGGCCGCGACCCACGCGGCGAGCATCGCGTCGCCGGCTCCGGTGACGTCGACGACGGTGGCGGGCTCGGCGGGCAGGTGGACGGGCTCGTCGTCCGCGGTGCACATCCACGACCCGTCGGCGCCGTGGCGGACCCAGACGTGCTCGACGCCGCGGTCGTGCAGGTCGCCGACGGACGCGCGCCACTCGTCCGCCGGCCGGCCGGTGATCGAGGCCAGCTCGTCGGTGTTGGGCGTGACGAGGAACAGGTCGTGCACGAGGTCGGCGAGGCGTGCGGCCTTGGCGACCGAGACCGGCTCGAAGGCCACCCGCACGCCTGCTGCTGCGGCAGCGGCCACGACGAGCGACGCCTGCTCGTGGGCGAGGTTGCCGTCCACGACGACCAGCGCGGCATCGCTCAGGTGCACGGTCTCGAGCACCAGCGCGTCGACGACGGCCATGTCGGACACCGCGGCGACGAGCTCTCCGGAGTCGTCGAGCACCGCGGTGTAGGTCCCGGTCGCGGCGCCCGGCACCCGGCGTACGGCCGAGACGTCGGCACCGCACTCCGCGGTCACCCGCAGCGCCACCTCGCCGAACGCGTCCTCGCCCACCGCCGACACCAGCCGCACGGGTGCGCCGAGCAGACCGAGGCAGGCGGCGATGTTGCGGCCGACGCCGCCGGGGGAGATCCGGGTGTGGCCGGGGTTGCTCGTCGCAGTCACCAGCGGCGCGGAGGTGCGGGCGACGACGTCCATGTTGGTCCCGCCGACGACCACCACCCACTGCTTCACGCGCAGATCCTGACAGAGACGTCGCGCGGGCTCTCACAGCAACCGCACAGGCAGCACCCACGGTCGTGCCAGCCGGGCGGGACACGGTGGGGCCATGACCCTCCTCCAGACGGCCGCGCCGGACGTCGTACGCCTCGGCGCCCGGGCCCGCCGCGACGCGGTCGTCCGGCTCGCCGCCGGCAGCACCCTGTGGCTGTCGCTGCTGCTCGTCACCTGGTGGTGGGTCACCGGTGGTGGGATCACGCAGCTCGGCGGGTGGGCGACCGGACTCGAGTCGGTCGGCCGGATCAGCGGCCTCGTGTCGGCGGTCCTGCTGCTGGCCCAGGTCGTGCTGATGGCGCGGGTCCCCGTGCTGGAGCGGGCGTTCGGCCAGGACGAGCTCACCCGGGTCCACCGGCTCGTCGGCTTCACGTCCTTCAACCTGATGATCGCCCACATCGTCCTCATCACGTGGGGCTACGCCGCCGGGTCGCTGCTCGCGTCGCCGGCCACGCTGTGGGACCTCGTCGTCGACTACCCCGGCATGCTGCTGGCGGTCGCTGCGACCGCCTGCCTGGTGATGGTCGTGGTGACGAGCGTGCGTGCCGCCCGCCGCCGGCTCCGCTACGAGTCGTGGCACCTGATGCACCTCTACGCCTACCTCGGCGTCGGCCTCGCGATCCCGCACCAGCTCTGGACCGGCACCGACTTCACCTCCTCGCCGGGCCGCCAGGTCTTCTGGTGGGCCGCATGGGGCGCGTCGATGGCCAGCGTGCTCGTCTGGCGGGTCGGCCTGCCGGTGTGGCGCAACCTGCGCCACGACCTCCGGGTCGCCGCGGTCGTGCCCGAGGGCGACGGCACCGTCTCGGTCCACGTCACCGGCCGCGACCTGCACCGGATGCCCGCCGAGGGCGGCCAGTTCTTCATGTGGCGCTTCGGCGGCCGGCCCGGTCGCAGCCGCGGCAACCCCTACTCGCTCTCGGCCGCGCCCGACGGCCGGTCGCTCCGCATCACCGTGCAGGACGTCGGTGACGGCAGCGCCGCCGTCGCCGGGCTCGAGGTCGGTGCCCGCGCCTGGGTCGAGGGCCCCTACGGACGGCTCAGCCCACGGGCCCGCAGCCGGTCGAAGGTGCTGCTGATCGGCGCCGGCGTGGGCGTGACGCCGCTGCGCGCGCTGGCCGAGGAGCTGGCGTACGCACCGGGCGAGGCGACGCTGCTCTACCGCTCGTCCGGCACCCCGCTGTTCGTCGACGAGCTCCACGAGCTGGCCGGCCGGCGCGGCCTGGTCGTGTGGGGCCTGCCCGGTCGCCGCCGCGCGGCCGACTCCTGGCTCGGCGGCGGCGTCGACGCCCCGACCGACCTCGCCGCCCTGACCTCGTGGGTGCCGGACGTCGCCGACCACGACGTCTACGTCTGCGGCCCCAGCCCCTGGGCGGACCTGGTGACCCGCGACCTCCGTGCCGCGGGAGTGCCCCCGCAGCACATCCACCTCGAGACGTTCGGTTGGTGACACCGTGAAGCGCATCGTCCTCTGGGTCATGAGCACCCTGTCCGCCCTCGTGGTCCTCTTCGGCTACCACACCTCCACCTCCGCCACGATGGCCACGGCCACCGGCAGCGAGACCGCGATCACCGGCTCCGTGCAGGGCCAGGCGGCCGCCGGCACGACCAGCAGCGGCAGCGCTCCGCCGAGCGACAGCAGCGGCTCGACGGGATCCAGCAGCTCCTCGTCCGGTGCCGGCACCGTCACCGGCACTGCCGTCCAGACCCGCTACGGCCCCGTGCAGGTGCAGCTCGAGGTCAGCGGGTCGACGATCACGAACGTCTCGGTCCTGCAGTACCCGAACAGCGACGGGCGCGACGTCCAGATCAACCAGTACGCCCTGCCGCAGCTGATCCAGCAGACCCTCGACTCGCAGGGCGGTTCGGTCTCGATGGTCAGCGGCGCGACCTACACCAGCCAGGGCTACGCGCAGTCGCTGCAGAGCGCGCTCGACCAGGCCGGCCTGTGACGACCGTGCCTGCCCCCGCCCGCCGCGTCGCCCACGTGATGGGGATGCCGATCAGCCTCGCGCTGCGGGGCCGGCACGCCACCGGGCCGGAGGCCGACGCCGCGTGGGAGGCCGCGCTGGCCGAGCTGCGCCGGGTCGACGAGGTGTTCAGCACGTGGCGGTCCGACAGCCAGGTCTCGCGGCTCGGTCGCGGCGAGCTGTCCGTCGCCGACTGCGACCCGACGGTCGCCGAGGTGCTGCGGCTCGGTGACGACGCACGGGTCGCCTCGGACGGCGCGTTCGACGTCTGCCTGCCGGGCGCGGACGGCGTACGCCGCCTCGATCCCAGCGGGGTCGTCAAGGGCTGGGCGGTCGACCGGGCCGTACGCCCCCTGCTGGCGCTGGTCGACACCGACGTCTGCCTGTCCGCCGGCGGCGACATGGTCTGCCACGTCGCCGACCCGGCGGGCGAGCCGTGGCTGATCGGCATCGAGCACCCCCTCGACCCGACGCGGCTGGTGGCGCAGGTGCCGGTCCGCCGGGGAGCCGTGGCGACGTCCGGCACCGCCCACCGCGGCTCGCACGTCGTCGACGCGCGGACCGGCGCCGCCGCCGACGTCCTGGCCTCTGTCACCGTGATCGGCGCCGACCTGACGAGCGTCGACATCGATGCCACGACCGCGCTCGCCCTCGGTGTGGACGGCCCGCGCTGGCTGCGGTCGCGCTTCCGCACCGGCCTGGTCGTGTGGGCCGACGGCCGCGCCGAGACCGTGGCCTGACCGCGTCGGCGGGCGTACGGTCGGGGGATGGTCCTCGTCGGGGTGGTCGTCGCGGTGCTCGTCGCGGTGGTGCTGGTGCTGAGCGAGCGCCAGCGTCGACGGGACTGGGAGGACCTCAACCGGCCCGGCATGGGCGGTCGTCGCTCCCGGTCCGGGACCGGCACCGGCCACCTCGGCGAGGCCCCGGTGACGATCCACCACCGCCTCGGTGGCCGCGGTCGCAACGACTAGGGCCGCGGGACCCGCTCGAGCTCGTCGTCGACGTACGTCGGCCGTGAGACGCGCAGCCCGGCGAGGGTGAGCGGCACCGACGTCAGCGCCAGCAGCACCAGGATCAACGTCCAGCCGCCGGTCGCCTCGTGGATCAGCCCGACGACGAACGGCCCGATCGCGGCGAGGGCGTAGCCGATCGGCTGCACGAACCCCGAGAGCTGGGCGGTCACCGTCGGGTGGCGGGTCCGGGCCGTGATCAGGGCGATGGCGGTGGGGAAGGCGAGGCCCGAGAAGCCGAGCGCCAGCGCCCACAACCACGGGACCGTCGCCGGCGCGACGAGCAGGCCGCCGTAGCCGACCGCGAGCAGGACGCCGAACGACACCACGAGCGGCCGCAGGCCGCGACCGCGCGCGATCACCGTGGGCATGGCGAGCGCGCCGATGATGCCGACCCCGGACAGCAGCCCCTGGAGCGCGCCGGCGTAGGACGCCGAGAGCCCGGCGTCGCGGTAGATGGTCGGGATCCAGCCGAACTGGACGTAGGCGTGCATCGACTGGACCCCGAAGAGCACGGTGAGCGCGAGGGCCGTGGGGGAGTGGACGACGC
Source organism: uncultured Actinomycetota bacterium (assembly GCA_963795275.1). Classification (GTDB taxonomy): domain Bacteria; phylum Actinomycetota; class Actinomycetes; order Propionibacteriales; family Nocardioidaceae; genus Nocardioides. The sequence continues at coordinate 19,727 of CAWCHD010000003.1, forward strand.
GGCCGGACGGCGCCTCGCCGCTGACGTCGACCTCGGCGGGCGAGCGCCGCTCCCGCAGCGCGAGCCATGCCCAGAGCGGTACGGCGACCGCGAGCAGCGCGCCCCACACCCCCAGCCCGGTCTGCCACGAGTCCGTCGCCTCGGTGACGGGTGCGGTGGCAATGGCCCCGACGGCCCCGCCGGCGACCAGGCCGGTGCCGTAGACGGTCATCAGCACCACGGCGTGGCCGCGCGCCTTGATCCATGCCGGGACCAGCACGTTGCCGACGGCCATCCCCGACAGGGCGAGGACGGTCAGCAGGAGGAAGAGCGGGACGCTGTCGGTGGCGACGCGCAGGAGCAGGCCGGCGGTGGCGGCGGCGAGGCCGATCGCGATGCCCGCGGTGAGCCCGACCCGGCGGGCGAACCCCACCGCGAGCGCCCCGACGACGCCGAAGCACAGGCCCGGCAGGCCGGTCATGGCGCCGGCGATCCCGGCGCTCATCCCCAGGCCGTCGCGGATCTCCTCGAGGACCGGCCCCGGCGACGAGGCGCCCGGGCGGAGGTTGACCGAGACCAGGACGATCGCGGTGACGAGGACGGCGAAGGGGAGCGCGGTACCGCGCGGGCGGTCATCGACGTCGGACACGTGCACCGACTCTAGGCAGCACCAGCAGCGCACCGAGGACGAGGGTCGCGACGACGACGAACGAGGTGGCCGTCCCCTGCCCGCTGGCCTGGCGCAGCAGCATCCCCACGACGAGGGCGCCGAGCCACACGACCACGCCGGAGACGACGGCGCCGGGCGGACGGCGTACGACGAGGAGCGCGGCCCAGGCGACCAGCGTCCCCGCCAGGAACGGCCAGGCCGTGGTCCACCAGCCGCCGGCGGTGAGGGTGCCGTAGTGGCTGAGCCGGCCGATGACGGCGAAGACGGCGACCAGCATGAGATCGATCACGAGCCACATGTGACAGACCCTAGGCGCGGCTACTGTCGCGACATGAAGTCGACGGTCCACTGGGGCGTGGCCCACGGCCTGCCCACGCTCTACCTGCGCCGGGCTGCCGCACGCGGCGACCTGCAGGCGCAGCTGATCCGGGTCGGGTCGATGGGCTCGGAGGAGAAGGTGTTCGGCCTGATCGAGGAGATCAGGTCGAGGGGACCGATCTACCGCTCGAGCATCGGGCAGGTGGCCACCAGCCATGCCGGCGTACGCCAGGTGCTGACCAGCGACGACTTCCGGTCGGGCCTGCCGACCGACGAGGGCGTGCTCGGCCGGATCGGTCGGTGGGCGGCGCCCACGGCGCTCCACCCGGTGCAGCCGCCGTCGCTGCTGGTCACCGAGCCGCCCGACCACACCCGCTACCGCAAGCTGGTGACCCGGGTCTTCACGATGCGCGCGGTGGAGAAGCTGCGCGAGCGCACCGAGGAGATCGCCGCCGACCTGCTCGACGCCCTCGAGCCGCGCGCCACCAGCACGGTCGACCTGGTCGAGGCCTACTGCGCGCAGCTGCCGGTGACCGTGATCGCCGAGATCCTCGGGGTCCCCGACGCCGAGCGGGGCAAGGTCCTCGACTTCGGCTCGGCTGCCGCGCCCAGCCTCGACCTCGGGCTGGGGCTGGGTCGCTACCGCTCGGTGTCGCAGGCGCTGGTGCGGTTCGACGCGTGGCTCGGTGACCACCTCGAGCACCTGCGCCGCGAGCCGGGCGACAACCTGCTCAGCCAGCTCGTCGCCGCCCGCGAGGACGGCCAGGGCCTCAGCGAGACCGAGCTCAAGGCGACCGCCGGACTGGTGCTCGCCGCCGGCTTCGAGACGACCGTGAACCTCCTCGGCAACGGCATCGCGCTCCTCCACGACCACCCGTCCGAGCGGGCCCGGGTCGTCGAGGACCCGTCGCTGTGGACCAACGTCGTCGAGGAGACGCTGCGGCTCGACCCGCCCGTCCTGCTCACCGGCCGGATGGCGCTGCGCGACACCGAGGTCGCCGGCACGTCCGTCCGCGCCGGGTCGATGGTGACGGCGATCCTCGGTGCGGCCAACCGCGATCCCGAGGTCTTCGACGACCCGCTGCGCTTCGACGTCGCCCGCCCCAACGCCCGCGACCACATCGCCTTCTCCGCCGGCCGTCACCACTGCCTCGGCGCCCAGCTGGCGCGGATGGAGGGCGAGGTCGGCCTGCGCGCGATCTGGGACCGCTACCCCGACCTGCGGCTCGACCCGGGTGCCCGTCGCCGCGAGACCCGCATCCTGCGGGGCTACGAACGACTCCCCGCCACGTTGCGTCCCGCGTAGGGCCCGGGCCGGGATACGGTCCACCCCGTGCCGACCCGGGGAGTGCTGCTGATCGTCGCGGCCGTGCTGTCCTCCGTGCTGTCCGCCGTGCTGGTCGGCGTCGCCCCGTCGTACGCCGACGACTCCGTGCCGCGCCCGGTCCTCAACGTCGACTTCCCGGACCCGGCCGTCGTCGCGACCGGCTCCGGACTGGTCGCCTACTCCACCGGCGACCGCGTGCCGCACGCCTGGTCGCGCAGCGCCGACGGCCCGTGGCGCCGCGGCCCCGGGCTGCTCACCCACCGTCCGTCGTGGTCGCGCGAGGGCGGCGTGTGGGCCGTCGACGTCGCGCGCGTCCAGGGCACGTGGCTCCTCTACTACGCATCGCCGGTGCCGACCCTCGGCAAGTCGGGGCGCTGCATCGGCGTCGCCCGGTCCAGCTCCGCGCGCGGGCCGTTCCGCCCGGTCGGGAGCCGCCCGCTCGTGTGCCCGTCCTACACCGGCGTGCCCACCGCGCAGGACCCGCTCCTGCCGCGCGACCCGACGCTGCCGCGCGCCGGCGTGATCGACCCGTCGTTCTTCCGCGACGCCGACGGCACGCCGTACCTCCTCTACAAGACCGACCGGACCCCCTCGACGGTGCGGATCGTGGCGCTCGCGCCGACCGGCCAGTCCGTCGCGCCCGGCGCGACCAGCGTCGAGCTCGTGCGCTCGACCGGGGTGCTCGAGAACCCCGTCGTGACGCAGCGTCCCGAGGGCTACGTGATGCTCGCGTCGGAGGGCGACTGGACCCGCTGCGGCTACGCCACGACGTGGCGGACCTCGGTGTCGCTGCTCGACTGGTCGGCCGCGGTTCCGGCGCCCCTGCTCGACAACGCGGTGACGCCCCTGTGCGGACCGGGCGGCGGCGACCTGGTCGAGGGCAGCGGCGACCGGACGTTGCTGTTCGTGCACGGCTGGACCTGCCGCGGCACCGACCTGCCGTGCGTCGGTCGCGGCAAGTGGGACCACAAGCCGCAGCAGCGCGGGGTCCGGGCGATGTACGCCGCCGAGCTGGGCTGGGTCGGCGCTGTGCCGCAGGTCACCGGCTGGCTCCGGGCTCGCTGACGCGTCGCGGTCCTAGGCTCGTGGACATGGCATCCGAGTGGGACCTGCACACCTCGCTGACCGCAGCCGGCGACGGACTCTTCGGCGCGGAGCTCGACCCCGGCTGGATGGTCGGCGGCGGCATCAACGGCGGCTACCTGCTCGGCATCGTCGGCAGGGCGGTCGCCGAGACCGTGCCGGCCAAGCCGCACCCGCTGGCGGTCAGCGCCTACTACCTCTCCGCCTCGACGCCCGGCCCGGCGCAGGTCTCGACGCGGGTGCTGCGCGAGGGCGGCAGCGTCGCCACGGTCGCGGCCGACCTCGGCCAGGAGGGCGCCACCCGCATCACCGTGCTGGCGACGTACGGCGACCTGCTCGCGATGCCGGACGACGTGGCCACGACCGCCGAGGAGCCGGTCCTCCCGCCGATCGAGGAGTGCGTGCCGGGCTCGATGGCGCCCGAGGACGTCCGCCGGATGGCGCCGCTGATGTCCCGCTTCGACATCCGTTTCGACCCCGCGTGCGTCGGCTGGGCGATGGGTGCGCCCAGCGGCAACGGCCACATCCAGGCATGGTTCCGGATGGCCGACGGCCACGAGGTCGACCCCGTAGGACTGCTGATGGTGTGCGACGCGCTGCCGCCGGTGACCTTCGACCTCGGGCGCCCGGGCTGGGCGCCGACGCTCGAGCTGACGGTGCACGTGCGCGCGGTCCCCGCCCCGGGCTGGCTGAAGGTCTCGCACCGCACCCGCAACGTCGCCGGCGGGATGTTCGAGGAGGACTGCGAGGTCTGGGACTCGGCCGGTCGGCTGGTGGCGCAGAGCCGGCAGCTGGCGATGCAGCCGCGCGGCTGACCTGCACCAATGGCCCGTGAGTCGCCCAGAGACTCAACGGGCATCCCGGGCGTGTCGCGGGCGCGCCTGGCCCTTGAGTCTCCTGGAGACTCACGGTCCAGTCAGTCGAAGAAGGCCCGGTCCATCGCGACGATCCAGCGCCGTCGCGGGTGCTCGGTGATCGACCAGATCCGGTCGGTCGAGGGCCAGTAGGACAGGTCCTCGGGACCCATCGGCAGCGCCCAGCGGTGGACCTTCATCGAGCCCGGCTCGCCGGCGCACACCGACCCCGGCATCCACGGGCCGTGCGAGACGGTCACGTGGTAGCGCCCCGACGCGATCACCGCGCCCTGCATCTGGCGTACGCCGCCCTCGTCGAGCGCCAGCGGCCGGGAGAACCCGTCGTCGCCCACGGCGAGCTGCCACGTCTGCGGGTCGAGGGGGTAGCGGGCCAACCGGGTCGTGGCCGCGGCGCCGGAGGCGTACTCACCGGCGACGAGCGCCGGCGGGTCCGAGCGCCGGTCGAGCGACATGAAGGAGTAGCGCAGCTTCTCGTGGCCCTCGTCGGCGAACGCCTGGTAGGTGAACCGCACCGGCAGGACGTAGCGGTGGCCGAAGGAGTAGAGGTGCGAGCCCTCGAGGCCGATCCTGTCCGGGTGGTCGTCGTCGCCGCGCACCCGCATGATGTCGTCGACCCGCGCGGTCACGAAGCCGCGGCTGGTGGCCGCGATGTGGAGGTAGGGACCGGCCCACACGATGCCGCCGGCGTGGATGCTCATCGGCTTGAGGACGAGGTTGCCGGCCTTGTCGAAGACCGGCGAGACCAGCAGGACGTGGCGGTACTTCCCCGAGTCGAGGTCGACGAACGTCACCCGCGACCCGCGCTTGGTCCCGTCCCTGCCCGTCGAGTACCACGTCGCCACGACCACCCTCCGCCCGCCGCCAGAGCGATCGAGGAAGGCCTCGGTGTCGGAGGAGTCGGCGCTCGTCGAGATGCCCTGCGGGTACCACTGCTCGTCGCGCTCGTCGTAGTCGTCCCAGCGGTAGGCCTCGCGCACCGCCCGACCCAGCAGCCGCGGCACCCGCGAGCGGCGTACGTCGTACTTCAGGTCGTCGAGCACCCCGTCCAGCCCGGTCGGCTCGCCCGCCACCTCCGCGAGCGCCGCGATCTCGCGCACGTTCTCGTCCGTGCGCTGCAGGTGCACCCCCTGCACGAACGGCGACTCCGACGCGGTGCTCATGCGGCCGACCCTAGCCATCATCCGGAGGGGCACAATCACCCCCGTGAGGGCGATCTTCTTCGACGAGGACGACGCGCAGGCGGTCGTACGACGGTTGCGCGCGGACGGGTTCGAGGCGCGGGCCGAGCGGGAGCGGCTGGCCGGGGAGGACGACGACGAGGACCACCCGTGGGCGGTCGTCAGCGACGCCCCGGCCTTCATGCTCGAGGTGCTCGTCGACACCCACGACGGCTGGCTCGACGAGGACGACGGCGTGCGGGAACAGGCGGACCCGCTCCCGCCGTTGCACCTCCCGACCGCCCCGAAGCGCATCAAGCGCCCAGACCTAGGCTGAGGAACATGACCGACCACCGCCTCCTGCTCGTCCACGCCCACCCCGACGACGAGTGCATCGGCACCGGCGCCACCATGGCTCGCTACGTCGACGAGGGCGTCGGCGTCACCCTCGTCACCTGCACGGCGGGCGAGATGGGCGAGGTGCTCGTGCCCGAGCTGGCCCACCTCGCCTACGAGAAGGACGGCGGTCTCGGCGAGCACCGGCGCGGCGAGCTCGACGCGGCCATGGACGTCCTCGGCGTGGAGGACCACCGCTTCCTCGGCGGCTTCGGCCGCTTCCACGACTCCGGCATGGCCTGGCACGAGGACGGTCACGCGATCCCGGCCGAGTCGATCCCGGACAACGCCTTCTGGAACGCCGACCTCAACGAGGCCGCCGACGAGCTGGTGAAGGTGATCCGCGAGCTCCGCCCGCAGGTGCTGGTGACCTACGACCAGTTCGGCGGCTACGGCCACCCCGACCACATCCAGGCGCACCGCGTCGCGATGTACGCCGCCCAGCTGGCGGCCGTGCCGTCCTACAGGCGCGACCTCGGCGAGCCGCACGACATCGCGAAGATCTACTGGACCGCGATGAGCGAGTCGCGGATGCGCGAGAGCCTCCGCAAGCTGCGCGAGTCCGGCGACACCGAGACCTTCAAGGGCATGGAGCCCGACGGCAAGCTGCCGCCGTTCGTCACCCCCGACGAGCTCATCTCCGCGCGCGTCGACGGATCGGCGACGGTGGACCGCAAGATGGGGGCGCTGCGCCAGCACGCGACCCAGGTCGAGCAGGACGGCCACTTCTTCTCCGGCGCCGAGAGCGGCCACTCGTGGTGGTCCGACGAGTACTACCGCCTGGTCAAGGGCACCGCCGGACCCACCGGCTCCGACGGGTTCGAGGAGGACCTCTTCGCCGGTCTGTGAGGACGCTGCTCGCGGCGGCGGCCGGGCTGCTGTCGGGAGCAGCCGGCACCGTGCTCCACCAGGAGTGGTGGGGCTTCGCGCTGGCCGTGGTCGCCGGGATCGTGACGCTGGGCTGGCTGCCGCCCGGCGTCGTGCGCCTCGCCTTCGCCGTCGGCTGGTGCCTCGCGGTCCTCCGGGGCGCGGTCGAGCGCCCGGCCGGAGGGTTCCTCATCGCCTCCGACGCGGCCGGCTGGTCCTGGTTGGCCGCGTCCTTCGTCCTCCTGCTGGGTGCGCTGGCCACCGTCCGCGGCGGCACGGCGGCGCGCCGCGGATCCGGGAGTTCGGGGCCGGCCTACCTAGACTCGCCGCGTGGCGAAGAACCCCAGTAGCACCGGCAAGCAGCCCGGGACAAGGCAGGCGCGTCTGTCGTCGGGTGGCTCCTGCTCGGTCTCGCAGTGCTCTTCGGCGGGCTGTACGTCGGTGCGCACTACGCGGCCGGCGACAAGGTCCCGCGCAACACGACGGTCTCCGGCGTCCGCATCGGTGGGCACCCCCAGGCCGAGGCCGCCCAGCGGCTCCAGGCCGGCCTCGCCGACAAGGTCAACCGCTCGATCGCGACCACGATCGACGGCACACCGGTCGCGATCGACCCGGCCCTGGCCGGTCTGACGGTCGACTACGAGGCGTCCGTCGCCGAGGCGGGCGGCGAGGAGAGCTGGGACCCGGTCCGGCTCTGGAACTACTTCACCGGCGGCGACTCCTTCGAGGCCGAGGTGCGGGTCGACGACACCGCCTACGAGGCCTACCTCACCACCCTCGACGAGCAGCACGGGAAGCCGGCGAAGGACGGCGCCGTCGCGTTCGACGGCGGGGAGCTCGTCGTCACCAAGGCCCGCACCGGCAAGGCGCTCGACCCGGCCGACACGCTCGACGCGCTGCGTACGGCCTATCTCGCGGACCAGCCCGGCGAGGTCGGCCTCGAGACGACCGACGTGGTCCCGGCGATCGACGCCGGCGACGTCGAGGAGGCGCTCGACACCTTCGCCTCACCGGCCGTCGCGGCCCCGGTGACGCTGAGCTTCGACGGCTCGAACGTCAAGGTCTTCCCGGCCGACTACACCGCGGCCCTCAGCCTCGTGCCGACCGACGGCGAGCTCGTGCCCACCCTCGACGGCGCCACGCTCGCCGAGGTCGTGGCGTCGAAGGTCACGCAGGGCGCCCCGGTCGACGCGACGGTCACCCTCGTCGACGGGACGCCCCAGGTCGTCCCGGCCAAGCCGGGCGTCACCTTCGACGAGCAGGAGCTCGAGGCGGGCTTCCTCGCGACGGCCGCGAAGCCGCAGGGTGAGCGCACGCTGGCCCTGACCGCGAAGGTCGCCCAGCCGGCGTTCACCACGAAGGACGCGCGCGACCTCGGGATCCGCGAGCAGGTGTCGACCTTCACGACCTACTTCCCCTACGCGGAGTACCGCAACGTCAACCTCGGCCGCGCGGCCGAGCTGATCAACGGCACCGTGCTCAAGCCGGGGGAGACGTTCTCCCTCAACGGCACGGTGGGCGAGCGCACCGAGGCCAACGGCTTCACCAAGGGCTACATCATCAGCGACGGGATCCTGGTCCAGGACCTCGGCGGCGGCGTCTCGCAGATCGCCACGACGACGTTCAACGCGATGTTCTTCGCCGGTCTCGAGGACGTCGAGCACAAGCCCCACTCGTTCTACATCGACCGCTACCCGATCGGCCGTGAGGCCACGGTCGCGTGGGGCTCGGTGGACCTGCAGTTCCGCAACGACACCCCCTACGGCGTGCTGATCGAGGCCAGGGTGACCCCGTCGACCCCCTCCACCTCGGGGGTCGCGACGGTGAGCATGTACTCCACGAAGTACTGGGACATCACCACCTCCGAGGGCGAGCGCTACAACCTCACCCAGGCCAAGGTGCGGCGGATCGACGACCTGAAGTGCCACCCCAACGTCGGCTACGGCGGCTTCGACATCGACGTCGTCCGCTACTTCACGCCGGTCAACGGCAACACCGAGACCCGTCCCGACGAGGTCTTCAGCACGACCTACACCCCCAGCGACACGGTGATCTGCACCAACCCCGACGCCGTCGACGAGTGGTCGGTCGACGGCGCCGACCGGGTCGCCCTACGGCGTGAGCCGGTGCAGGTCGCGGGGGAACAGCGTGACCTCGCGGACGTTGGCCGCGCCCACGAGCCGCGCGACCCAGCGCTCCAACCCGATCGCGAAACCACCGTGCGGTGGCATCCCGTGCCGGAACGCCTGGAGGTAGGAGTCGTACGCCGCCGGGTCCTCGCCGCGTGCCCGGATGGCCCGGTCGTAGTCCGAGGGGCGGTGCAGCCGCTGGCCGCCCGTGACCAGCTCGAGCCCGCGGAAGAGCAGGTCGAAGCTGTTGGACCACCGCTCGTCGCCGGGCTGGGGGTGGGTGTAGAACGGCCGCTTCGCCATCGGGTAGCCCTCGACGGCGACGACGTCGCTGCCGTGCTCGGCCAGCGCCCACTCGCCGATCGCCCGCTCGTGCTCCGGTGCGAGGTCGGGCTCGTCGGCCGGTGCACCGACCAGGGCCAGCGCGTCGGCGAAGTGGATGCACCGGGATCTCCTCGGGAATCACCGGCAGGTCGGGCGCCGGCCGCGCTCGGCGAGCGACGGCTCGATGGAGCCGACCATCCCCGCCAGCACCTCGCGGAGCACCGCGAGCACGTCGCGGTGGTCGCTCGATGAAGCCGAGCTCGACGTCGAGCGAGCGGTACTCCGCGAGGTGACGCACGGTGTCGTGCGGCTCGGCGCGGAACACCGGCCCGACCTCGTACACCCGCTCGAAGACCCCGACCATCTGCTGCTTGTAGAACTGCGGGCTCTGGGCGAGGTACGCCGGGCGGCCGAACCAGTCGACCTCGAAGACCGACGACCCGGACTCGGTTGCCGTCCCGACGATCTTCGGCGTGCACATCTCGGTGAATCCGAGGCCGTCCAGCGTCGCGCGGAAGCCGCGCAACGACGCGGTCGCGAGCTCCCACCGGGCCCGCTGCGCGGGGTGCCGCCAGAGGACGGGGGCGTGGTCGAGCAGCGTGGGCAGCGAGGTGTCGAGCGAGGGTCGCCACAGCTCGATCGGCGGGGTCGCGGCCGGCTCGGTGAGCAGCTCGACGGCGGCCTCGGTCACCTCGACGCCGCCGGGGGCCTGGGTGTTGGCCGTCGCGGTGCCGGTGACCCGCACCGTGGTCTCCTCCGGCGGCACGGGCGTGCCCGCGCCGGGCACCACCACCTGGGCGAGCCCGCTGCGGTCGCGCAGCACGAGGAACGTGACGGTCGACAGCTCACGACGTCGGTGCACCCCACCCCTGCGGCCGCACCGTCGGTACCCGGCGGGGTGGTGGACAGGTCGCGGGCCGGCGTCCGAGCCGGCGCGTCCATGGATGTGGCTGCTGCGGACGGGGCTGCGCAGCGGGGATGGCAGAGCGTGGTCTCATGCAGACCTCCAGAGAGCGGGGGCCCTGGAGGTGTGGGCGGGGGCTAGGTCGCGGTGCCACCACTCCTTGGTCGGGCGAGACCCCCGGCCTCTCG
>CAWCHD010000004.1:0-368573 GCA_963795275.1 uncultured Actinomycetota bacterium
TCGACGGGGAACCCGAAGTCGGTGTGCACCCCGGGGCTGAACCCGACGTGGTCGGGAGCCCGGTCGGCGAGGCCGGGGAGACCGACGGACGCCATCAGCCCGTCCTCGAGCGCCACCACCTCCGCGTCGTGGACCGGCCACGGCGCGTGGTGGTTGGGGACGTAGAGCGTGCGGGCGCCCCACCGGGTGTGCAGGCCCCAGCGGGCGCTGAGGAAGTGGTCGAGGTCCGTGGGCTGACGCGGAGCCCCGGGGCGTACGACGACGTGGCTCGAGCCGCGCGTGCCCGGCCAGCGCAGTCGCGCGTCGTAGGTGTGCTGGCCATCGGCCTCACGGTGCCGCATCCGCGCCCACCGGTAGGGCACGCCGAAGCCCGCACGGGCACCGGCGACGACGAGCGCGCGGTCGGTGTCGAGGCTCAGGAAGACGATGCCGCGGCGACCCGTGTCGTCCACCGAGTAGAGCCGCACGTTGGTCTCGAGGAACGACCCGGCCCAGGGGACGGCCGGGCCGCGGCCGAAGCCGGCGTCGACCATCCGGAACGGGATGAGCCCGACATAGGTGCGGCCCTCGAAGGTGTCGGGTCGTACGCCCGCCGGCATCCGGTCGGCGACCAGGTCGGGATCGACCGCCCAGTGCAGGAAGGTGAGGTCGCGCCAGTCCTGGCTCATCAGCACGCGTCCCCGCAGGGCGGGGGCGTCCGGCGAGACGGGCTCGATCACGCCGCCAGCCTAGGCAGGTGCGTCGTGGACGGCCCACGCGTCGGGACGCCGGCCGCACCGTCGCCTCGCCCGACCTAGGCTCGGGGCATGACGGAGTTCCAGGTGACGAGGTGGCGTGAGCTGCCCTCGATGGTCGCGGCCCGGTCGGGCGAGGAGACCGCGAAGGTGCAGCTCGCGGCGAGGTTCCAGGAGGCGATCGACGAGGCCGCGATGCGGCTCGGCGACACCGGCGCGACCGACTACCTCGAGGGCTGGGACCGCACCCCGTGGACCGAGGCGGACGGGTCGCCGGCCGAGGTGCTCGACCGCGTGGCCGCCGAGCTCGACCGCGAGTGGCCCGCCGACCGCATCGCCGACTACCTGGACGGACTGACCTCGTGAACCGCCTCGCAGCACTGATCGGCGACCACCGGCCCTTCCTCCTCGACGGCGCGATGGGCACCCTCCTGCAGGACAGCGGCCTCGAGGACGGGGACCCCGGCGAGCTCTGGAACCTGGACAACCAGGCCGCGGTCCGCGCCGCGCACACGGCGTACGCCGACGCGGGCTCGCGCGTGCTGACGACCAACACCTTCGGAGGCACCCGGCCCCGCCTCGACATGCACGGCCTCGGCGACCGGCTCGCCGAGGTCAACCGCAACGCCGCGCAGGTCGCGCGCTCCGTCGCCGACGAGCGCGGGCTGCTCGTGGCCGGTGACCTCGGCCCGACCGGCGAGCTGATGGCGCCCCTCGGGACGCTCACCCCCGAGGAGACCCAGGCGCTGTTCGCCGAGCAGCTCGCGGCTCTCGTCGAGGGCGGGATCGACCTGGTCCTCGTCGAGACGCTGAGCGACCTGGCCGAGGCCGACGCCGCGCTGGCAGCGGCCAGGGAGGTCGCACCCGACCTGCCGGTCGTCGTCACGATGAGCTTCGACACCAACCTCCGCACGATGATGGGGGTGCGCCCCGGCGACGCGGTGACCCACCTCGCGGCCGCCGGCGCCGACGCCGTCGGAGCCAACTGCGGTCGCGGGCCTGAGGAGATGGAGCTCATCGCCGCGGAGATGGTCGCGGCGCGACCCGACGGGCTGCTGCTCGTCGCGCAGTCCAACGCCGGTCTCCCGCAGGTCGTGGGCGACCACTTCGAGTACGACGCCAGCGCCGAGGACATGGCGGCGCACACGCGTCGGCTCGTGGAGCTCGGCATCGACCTCGTCGGCGGGTGCTGCGGCTCGACGCCGGGCCACATCGCGGCCATCGCGGCCGCGCTCGGCCGGTCCGCGGCGCACTAGGTGTACTGATCGGGCGCGTCGGTCAGGCGTCCCGGCGCGGGTCGTCGAGCACGTCGCGCCACGAGTGCTGCGGGTCGAAGCCGACCATCTCGCGCGCCTTGTCGATGGCGAAGAAGGTCTCGTCGCGGCCCATCGGGCGTCGTACCTCGACGCCGTCGTAGAACTGCTCGATGACCTCGTCGCTCGTCGCGGCGACCGACATGTCGGGGTTGGCGACGTTGAAGACCTCGTAGCCCAGGCCGTCGGTCTCCAGGCACCGCTGCACCATGTGCCCGAGGTCGCGCACGTCGATGTAGGCGAACAGGTTGCGCCGGCGGAGCGCGGGGTCCTCGAGGAACGGGGGGAACATCTCGGCGTACTCGTGGGGCTCGATCACGTTGTTGATCCGCAGGCCGTAGATGTCGGCACCCGAGCGCGCGTGGAACGAGCGCGCCGTCACCTCGCCGGCCACCTTCGACATCGCGTAGGAGTCCTCGGGGACCGTCGGGTGCTCCTCGTCGACGGGCACGTAGAGCGGCTTGCGCTCACCCTGGGCGAAGCAGATGCCGTACGTCGTCTCCGACGAGGCGAAGATGACCTTGGGGATGCCGAGGCGGGTCGCGGCCTCGAGGACGTTGTAGGTGCTGAGGATGTTGATCGCGTAGGTCGCGGAGTCCGCCTGCTTGAGGATCGCCGGGATGGCGGCGAAGTGGACGACCGCGTCGTAGGACGGCTTCTCGGGCAGGTCGAGCTCGGCCTGGGTCGCCAGCCCGGCGAGCGCGGAGTAGACCTCGCCGGCGTCGGTGAGGTCGACCCGCAGGTCGGCGACGTCCGGGTGGTCCAGGGGGACGAGGTCGGCGTTGGTGACCTGGTGGCCCTGCTCGGCGAGGTAGGGGGCGACGTGCTTGCCGGCCTTGCCGCTGCCGCCGGTGAGGAAGATGCGCATGCCTCCTTCCTACCGGGCGCGTCCTCATCGCGCGACACGGGCGGGGTTGGCGCGGTCGCGCACGATGGGGACATGACGTCCGCACGCCTCGCCCTGGCCGGGATCGTCGCCGTGCTGACGGCCGGGTGCGCCGACAGCGCCTCCTCCGGGGCGCTCGGTCCCGCGGTCGGCGCCGGCGACCGGGACTGGCCCTTCGAGGTGGAGGAGCTGGACCGCTTCGACGAGCCGTGGGCGATGGCGTTCCTGCCGGACGGGGACCTGCTGGTCACCGAGCGCAGCGGCGTGCTCCACCTCCGCGACGGCGACACCGGCGAACGGGTCGAGGTCGCGGGCGTGCCGGAGGTGGTCGACAGCGGCCAGGCCGGTCTCGGCGACGTGCTGCCGGGTCCGTCGTACGCCGACGACGGCACGATCTACCTCAGCTGGGCCGAGGCCGGTGAGGGCGGGATCGGCGCCGCGGTCGGTCGCGCCCGGCTCATCACGGACGGCGACGCCCCGCGCCTCGAGGACCTCGAGGTGATCTGGCGCCAGACGCCCAAGACCGACGGCGACGGCCACCTGAGCCACCGCCTCGCGATCGATCCCGAGGGCGAGCACCTGTTCGTGTCGTCCGGCGAGCGCCAGCAGGGAGCGCCCGCGCAGGACACGAGCAACACCCTCGGCACCATCGTGCGGCTCACCCTCGACGGCAAGCCCGCACCGGGCAACCCGCTGGCGGACCGGGGCGGCGTCAGCCGCGGAGATCTGGACGTGGGGCCACCGCAACCCGCTGGGTCTCGAGCTCGCGCCCGACGGGACGCTGTGGTCCTCCGAGATGGGTCCGGAGGGCGGCGACGAGCTCAACCTCATCGAGGCCGGCTCCAACTACGGCTGGCCCGAGGTGTCCAACGGCAGCGACTACGGCGGCGCGGACATCCCGGACCACGCCGAGGGTGACGGCTTCGCGGCCCCGGTGATGTCGTGGAACCCCAGCATCTCGCCCGGCAGCCTGATGCTCTACGACGGCGACCTCTTCGCGGACTGGCAGGGCGACGCCTTCCTCGGCGCGCTGTCGGGGGAGGCGCTGGTCAGGGTCGACCTCGACGGCACGCGGGCCGGCGACGCCGAGGTCTTCGACATGGGCGAGCGGATCCGGGCGGTCGAGCAGGGACCGGACGGCGCGATCTGGCTGCTCGAGGACGAGGGCGCCGGCCGCCTGCTGCGGCTCACGCCCGCCAGCGGCGGCTGAAACAATTTCGTCGGTCGGCCCCGGGCTGATCTAGGGTCCTTCGATGTGACGCAATCCATGATCTCGGCGCGCGGACTGCGGAAGTCCTTCGGGGACTTCGAGGCGGTGAAGGGCATCGACGTCGATGTCCGCAAGGGGGAGGCCTTCGGCTTCCTCGGGCCCAACGGCGCGGGCAAGTCCAGCACCATGCGGATGATCGCCTCGGTCAGCCCGGTGACGTCGGGCGAGCTCCGGATCCTCGGCATGGACCCGGCCACCGACGGCCCCGCGATCCGCGGCCGGCTCGGGGTGTGCCCGCAGGAGGACACCCTCGACAACGAGCTCAACGTCTTCGACAACCTCTACATCTACGGCCGCTACTTCGGCATCGACCGCGCGACCTGCCGCGACCGGGCCACCGAGCTGCTCGAGTTCGCGCAGATCACCGACAAGGCGAAGTCCAAGGTCGAGGACCTGTCCGGTGGGATGAAGCGCCGCCTCACGATCGCGCGCAGCCTCATCAACAACCCCGAGCTCCTGCTGCTCGACGAGCCGACCACGGGCCTCGACCCGCAGGCGCGCCACGTGCTGTGGGACCAGCTCTTCCGGCTCAAGCAGGCCGGGGTGACGCTGGTGATCACCACGCACTACATGGACGAGGCCGAGCAGCTGTGCGACCGGCTCGTCGTCATGGACAAGGGCGTCATCGCCGCCGAGGGCTCGCCGCGCGAGCTGATCGAGTCGCACTCGAGCCGCGAGGTCGCCGAGCTGCGCTTCGGCGTCGGGGAGCACGAGGCGCTCGCCGAGAAGGTCGAGGACCTCGGTGAACGCGTCGAGGTGCTGCCCGACCGGCTGCTGGTCTACAGCGACCGGGGCGAGGACGTCGTCACCGCGGTGATCGAGCGCGGGCTGCAGCCCGTCGCCACGCTCGTACGCCGCTCGACGCTCGAGGACGTCTTCCTGCGCCTCACCGGCCGGAGCCTGGCCGACTGATGGCCGCGACCACTGGACCCACGCGACCCACCGGCACCCTCTCGGCCCGGGAGGGGATGTCCCGGCAGTACGACTACTGGCTGACCGTCTACAAGCGCACCTGGCGCGGCGGCGTCATCAGCTCCTTCGCCACGCCGCTGTTCTACGTCGTCGCGATGGGCGTGCTGCTCGGCGGCTTCATCGACGCCGACCCCGCGAAGCTCGAGGGCGCGACGTCCTACCTCGCCTTCATCGTCCCCGGCCTGGTCGCCTCGCACGCGATGACGATCGCGGTCAGCGAGTCGACGTACCCCGTCATGGGCGCCATCAAGTGGCACAAGACCTTCTTCGCCCAGCTCGCCACGCCGCTCGCGGTGCGTGACCTGGTCAACGCGTTCATCGCCTTCGTGGTGTTCCGGGTCGCGTCCGCGTGCGCCGTCTTCATGCTCGTGCTCGCGCCGTTCGGGGTCTTCGAGAGCTGGTGGGGGCCGCTGCTGGCGTGGGTCGCGCAGGTGCTGGTCGGCACGGCGTTCGCGCTGCTGACGTTCGGCTACAGCGCGCGGCTGAGGTCCGAGGAGGGCTTCGGACTCCTCTTCCGGCTCGGCGTGCTGCCGCTGACGCTCTTCTCCGGCGCCTTCTTCCCGATCTCCAACCTCGGACCGGTGCTCGAGTGGGTGGCCCGGTTGACCCCGCTGTGGCACGGCGTCTCGCTGTCGCGGATGTTCTGCCTCGACACCGTCGACTGGTCGCTCGCCGCGATCAACGCCGGCGTGCTCGTCGTGCTGTGCCTCGTCGGGTGGCGCTGGGCCGTCTCCGGCCTCGACAAGCGGCTGGAGCTCTGATGGCCACGATGGACCGGGTCGCGATCCCCGCCCCCATGACGCCGGTGCACGCCGCGCGGCTGCTCGTGCTGCGCAACTTCATCGTCTACAGGTCGGCGTGGAAGCTCTTCCTCACCGGCTTCCTCGAGCCGGTGCTCTACCTCTTCTCGATCGGCATCGGCGTCGGCCAGCTGATCGACGGGTTCACCTTCCACGGCGAGCAGGTGCCCTACGCCGCGTTCGTCGCGCCCGCGATGCTGGCGACCTCGGCCTTCAACGGCGCGCTGCTGGACTCGACGTTCAACGTCTTCTTCAAGCTCAAGTACGAGAAGCTCTACGACCAGATGCTGGCCACGCCGCTCACCACCGGCGACATCGCCCGCGGCGAGATCGCGTGGGGCCTGATCCGCGGCTCGGTCTACTCCGCGGCCTTCCTCGTCGTGATGGTCGTGATGGGCCTCGTCGAGTCGTGGTGGGCGGTCCTCGCGCTCCCGGCCGCGATCCTGATCGCCTTCGCGTTCTCGGCCGTGTGCATGGCGCTGACGACGTGGATGAAGTCCTGGCAGGACTTCGACAAGATCACGCTGGCGCAGATGCCGCTCTTCCTGTTCTCGGCGACGTTCTTCCCGGTCGAGGCGTTCGGCGACGGCGTGCTCCGGTGGATCGTCGAGGCCACCCCGCTCTACCGCGGCGTCGTGCTGTGCCGCGAGCTCACCACCGGCGTCGTCACCTGGGAGTCGGCGGTCTCCGTCGTCTACCTCGTCGTGATGGGCATCGTCGGGCTCCTCGTCGTACGCCGTCGCCTGGACGCCCTGCTGCTCACCTAGTCCCGGTGTCCCCGAGCGGGACTAGTATGACGCGCGTCACATTGG
This sequence comes from uncultured Actinomycetota bacterium, assembly GCA_963795275.1. Lineage (GTDB taxonomy): Bacteria > Actinomycetota > Actinomycetes > Propionibacteriales > Nocardioidaceae > Nocardioides. The sequence goes on from CAWCHD010000004.1 coordinate 6,788, forward strand.
CTCGGCCTCGGGAGTTCGCCGTGCGACTGCACACTGCTCGACCCACCACCACCGTGTTCGCCGCCCTGGCCACCTCGGTGGTCACGCTCGCAGGCACCGCACTGACGGTGGGTGCGGTCGCGACGGCCGTGCCGTCCGTCGCCGCAGCCGCCGCCCCACCGACGCGCGTCACGGTGATGGGCACCCTCATGGACGAGCTCGGCTGCGCGAGCGACTGGGACGAGTCCTGCACCGCCACCGACATGACCGACGCGGGCACCGAGTGGGTGCTCGAGGCGGAGGTGCCTGCCGGCAGCTATGAGTGGAAGGTCCGGATCAACGGGTCCTGGGACGAGAGCTACGGCGAGGACGGTGGCCAGTCCAACGCGACCTTCGCCCTCCAGCGGGCCGCGCGCCTGCGCTTCGCCTACGACCCGGTCAGCCACCAGGTCGCCGTGGCACCCGCCGACCCCGCGGCGCCGCTGTCGCGCGCGGACCGGCAGCTCGTGGGTGACAGCCTGCGCAACGACCTCACGCGCGAACGCCTCTACTTCGTGATGGCCGACCGCTTCGAGAACGGGGACACCGCCAACGACGAGGCGGGGCTGGGCCCGGACCGGCTCGTCTCCGGCTACGACCCCACCGACACGGGCTTCTTCCACGGTGGCGACCTGCAGGGAGTGATCGACCGGCTCGACTACATCCAGGGCCTCGGCACCACCGCCATCTGGCTGACGCCGTCGTTCAAGAACAAGCCGGTGCAGGGTGCTCCGGGCAGCGAGTCGGCCGGCTACCACGGCTACTGGATCACCGACTTCACCCAGATCGACCCCCACCTCGGCACCAACGCCGACATGGCCCGGCTCGTCCGCCTGGCCCACCAGCGCGGCCTCAAGGTGTTCTTCGACATCATCACCAACCACACCGCGGACGTCATCACCTACGACCGGTCCGCCTACGGTGCGGACGGCAACCTGCCCTACGTCAGCACCCAGGACCAGCCCTACGTCGACGCCTCCGGGCAGCCCTTCGACGACCGGGACTTCGCCGACGGTCAGCGCCCGTTCCCGCAGGTCGACCTCGACTCGTTCCCCTACCGCCCCCTGCTGCCCACAGGGGAGGAGGACGTCAAGGTCCCCGCGTGGCTCAACGACCCGACGCTCTACCACAACCGCGGCACCTCCACCTTCGCGGGCGAGTCCAACACCTACGGCGACTTCCCGTCCGGTGCCTACTCCTCCCTCGACGACCTGTGGACCGAGCACCCCACCGTCGTGCGCGGCATGACCGACATCTACGAGAAGTGGGTGGACGAGGTCGGGATCGACGGCTTCCGCATCGACACCGTCAAGCACGTCAACACCGAGTTCTGGCAGCAGTTCTCCCCGGCACTGATCGACCACGCGGCTGCACGGGGCAACGACGACTTCTTCATGTTCGGCGAGGTCTACGACGCCAGCCCCGAGTTCATGTCGCGCTACACCACCGAGGGCAAGCTCCAGGCCACCGTCGACTTCGGCTTCCAGGCCGCCGGCTCCGGCTTCGCCCAGGGGGCGCCGACCACCAAGCTGCGTGACTTCTTCGCCTCGGACGACTGGTACACCGACACCGACTCCAACGTCTACGAGACGCCGACCTTCCTCGGCAACCACGACATGGGCCGCATCGGCAGCTTCCTGCGCGCCAACGCGGCGGCGTACGGCGAGAGCGAGCTGCTCGAGCGTGACGAGCTCGCCCACGCGCTCATGTTCCTGAGCCGCGGCCAGCCAGTCGTCTACTACGGGGACGAGCAGGGCTTCTCCGCGCCCCGCGGGGTCGCCAACGGGATCGGTGACCAGCGCGCACGTGAGGACATGTTCCCCAGCCGGGTGCCGCTCTACAACGGCTTCGACCTGATCGGCAACGACGCCACCACGGCTGACTCCAACTTCGACCGCGGCACGCCCCTCTACCGCAGCATCAGCGGCCTGGCCGCGCTCCGCGAGCGCTACCCGGCGCTCGCCGACGGGGCGCAGGTCCACCGCTTCGCGAGCGACAAGGCGGGGATCTACGCCTTCAGCCGGGTGTCCGCCGACGGGCGCGAGTACGTCGTCGCGCTCAACAACGACACCGCCGACCACTCCGCGACGATCGACACCTTCGCTCCGCGCACGACCTATCGGGAGGTGTACGCCGCCGACCGGAGCCGGTCCGTGCGAGGCCCGGCCGGGTCCGTGCGCAGCGACGAGGAGGGTCGGACCGACCTGCGCGTGCCCGCGCTCGGCGTGCGCGTGTGGCGTGCCGACCGTCGGATCCCGAGCAGCCGGACCGCACCTCGACCGGCGTTCGAGACCCCGACGGCGGGCGGCACCGTCGGCGGTCGCGCGGAGATCGGCGTGGGGGTGCCGGGCGACGACTTCACCCAGGTGACGCTCGCCTGGCGGCCCGTGGGCGGCACGGACTGGCAGCTGCTGGGCACCGACGACAACGCGCCCTACCGGGTGTTCCACGATGTCACCGACCTGCCCGAGGGAACGCTCGTCGAGTACCGGGCGATCGCCCGCGACGCCGACGGGGACCTGGGGGTGGCCCAGACCTACGCCAAGGTCGGCACGCCGGCGGAGGACGGTGACCCCGGGACGGACGGCCCGGTGACCCAGCCCGACTCCGTGTCGGTCCCGGGCACGTTCCAGGACGAGGTCGGTTGCCCCACCGAGTGGACGCCCGAGTGCCCGGACATCGACCTGGCGCTGGACGCCGACGACCTCGTGTGGTCGCGCACCTTCAGCTCTCCGGCGATCCCTGCGGGAACGTTCGCCTACAAGGCGGCGATCAACGACTCGTGGGACGAGAACTACGGAGCCGGAGGGGTGCCCGGGGGCGACAACATCGCCCTGGCGGCCACCGGCGACCCGGTGACGTTCTGGTACAGCCACCAGACCCACTGGGTCACCAACAGCATCGAGACGCCCCACCTGTTCACGGCAGCCGGGAGCTTCCAGTCCGAGCTGGGATGCCCCGGCGACTGGGCTCCGGACTGCCTGAGGTCCTGGCTCCAGGATCCCGACGGTGACGGCATGTGGACGTTCCGCACCACGCAGGTGCCGGCCGGGAGCTATGAGGCCAAGGTCACCCAGGACCAGTCCTGGGCCACCAACTGGGGTGCTGGTGGCGTGCCCGACGGTCCCAACATCGGCTTCTCGGTCGAGGCCGGGCAGGGCGTGCAGCTCTCGTTCGACGAGCAGACCAAGGAGATGACGGTGTCGACCTTCGCGGCCGGGGGTGGCGGCGAGACGGCCCCGACCGTCGACCTCACCCAGCAGCGCGCCCACTGGCTGACCCCCCGGCTCATCGCCTGGGACCTGCCCGGCACCGTCGGTGACCGGTGGCGCTTCCGGTTGCACGGCTCCACCAGGGGTGGGCTCGTGGCCGACGCCGAGAGCATCGACGGCGGCCGCTCCGTGGCACTCGAGCGGGTTGCCGACAGCCTGCCGCCCGACCTCGCAGCCGCCTACCCGCACCTCGCGTCCTACGACGTGCTCGAGGTGCCTCGCGGCGCAGCGCGCGAGGTCGAGGAGTGGCTGCGCGGCCAGGTCGTCGTCGGGGCGTACGACGGGCTGGGACGGTTGGGGATCGCCACCGGGCTCCAGCTGCCGGGTGTGCTGGACACCACCTACGCGGCCGCCGCGGACCGCGAGCTGGGTGTCACGTGGCGCGGGGGCAGCCCATCGATCGCCGTGTGGGCGCCCACGGCCCAGCAGGTCGAGCTGGTGCTCGGCACCGGGTCGTCCGCGCGGCGGGTGCCGATGCGGCGTGAGCGGGACGGGTCCTGGACCGTGACCGGCTCGCGCAGCTGGCGCGGCTCGGCCTACGCCTTCCAGGTGCGGGTGTGGTCGCCCGACGCCCAGGCGGTCGTGACCAGCACCGTCACCGATCCCTACGCGGTCGCGCTGACGGTCGACTCGGAGCGCTCCGTGCTCGTCGACCTCGCCGACCCGTCCACGGAGCCGGCGGGCTGGTCCTCGGACCGGTCGCCGGTGGTCGCCCAGCCCGAGGACCGGACGATCTACGAGCTGCACGTGCGCGACTTCTCCATCGGCGACCGGACGGTGCCGGAGGCCGAGCGGGGGACCTACCAGGCGTTCACCCGCACGGGCTCCGCCGGCATGCGGCACCTGGGTGAGCTGGCAGGCGCCGGCCTCAACACGGTGCACCTGCTCCCGGTCTTCGACATCGCCACGATCCCCGAGGACCGTGCGGACCAGGCCACCCCCGCGTGCGACCTGCGGTCGTTGCCGCCCGACTCCCCGCAGCAGCAGGCCTGCGTGGCCGCGGTCGCGGCCCGGGACGGGTTCAACTGGGGCTACGACCCCTACCACTGGACCACCCCCGAGGGCTCCTACGCGGTCGACCCGGACCGACGCACCCAGGAGTTCCGCGCGATGGTGCGCTCGCTGCACCGCACGGGCCTGCAGGTGGTGATGGACGTGGTCTACAACCACACCACCGCCGACGGGCTGGCCCCGCTGTCGACGCTCGACAAGATCGTGCCCGGCTACTACCACCGGCTCGACGCCGACGGCGAGGTGACCACCTCGACCTGCTGCTCCAACACCGCGACCGAGCACCTGATGATGGGCAAGATGATGGTCGACTCGGTCGCGACCTGGGCCCGCGACTACCACGTCGACGGATTCCGCTTCGACCTCATGGGGCACCACAGCAAGCAGAACATGCTCGACGTGCGGGCCGCGCTCGACGCACTCACCGTACGTCGCGACGGCGTGGACGGCCGGCGGATCTACCTCTACGGCGAAGGCTGGAACTTCGGCGAGGTCGCCGACGACGCCCGGTTCGTGCAGGCCACCCAGGCCAACCTCGCCGGCACGGGGATCGGCACCTTCAGCGACCGGCTCCGTGACGCCGTGCGCGGGGGCGGGCCGTTCGACGCGGACCCGCGGGTCCAGGGCTTCGGCACCGGCCTGGCGACGGACCCCAACGCCTCGCCCGCCAACGGCACCCCAGAGGAGCAGCAGGCCCGCCTGGCCCACCTCGAGGACCTGGTCAAGCTGGGGATGGCCGGCAACCTGGCGGACTTCAGCTTCCGCGCCACGGACGGCTCGACCGTCGCCGGGCGCGACCTGGACTACAACGGCCAGCCGGCCGGCTACGCCGCAGACCCCAGCGAGACGATCAGCTACGTCGACGCCCACGACAACGAGACGCTCTTCGACGCCCTCCAGCTCAAGCTGCCGACGGACACCCCCATGGCGGACCGTGCGCGGATGAACACGGTGGCGCTCTCGACGGTCACCCTCGGCCAGGGCGTCTCGTTCTGGCACGCCGGCGTCGACCTCCTGCGCTCGAAGTCGCTGGACCGCAACTCCTACGACTCCGGCGACTGGTTCAACCGGATCGACTGGACCGGCCAGGAGAACACGTTCGGCTCCGGCCTGCCGCCCGCTCCCGACAACGAGGCCACCTGGGACTACCAGCGTCCGTTGCTGGCCGACCCGGCCCTCGTGCCCGGACCTGCAGACATGCGTGCTGCGCACGAAGGTGCTCTCGACCTCCTGCGCATGCGCGCGTCGAGCCGTCTCTTCCGGCTGGGTTCCGCCGCCGACATCCAGGCCAAGGTGTCCTTCCTCGACGCCCCGGCGGGAGTGGTCGCGATGCTGGTCGACGACACCCGTGGTCCGGGGGTGGACCCGCGGCTCGACGGCGTCCTCGTGATCGTCAACGCCTCGGCGAGCACCGCCTCGGTGAGCGGCGCCGGTGGCGGCTGGCAGCTGCACCCGGTCCAGCAGGCGGGCCTGGACCCCGTGGTGCGGACCTCGACGGCCACCGCCGGGAGCGTCACCGTCCCGCCGCGCACGACGGCGGTCTTCACCCGCCCGACCAACCTGTAGCCAATGCGATGGCGTGCGTCCTAGGTTGCCCGGATGGACTCCTACGCACAGGGTGAGGCCGCTCCGGCACTGCTGGAGGAGACGATCGGCGCCAACCTCGCGCGGACGGTGGCGTCGTACGCCGACCGCGAGGCGCTGGTCGAGTGCGCGAGCGGGCGCCGCTGGACGTGGGCCGAGCTCGACCGCGACGTCGACGACGTGGCCCGCGGCCTGATCGGCGCCGGCATCGAGAAGGGCGACCGGGTCGGCATCTGGGGACCCAACAGCGCCGAGTGGACCCTCGTGCAGCTCGCGACGGCGAAGGTCGGCGCGGTCCTGGTCAACGTCAACCCGTCCTACCGCACCCACGAGTTCGCCTACGTCGTGAACCAGAGCGGCATGCGGATGCTGGTGAGCGCGACGTCGTTCCGGACGAGCAGCTACCGCGCCATGATCGAGGAGACGGCCGACCAGAACGACGCCCTCGAGCGGGTCGTCCACCTCGACGACGAGCACAGCTGGGCCGGCCTGCTGGCCGACGGGTCGGGTGTCTCCGACGACGACCTGCGAGCCCGGGCGGCGTCGCTCGACCCGCACGACCCGATCAACATCCAGTACACCTCGGGCACCACGGGATTCCCCAAGGGCGCGACCCTCAGCCACCGCAACATCCTCAACAACGGCTACCTCGTCGGTGAGGCCTGCCGCTACACCGAGCAGGACCGGGTCTGCATCCCGGTGCCCTTCTACCACTGCTTCGGGATGGTCATGGGCAACCTCGCGTGCACCAGCCACGGCGCCACGATGGTGATCCCGGCGCCCGGGTTCGACCCCGCCCTGACGCTGCGTGCGGTGTCCGACGAGCGGTGCACGTCGCTCTACGGCGTGCCGACGATGTTCATCGCGGAGTGGGCGCTGCCCGACCTGGCGTCCTACGACCTCAGCAGCGTGCGCACGGGGATCATGGCGGGCTCGCCGTGCCCCGAGGAGATGATGAAGAAGCTCATCGAGGCCGGGATCGAGGAGATGACGATCGCCTACGGCATGACCGAGACGTCGCCGGTCTCGACGCAGACCCACACCGACGACTCGCTCGAGCGCAAGGTCGGGACGGTCGGCCGGGTCGCCCCGCACCTCGAGATCAAGATCATCGACCCGGTCAGCGGCGACACGCTTCCACGCGGCGAGGCGGGGGAGTTCTGCACGCGCGGCTACTCGGTGATGCTCGGCTACTGGGACGACGAGGAGAAGACCGCCGAGGCGGTCGACGCCGACGGCTGGATGCACACCGGCGACCTCGGGGTGATGGACGACGAGGGCTACGTCCGGATCACCGGCCGGATCAAGGACATGGTCATCCGCGGCGGGGAGAACATCTACCCGCGCGAGATCGAGGAGTTCCTCTACACGCACCCCGACATCGAGGACGTGCAGGTCGTGGGCGTCCCGGACGCGAAGTACGGCGAGGAGCTGTGCGCATGGTTGCGGATGCGTCCCGGGACCGATCCGCTGGACGCGGCGGGGGTGCGGGCGTACGCCGAGGGCAGGCTCGCGCACTACAAGATCCCGCGCTACGTGATGGTCGTCGAGGAGTTCCCGATGACCGTGACCGGCAAGGTGCGCAAGGTCGAGATGCGCGAGGTGTCGACCCGCGAGCTCGGGCTGACCTGACCGCCCCTCAGTCGAGCACCTTCTGGAGCCAGGTCACGTCGATCCAGCGGTCGTGCTTGCGACCGACCTCGCGCATCGTGCCGACGACCTCGAAGCCGCACGCGCGGTGCAGCGCCATGCTCGCGTCGTTGGGCTGGGCGACGGCGGCCACGACGAGGTGCACGCCGTCGTCGACGAGCAGCGCCAGCAGGGCGTCGTACAGCCGACGGCCGACGCCGAGCCCCTGGTGGCCCGGCGCGACGTAGACGGTGGTCTCGCGGGTGCGGCCGTAGGCCGGCTTCGGCCGGAACGCGCCCGAGGTGGCGTAGCCGGCGACGGAGCCCTCGTGGACGGCGACCAGGAAGTGGTCGTCGCCGGCGAGCTTCTCCTCCCACAGGTCCATCGGGCGCGGCTCGAGGTCGAAGGTCGCGTGGCCCTCCAGTGCCTCGCGCCCGTAGATCCCGGCGACCGCCGGGAGGTCGGCGGGAAGTGCACGTCGGATGTCCATTCCGCACATTGTCCTCGCCGCGGTGGCTGGTTGGATGACGGCCATGAGCATCGTCCCGGACACCAAGGACTGGACCTGGGTCCTCGAGCGGCCGTGCGCCGAGTGCGGCTTCGACCCGGCGGCGCAGGGGCTGGCCGACCTGCCGCGTCTGGTGCACGACACCGCGATGACCTGGACGCAGGTGCTCGCGCGCGGTGACGCGGGCGAGCGCCCGGCCCCGGGCGTGTGGTCGCCGCTCGAGTACGGCTGCCACGTCCGCGACGTGCACGTCCTCTTCGCCGAGAGGCTGCGCGCGATGCTCGACGAGGACGAGCCGACCTTCGCCAACTGGGACCAGGACGCGACGGCGATCGAGGGCGACTACGGCAGCCAGGACGCCACCGTCGTGGCGGTCGAGCTGATCGAGGCGGCGGGCACGGTCGCCGGCATCTACTCGACCGTCACGGACGAGACGTCGCACCGGCCGGGCGTGCGGTCCAACGGCGACCGCTTCACGGTCGAGACGCTCGGCAGCTACCACCTGCACGACGTGGTCCACCACCTCCACGACGTGGGCGCCGGGTGAGCCGGGTCCCGCCCGACGACGCGACGGTCCGGGCCTACGACGTCGACGCGGCGGCGTACGTCGCCGACGGGCCCGTCATGCCCGACTCGGTGCGCGCCGACATCGAGGACTTCGTCCAGCTCCTCGGGCCGGGCGCGCGGGTGCTGGAGATCGGCTCGGGCGGCGGGCGCGACGCGCGGCTGATGGAGTCGCTCGGCCTCCGCGTCCGGCGCACGGACATCACCCCGGGGTTCGTCGACCTGCTCCGGTCGCAGGGCGTCGCGTGCGACCTGCTCGACCCGCTCGTCGACGACATCGCGTCGCCGGAGGGGTCGTACGACGCCGTGTGGGCCAACGCGTCGCTCCTGCACGTGCGCCGCGACGACCTGCCGACCGTGCTGGCGCGGCTGGCGGGGGTCACTCGCCCCGGCGGGGTCCTGCGGGTCTCGCTCAAGGAGGGGGACGGCGACGGCTGGTCCACCCACGGGTCGATCCGTCGTCCACGGCACTTCACCTACTGGCGGGCCCACGACCTGTCGACCGTGGTGGAGGGAGCGGGGTGGTCGGAGGTCGCCGTCCGGTCCGGGGTCGCGGGTTCGCGCGGGGAGACCTGGCTCGAGCTGTCGGCGGTCCGTGATGGGGTGTCCCCGTGAGGCACACGGAGTTCTGGTCACGGCTCGATGCGGCGCTCGGCCGCAGCTACTCGCGCTCGTGGGCCGAGCTGACGGTCCTGCGCGACCTCGACGGGCAGACCACGCAGGAGGCGCTCGACTCCGGGATGGCTCCCAAGGAGGTCTGGGCGGCGGTCCGTCGCCAGCTCGAGCTGCCGGAGAGCGAGCGGTGACGACCCCCGCCCCAGCCGTGGCCGCGGACCTCGACCTCGAGGTGGTCCAGCGCCACACCGTCCGCACGCTGCTCGTCTCCCAGGCGGTCGGCGCCGTCGGCGTGACGATCGGCGTCACCACGTCCTCGCTGCTGGCCCGCGACATCACCGGCAGCGACACGATGGCCGGGCTCGCGCAGACCTTCCAGGTGCTCGGGACCGCCGCCGCGGCCTACGGCCTGGCGCGGGTGATGGGACGGCGCGGCCGTCGCGTCGGGCTCGTCACCGGCTACCTGGTCGGCGCCGCCGGCGCCGTGCTCGCGGTGGTCGCAGGGGTCGTCGACTCGATGCTCGTCCTGCTGCTCGGCTCGTTGCTGCTGGGGGCGACCACGGCGGTCAACACCGGCTCGCGCTACGCCGCGACCGACCTCGCGACCGAGGAGCACCGCGCGCGGGCGCTCTCGCTCGTCGTGTGGGCCAGCACGATCGGCGCGGTGGCCGGGCCCAACCTCGTCGGCGTCGGTGGGTCGGCCGGACGCTCGCTGGGCATCCCCGAGCTGACCGGCGGCTTCGCCATCGGCGCCGTGGTGCTCGTCGTGACCGCGGCGTGGGTCTGGTGGCGGCTGCGCCCCGACCCGCTCCTCGTGGCCCAGGCGGCGGCGGGGATCTCGCCGACGGTCGGCCCACAGCCCCGCGGCCGGTCGTGGACCACGTTCGTCGACGTCGTGCGCGAGGTGCCGGCGGTCGGTGCGGCCGTGGTGGCGATGGCCTGTGCGCACGCCGCCATGGTGACCGTGATGATCATGACCCCGCTCCACATGGAGCACGGCGGCGCGGAGCTCGAGGTCATCGGGTTCGTCATCTCGGTCCACGTGGCCGGCATGTTCGCGTTCTCGCCGGTCGTCGGGTGGGCCGCCGACCGGTTCGGGCGCTCGACCGTGCTGGTGACCGGGGGAGTGGTCCTGCTGGTCGCGCTCGCGCTGTGCGGGCTCTCGCCCGAGGGCTCGTCGTGGCAGATCCTCACCGGCCTGTTCCTGCTCGGTCTCGGCTGGTCCTGCGCGACGGTCGCCGCATCGACCGTGATCGCCGACCGCACGCCGATCACCGCCCGCACCGACGTGCAGGGCACCTCCGACATGGCGATGGCCCTCACCGCGGCCGGCGGAGGCGCGCTGGCCGGGGTGATCGTCGGGGTGCTGGGCTACCCGGCCCTCGCGGCCTTCGCGGCGCTGCTGGCGGGCACCGTGGTGGTGGCCGGCCGCGTCACCCGCCGTCACTCCTGAGACTCGGGATCTCGGCGCGCGACACGCCGTCGTCGAACACTGCATCGAACACCTGTTCGGGCTACTGTGCGTCCACAGGTACGACGCCGGGCGAGGTTGTCCACAGCAGTCGACGGTCCTGATCAGGGACTGTCAGTGGCTCGCCCTAGCGTCGCAGACGTACCGACACACACGACGAGAGAACGGGACACAGCCATGGCTGGAGCAGACCGCGAGAAGGCCCTCGACGCCGCGCTCGCACAGGTGGAGAAGCAGTTCGGCAAGGGCTCGGTCATGCGACTGGGCGACGAGACGCGTGCCCCGCTCGAGGTGATCCCCACCGGGTCGATCGCCCTCGACGTGGCCCTCGGCCTGGGCGGCCTGCCGCGCGGCCGGGTCGTGGAGATCTACGGTCCGGAGTCGTCCGGAAAGACGACGGTCGCCCTCCACGCGGTGGCCAGCGCCCAGGCGGCCGGCGGCATCGTCGCCTTCATCGACGCCGAGCACGCGCTCGACCCCGACTACGCGAAGAACCTCGGCGTCGACACCGACGCCCTCCTGGTCTCCCAGCCCGACTCCGGTGAGCAGGCCCTCGAGATCGCCGACATGCTGATCCGCTCCGGCGCCCTGTCGCTGATCGTCATCGACTCCGTCGCCGCGCTCGTGCCCCGCGCCGAGATCGAGGGCGAGATGGGTGACAGCCACGTCGGCCTCCAGGCCCGTCTGATGAGCCAGGCGCTGCGCAAGATGACCGGTGCCCTCAACAACTCCGGCACGACCGCCATCTTCATCAACCAGCTGCGCGAGAAGATCGGCGTGATGTTCGGCTCGCCCGAGACCACCACCGGTGGTCGCGCGCTCAAGTTCTACTCCTCGGTGCGCCTCGACGTGCGCCGCATCGAGACGCTCAAGGACGGCACCGACATGGTCGGCAACCGCACCCGCGTCAAGGTCGTGAAGAACAAGGTGGCCCCGCCGTTCAAGCAGGCCGAGTTCGACATCATGTACGGCAAGGGCATCAGCCGCGAGGGTGGCCTGATCGACGTCGGCGTCGAGGCGGGCATCATCCGCAAGGCCGGCGCCTGGTACACCTACGAGGGCGACCAGCTCGGCCAGGGCAAGGAGAACTCGCGCAACTTCCTCAAGGACAACCCCGACCTCGCCAACGAGATCGAGAAGCTGATCCTGGAGAAGCTCGGCGTCACTCCCGCCGTCGACAAGCCCGCCGACGACCTGAGCGACGAGCCCATCGGGGTCGACGACTTCTGAGTCGATGACCCACGAAGACCGTCCACCGCCGGCCTGGGCCGGCGACGTCAGCCTCGGCGTGAAGGCGTGGGTGGGGGAGACCCCATCCACGCCCCACGCGGACGGGCCGGCCCCGGCCGAGCGGGCCGTCCGCCCGCGGCCAGAAGAAGCGCGGCGGCCGCAAGCCCAGGAAGACCTTCGCCGAGCGTGCCGAGGCGCGGGAGGCGCGACAGGCAGCCGCCGCTGCCGAGGTGCAGGCCGACCCCGAGGGTGTCGCGCGCACCCTCGTGCTCGACTCGCTGACCGGCCAGGCCCGCACCCGCAAGGAGCTCGCCGACAAGCTGGCCAAGCGCGAGGTGCCCGACGAGGTCGCCACCGAGCTGCTCGACCGGTTCACCGAGGTCGGCCTGATCGACGACGCGGCCTACGCCCGGCAGTGGGTGGAGAGCCGCCACCGCAGCCGCGGCCTGGCGCCCCGGGCGCTCGCCCAGGAGCTGCGACGCAAGGGCGTCGGCGACGAGGAGGCCAAGGAAGCACTCGAGCAGATCGACGAGGACGACCAGCGCGACGCCGCACGGGCCCTGGTCGACAAGAAGCTGCGGTCGATGTCCGGCCTCGACCGCCAGGTCGCGACCCGACGCCTCGCCGGGATGCTCGCCCGCAAGGGGTACGCCGCCGGGCTGGCGTTCTCGGTGGTGCGAGAGGCGCTGGGCGAGCAGGACGAGGAGCTCGACGAGCCGCACCCCGACTTCTGAACCACCTCTTCCGACCCGGCGCGGACCTCTGGTGGGATGGGTCCCGTGAGCAGTGAACGCGAGGTCCTGACCTACGAGATGTTCGGCACGGCCACCCGGGAGCTGGCGCAGGAGGTCGCGGACTCCGGCTTCGCGCCCGACATGATCCTCTCGATCGCCCGCGGCGGTCTCGCCCTCGGCATGGGGCTCGGCTACGCCCTCGGCGTGAAGAACCTGTCGGTGGTCAACGTCGAGTTCTACACCGGCGTCGACCAACGCCTCGACGTGCCGATCATGCTCCCGCCCACTCCTGCCCGGGTGGACCTCTCCGGGCTCAAGGTCCTGGTCGCCGACGACGTGGCCGACACCGGGCGGACGCTCGAGCTGGTCCACGAGTTCTGCGAGGGCCACGTCGCCGAGGCCCGCACCGTGGTGATCTACGAGAAGCCGCAGTCGGTGATCAAGCCCGACTACGCGTGGCGGCGCACCGAGCAGTGGATCGACTTCCCGTGGTCGGTGCTGCCGCCGGTCGTCCCGGGCGCCCCGGCCACTGAGGTGCCCGACCACGTCCCGGTCGTCGTCCGCCACGACGGGCGGGAGCTCGCCGGCGCGGTCGGCCCGCACGAGTCGTGGGTGGCCGCCGCTGCGCGGATCGCCCGCGGGTTGTCCGGCGACCCGGTCGCCGACGACCTGTCGGGAGAGGTGAAGCGCTTCGTCGTCGAGCCGGACCAGCGGATCGTGCTGCGGGCCATGACGCGCGGCGACCTGCCGATCCTCGCCCGCTGGTTGCGCGAGGACGCACGTCACGGCGCTGGTGGGGCAACGACGGCGAGCCGAGCGACGCAGCGGTGCTGGCGAGGTACGGCCCTCGCGTCGACGGCACGACGCCGACCCGGATGTGGGTCGTCGACGTCAACGGCCACTCGATCGGATTCGTCCAGGACTACCGGATCCGCGACTACCCGGAGTTCGCGCTGCTGACGCCCGACCCGGACGCGATCGGGCTCGACTACGTCATCGGTGAGCCGGCGTGGGTCGGGCGCGGCCTCGGGGCGCGCATCCTCTGGGCCTGGATGCTGGGCGCACGGCACCGGTTCCCGGACGCATCGGCGTACTTCGCCGCACCCGACCACGGCAACGCGGCGTCGTTGCGGATCCTCGACAAGGCCGGCTTCGTGCAGGGCACGTGGTTCGACGAGCCGCAGCGCGACGGCGGGGTCGCCACGGTCGTCGGCTGCACGCTCGACGTACGCCGTGTGCTGGGCCGATCCGACGAACGGCGTGGGCCATGATGTGCCCATGACCACCTCCGCGATCGCCGACGCCCTCCGCCTGCCGCCCGGTCCGGTCGACCTGACCTCGATCGAGACCGACGCGGCTCCGGGCTTCGACGGCAAGAAGGCCGACGGCCAGGCCGCGCTCTACGCGATGGGCGACGAGCTCGCCGACCTGCAGGAGCGGCTCTGGGCGCAGCGGACCGTCGGCAGCGAGCGACGCGTGCTGCTGGTCCTCCAGGGGATGGACACGAGCGGCAAGGGCGGGGTGCTGCGCCACACCATCGGCCTCGTCGACCCGCAGGGCGTCCGGATCACCAGCTTCAAGGCGCCGACCGACGAGGAGAAGGCCCAGGACTTCCTGTGGCGCATCGAGAAGGGACTGCCGCCCGCCGGCTACATCGGCGTCTTCGACCGCTCGCACTACGAGGACGTCCTGATCGGCAAGGTCCGCGGCTTCGCCGAGCCCGACGAGATCGAGCGGCGGTACGGCGCGATCAACGAGTTCGAGGCGCGGCTGGCAGGTGAGGGCTACGCGATCATCAAGTGCATGCTGCACATCAGCGCCGACGAGCAGAAGGCGCGCCTCGAGGAGCGGCTCGCCAACCCCGAGAAGCACTGGAAGTACAACCCCGGGGACCTCGACGAGCGCGCACTCTGGCCGGCGTACCGTGAGGCGTACGAGGTCGTGCTCGAGCGCACCAGCACCCAGGTCGCGCCGTGGCACGTCATCCCCTCGGACAAGAAGTGGTTCCGCAACCTCGCCATCGCGCAGCTGCTCCTCGACACGCTGCGCGGGATGGACCTGCAGTGGCCCACGGCGGACTTCGACGTCGAGGCCGAGACCGCTCGGCTCGCGGGGGAGACGCCGGTCCAGTGACCTCCACCGGACTGCCGCGGGTCGCCGTCACCCGCTACGTCACCCCGCTGCGCGAGGGCGGCAGCCTGCCCGGCGTCGTCGAGGGCGACGACCTCGGCACCTACGTCTGCAAGTTCCGCGGTGCCGGTCAGGGAGCCAAGGTGCTCGTCGCCGAGGTGGTCGTCAGCGGCCTGGCCACCCGGCTCGGGCTGCGCACGCCGCGCCTCGTGGTGCTCGACCTCGATCCCGAGCTCGCCCGCTACGAGGCGGACGAGGAGGTGCAGGACCTGCTCAACGCGAGCGTCGGCGCCAACCTCGGCATCGACTTCCTGCCCGGGTCGTTCGGTGTCGACGGGCAGGTGAGCACGCCGGACGACGAGGGCGCCCGCGTGCTCTGGCTCGACGCGTTCACCGCCAACGTCGACCGGTCGTGGCGCAACCCCAACCTCCTCGTCTGGCACGGCGACCTCTGGGTCATCGACCACGGGGCGTCGCTCTACTTCCACCACGGCTGGTCGGGAGGGGTCACCGACGCGGCTCGCTTCGCCGCGCAGCCGTGGGACGCCACCGGCCACGTCTTCGAGACCTGCGCCGCCCGCGCGCAGGAGCTCGACGGCGAGATCTCGGCGGCACTGAGCCGCGAGGTGTTCGTCGAGGTGCTCGCGGCCGTGCCCGACGAGTGGCTGGAGCCCGTGCCCGGCACCGACGGCGCCGACCAGCTCGGGCCGGACGCGCTGCGGGCGGCGTACGTCGACTTCCTCGTCGCCCGCCTCGGCACCCGCCAGTGGCTCCCGGGCGGTGCCCGATGAGGCACGCCTACCAGTACGTCGTGCTCCGCTGCGTGCCGCGACCCGAGCGCGAGGAGTTCCTCAACGTCGGCGTCGTCCTGCACTGCCAGGGCGCCGACTTCCTCGACGTGGCCTGCCACGTCGACGCCGACCGGCTGCGGGCGCTGCACGCCGGCGATCGACGCCGAGCAGGTGCGCGAGGCGCTGGCGTTCGTCGAGCTCGTCTGCCGCGGCGACGAGCGCGCCGGCGAGGCCGCTCGGCAGTCCCTCGGCCAGCGCTTCGGCTTCCTCAAGGCCCCCCGCAGCACGGTGCTGCAGCCCGGGCCGGTGCACGGCGGGGTCACCGAGGACCCGGCCCGCCAGCTCGAGCACCTGCGCGAGCGCCTGATCGGTTGACGGTCGGATGACCTACGTCGGAGCCGTGCGCGCGGCCCTCGCCGAGGTCGGCGACCCCGAGCGCGCGGCCCAGCAGCAGGCGTACATGAAGTCCGACCTGCCCTACGTCGGCCTCGGCGCACCCGCGCTCAGGGCCCTGCTGCGTCCGGTCCTCGCCGACCACCGCTTCGCCGACCGTGCCCAGTGGGAGGCTGCGGTGCTGGAGCTCTTCGAGGACGCCAGCCACCGCGAGGAGTGGTACGCCGCCGTCGCCCTGCTGCGGCACCGGCCCTACGCCGCCTGGCTCGACGTCGACCTGCTGCCGCTCCTCGAGCAGCTCGTCCGGCTCGGGGCGTGGTGGGACGTCGTCGACGAGATCGCCGGCCACGTGGTCGGCCAGGTGCTGCTCGACCACCGCGTGGCGGCGACGCCGGTCATGGACGCCTGGGCGGTCGACCCGGACAGCCTCTGGGTGCGGCGTACGGCGATGCTCTCCCAGCTGCGGCACGCCGAGGTCACCGACACCGACCTGCTGGAGCGGGTGCTGGTCGCCAACCTCGACGACACGGCGTACGGCAACGACTTCTTCGTCCGCAAGGCGCTCGGCTGGGCGCTGCGCCAGCACGCGCGCACGGACCCGGACTGGGTGCGGGCCTTCGTCGCGACCCACGCCGACCGGCTGAGCGGCCTGTCCCGACGCGAGGCCCTCAAGCACCTCTGAGCGCCGAGTGGGCGCGCATGTGCGCGAGATCAGTGCCGAGCGGGCGCGTGTGTGCGCAGGAACAGTGCCGAGTCGGCGCGTGTGTACGTGAGAAGAATGTCGAGTCGGCGCCAATGTACGAGCAGATGCGCCGACTCGGCCCTGTGCGCGCGAGCAGATGCGCCGACTCGGCCTGTGCGCGCGAGCAGATGCGCCGACTCGACCCTCTGCGCGCGAGCAGATGCGCCGACTCGTCAGACGGGGACCAGCTCGACCGCGCCCACGGCGTAGCGGGCGAGGATCGCGCGGGCGACCGCCGGGTGGGCGCCCAGCGGGTCGGAGACCGCGACGGCGCCGGCCTCGATCGCCAGCTCGGCGGCCCGGTCGGGCAGCCGGCCGGGGGCGAGGAAGAACGACGCGACGGCGATGTGGCGCTTGCCCTCGGCGCGGAGCGCGCGTACGGCCTCGCCCGTGGCCGGCGGCGTCGCCGAGGCGAACGCCGCGGTGACCGGCAGGCGGTGCCGGGCGGCCCAGGTGCGGGCGATGCGGGCGACCGACTGGTTCGCGAGCGGGTCCGACGAACCGGCGGCGGCCAGCACGAGGGCGTCGAGCTCGCGGACGCGGGCGTCCTTGAGGGCCTCGCGCAGGCGGACGTCGAGCACCTCGAGGAAGGCGGCCTCCATGCCGAGGATGCGGCTGGCGTGGATCTGGAGTCCCTCGTGACGGGCCATCGCGGAGGCGACGACCTCGGGGACGTCGACCTTGGCGTGGTAGGCCTCGGTGAGCAGGAGGGGGACGACGACGATCTCGTCGAAGCCGGCCTTCACCAGCCGGTCGACGACCGTGTCGAAGGACGGCTTGGCGTGGTCGAGGAACGCCGTCTCGACGCGGAGGTCGGGGCGCATCGCCTTGACCTCGGCGACGAGGGCCTTGATCGTCGCGGCCGAGCGGGGGTCGCGGCTTCCGTGAGCCAGGGCAACCAGAGCAGGAGCAGCCATCAGGGGTGCCTCCGATCGTGTGTGGTGGTGCGGTGCAACAGGGTGGGTGCGACGGCGTTGTCGCTAGCCATGAAGGAATGGATCTTCTTGGGGGTCGGGGTCCCCGCGGCGTTGTTCGGGGGAGCGCAGCGGAGGAGAAGAACGTCGTGGGGTGGCCTAGGCATGGATGCCGCACTCGGTCTTCGAGGTGCCGGCCCAGCGGCCGCTGCGGGGGTCGTCGCCGGGGGCGACGCGGCGGGTGCACGGCCAGCAGCCGATGCTCGGGTAGCCGTCGTGGACGAGGGGGTTCACCAGCACGCCGTTGTCGACGATGTAGGCCTCGACCTGCTCGTCGGACCAGCGGGCCAGCGGCGACACCTTGACCTTGGCCTTGCGGGCGTCCCAGCCGACGACGGGGGCGATCACCCGGTTGTGGGTCTCGGCGCGGCGCAGGCCGGTGGCCCAGGCGTCGTACTCGGCGAGCGTGTCGGCGAGCGGCTGCACCTTGCGGAGCGCGCAGCACAGGTCGGGGTCGGTCTTGTAGAGGTCCTTGCCGTACTGCGCGTCCTGCTCGGCGACGGTGAGCGAGGTGCTGACCGTGCGGAGGTTGACCGGGAGGGTCGCCTCGACGGCGTCGCGGGTGCCGATGGTCTCGATGAAGTGGTAGCCGGTGTCGAGGAAGACGACGTCGATCCCGGGCGCGACCGTGGAGGCCAGGTGCGCCAGGACGGCGTCACCCATCGAGGAGGTGATCGCGAACCGGTCGCCGAAGGTGGCGACGGCCCACTCGATGATCACCTCGGCGGGAGCGAGCTCGAGCTCGGCGCCGACGTGGGAGACCAGCTCGCGCAGCTCCTCCGGCGTACGCCCCTCGGTGTGGGTGCCCTTGAAGTCGCGGGCCGCCTGGGTGGAGGCGCTCATGCGGCACCTCCGCCCGGACGGATCATCCCGGTCATCTTCACGGTGAAGGCGCGCAGGCACGAACGGCACTCCCAGGCACCTGCACCCTCCTGGGGGAACAGGTTCTCGTCCCCGCAGTAGGGGCAGTGGAAGGGCTGCGCGCGTTCGCTCATGACGCGACCGGCTCCCCGCGCAGCAGTGCCTCGTCGGCGCGGGCGACCCAGGCGGCGAACCGCTCGCCGTCGGTGCGGTCCGCGAGGTACGCCGAGACGACGGCGGTGACGTAGTCGTCGAGGCCGGCGCTGGTGACCTTGTGGGCGCGCAGCTTGCGGCCGAAGCTCGCGCCGAGCGCGAGCCCGCCGCCGAGGTGCACCTGGAAGCCCTCGACCTGGTTGCCGCTGTCGTCCATGACGAGCTGGCCCTTGAGGCCGATGTCGGCGACCTGGGTGCGGGCGCAGGCGTTGGGGCAGCCGTTGACGTTGACCGAGATGTCGGTGTCGAGGTCGGGGAAGCGCTTCTCGAGCTCGCCGACCAGCCGGCGCGCCCGCTCCTTGGTGTCGACGATGGCGAGCTTGCAGAACTCGATGCCGGTGCAGGCCATCGTCGAGCGCCGCCAGTTGCTCGGGCGGGCGGTGAGCCCGATCGTCTCGAGGTCGTCGGCGAAGGCCTCGGTGTCCTCGGCGGCGACGCCGATGACGACGAGCTTCTGGTACGCCGTGAGGCGGGCGCCGCGGGCGCCGTACCGCTCGACGAGGTCGCCGAGCGCGCTCAGCGTGGAGCCGTCGATGCGGCCGACCACGGGGGCGGCGCCGACGTAGAAGCGGCCGTCCTTCTGCTCGTGGATGCCGATGTGGTCGCCCTGGGTGACGGGCGCCGCGGGGGAGGGGTTGTCGACGAGCGCGCGGTGGAGGTACTCGTTCTCCAGGACCTCGCGGAACTTCTCCTTGCCCCAGTCGGCGAGGAGGAACTTGAGGCGCGCCTTGGAGCGGAGCCGGCGGTAGCCGTAGTCGCGGAAGATGCCGGCGACGCCCTCCCAGGCGTCGGCGACCTCGTCCAGCGGGATCCACACGCCGAGCTGGTGCGCGAGCATCGGGTTGGTCGACAGCCCGCCGCCCACCCAGAGGTCGAAGCCCGGGCCGTGCTCGGGGTGGACGGTGCCGACGAACGACACGTCGTTGACCTCGGGCGCCACGTCGTGGCTGGGGTGGCCGGTCAGCGCGGTCTTGAACTTGCGCGGCAGGTTGGAGAACTCGGGGTTGCCGAGCACCCGGCGCTTGATCTCGTCGAGCGCCTCGGTGCCGTCGATGATCTCGTCCTTGGCGATGCCGGCGACGGGGGAGCCGAGGAACGGCCGGGGGCTGTCGCCGCACGCCTCGAGCGTGGTGAGGCCGACGGACTCGAGCCGCTCCCAGATCGCCGGGACGCTCTCGATCTCGATCCAGTGGTACTGGATGTTGTTGCGGTCGGTGATGTCCGCGGTGTTGCGCCCGTACGCCGTCGACACCTCGCCGAGCGCGCGGAGGGCGTTCGCGTCGAGGACCTGGCCGTCGGTGCGCACGCGCATCATGAAGTAGCGGTCGTCGAGCTCCTCCTCCTCGAGCTGGGCGGTCTTGCCGCCGTCGAAGCCGGGAGCGCGCTGGGTGTAGAGGCCCATCCAGCGGAAGCGGCCGCGGAGGTCGGCCGGGTCGATCGAGTCGAAGCCGCGGCGCGAGTAGGTGTGGAGGATCCGGTCCCGCACGTTGAGCGGGTCGTCGTCCTTCTTGGACTGCTCGTTCTTGTTCAACGGCTCGGTGTAGCCGAGCGCCCACTGACCCTCGGCGCGCTTGGGGCGCGGGATCTCGGTGTTCTGGGCAGCCGTGGGCGTGAACCGGAGGTCGGGCATGATCAGGAAGGTCCTGTTCGCTGAGGAGTGCCGCGCGCGACGGTGAGCGCGGAGAGGGACTACGGGGCGGCGGTCAGCGATGCCAACAGGTCGCGCTGCCCACGCGCATGAGGTCGACGTGACGTCGGACCACGAGGTGCGCATGGGTGGTGGCGGTGACCATGTCAAGAAGTCTCAGGGAATGGACACCTGTTCCACAAGGCGAAATCTCGTATCGTGGGACCGCGGTCTGCGATGTGAGACGCAGCCACCTGCTCAGGCGTGCCGGGGTGGCCCGGTGCGGTCCAGGTCACACCTGCGGGCCGCGCGCGAGAGGTCCGGTGCGACCCCTAGGCTGTCCGCCATGACGGACTCCCTGATCAGCAGCGTGTACTCCCAGGCACTCGAGGTCATCGCCTCGGTGGAGCCGCGCATCGCCGAGGCGACGCGCCAGGAGCTCGCCGACCAGCGCAGCTCGCTCAAGCTGATCGCGTCGGAGAACTACGCCTCGCCGGCCGTCCTGATGACGATGGGCACCTGGTTCAGCGACAAGTACGCCGAGGGCACGGTCGGGCACCGCTTCTACGCCGGCTGCCAGAACGTCGACACGGTCGAGGCGCTCGCCGCCGAGCACGCCCGCGAGCTGTTCGGCGCCCCCTACGCCTACGTCCAGCCGCACTCCGGCATCGACGCCAACCTCGTCGCCTTCTGGTCGATCCTCGCCAACAAGGTCGAGACGCCCTACCTGGAGAAGATGCAGGCCAAGAACGTCAACGAGCTGACCGAGGCGGACTGGGAGACGCTGCGCCACGAGTTCGGCAACCAGCGCCTGCTCGGCATGTCGCTCGACGCCGGCGGCCACCTCACGCACGGCTTCCGCCCCAACATCAGCGGCAAGATGTTCCACCAGCAGCAGTACGGCACCGACCCGGAGACCGGGCTGCTCGACTACGACGCCGTCGCCGCCAAGGCCCGCGAGTTCAAGCCGCTGGTGCTCGTGGCCGGCTACTCCGCCTACCCGCGCCGGGTGAACTTCGCCAAGATGCGCGAGATCGCCGACGAGGTCGGCGCCACGCTGATGGTCGACATGGCGCACTTCGCCGGGCTGGTCGCGGGCAAGGTCTTCACCGGCGAGGAGAACCCGGTGCCCTACGCCCACATCGTGACCACGACGACCCACAAGTCCCTGCGCGGCCCGCGCGGCGGCATGGTGCTGGCCCAGGAGGAGTTCGCCGCGGACGTCGACCGCGGCTGCCCGATGGTGCTCGGCGGCCCGCTGTCGCACGTGATGGCCGCCAAGGCCGTCGCCTTCGCCGAGGCCCGCCAGCCGTCCTTCCAGGACTACGCCCAGAAGGTCGCCGACAACGCCAAGTCGCTCGCCGAGGGCTTCCTCACCCGCGGCGCCAACCTCGTCACCGGCGGCACCGACAACCACCTCGTCCTGCTCGACGTGTCGTCCTTCGGCCTCACGGGCCGGCAGGCGGAGTCCGCGCTGCTCGACGCGGGCGTCGTCACCAACCGCAACTCGGTCCCGCAGGACCCCAACGGCGCCTGGTACACCTCCGGCGTCCGGCTCGGCACGCCCGCCCTCACCACGCGCGGCTTCGGCCACGACGAGTTCGACACCGTCGCCGAGCTGATCGTCGACGTGCTGACCCACACCTCGGCCGGCACGACCAAGGCCGGCGACGCGAGCAAGGCGTCGTACGTCCTGGGCGACGGAGTCGCCGACCGCGTCACGCCAGCGGTCGGCCGAGATGCTCGACAAGCACCCGCTCTACCCGGGCCTCGTCCTCAGCTGACCTCGTCCGTGCTCCAGACGTAGCCGACCTCGGGGCGCCCGGCACCGCCGTAGCGCGGCGCCCGGGTCACCCGACCCTCGTCGGCGAGGTGCTCGAGGTAGCGGCGCGCGGTCACCCGTGAGACGCCGACCTCCTCGGCCGCCTCGCCGGCCGACAGCCCGTCCGGACGGGCCCGCAGCGCGACCACGACGGAGCGCAGCGAGTCCAGGCTCATCCCCTTGGGCAGGGTGTCCCCGGTCGGGCGTGCCCGCAGCGCGCCGAAGAGCTGGTCGACGTCGTCCTGCACCACGTCGGCGGGGGAGCGCTCGAGCTGCGCGCGGAACTCGGCGTACTGCTCGAGCTTGCCGCGGAAGGCGGCGAACGTGAACGGCTTGAGGAGGTAGAGCACGACGCCCTGCGACACCGCGCGCCGCACGACCTCGGTGTCGCGCGCCGAGGTGACGGCGATGACGTCGACCTGCCGGCCCTCCGCACGCAGCCGCTGCAGCAGGTTGAGCCCGTGACCGTCGGGGAGGTGCATGTCGAGCAGGACCAGGTCGACCGCGTCGTCCCTGGCGAGCAGCCGCACCGCCTCGCCCGCCGACCGGGCGACCCCCGCCAGCTCGAACCCCGGGACGCGCCCGACGTACGTCGCGTGCGCCTCGGCGGCCACCTCCTCGTCCTCGACGACGAGGACCCGGACGCTCATCGTGCCGTCTCCGCCGGGGTGCGTACGCCGACCACGAACCGCGCGCCGCCGAGCGGGGAGTCGGTGACCTCGAGCGTCCCGCCGTGCCGCGAGACGACCTGGGCGACCATCGCCAGCCCGATCCCGCGACCCTCCTGGGCCTTGCTCGACCAGCCGCGCTCGAGGACGTGGGCGCGGTCGTCGGGGGCGATGCCGGTGCCGGAGTCGTCCACCTCGACGTGCAGGGTGTCGACGTCGCCGGACAGGCTGACGCGGACGCGCTGCGGCGTGGTGGCGCGGGTCCCCGCGACCGCGTCGAAGGCGTTGTCGACGAGGTTGCCCACGAGGGTGACGAGGTCGCGCGGGTCGACGGGGACCTCCGCGGGCAGGCCGCCCGCGATCTCGAGGTCGATGCCGCGCTCGGCCGCCTGCGCGGTCTTGCCGAGCAGGAGGGCGGCCAGGACCGGCTCGTCGACGGCCGAGACCAGCTCGTCGGCGAGTCCCTGGGCCACCTCGAGCTCGGAGGTCGCGAACTCGACGGCCTGCTCCACGCGCCCCATCTCCACCAGCGAGACGATCGTGTGGAGCCGGTTGGCGGCCTCGTGGTTCTGCGCGCGGAGCGACTCGGTGAGGCCGCGCACGAGGTCGAGCTCACCGGTGACGGCCTGCAGCTCGGTGCGGTCGCGGACGGTGACGACGGCACCGACCTCGGCCTGGTCCCAGTAGGCGGGCGACGTGCTGAGGACGAGCACCTGCTGGCCGAGCACGTAGGTCTGGTCGGCGACCGCCGTGCGCTGCTCCACCGCCGTGAGCAGGCCCGGGGGCAGCCCGAGCTCGTCGAGCGAGCGCCCCTCGACGTCGTCCGGCAGCGCGAGCAGGCGACGGGCCTCGTCGTTGACGAGCTGCACGCGCCGGTCGGAGTCGACGAGCAGGAGCCCCTCGCGCACCGCACCGAGGACGGCCCGGTAGTACTCGTACATCCGGGTGATCTCGCGCTCGCCCATGCCGTGCGTCTGGCGGCGCAGCCGCCGGGAGATCAGCCACGCGCCGACCAGCCCGGCCAGCAGGGCAGCGCCCGCGGCCAGCCCGATGCGCGGGAGGTCGCCGACCAGCTGCCGGTCCAGCCGGTCGACCTTGATGCCGACCGCGACGAGGGCGACGACGTCGTCGCGCCCGTCGTCCGCGAAGACCGGCACGACCGCGCGCACCGAGGGCCCGAGCGTGCCGACGTACTCCTGCGTGAACACCCCACCTCCCGGTGCGCCGCCGAGGTCGCCGACGAAGGGGCGACCGATCTGGGTGGTGTCGGGATGGGTGTAGCGGGTCCGGTCGGTGGCCATCACCACGACGAAGTCGGTGCCGGTGTCGCGGCGGACCTCCTCGGCGAACGGCTGCAGCCGCGTGGTCGGGTCGGCGGTCCCGACCTCACGCCGTACGAAGGGGGAGTCGGCCACGGACTGCGCCACGGCCGTCGCCTGGGCGCGGGCGCTCTCGCGGGTGTCACGGCGCGCGTCCCACGCGGCGAGCGCGACGGCGGTGACCACGAGGACGACGACCACGGCGACCTGCAGCAGCAGGATCTGGCGGGCGACGGGGCTCTCGCCCGGCTCGGCCCGTCGTCGCATGCGGGCATTGTGCCGCACCCCCTCGGGTGTGTCGGCCGGTCGCGGAGGCGCGTGAACTCAACGAACACAACGGTGACGGCCGTCACACGCGGTCGCAGGATGTGACGGCGGGCACAGGCCCAGCCATCGAGCAGCACCTGAGTCGGAGGAACCATGAGCACAACCAACCCGGAGGCGACGGTCAAGCGGGACCGTACGCACTACCTCTACCTCGCGGTCATCGTCGCGGTGGTCCTCGGAGCCGTCGTCGGCCTCGTGTTCCCCGACTTCGCGGTGGGCCTGAAGTGGATCGGCACGACCTTCGTCGCGCTCATCAAGATGATGATCCAGCCGGTGATCTTCTGCACCCTCGTCATCGGTGTCGGGTCGGTGCGCAGCGCGGCCAGTGTCGGCAAGGTCGGCGGGCTCGCGCTGGCGTACTTCCTGACGATGTCGACCGTCGCGCTCGCGATCGGCATGGTCGTCGGCAACCTGCTCGACCCGGGCAAGGGCCTCAACCTCTCCGACGAGGTGGCCGGGGTCGGCAAGGAGCAGGCCGCGGAGGGTGCCGGC
Organism: uncultured Actinomycetota bacterium; assembly: GCA_963795275.1. GTDB lineage: Bacteria > Actinomycetota > Actinomycetes > Propionibacteriales > Nocardioidaceae > Nocardioides. Next base: position 31,783 of record CAWCHD010000004.1, read on the forward strand.
TCGACGACCGAGTTCATCACCGGCATCGTCCCGGACTCGCTGCTCTCGTCGCTCACCTCGGGCGAGGTGCTGCAGACCCTGCTCGTCGCGCTCCTGGTGGGCTTCGCCCTGCAGGCGATGGGTCGCGCCGGCGAGCCGATCCTCGTCGGCATCGGCCACCTGCAGCGCCTGGTGTTCCGGGTGCTCGCGATGATCATGTGGGCCGCCCCGATCGGCGCCTTCGCCGCGATCGCCGCGGTCGTCGGCGAGACCGGCGTCGACGCCCTCAAGAGCCTCGCGACGATCATGATCGCCTTCTACATCACCTGCGCGGTCTTCGTCTTCGGCGTCCTCGGCCTGATCCTCAAGGTGGTGACCGGCGTCAACATCTTCCGCCTCTTCAAGTACCTCGGCCGCGAGTTCCTGCTGATCGTCTCCACCTCGTCGTCCGAGTCGGCCCTGCCGCGCCTGATCGCCAAGATGAACCACGCCGGCGTCGAGAAGACCACCGTCGGCGTCGTCGTACCGACCGGCTACTCCTTCAACCTCGACGGCACCGCGATCTACCTGACGATGGCCTCGATCTTCATCGCCGACGCCCTCGACAAGCCGCTCAGCATCGGCGAGCAGGTCTCGCTGCTGCTCTTCATGATCATCGCGTCGAAGGGCGCCGCCGGCGTCACCGGCGCCGGCCTCGCGACCCTGGCCGGCGGCCTGTCGTCGCACCGTCCCGAGCTCCTCGACGGCGTCGGCCTGATCGTCGGCATCGACCGGTTCATGTCGGAGGCCCGCGCGGTCACCAACTTCGCCGGCAACTCGGTGGCCACCCTGCTGGTCGGGCAGTGGACCGGCACCATCGACCACGACCAGCTCGAGCGGGTGCTCTCGGGTGAGGACCGCTTCGACGAGGCGACGATGGTCGACGACCACGACACCTCGCCCCCGCCCGCCTCGCCGGCGGAGGAGATGACTCCCGCCGGTCGCTGAATCTCCGACCGGACGCCCCGGATCGACGTCGGTCCGGGGCGTTCGGCGTCACCTCGTAGACGCGCGGACCGAACTCGCATGGGGACCGACTGATCACGCCGTGACCGGCCAGGACGCGCCGACTTCTGTCCGCGCGTCTACGCCGACGGTTCGGACCAGGACCTCGCGCACCCACGCGGGGCGGAGCATCACGTCGTCCCACGTGAAGCGCAGGACCACCCATCCGTCCGCCGTCAGGAGCGTGTAGCGACGGATGTCCTTGAGGAAGCCCTTGCGGTTGCCGTGCCACTCGTAGGACTCGCACTCCACCACGACCTTGAGCGTCCGGTCGACCAGGTCCGGACACGCCCAGTAGTGCTCGCTCGAGATCGCGAGCTGCGGCGTGACCACCAGCCCGGGAACCTGGAGGCAGATGGCGCGCGTCACCGACTCGAACGGGTTGGCCGCCCGGGCATCGGCCTGTGCGGCGATGCGTCGTACCTTGGCGCTTCCAGCGCCTTGCACCTGAGCCACCACGCGGCGGAGGGTGGCGACTTCGCCGTGGCGGAGGGCCGAGTCAGCGATGACCAGTGCTTCATCGTCCGGGAGCTGCCGCAGGCACTGGAGCAGGGTCAGGTCACGGCTGGTCGCTATCCCGGAGATGTCGTCGGCCTCGAGGTCCGCCCGGTGCAGCACCACCTCGTTGCGCCACGGCTGGGGGACGTTGCGGTGCCTGGGGAAGGCAACGTGCGGCTTCTGCGGCACCTTCTTGACCTCCCAGCCGTGGTGGAGCGCGGCGCTGGTGAGGCTGAGGTGACCATTCATCCGGAACGCCATCGCCGCTGCGGCGTCGACGGACGGCACTGTGTAGCGACCGTGGCCGGCGCGGACCACCGCCTCGACCCGAAGGGCACGATCGACCTCGGCACGCGAGCTGGCCTGGATCAGCGCGGCCCGCGTGGCGAGGCCACCCATGCGCTCGATCGCGTCGACGACGTCCACGACGCCAGCCTGCGACAGGTCGGCTCGCTCGCGCTGACGTCATCCACAGGACGTAGACGCGCGGACAGAACCCGACGCACCGGGACTCTCCGAGCGTCGGCACCGAGGGTTCGGACGACTTGTGTCCGCGCGTCTACGCGACGCGGTCAGGTGAGGGACGCGTACAGGTCGAGCGTCCGCGCCGCGATGGCGTCCCAGCTGAACGACTCCTCGGCCCGCCGGCGGCCGGCAGCGCCGTACGCCCGGGCGCGGGCGGGGTCGCTGACGGCCTCGGTCAGCGCGGCGCCGAGGTCGGCGACGTAGCGCTCGGGGTCGAGGGGGGTGCCGGTGCCGTCGGTGGCCTGCTCGATCGGGACGAGCCAGCCGGTCTCGCCGTGGACGACGACCTCGGGGATGCCGCCGGTGGCGGTGGCGACGACGGCGGTCTCGCAGGCCATCGCCTCGAGGTTCACGATGCCGAGGGGCTCGTAGATCGACGGGCAGGCGAAGACGGTGGCGGCGGTGAGCAGCGCGACGACGTCGGGGCGCGGCAGCATCTCCTCGATCCACACCACGCCGGAGCGGGTGGCGGCCAGCTCGGAGACCAGCCCGCTGACCTCGGCCAGGATCTCCGGGGTGTCGGGCGCGCCGGCGCACAGGACGAGCTGCACCTCGGGCGGCAGCGCGGCGGCGGCGCGGAGGAAGAGGGGCAGGCCCTTCTGGCGGGTGATCCGGCCGACGAAGATCACGCTGGGCCGGTCGGGGTCGAGCCCGAGCTCGCGGACGCGGTCGGGGTCGTCGATGGGGGACCACTGCGTGGTGTCGATGCCGTTGTGCACGACGTGGACGCGCGCCGGGTCGACCGCCGGATAGCTGCGCAGCACGTCGTCGCGCATCGCCGCGCTGACCGCGACGATCCCGGCGGCCCCCTCGTAGGCCGTCTTCTCCGCCCAGCTCGACAGGGCGTAGCCGCCGCCGAGCTGCTCGGCCTTCCACGGGCGCATCGGCTCGAGCGAGTGCGCGCTGACGACGTGCGGGATGCCGTGCATCAGCGAGGCGAGGTGGCCGGCCATGTTGGCGTACCAGGTGTGCGAGTGGACGAGGTCCGCACCGGCGCAGTCGTCGACCATCGCCAGGTCGACACCGAGGGTGCGGATGGCGGGGTTGGCGTCGGCGAGCGACGACGGCTCGGCGTACGCCGTCGTGCCGGGCTCGGAGCGCGGGGCGCCGAAGCAGCGCACGCGGGCGTCGAGGTCGGGCAGCACCCGCAGCGCCCGGACGAGCTCCGCGACGTGGACGCCGGCACCGCCGTAGACCTCCGGTGGGTACTCCTTGCTGAGGACATCGATGCGCATGTCCCGAACGTAGTACGCGCGGGTGGTCGACCGCGCCCCCGCCGACGGCTAGTTTCATGGCATGGCCATCACGCCCCCGCGCAAGAAGGTCCTCGCAGTCGTCCTGGCAGGCGGAGAGGGCAAGAGACTGATGCCGTTGACCGCCGACCGCGCCAAACCGGCGGTGCCGTTCGGCGGGATCTACCGCCTCATCGACTTCGCGCTGTCCAACGTCGTGAACTCCGGCTACCTCAAGGTCGTCGTGCTGACGCAGTACAAGTCGCACAGCCTCGACCGCCACGTCACCACGACGTGGCGGATGTCCAACCTGCTCGGCAACTACGTCACCCCGGTGCCGGCGCAGCAGCGCGTCGGCAAGCGCTGGTACCTCGGCAGCGCCGACGCGATCTACCAGTCGCTCAACCTGCTCACCGACGAGCAGCCCGACATCGTCGTGGTCGTCGGCGCCGACCACGTCTACCGGATGGACTTCTCGCAGATGGTCGCCGACCACGTCGAGTCCGGCGCCGGGTGCACCGTCGCCGCGATCCGCCAGCCGATCGGCCTCGCCGACCAGTTCGGCGTGATCGACGTCGACCCGGCGAACCCGCAGAAGATCCGCGCGTTCCTCGAGAAGCCCAAGGACCCCGTGGGTCTGCCCGACGCGCCCGACGAGGTGCTCGCGAGCATGGGCAACTACGTCTTCACCGCCGACGCGCTGCGCGACGCCGTCACCCGCGACGCCGACATCGAGGGATCCAAGCACGACATGGGCGGCGACATCGTGCCGTGGTTCGTCGACAAGTCGGAGTCCTCGGTCTACGACTACAAGGACAACGAGGTCCCCGGGTCGACCGACCGCGACCGCGGCTACTGGCGCGACGTCGGGACGATGCGGTCCTACTACGAGGCCCACAAGGACCTCGTCTCGCCGCTGCCCGTCTTCAACCTCTACAACAGCGCCTGGCCGATCTACACCAGCTACGGCCCGCACCCGCCGGCCAAGCTCGTCGAGGGCGCCAGCGGGACCGGGGTCTCGACCTTCAACTCGATCCTGTCGCCCGGCGTCGTGATCACCGGCGGCACCGTCAACAGCTCGGTCCTCTCGCCCGCCGTGTGGGTCAAGGACGGTGCCGAGGTGTCCGACTCGGTGCTGATGGACGGCGTCCGCATCGGCGAGGGCGCGGTCGTGCGCAACGCCATCCTCGACAAGGGCGTCGTCGTCCCGCCGGGCGTGCAGATCGGGGTCGACCACGAGGCCGACCGGGCGCGCGGCTTCGTCGTCGACGAGGGCCTCACGGTCCTCGCCAAGCAGCAACCGGTCCCGGAGGACTAGAGGGCCGCTCGCTGCCGCTCGAGGAAGTCCCGCTCGACGTCGTTGCCGCACGCCGCGATCGCCTGGTCGTACGCCGCCCGCGCGGCGTCGGTGTCACCCGAGCGGGCGAGCAGCTCCGCGCGGACCGCGGCGGGACGGTGGCTCGACGGGGATCTCCAACCCCTCGAGCGCCGCGAGCCCGGCAGCGGCGCCGCGGTCCTCCGCGACCGCGACCGCACGCGCCAGCCGCGCGGAGGGGGACGGCGCCACCTGGAGCAGGAGGTCGTAGAGCCCGACGATCCGGTCCCACCGGGTCTCGTCCGGGGTGGGCGCAGTGGCGTGCTCGGAGGCGATCCGGGCCTGGAGCGCGTAGGAGGCCGTCAGCGGGGTGACCGGGCCGGTGAGCACCGGTGACGCCAGCAGCCGCATCGCCTCGGCGACCTCGTCGTGGTGCCAGCGACGGCGGTCCTGGTCGGCGAGCAGCACCAGACGCCCGTCGCGGAGGCGGGCGTCGCGGCGCGAGTGCTGCAGCAGCACCAGGGCCAGCAACGCGACGAGTGCCGGCTCCCCGGGTCGCAGGCCGAGCACGACGCGGACCAGACGGATCGCCTCGCCGGACAGGTCGGCACGCAGCAGGTCGGGGCCGGTGCCGGGTGCGTAGCCGGCGGTGAAGGCGAGGTAGGCCGTCTGCGCCACGATGTCGAGCCGGTCGGGCAGCACGGCCGCGTCCGGGACCGCGAACGGGATGCCGGCGCCGACGATGCGCTTCTTGGCGCGGGTGATCCGGGCGGCCATCGTGGGCTCGGGCACGAGGAAGAGCCGCGCGATGTCGGCGGTGGGCACGCCCAGGACGAGCCGCAGGCTGAGCGCGCCCGCTGCCTCGGGTGCGAGAGCGGGGTGCGCGCACATCAGCACCAGCCGGAGGACGTCGTCCTCGACGTGGCTGCCGCTGTCGGCCATGGTGCGCGCGCCCTCCTGTCGGTGTTCGGCGTCGGTGAGCAGCATCGGGAGCTTGCGCTGCGCGACGCCCTCGGTGCGCAGCCGGTCGAGCACCCGCCGGCGGGCAGCGGTCATCAGCCACCCGGCCGGGTTGTCGGGCGTGCCGTCGACCGGCCAGGTGCGGCTGGCCGCCTCCACCGCGTCGCCCAGCGCGTCCTCGACCAGGTCGAGGCGTCGGAACTGCGACAGGAGCAGGGCGACCAGACGGCCCCACTCCTGTCGCACGACCTCCTCGAGCGCGGGGTCGCTCAGGACGTCACGTCCACGGTCGGGTGGATCTGGATGTCGTAGGGCGGCAGCACCCGCAGCAGCTCCACGACGACGTCGAGGTCGGGCGCGTCCAGCAGGTAGAACCCGCCCATGCCCTCGATGACCTCGGCGTAGGGACCGTCGGTCAGCGCGACGCTGCCCTCCGGCGACGTACGCATCACGGTGGCGTCGTCGGGCGCGCTCAGCGCCTCACCGGCCAGCAGCTCGACGCCGTCGCGCTCACGGCAGGCCGCGTCGAACGCCCCGAACTTCGCCATCGCGGCGGACTGCTCGTCCTCGGTCTGCTCGGGCCAGGGCTTCTCGGCTCCGTCGCCGATCAGCAGCACCAGGTATCTCATGTCGGCTCCTCGTCTCAGGTGATGGTGATGGTGGGCCGGATCTCGACGGAGTACGCCGCCGGGAGCAGGCCTGCGGCCGTGATCGCGTGGTCGAGGTCGGGCAGGTCGACGTCGTAGTAGCCGCCCACCTGCTCGCTCGTCTCGGCGAACGGCCCGTCGGTCACGACGACCTCGCCGTCGCGGGCGCGGCCTGCCCGGCGCACCGTGGTGGCCGTTCCGGGCTCGGCGAGGGCGGCGGAGGCGTGCTCGGTCCCGTGCTCGGCCACGAAGGCGGAGAACGCGTCGTGGGCCCGGAAGTAGTAGTCCCGCGTCTCCTCGCTGGCGTCGTCCCACTCGGACGACCCATAGGCGATCAGCACGACGAACCGGGTCACGACTGCCGGTCCTCGGGCACCACGGTGGGGACGACCTGCACGGCGTCGCCGAGGGCGGCGATGATCCTGCAGCAGTCCAGGAGGTCGTCGAGGTCCTCGGTCTCGATGTGGAAGTAGCCGCCCACCTGCTCGGCGGTCTCGGCGAACGGACCGTCCGTCACGGTCTCGCCCCCGGGCTGCACGGTGCGGATGGTGGTGCTCGGCTGCAGCTCGGCACCGCCGACGATCCGGTGACCCCGCTCGCCGAGCTGCTGGGCGAACCGGCCGTACTCGGCGTAGCCGTCCGTGCGCTCCTGCTCGGTCATGGTGGTCCACCAGCGGTCGCCGTCTCCGACGATCAGTACGACGTACTCGGTCATGTCAGTCCTTCCTCACTCCGCCATCCGGCGGAGCTCGATGTGCTCGCCCCGCGCCGCGAAGCGCGTGCAGGCGGCCCGCAGGTCGGACTCGTCCTCGCTGTCGACGAGGTAGAAGCCGACGACCTGCTCGGCCGTCTCGGAGAAGGGCCCGTCGGTCACCAGTGCCTGACCGTCGGTGCCGGGTCGCATCGACGTCGCCTGCTCCGACGGGTCGAGCGGACCGGCCACCACGAGGGTGTGTCCTCCGGCCTGCAGGTCCGCGTGGAACTGCTCGTGGGACCGCATCCCCTTCTCGTGCTCCTCGGGAGGAAGGTCGGCCCACTCGGCCTCGGGTGCGGGCAGCAGGATCAGGTAGCGGCTCATCGGTGCAGGTCTCCTCCTGGAGGCGGCGGGCCACGGAGTGCGGCCTCACCACTGTGACGGATCAGCCCGACGCGGATCGACAACCCCGGGCACCTTTCTCGACGGAAGCTGCCCGACCCACCAAGATGGGCGCATGGCCACCCACGAGAGAGCCGGACAGCCCGCCCGCACCGAGGACCTGGTGGACGTCTCCCACCTCGTCACGGCCTACTTCGACCTGGAGCCCGACCCCGACGACGTGTCGCAGCAGGTGGCCTTCGGCACGAGCGGTCACCGCGGCACCTCCCTCACCACCTCCTTCAACGAGGTCCACATCGCCGCCACCACCCAGGCGATCTGCGACTACCGCAGGGAGCAGGGCTACGACGGCCCGCTGTTCATCGGTCGCGACACGCATGCGCTCTCCGAGCCGGCCTGGGCCACGGCGCTCGAGGTGCTCGTCGCCAACGACGTCACCGTGCTGGTCGACGACCGCGACGGCTTCACCCCGACCCCCGCGGTCAGCCACGCGATCATCCGCGCCAACCAGGGGCGTACGACGGGCGCGGGCCTCGCCGACGGCATCGTGGTCACGCCGTCGCACAACCCGCCGCAGGACGGCGGCTTCAAGTACAACCCGCCGCACGGCGGGCCCGCCGACTCCGACGCGACGAGCGTCATCGCGGCCCGGGCCAACGAGCTCATCCGCGGCAACATCGCGGGCGTCAAGCGGGTGACCTTCGCCAAGGCGCGCGCCGAGGTCGGGTCCTACGACTTCATGGGGACCTACGTCGACGACCTGCCGCAGGTGCTCGACCTCGACGTGGTCCGCGACGCCGGCGTCCGCATCGGCGCCGACCCGCTGGGTGGAGCGAGCGTCGCCTACTGGGGCGAGATCGCCGAGCGTCACCGCCTCGACCTGTCGGTGGTCAACCCGCTGGTCGACCCGACGTGGCGCTTCATGACGCTCGACTGGGACGGCAAGATCCGGATGGACTGCTCCTCGCCCTACGCGATGGCCTCGCTGGTGGGTCGCAAGGACGAGTACGACATCGCGACGGGCAACGACGCCGACGCCGACCGGCACGGCATCGTGACCCCCGACGCCGGTCTGATGAACCCCAACCACTTCCTCGCCGTGGCCATCGGCTACCTCTTCGGTGGCGCGCGCCCGGGCTGGCCGGAGTCGGCACGCATCGGCAAGACCCTCGTCTCGAGCTCGATGATCGACCGGGTGGCGGCGTCGATCGGCAAGCCGCTGGTCGAGGTCCCGGTGGGCTTCAAGTGGTTCGTTCCCGGGCTGATGGACGGCTCGTTCGGCTTCGGGGGCGAGGAGTCGGCGGGTGCGTCCTTCCTGCGCCGCGACGGGTCGACGTGGACCACCGACAAGGACGGCCTCCTGCTGGCGCTGCTCGCCAGCGAGATCCTCGGTGCCACCGGGAAGACGCCGAGCCAGCACTACGCCGACCTGGTCGCGCAGCACGGCGACCCGGCGTACGCCCGCATCGACGCCGCGGCCAGCCGTGACGAGAAGGCCAAGCTGGGCGCGCTGTCACCCGACGACGTCGAGTGCGACGTCGCTGGCGGGGGAGGAGATCACCGGCAAGCTCACCGAGGCGCCCGGCAACGGCGCCAAGATCGGCGGGCTCAAGGTCACCACCGAGTCGGCGTGGTTCGCCGCCCGGCCGAGCGGCACCGAGGACGTCTACAAGATCTACGCGGAGTCGTTCCGCGGCCCGGAGCACCTCGCCCAGGTGCAGGACGAGGCGCGGGAGGTCGTCAGCGCGGCGCTGCGGTGACGAAGTCGTGGCTGGCCGGTCGGCTGCGACGGCACGGTGACTGGCGGGCCGGCCGCGATCGGCTCCCGCTGGTGGTGGCTGTGCTGCCACACGTCGTCGGCGGGACGCTCGTCCATCTGCTCGCGCGAGAACATCACGGCCACCACGGACTCGAGCCGCACGAGCGCCTGCTGGCCGTTGCCGTCGTCGAGCACGGCGCCCATGCCGTCACACCCGATGACCCGGCCGTCGAGCCAGCTTCCCTGGACCAGCACCCGGACCTCGGTGCCGGTCTCCTCGGCCCGTCGCAACAGCGTCCCCACGCTGAGCATCGTGCTGGAGATCTTCGTCATTGCTACCCCCCACAAGGTGTGTCGACGCTGAACGTAAGCCCCGTGGAGGCAGCTCGCGGGTCGATGGGGCAAGGGTGCGCAGGCCCTGCGGTGAACCTGCGACGAACGTGCGGAGTTGCAGATGAGTGGTGTGGACCGCTCAGCGCGTGACCGGGCCGGCCTCGATCGGCTTGCGCGGCGTGGCCCAGTGCGCGCGCGCTTCCTCCGGCTCATCCGGCTCGGCTCCGTGCCCGTCGATGTCGCCCCGTGAGAACGCGACGGCGATGACCGAGTCGAGGCGCACCAGCACCTGCTGGCCGGCGCCGTCGTCCAGGATCACTCCGAGACCGTCGCCGCCGACGACCACCCCGTCGAGCCAGTGGCCGGCCACGAGCAGCCGGACGGGTGAGGCGGCGTCCTGCGCGTGGCGCAACAGGGTGCCGACGGTGAACAGCGTGCTGGACTTGCTCGACAAGGTGGTTCTCCTCCGCGTGGATCTACGACGACCATAGGCAGACCCGGGCCGGATGCGCTGAGCGTGAGGGATTCCTTGACTGATCGGTCGACCGGCATGGCCCGATCGGGCCATGCCGAGCCTTGACCGAGCCTCGACCGGAACTCAGTGGGCAGGCGTCGCGCGGTCGGCGACCTCGCGCAGGGAGCCGCTGGTCAGCATCCCGAACGTGCCGCCGTACGTCGTCCCGAACCGGCTGGCGCAGAAGGCGTCCGCGACCTCGTGCGGGGAGAAGCGCACCAGCAGCGAGCCCTGGAGACAGGCGGCCATCCGGCCGGCCAGCAGCCGCGCGCCGGACTCCAGCCCGCTGACGTCGCCCAGCAGGGCGAGCGTGTCGTCGACCGCGCGGTCCAGGCGGCTGTCCGCGCCGCGGGCCGCGCCGACCTCGGTGATCCACGCCTGGAGGACCTCGGGCTCACGACCGAGGGCGCGGAGCACGTCGAGGGCGTTGACGTTGCCCGAGCCCTCCCAGATCGAGTTGAGCGGCGACTCGCGGAACATCAGCGGCAGGCCGGAGTCCTCGACGTAGCCGTTGCCACCGAGGCACTCGAGCGCCTCGGCGACCATCGCGGGCGTGCGCTTGCAGACCCAGAACTTCGCCAGGGGGAGCGCGATCCGGCGCAGCGCCACCTCGTGGGCGTCGCCGGGCCGGTCGACCGCCGCGGCCAGCCGCATCGCGAGCGCCGTCGCCGCCTCGGACTCGACGGCGAGGTCGGCGACCACGTTCTGCATGAGCGGCTTGTCGGCGAGCAGCCCGCCGAAGGCCGAGCGGTGGGCGACGTGCCACGACGCCTCGGCCAGCGCGTGCCGCATGAGCGCCGCCGACCCGACCACGCAGTCGAGCCGGGTCGCGGCGACCATCTCGATGATGGTCCGCACCCCGCGGCCCTCGTCGCCGAGCCGCTGGGCCAGGGTGCCGTCGAGCTCGAGCTCGCTGGAGGCGTTGGACCGGTTGCCCAGCTTGTCCTTGAGCCGCACCACGTCGATGCGGTTGCGGGTGCCGTCGGCGAGCACCCGCGGCACGACGAAGCAGGTCACGCCGCCCTCGGTCTGCGCGAGCACGAGGAACACGTCGTTCATCGGCGCCGAGGTGAACCACTTGTGGCCGTGCAGCGTGTACCAGCCGTCCTCGGCGGTCGGCAGCGCCCGCGTCTGGTTGGCGCGCACGTCCGAGCCGCCCTGCTTCTCGGTCATCCCCATGCCGGCGAGCGCGCCGACCTTCTCGGTCCGCGGCCGCACGCCCGGGTCGTAGGACCGGGCCGCGAGGAGCGGCGTCCACTCCTTCGCGATCGCGTCGTCGGCCCGCAGCGCCGGCACGGCGGCGTACGTCATCGAGATCGGGCAGCCGTGCCCGGGCTCGGTCTGCGACCAGGCGAAGAAGCCGGCCGCCCGCCGCAGGTGCGCGTGCGGGTCGCCGCCCTCCTGCTGCTCCCACGGCGCCGCCTGGAGGCCGTGGCCCACCGCGCGCTCCATCAGCCAGTGCCACGACGGGTGGAACTCGACCTCGTCGATGCGCGTGCCCCAGCGGTCGTACGTCGTCAGCTCGGGGTGGTGGCGGTTGGCGAGCCGGCCGTGCTCGCGGGCCTCCTCGGTCCCGGCCTCCGCGCCGAGCGGGGCGAGCTCCTCGACGAGGTCGGCCGACCCGTGGCGGGTGATCGCCTCGGTCAGGGCGACGTCGGAGGTGACCACGTTGTGCCCCACCAGAGGGGGAGCCTGGTTGACCACCGTGGCGGCGCGCAGATCGCTCATGGCCGCAACCCTATGGTCCGGCCAGGCGTGGGGAGACGACCGGCGGGTCGGTGCTCGACTAGCGTTGGCGACATGGTCGAGGCGCGTGAGCAGGACCCTGCCCCGCGCCGGATCGAGGTGCTCACCCGCAGCGGGCGCGAGCACCTGTGGCGGGTGATCGTCACGACGGTGGGCTCGTGCCTGCGCAACCGCGTGACCGGCCTGGCGGCCGAGGCGGCGTTCTTCGCCGTGCTGTCGGTGCCGCCGCTGGTGTTCGCCCTGGCCGGTGCGGTCGGCTACGTCAGCGACAGCTTCAGTCCGACGCAGGTCGACGACATCCGCAACGCGGTGCTCGAGATCTCGCGCCAGGCCCTCACCGAGCGGGCCGTCAACACCATCATCAGGCCGACCATCGACACCGTGCTCGACGGCGGTCGCTACGACGTGATCTCGATCGGCTTCGTCCTCGCGCTGTGGTCGGGCTCGCGAGCCCTCAACGTCTTCGTCGACACCATCACGATCATGCACGGCCTCGGCGGGCACCGCGGGATCGTGGCCACGCGTGCCCTGTCGTTCGTCCTCTACGTCATGGCGATGGTCACCGGCGCGATCAGCATCCCGCTGGTGGTGGCCGGTCCGACGCTGGTGGACCGGGTGCTGCCCGAGCGGCTCGACTTCGTCAACAGCCTCTACTGGCCGCTCGTCCTCGCGCTGTGCATCTGCTTCCTCGCCACGCTCTACCACGTGTCGGTCCCGGTGCGGACGAAGTGGACCTTCAACCTCCCGGGCGCGACGTTCTCGCTGTTCTGCTGGATCGCGGGCTCGTTCGTCCTGCGCTGGGTGCTCACGGTGACGGCGGCGGAGTCGCGCTCGATCTACGGCCCGCTCGCCGCACCCATCGCCGTGCTCCTGTGGCTCTACCTCCTCGCGCTCGCGGTGCTGATCGGCGCGGCCGTCAACGCGGCCTTCGACACCGTGTGGCCGCAGAAGAGCACGACGCGCGCCCGGCTCGAGATGGTGCAGCGGCTGCGCGAGCGGATCGGCGTGCGAGACTCCTGACCGTGCACGAGGAGAGCAACCACCCGAGCGTGGGGCGGGTCTCCCTCCCGGAGACGGTGCGCTCGCCGTGGTGGGAGCTGGGACGGCGCGTGCTGGCCGCGGTGGGGATCCTCGTCGGCACCGTGCTGCTCGTCTACTTCGACCGCGAGGGCTACCGCGACAACGCGCACCCCGGTCGCGACCTCACCCTGCTCGACGCGTTCTACTACACGACCGTCACGCTCAGCACGACCGGCTACGGCGACATCGCGCCAGCCGATCCGCAGGCGCGCCTGATCAACGCCATCGTCATCACGCCGGCGCGCATCGCCTTCCTGGTGCTGCTCATCGGTACCACCCTCGAGGTCCTCGCCTCGCAGGGACGCGAGATGTTCCGGGTCTCCCGGTGGAGGAAGAAGATGGATCAGCACGTCGTCGTCGTCGGCTACGGCACCAAGGGCCGCAGCGCCATCGAGACCCTCGTGAACAACGGCTACGACCGGTCGTCGATCGTCGTGGTCGACCCCGGTCTGGTGGCGATGGAGGAGGCCAACCGCGACCAGCTCGTCGGGATCGTCGGCGACGCCACCCGCCGCGGCGTGCTGCGCCAGGCCGGGGTCGACAAGGCCACCCACGTCATCATCACGACCGACCGCGACGACTCCAACGTGCTCGTCACGCTGACCGTCCGTCAGCTCAACCCCGACGCGTGGATCGTCGCCGCGGTGCGCGAGCACGAGAACGTCCCGCTCATGCGCCAGTCCGGCGCCAACTCGGTCATCACCTCCTCCGACGCCGTCGGCCGCCTGCTCGGCCTGTCGTCGATGTCGCCGACCCTCGGCTCGGTCATGGAGGACCTGATGACCTACGGCGAGGGGCTCGAGGTCGCCGAGCGCGACCTCCTCGTCAACGAGGTCGGCAAGCAGCCGCAGCGCCTGCCCGACCAGGTGATCGCCGTCGTGCGCGACGAGAAGGTCTACCGCTACTTCGACCCGGTGGTCTCGCTGCTCGCCCGCGGCGACCGCCTCATCGTCGTACGCCCTGCCAAGGAGCTGCCGTGGGCACCCCGTCCCGGCACGCACGGCGAAGAGCTCGCCGACGAGGACGACTGACGTGGTGGTGGTCCCGTGATCGCCTCGCACGCGCACCGCTTCGTCTTCGTCAAGACCCGCAAGACGGCCGGCACCAGCCTGGAGATCGCGCTGTCGCGCCACTGCGGACCGGACGACATCGTCACCCGGATCAGCCCGGCCGACGAGGAGCTGCGCGCGGCCGCCGGGGGAGTGCCCCCGCAGAACGACGACACCGACCCCAGCTCGTACGCCCACATGGGTGCGCGCCGCGTCATCAAGGTGATCGGCCGCGAGACCTGGGACGACTACTTCACCTTCGCCGTCGAGCGGAACCCCTTCGACGTGGTCGCGTCGTCGTGGCGCTACAGCACTCGGAAGCCGAGCTTCACCAAGACGTTCGCGGAGTTCGTCCGCACGCCGCGCCGCCTCGACCGGCTCGCCCTCAACGAGCGGCTCTACCGGATGGGCGGCCAGGTGGTCGTGGACCGGGTCTACCGCTACGAGGAGCTGCCGGCCGCGGTCGCCGACCTCTCGCAGCGGCTCGGCCTCGACCTCGACCTGCCGCACGCGAAGCAGGGGAGCGGCCCGCACTACCGCGAGCTCTACGGCCCCGGCGACGCCGACATCGTGGCGCAGCGGTTCGCCCGCACGATCCGGGAGTTCGGCTACGAGTTCTGAGGTCCCTCAGTCGCCGCCGAGCGACCGCAGGACCAGGGGCAGCTCGGGCAGCATCTCCGTCGCGAGGAAGCCGACCCGGCCCCACCGGGCGGCCAGCACGTCGCCCGCCGCAGCGTGCACGTGCTTGGACCACACCGTGGCCTGCGCGGGCTCGGCCCCACGGGCCAGCAGCCCGGCCACGGCACCCGCCACCACGTCGCCGCTGCCCGACGTGCCGAGCCCGGTGTCGCCCGTCGACACCCGCCACGTGCCGCCGTCCGCGGCGATGAACTGACCGCACCCGACGACGGCGCCGAACCGGTCGGCGACGTCGAGGCTGACGCGCGCCTGGTCGTCGTCGGGCACGTCGTCCACCCCCGTGATCCCGGCGAGCTCGACGGCGTTCGGGGTCAGCACGAGGCGTCCGGCGAGCCGCCGGACCGAGGCGGCGTCGGCGTCGGGCAGCGCCGTGAGCGCAGCCGCGTCCAGGATGACCGGGACGTCGTCGGGGGTCGTCCGGGCGACCACCTCCACCAGCCGGACGACTCCTTCCCCGCTGCGCAGTCCGGGCCCGAGCAGGACGGCGTCCGCGCGCTCGAGCTCGCTCCCGAGGAGGGCCTCCGCGTCCTCCCCGGTCATCGCCCCGTCGTCGTCCTGGGGGAGGGGGAGCGTCCCGCACTCCGGCAGCGCCACGGCCATCTGCGTGGCGACGCCCTCGGCAGTGGCGATGGTGAGCCGACCGGCCCCCATCCGCAGCGCGGCGATGCCGGCGAGCTGCACGCCACCCGGCGTGGTGCACGACCCGCCGATCACGAGCACCTGGCCCCGTGCGTACTTCGTGCCCGAGGTCTCGGGCAGTGGCCAGGAGCGCAGGACGTCCGGGGTGACGGCGCGCGGCTCCTCCGGCGTACCCCCTCGTCGGCTGCTTCCCTCGACGCCCGTCATGACTCGTCCCCCGTGCCGGTGCTCGGCTCCTCGGTGACCTCGACCGCGTCCTCGCGGAGGTGGTCGCTGACGTTGTAGGCGGTCACGTCCCACCCGGTGGCCGAGTCCGGGTCCTGCTCCAGCCGGCAGATGGCGGCGTTGCTGAGCGCGTTGTCGCGAGCCCGCGCCAGCACCTGCTCCTCGTCCATCTCCTCCGCGACGTAGCAGAAGAGCAGGAGCACGACGTCGTGACCGGTGACCAGGATGCGCTGGTGCTTCTCGGCATGGGCGAGGTCGGTCAGCACCGCTCGCACCCGCATCGCCACGTCCGCCCACGACTCGCCGCCCGGCGGTCGGTAGTAGAACTTGCCGAGCCAGTCGCGGCGCTCGGCCTCCTCGGGGTACGCCGCCCGGATGCCGGCGCCGGTCAGCTTGTCCGTGATGCCCATGTCCCGGTCGCGCAGCCGCTCGTCCACCCGCTGGGCGATGTCGAGGCCCGCGACGTCGAGGGCGATCTCGGCGGTCTCGCGGGCGCGACGGTAGGGACTCGTCCAGAGGACCTCGGGCTGCTCGTCCGGCGACAGCGAGGCGAGCCAGCGTCCGACCGCGGCGGCCTGGTCGCGACCGGTCTCCGACAGGACCACGTCCGGGTCGCGCGCGGGTACGTCGATCTGGTCGAGCTCGTCGCGCGCAGCGGCTTCCGCAGCGACGTTCCCCTCGGACTGGCCGTGGCGGACGAGGATGAGCTGCTTGCGCTGGTCGTGGTCTGCCATGGGGCCACGGTAGGAACCACCCGGCGGGCCGCGGCACGTCCATCAAGGTGGGGAGCAGGCCGCTACCGGTGGCGCAGGTGGACTGGAACGCCGAAGGCCCCGCATCCCTGCGGGGCCTTCGGTGGTGGTGGGCGATACTGGGTTTGAACCAGTGACCTCTTCCGTGTCAAGGAAGCGCGCTACCGCTGCGCCAATCGCCCGGGTGTTGAGTTGTCTGCGAGGTGGGTACGGGATTTGAACCCGTGTACACGGATTTGCAGTCCGTTGCCTCGCCTCTCGGCCAACCCACCGTGCGGAGGTTCCAGTCGTGCGGGGGGAGACCTTCCGAGCGGACAACGAGACTCGAACTCGCGACCTCAACCTTGGCAAGGTTGCGCTCTACCAACTGAGCTATGTCCGCCTGCATTTCGGCCCGTTCGTGCGGCCTCAAGTGCGAGTGGAACAGTAGTACATGGCCTCGGTGGGGCCAAAATCGCCCCCCGTTCCGTGTGTCACTCCCGCCCCTAGAGTGACCTCATGCGCGCATGGCTCAACGGTGAACTGCTGGCCGATCCGACCCGGGGAGCGGTCGCCGTCACCGACCACGGCTTCACCGTCGGGGACGGGGTGTTCGAGGCCGTCAAGACGCTGGCGGGCACGCCGTTCGCCCTGACCCGGCACCTCGAGCGGCTCGAGCGGAGCGCGGCCGGTCTCGGGCTGCCCGCACCCGACCTCGACGACGTACGCCGCGGGGTGGAGGCGGTCACCGGCGACGACCCGGTCGGGCGGCTGCGGATCACCTACAGCGCGGGGCCGCACCCGATGGGCTCGGGCCGCGGCGGCGGCCCGCCGACGCTGGTCGTCGCGTGGAGCGCCATCGACGCCGCAGCCGAGGAGGCCACGGTCATCACCGTGCCGTGGACCCGCAACGAGCACGGCGCGACCGCGGGGCTCAAGACGACGTCGTACGCCGACAACGTGATCGCGCTCGCCCACGCCGCCGAGCGCGGGGGGAGCGAGGCGATCTTCGCCAACACCGCCGGCAACCTCTGCGAGGGCACCGGCACCAACGTCTTCTACGTCGTCGACGGCGAGCTGCGCACGCCCACCCTCGCCTCCGGGTGCCTGGCCGGGGTCACCCGGGCGCTGGTCATCGAGTGGTGCGGTGCGCGCGAGGTCGACGCGCCGCTCGCCGACGTGCTGGAGCACGCGAGCGAGGCGTTCCTGGCCTCGACCACCCGGGACGTCCAGGCGATCTCGCGCTGGGACGACCGCGACCTCCCCTCGCCCGGCCCGGTCACGCGGCAGTGCGCGGAGACGTGGCGCGCCCGTGAGGCTGAGAGCATGGAGCCATGAGTTCCACCCCACGACGTTCTTCTCCTCCGCTGCGCTCCCCCGAACAACGACGCGGGGACCCCGAATGAGCTTGAGCGCGCAGGTCCAGGAGCGGCTCCGGCACACGGCCGAGGGCCTCGTGCCGGTCGTCGTGCAGCAGCAGGGGTCCGGCGAGGTGCTGATGCTCGCGTGGGTCGACGACGAGGCGCTCGCCCGCACGATCGACACCGGGCGGGCCACCTACTGGTCGCGCTCGCGCCGGGAGTACTGGGTCAAGGGCGACACGTCGGGGCACGTCCAGCACCTCAAGGAGATCCGCCTCGACTGCGACGGCGACACCCTGCTCTTCGTGGTCGACCAGGTCGGCGCGGCCTGCCACACCGGCGACCGCACCTGCTTCGACGCCGACCTCGTGCACCGCGTCGATGGCTGAGCAGGGCCCGGACCGGCGTCGCCGTACCTTCGGCCCCGTCGTCCTGGTCGGCATCGCCTCCGCGGCGCTGGCGTCGGTGGCGGGGACCAAGCCGTGGGTCGCGGGGGAGTCCGGTGGCATCCAGTCGTCCGACGGTGGGGCGATGGGCTCGGCGCTCTCGCTCGACAGCGTCGCGGAGTCGCCGCTGGCCGCGGCGCTCTCCCTCGTCGTGCTGGCCTGCTGGGGAGTCCTCCTCGTCACCCGCGGACGCTTCCGGCGCGCGATCGCGGTGCTCGCCCTGGTCGCCTCGCTCGGTCTGGTCGCCGCCACGGTCGAGGCCTTCTTCCACCTGCCCGACGCGCTGGCCGACTCGCTCCTCGAGGTCTCCGGCGTCGACACGGTGTCGACACGCCTCACCGCGTGGTACCCGGTCGCCCTCGTCGCGGCCCTCGTCGCCGCGGCCGCGTCGCTGGCCGCCGTGCGGCTCGTCGGCTCGTGGCCCGAGATGGGCACGAAGTACGACGCCCCGGCGGGCGCGCAGGCGGTCGACGACGCTGCGGCCGACGAGCCCCCGACGGAGAACATCGACATCTGGAAGGCCCTCGACGAGGGACGCGACCCGACGGCCTAGACTTTCGCGCAGCACTCGGCCCCACCGATGTAGGCAGTAGACGAAGGAGCACCACGATGGCTGCAGGCCACGGCAACACCCCCGCTGCATGGACCGCCGTCGGCGTCGCGATGCTCGGATTCGTCGTGGGCAGCATCGCGCTGCTGCAGACCCCGGCCCAGATGACGCTGCTGTGGATCGGCATCATCATCGCGGTGGTCGCGTTCCCGCTGTTCCTCGTGCTGTCCAAGCTCGGCTTCAACGCCTCCGAGCACTGAGCCCGCGCCCGCCGCGGCTCGTCCCACGGCTGGGCACCGCTCCCGGCACCGCTGGTGCCGGGTGAGAGGCTGAGCCCATGCCTGCGACCGGTTCCGTCCTCGACGACATCGTCGCCGGGGTGCGCGAGGACCTCGCCCGCCGCGAGGCCGCGCTCCCGCTCCACGAGCTGCTGGCCCACCTCGCCGACGCGCCCGCGCCGCGCGACCCGATGCCGCACTTCCGTGCCCGCGGCTCGAGCGTCATCGCCGAGGTGAAGCGACGCAGCCCCAGCAAGGGCGACCTGGCCGACATCCCGGACCCGGCGGCGCTCGCGACGGCGTACGCCCGCGGTGGCGCGGCCGCGATCTCGGTGCTCACCGAGGAGCGCCGGTTCGGCGGCAGCCTCGACGACCTGCGCTCCGTGCGGGCCGCGGTCGAGACGCCGATCCTGCGCAAGGACTTCATCGTCGAGACCTACCAGCTCGTCGAGGCACGGGCAGCCGGTGCCGACCTCGCGCTGCTGATCGTCGCCGCGCTCGACGACGACACCCTGCGCCGCCTCCACGACGAGGCCAACGAGCTCGGCCTCACCGTCCTGGTCGAGGTGCACGACGAGGCCGAGGCCGAGCGGGCCCAGGCGCTCGACGCCGAGCTGATCGGCGTCAACAGCCGCAACCTCAAGACCCTCGAGGTCGACCCCGACGTGTTCGGTCGCCTCGCCCCGCAGATCCACGCCGACAAGGTCATGGTCGCCGAGAGCGGGATCACCGGTGTCGGCGACGTCCGGCGCTTCGTCGGCGAGGGCGCCGGCGTGGTCCTGGTCGGCGAGGCACTGGTCAAGGACGGCGACCCCGAGGCCGCCGTACGCACGATGACAGGAGTGACAGCACCGTGACCCAGGTCCAGCAGGTCGAGCAGAGGCAGAAGACGCAGTACGACGCGGACGACCGCGGCTACTTCGGCGGCACGTGGGGCGGGCGCTTCATGCCCGAGGCCCTCGTCGCCGCCCTCGACGAGCTGACCGACGCGTGGCACGAGGCGATGGCCGACGCGGCGTTCGTCGGTGAGTTCGAGCGGGTGCTGCGCGACTACGCCGGCACGCCCAGTCGGCTCTACCACGCGGAGCGGCTGTCGAAGAAGGTCGGCGCCCGCGTGCTGCTCAAGCGCGAGGACCTCAACCACACCGGTGCCCACAAGATCCGCAACGTGATGGGCCAGGCGCTGCTCACCAAGCGGATGGGCAAGTCGCGCGTCATCGCCGAGACCGGCGCGGGCCAGCACGGCGTCGCCAGCGCCACCGCCGCGGCCTACTTCGACCTCGACTGCACCGTCTACATGGGTGCTGTCGACACCCGCCGCCAGGCCCTCAACGTCGCGCGCATGCAGCTGCTCGGCGCCAAGGTGATCCCGGTCGAGTCCGGCAGCGCCACGCTGAAGGACGCCATCAACGAGGCGCTGCGCGACTGGGTCGCCAGCGTCGACCACACGGCCTACCTCTTCGGCACCGCAGCAGGACCCCACCCGTTCCCGAGCATGGTGCGCGACTTCTGCCGCGGCATCGGTGACGAGGCGCGCGCCCAGTGCCTCGAGCAGTACGGCGTCCTGCCGGACGCGGTCGCGGCCTGCGTCGGCGGCGGCTCCAACGCCATCGGGATCTTCACCGCCTTCCTCGAGGACGAGGGCGTGGAGATCCACGGCTTCGAGCCCGGCGGCGACGGCGTCGAGACGGGTCGCCACGCCGCGACCATCCACGCCGGCGAGGCGGGTGTCCTCCACGGGGCCCGCACCTACGTCCTGCAGGACGAGGACGGTCAGACCGTCGAGTCGCACTCGATCTCCGCCGGTCTCGACTACCCGGGCGTCGGGCCGCAGCACTCGCTCCTCGCGGCGACCGGCCGGGCGACGTACACGCCCGTGACGGACGCCGAGGCGATGGACGCGATGGCACTGCTCAGCCGCACCGAGGGGATCATCCCGGCGATCGAGTCGGCGCACGCCATCCACGGCGCGATCGAGCTCGCCAAGCGCCTGGGCCGGGAGAAGGGTCCCGACGCGACGATCATCGTCAACCTGAGCGGTCGGGGCGACAAGGACATGGGCACGGCCATCGAGTGGTTCGGCCTCGGTGACGCCGACGAGGGCCCCGAGGCCGACCTCGACCAGACCGAGGTCGTGACCCAGCAGTGAGCTCGACGAGTGCCGCCTTCGAGAAGGCGCGGGCAGAGGACCGGGCAGCGCTGATCGGCTACCTCCCGGCCGGCTATCCCACCGTCGAGGGCTCGATCAGGGCGATGCAGGTGATGGTCGAGGCCGGCTGCGACGCCATCGAGATCGGCCTGCCCTACAGCGACCCCGTCATGGACGGGCCGACGATCCAGGCCGCCGCGCAGGCAGCGCTGGACGGCGGCGTCCGCACCGCCGACGTGCTGCGCGTGGTCGAGGCCGTGGCGAGCACCGGCGTCCCGACGCTCGTGATGACCTACTGGAACCCGATCGAGCGCTACGGCGTGGAGCGCTGGGCCGCCGACCTCGCAGCCGCCGGGGGAGCGGGCATGATCACGCCCGACATCACCCCCGACCACGGTGCGGAGTGGATCGCCGCAGCCGACGCGCACGACCTCGACAAGGTGTTCCTGGTCGCTCCGAGCTCGACCGACGACCGCATCGCGATGACCGCCGTCGAGAGCCGGGGCTTCGTCTACGCGGCCGCCGTCATGGGCGTCACCGGCGCCCGCGAGGCGACCTCCGACCTGGCCGGGCCGCTCGTGCGGCGCGTCCGCGCGGCCGGCGACATCCCGGTCGCCGTGGGCATCGGCGTCAGCAACGGCGACCAGGCCGCCGAGGTGGCCCGCTTCGCCGACGGCGTGATCGTCGGGTCCGCCTTCGTGCGCGCCCTGCTCGACCACGCCGGCGACGAGGCCGCCGGCCTCGAGGCGCTGCGCGCGCTGACCACCGACCTGGCCGAGGGCGTACGCCGTGCGCCGAAGTAGGGCGCTCGTCCTCGCCGCCCTGCTCGCCCTGCTCGCGGGGTGCGGAGGGCGGCGGAGCCAGCTCGGAGGCGTTCACCGGCACGGTGCTCGACCCGCCCTTCGAGGTCTCCTCGACGCCGCTGGTCGGCACGGACGGGGCGCCGTACAGCCTGACGGCCGACACCGACAAGGACCTCACCCTGGTCTTCTTCGGCTACACCCACTGCCCGGACATCTGCGGACAGGTGATGGCGTCGCTGGCCGGCATGCTCTCCCGGCTCGACGACGCGGAGAAGGACCGCCTCGACGTGGTCTTCGTGACGACCGACCCCGCGCGCGACGACGAGGCGACGGTCGAGAAGTACGTCGACGCCTTCGACCCGAGCATCGTCGGGGTGACCGGTGACCTCGACGACATCATCGAGGTCGGCCGCAGCATGGCCGTCGGCGTGGACCAGGGGGAGAAGCTGCCGAGCGGCGGCTACGAGGTCACCCACGGCACCCAGGTCATCGGGATCGACTCCGCCGACGAGGCCCCCGTCTACTGGAAGGCCGACGTCTCGCAGACCCAGCTCGCCCACGACGTCACCGCCCTGCTCGATGAGGGATGATGCTCCCCGTGCCTGACCTGTCCCTGTCGCTGTCCCCGCTGGTGACGCTGATGTCCATCCCGAGCCCCTCGCAGGGCGTGTGGCACCTCGGGCCGGTCCCGATCCGTGGCTACGCGCTGTGCATCATCGCGGGCATCGTCTTCGCGATCTGGCTCGGCGAGCGCCGCTGGGTCGCCCGCGGCGGACAGCCCGGCGAGGTGAGCGACCTGGCGATCTGGGCGGTGCCGTTCGGGCTCGTCGGCGGCCGGCTCTACCACGTCATCACCGACTGGCACCTCTACTTCGGCGAGGACAAGAACCCCGTCACGGCGCTGTACGTCTGGCGCGGCGGCCTGGGCATCTGGGGAGCGATCGCCCTCGGCATCGTCGGCGTGTGGATCGGCGCACGCCTGCGCGGGATCAGGCTGCTCCCGCTCCTCGACGCACTGGCCCCGGGCGTGCTCGTCGCCCAGGCGATGGGCCGGTGGGGCAACTGGTTCAACCAGGAGCTCTACGGCCGTCCGACCGACCTGCCGTGGGGCCTGGAGATCGACCCCGGCCTCGACGACGGCGTGCGCTCGCAGTTCGGGCCCGACGTGCTCTTCCACCCGACGTTCCTCTACGAGTGCCTGTGGAACCTGGCGGCGTTCGCGGTGCTGCTCTGGCTCGACCGCCGGCTCAAGCTCGGCCACGGCCGCGTCGCCGCGCTCTACGTCATGCTCTACACCGCCGGCCGCGGCTGGATCGAGTACCTCCGGATCGACTCCGTGCAGATGAACGACGTGCTCGGCCTGCGGCTCAACGTGTGGACCTCGATCGTCCTGTTCGTGCTGGCCGCCGCGTTCTACGCGTGGTCGGCGCGCCGGCACCCCGGCCGCGAGGAGGTCGTCCGCACGCGCGAGCCCGACGGCGAGGAGCAGCACGAGGACGAGGCGGAGCAGCACGAGACCGCCGGTCCCACGGCCTGAAACGCCGCTGCCCGGCGACTTTCGCCGGTGATAGGTTCCGTCTTGCTCGGGCCAACGTCGTCCCCAGCGGAATCGCCCACCACCTCGCTCGCCGTGCCCCAGCGTGACCCGGGTCGCCGTGAGCGGAGACGACGACGGGAGAACCAGTGTCCCCGACACACGAGTTCCCGCCTGGCTTCCCTGCGCCGCAGGGGCTCTACGACCCGCGCCACGAGAAGGACGCCTGCGGTGTGGCGATGGTGGCCACGCTGACCGGTGAGGCCAGCCACGACATCGTCGCCAAGGCACTCACCGCGCTGCGCAACCTCGACCACCGCGGCGCCGCGGGCGCCGAGGTCAACTCCGGCGACGGCGCGGGCATCCTGCTGCAGGTCCCCGACGCCTTCCTGCGCGAGGTCGTCGACTTCGAGCTGCCCGGCGCCCGGGCGTACGCCGTGGGCACCGCGTTCCTCCCGGGTGACGCCGAGCAGGTCGCCGAGACCCGTCGACGCATCGAGGAGATCGCCGAGGAGGAGGGCCTCGCCGTCCTGGGCTGGCGCGACGTGCCGGTCGACGACTCCACGCTGGGTGCGACCGCGCGCAGCGTGATGCCGACGTTCGCCCAGCTGTTCGTGGCCGGCCGGGCCGCCCGGGTCACCGGGATGGCGCTGGAGCGGATGGCGTTCTGCCTGCGCAAGCGCGCCGAGTCCGCGACCGACGTCTACTTCCCGTCGCTGTCGTCGCGCACCCTGGCCTACAAGGGGATGCTGACCACCGACCAGCTCGACCGGGTCTTCCCCGACCTCACCGACGAGCGCGTCGCCTCCGCGATGGCCGTGGTGCACTCGCGCTTCTCCACCAACACGTTCCCGAGCTGGCCGCTGGCGCACCCGTTCCGCTTCATCGCCCACAACGGCGAGATCAACACCGTCGATGGGCAACCGCAACTGGATGCGGGCCCGCGAGGCGCTCCTCGAGAGCGACCTGATCCCCGGCGACCTCGAGCGGCTCTTCCCGATCTGCACGCCCGGCGCGTCCGACTCGGCGTCGTTCGACGAGGTGCTCGAGCTGCTGCACCTCGGTGGCCGCTCGCTGCCGCACGCGGTGCTGATGATGATCCCGGAGGCGTGGGAGAACCACCGCGAGATGGACGCCAAGCGACGCGCGTTCTACTCCTTCCACTCCGCGCTGATGGAGCCGTGGGACGGCCCCGCGTGCGTGGTCTTCACCGACGGCACCCAGATCGGCGCCGTCCTCGACCGCAACGGCCTGCGTCCCTCGCGCTACTGGGTGACCGACGACGGTCTCGTCGTGCTGGCCTCCGAGGTCGGCGTGCTCGACCTCGACCCCGCGACCGTGGTCCGCAAGGGCCGCCTGCAGCCGGGCCGGATGTTCCTCGTCGACACCGAGGAGCACCGGATCATCGAGGACGAGGAGGTGAAGGGCCAGCTCGCGTCCGAGCACCCCTACGACGAGTGGCTCCACGCCGGCCTCATCCACCTCGACGACATCGACGACCTCGAGCACATCGTGCACACGCACGCCTCGGTCACCCGGCGCCAGCAGATCTTCGGCTACACCGAGGAGGAGCTGCGGGTCCTGCTCAGCCCGATGGCCAACACGGGTGGGGAGGCGCTCGGCTCGATGGGCACCGACACGCCCATCGCCGCGCTGAGCGAGAAGCCGCGGCTGCTGTTCGACTACTTCTCGCAGCTCTTCGCGCAGGTGACCAACCCGCCCCTCGACGCGATCCGCGAGGAGCTCGTCACGTCGCTCAGCGGCTCGATCGGCCCCGAGGCCAACCTGCTCGACCCGTCGCCGGCGTCGTGCCGCCAGATCGTGCTGCCGTTCCCGGTCTTCTCCAACGACGACCTGGCCAAGATCCGTCACATCAACCGCAACGGCGACATGCCGGGCTTCCAGGTGCACGTCGTCCGCGGGCTGTACGACGTCGCCGGGGGAGGCGAGGCCCTCGCGGCCCGCCTCGACGAGCTGTGCGGCGAGGTCTCGGCCGCGATCGCGGAGGGCGCGCGGATCATCGTGCTCTCCGACCGGCACGCGACCGCCGACCTGGCACCGATCCCG
This sequence comes from uncultured Actinomycetota bacterium, assembly GCA_963795275.1. Taxonomy (GTDB): domain Bacteria; phylum Actinomycetota; class Actinomycetes; order Propionibacteriales; family Nocardioidaceae; genus Nocardioides. The sequence continues at coordinate 57,042 of CAWCHD010000004.1, forward strand.
TCGCTGCTGCTCACCGGCGCGGTCCACCACCACCTGGTGCGCGAGAAGACCCGCACCCAGGTCGGTCTGCTGGTCGAGGCCGGCGACGTGCGCGAGGTGCACCACGTCGCCCTGCTCGTCGGCTACGGCGCCGCGGCGGTCAACCCCTACCTGGCGATGGAGTCCGTCGAGGACCTCGCCCGCGAGGCCTACTACGTCAAGGTCGACCCCGAGAAGGCCGTCGCCAACCTGATCAAGGCCCTCGGCAAGGGCGTGCTCAAGGTGATGTCGAAGATGGGCGTCTCGACCGTCGCCTCCTACACCGGCGCGAAGATCTTCGAGTCCGTCGGGCTGTCGCAGTCGGTCATCGACCGCTACTTCACCGGTACGACGTCCAAGCTCGGCGGCATCGAGCTCGCGACGATCGCCGAGGAGGTCGCGCGCCGGCACGCGGTGGCGTACCCCCGCGGCGGCATCTCGCCGGCGCACCGCGAGCTCACCATCGGCGGCGAGTACCAGTGGCGTCGGGAGGGCGAGCCGCACCTCTTCGACCCCGAGACCGTCTTCCGGCTCCAGCACGCGACCCGCACCGGCAGCTACGACATCTTCAAGATGTACACCGACCGGGTGAACCAGCAGTCCCAGCGGCTGATGACCCTGCGCGGGCTCTTCACCTTCAAGGACGGCGTGCGCGAGCCGATCGACGTCGACGACGTCGAGCCGGTCTCCGAGATCGTCAAGCGCTTCTCGACCGGCGCGATGTCCTACGGCTCCATCAGCAAGGAGGCGCACGAGACCCTCGCGGTCGCGATGAACCGGCTGGGCGCGAAGTCCAACACCGGTGAGGGCGGCGAGGACCCCGACCGGCTCTACGACCCCGAGCGCGCGCTCGTCGATCAAGCAGGTCGCGTCGGGACGCTTCGGCGTGACGTCGGAGTACCTCACCAACGCCGACGACATCCAGATCAAGATGGCGCAGGGTGCCAAGCCCGGCGAGGGCGGCCAGCTGCCCGGCCACAAGGTCTACCCGTGGGTGGCGAAGACCCGCTACTCCACGCCGGGCGTCGGCCTGATCAGCCCGCCGCCGCACCACGACATCTACTCGATCGAGGACCTGGCCCAGCTGATCCACGACCTCAAGAACGCCAACCCGTCGGCGCGCGTGCACGTCAAGCTCGTCTCCGAGGTCGGCATCGGCACGGTCGCCGCGGGCGTCTCCAAGGCGCACGCCGACGTGGTGCTGGTCTCCGGGCACGACGGCGGCACCGGCGCCTCGCCGCTGACCTCGCTGAAGCACGCCGGGGGTCCGTGGGAGCTCGGCCTCGCCGAGACCCAGCAGACGCTGCTCCTCAACGGCTTGCGCGACCGGATCGTGGTGCAGGCCGACGGCCAGCTCAAGACCGGGCGTGACGTGATGGTCGCGGCCCTGCTCGGCGCCGAGGAGTTCGGCTTCGCCACGGCACCGCTGGTCGTCAGCGGCTGCATCATGATGCGGGTCTGCCACCTCGACACCTGTCCGGTGGGCGTGGCCACGCAGAACCCCGTGCTCCGCGAGCGCTACAGCGGCCAGGCCGACCACGTCGTGAACTTCTTCGAGTTCATCGCGCAGGAGGTCCGCGAGCTGCTGGCCCAGCTGGGCTTCCGCACCCTCGACGAGGCGATCGGTCAGGTCGGCACGCTCGACGTGGCCGAGGCGGTCGACCACTGGAAGGCCTCCGGCCTCGACCTCGCGCCGATCCTCCACCAGGCCTCGCGGCACGGTGAGTTCGGCCAGTTCGCCGACCAGGACCTGCGCAACACCAGGACGCAGGACCACGGCCTCGACAAGGCGCTCGACAACGAGCTCATCGCGATCGCCCGACCCGCGCTGGAGTCCGGCGAGCCGGTGCGCGCCCAGGTGGCGATCCGCAACGTGAACCGTACGGTCGGCACGATGCTCGGCCACGAGGTCACCAAGCGCTACCGCGGCGAGGGCCTGCCCGAGGGCACCATCGACATCACCCTCACCGGGTCGGCGGGCCAGTCGTTCGGCGCGTTCGTCCCGCGGGGCGTGACGCTGCGCCTCGAGGGCGACGCCAACGACTACGTCGGCAAGGGGCTGTCGGGCGGGCGGATCATCGTGCGTCCCGACCGGGCGGCGAGGTTCGACGCCTCCGAGCAGATCATCGCCGGCAACACGATCGGCTACGGCGCCACCTCGGGCCAGATCTTCCTGAGCGGTCGTGCGGGGGAGCGGTTCTGCGTCCGCAACTCCGGTGCGAGCGCGGTGGTCGAGGGGGTGGGCGACCACGGCTGCGAGTACATGACCGGTGGCGTCGTCGTCGTCCTCGGCCCGACGGGACGCAACTTCGCGGCCGGGATGTCCGGTGGCTACGCGATGGTGCTCGACCTCGACGAGGGCCGGGTCAACCCCGAGCTCGTCGAGCTCGCCCCGGTCACCGGCAAGGCCGCCGACGAGCTCAGGACGCTCGTCGAGCAGCACGCCGAGGAGACCGGCTCCGAGGTCGCGGCGGCCCTGCTCGCCGACTGGGACGTCTCGCTCACCCGCTTCACCGAGGTGATGCCGGGGGACTACAAGCGCGTGCTGGAGGCTCGTGAGGAGGCCCTCGAGGAGGGCCTCGACGAGGACCAGGCCAACGCCCGCATCATGGAGGTGCTTCATGGCTGATCCGAAGGGTTTCCTCAAGCACGGCCGCGAGGTCGCCTCGCGCCGCGAGGTCGCCGAGCGCGTCAACGACTGGGACGAGGTCTATCCCGACGGCATCGGTCGCGCGCTGCTGCCGATCATCAACACGCAGGCCGCGCGCTGCATGGACTGCGGCATCCCGTTCTGCCACCAGGGCTGCCCGCTGGGCAACATCATCCCGGAGTGGAACGACCTGGTCTGGCGCGACGACTGGGACGGCGCGATGGACCGGCTCCACGCGACCAACAACTTCCCGGAGTTCACCGGGCGGCTGTGCCCCGCGCCGTGCGAGACCGCCTGCGTCCTCGGGATCAACCAGGACCCGGTGACGATCAAGAACGTCGAGGTCTCGATCATCGACCGCGCCTGGGGCTCGGGCTACGTCCGGCCGCAGCCGCCGGAGTGGCTCTCCGGCAAGACCGTCGCCGTCATCGGCTCCGGCCCCGCGGGACTGGCCGCTGCCCAGCAGCTGACCCGCGCCGGCCACACCGTCGCCGTCTACGAGCGCGCCGACAAGATCGGCGGGCTGCTGCGCTACGGCATCCCCGAGTTCAAGATGGAGAAGAAGCACCTCGACCGGCGCCTCGACCAGATGCGCCGCGAGGGCACCGTCTTCCGCGCGGGGGTCGAGGTCGGTGCCGACACGCTGACCGGGCAGCGACTGCTCGACCGCTACGACGCGGTCGTGCTGGCGATGGGCGCCACGCAGGCCCGCGACCTGCCGGCGACCGGCCGTGAGCTCGGCGGCATCCACCAGGCGATGGAGTTCCTGCCGCAGGGCAACCGTGCCTCGCTCGGCGAGGAGGTGCAGGACCAGATCGTCGCCACCGACAAGGACGTCGTCATCATCGGCGGCGGCGACACCGGCGCCGACTGCCTGGGCACCTCGATCCGCCAGGGTGCCCGCTCGATCACGCAGCTGGAGATCATGCCGCGACCCGGCGAGGACCGGCCGTCACGGCCAGCCGTGGCCGACGTACCCCATGACGTTCAAGGTCTCCTCGGCCCACGAGGAGGGCGGCGACCGCATGTACGCCGTCTCGACGCAGGAGTTCGTCGGTGACGCCGACGGCAACGTCGCTGCCCTGCGCCTGGTCGAGGTCGACGCGAAGTTCCAGCCGGTCGAGGGCACCGAGCGCGAGATCCCCGCGCAGCTGGTGCTGCTCGCGATGGGCTTCGTCGGTCCCGAGCAGCCCGGCCTGATCGAGCAGCTCGAGGTGGAGCTCGACGAGCGCGGCAACGTCAGGCGCGACGAGTCGTACGCCGCCTCGGTGCCGGGCGTCTTCGTCGCCGGCGACGTGGGGCGCGGCCAGTCGCTCATCGTCTGGGCGATCGCGGAGGGCCGCAGCGCCGCCGCGGCGGTCGACGCCTACCTCACCGGCTCGACGACGTTGCCGGCCCCGATCAAGCCGCACGAGCGCCCGCTGGTCGTGTGACCCGCTGCAACGCCGGGTTGGTCGGACCACTACTGGGTTGCAGCACAGTGGGACGTCGCACCAACCCGGCGTCACAGGGCGTCCACCCATCGGAGCGGGTCTTGCTTGGAACGATCCAAGACCCGCTAGGCTGAGGGACGTGCGTAGAGCAAAGATCGTCTGCACCCTCGGTCCCGCGGTGAACACCCCGGAGGGGATCCGAGCCCTCGTCGAGGCAGGCATGGACGTCGCCCGCCTCAACATGAGCCACGGCGCGTACGCCGACCACGAGGCGGTCTACCGCCTGGTGCGTCAGGCCTCCGACGACACCGGGCACGCGATCGGCATCTTCGCCGACCTGCAGGGCCCGAAGATCCGTCTGGAGACCTTCGGCGACGGCCCGGTGAAGCTCAAGAAGGGCGCGACCTTCACGATCACCACCCGCGACGTCGTCGGCGACATCGACCAGTGCGGCACGACCTACAAGGGCCTGCCCGGTGACGTGAAGCCCGGCGACCCGCTGCTCATCGACGACGGCAAGGTCCGCCTGAAGGTGACCTCCGTCGACGACACCGACGTGGTCACCGAGGTCATCGTCCCGGGCAAGATCTCCAACAACAAGGGGATCAACCTGCCGGGTGTCGCGGTCTCCGTGCCGGCGCTGTCGGACAAGGACACGGCCGACCTCCGCTGGGCGCTGCACCTCGGCGTCGACTTCATCGCGCTGAGCTTCGTGCGCAACGCCAAGGACGCCGCCGACGTGCGCGCGGTGATGGAGGAGGAGGGCATCTTCGTCCCCATCATCGCCAAGATCGAGAAGCCGCAGGCGATCGAGAACATCGACGAGATCGTCGACGCCTTCGACGGCGTGATGGTCGCGCGTGGCGACCTCGGCGTGGAGTGCCCGCTCGAGGACGTGCCGATCCACCAGAAGCTCATCATCGACAAGGCGCGTCGCAACGCCAAGCCCGTCATCGTCGCGACCCAGATGCTCGAGTCGATGATCAGCGCTCCCGCGCCGACCCGCGCCGAGGCCAGCGACGTCGCCAACGCGGTGCTCGACGGCGCCGACGCGGTGATGCTGTCCGGCGAGACGAGCGTGGGGGAGTACCCCATCGTCGCCGTCGAGACGATGGCGCGCATCGTGCAGTCGACCGAGGAGCACGGCCTCAGCCACATGGCCGCGGTCGAGTGGCAGCCGCACACCCGCGGCGGCATCATCGCCAAGGCGGCCGCCGAGGTGGCCGAGCGCGTCGAGGCGAAGTACGTCGTCGCGTTCACCGTCAGCGGCGACTCGGCCAAGCGGCTCTCCCGCTACCGCGGCCCCGTCCCGGTCCTGGCCTTCACGCCGGTGTCGCGGACGCGCTCGCAGCTCGCCCTGACGTGGGGCATCGAGACCTTCCTCGGCGCCGACGTCGAGCACACCGACGAGATGGTGCGCCAGGTCGACGAGGCGCTGCTGCACATCGGCCGGGTCAAGGAGGGCGACCTCGTGGTGATCATCGCGGGCAGCCCGCCCGGCATCCCCGGCTCCACCAACGCGCTCCGCATCCACCGGATGGGCGACGCCATCAACGGCGCTGCACCGGCGTACCGCCGGGGCTGAGCGTCGTCGTGGCCGACGGATGTCGGATGCCGCTACCCACGTAGCGGCACCGGGTGCCCCGGGTGAGATTCGAACTCACACTGAATGGTGTTTGAGACCATCGCCTCTGCCGTTGGCCAACCCGGCCCGGGCAGCGTCGAAACCGTACCCGACTAGCCTTTCGGTCGTGACGCAGCCTGACGCAAGCCCCGCCACCCCCCGTCCGGACGACGTACGTCGTGTCGTGATCGCGGAGGACGAGGCACTCATCCGGATGGACCTCGCCGAGATGCTGGGGGAGGAGGGCTACGAGGTCGTCGGGCAGGCCGGCGACGGGCAGAAGGCGATCGAGCTGGCCCGCGAGCTGCGGCCCGACCTGGTGATCCTCGACGTGAAGATGCCGGTGCTCGACGGCATCGCGGCCGCCGAGGCGATCGCGGCCGAGCGCATCGCGCCGGTGGTCATCCTGACGGCGTTCTCCCAGCGCGACCTCGTCGCCCGGGCCCGTGACGCCGGCGCGATGGCCTACCTCGTCAAGCCGTTCCAGCGCGGCGACCTGGTGCCGGCCATCGAGATGGCGGTGAGCCGCTACGCGGAGATCACCGTCCTCGAGCGCGAGGTCAGCGACCTGCAGGAGTCCCTCGCGACGCGCAAGTCCGTCGACCGCGCCAAGGGCGTGCTGCAGGAGAAGCTCGGGCTCAGCGAGACCGACGCCTTCCGGTGGATCCAGAAGACCGCGATGGACCTGCGCCTGTCGATGCGGCAGGTCGCCGACGGAGTGGTGGAGCACGGCGTCGCGGGCCTCGGAGGGGCCGCGAGCGCCGGCGACGGCAGTTCGTCCTGATAGCACTCCCCGGCGCCGAAGAGTTGCCGGTACAGACCGGTTGGTCACGAAACGACAACGGCGTGACCATCCGGGCTCTCAATCGTGTCCTGGGCCACATCGCGGGTGTTAGGTTCCCGCCACGAGGCTGCCGAGGTGGACAGCCCACTCAAGAACTGTGGAGGGATCGATGATCCGCTCGAACAAGACCTGGCAGGCAGTCGCGTTGACCGCGATGGCCGGCCTGGCGCTCAGCGCCTGCGGCACGACCGACACCGGCGGCGGCTCCGGTGACAGCGCTGACGGTGGCGACTGCAACTTCAAGATCGCCGCGATGGGCGCCCTGTCGGGCCCCAACGCCAGCATCGTGGTCCCGTCCGTCGACGGTGCCGAGCTCGCCCTCGACCAGTGGGACGGCGGCGACTGCAAGGTCACGCTCGAGCGCTTCGACACCGAGGGTGACCCGGCCAAGGCCACGCCCGTCGCGACCCAGATCGCCGGCGACGAGTCGTTCATCGGTGTCATCGGTGGTGCGTTCTCCGGTGAGACCCGCGCGACCAAGACCATCTACCAGGATGGCGGCATCCCGATGATCAGCCAGTCGGCCACGGCGACCGACCTGACGCAGGACGACCCGGTCGAGGTCTTCCACCGTCTCGTGCCGTACGACGACTACCAGGGCGCGGCGATCGGCAAGTACCTGACCGACGAGGTCGGCGCCACCAAGGTGTTCGTCATCGACAACTCCGAGGCCTACGGCGAGCCGCTCGCGGACCGCGTCGAGGAGACCCTCGGCGACGCGATGATCGCCCGTGACAAGACCGAGGTCGGCCAGACCGACTTCGCGCCGACGATCGCCAAGATGGAGTCGGCCAAGCCGGACGCCATCATGTACGGCGGCTACATCGCCGAGGCGGCCCCGCTGCTCAAGCAGATCCGCGACGCGGGCATCACCGCCCCGTTCATCGGTGGTGACGGCCTCTACGGTGCCGACTTCGGCAACGCTGTCGGCGACGCCGGCGAGGGCGCGGTCGTCATGTGCCCGTGCGCCCCGATCGAGGGCGACAGCACCTTCGCTGCCGACTTCGAGAAGGCCTACGGCGGCGCCCCCGGCGCCTACGCGGCCGAGGGCTTCGACGCCATGACCGTGTTCCTCAAGGGCCTCGAGGACGGCGCGCGTGACCGCGCGGCGATGCTCGAGTTCGTCAGCGGCTACACCGGCGACGGCCTGAGCAAGGCCATCGCGTTCGACGAGAACGGCGACGTCCCGCAGGACCAGGTCTCCTACTGGGCCTACAAGAACGAGGGTGGCACCCTGACCCCCGAGGTCGAGGTCAAGCCCGCCGAGTAGTTTCACCACGTGCACCAACCATCGCGGGGGCGGCCGAGGTCTGGCCGCCCCCGCTCCATGGCCCCAGCACGGGGCCGATCCTGGGAGGGTCCTGAGTGGACTTCGACAACCTGATCAACGGGCTGGACCGAGCCACGCTCGACGGCATCACCCGTGGATCCATCTACGCGCTCGTCGCCCTCGGCTACACGATGGTCTACGGCGTGATGAAGCTGATCAACTTCGCCCACTCCGAGGTGTTCATGGTGGGCACCTGGACGGTGCTCGGTGTCTACACCGCCATCGGGGCCACCTCGTCGTCCGGCACCGCGATGGTCATCGGCGCGACGGTGCTGGCCCTCCTGGCCGCGATGCTCGCCTCCGCCGGCACCGCACTCGCGGTCGAGCGGATCGCCTATCGTCCGCTCCGCAAGAAGGGCGCTCCCGCCCTCATCTTCCTGATCACCGGCATCGGCTGCTCGATGGTGCTCGTCGAGATCTTCGGCCAGGTGCTGAAGTTCTTCTTCGGCCCGCCGTTCGGCCGCGTGCTCGTCAACGTCCCGGCCGTGCTGGAGACCAAGACGGTCTTCACCATCCCCGGTCTCGACCTCGCGGTGAGCAACACCCGCATCCTGATCATCGTCGGCGCGATCGTGATGATGGTCGCGCTCGACACCTTCGTGAACAAGAGCCGCCTCGGTCGCGGCGTCCGCGCCGTCGCGCAGGACCCCGACACCGCCTCGCTCATGGGTGTCAACCAGGAGCGCGTGATCATGCTGGTCTTCGTGCTCGGTGGCGCCATGGCCGGTGTGGCCGCGCTGCTGTTCACCATCCAGTACGACTCCACGAAGTTCGACATCGGCTTCATCATCGGGCTCAAGGCCTTCACGGCCGCGGTGCTCGGCGGTATCGGCAACCTGCGCGGCGCCCTCGTCGGTGGGCTGTTCCTCGGCATCGTCGAGGTCTACGCCTCCGCCGTCTGGGACTCGAGCTGGACCAACGTGTACGCGTTCGTGGTCCTCGTCGTGGTCCTGATGTTCCGCCCCACCGGCCTGCTCGGTGAGTCCCTCGGAAAGGCACGAGCATGAGCCAGATCCTCGACACCTACCGCGGCCTCCGGCTCGGCGACCGGTGGGCCGGTGCTCCCAAGCCCATCCGCTGGTTCGCGATGCTGCTGGTGATCGCCTTCGCGTTCTACCTGCCCTACCTCAACATCCTGCCGTTCGCCTACATCCGCACCGACCTCACGTCGAGCGGCTCGGACTGGGCGAGCGTGCTGTTCCTGATCGTCGTCTACATGATCGTGGCCGTCGGGCTCAACGTCGTGATCGGTCTCGCGGGCCTGCTCGACCTCGGCTACGTCGGCTTCTACGCCCTCGGTGCGTACTCGATCGCGCTGTTCGGCTCGACCAACTCCCCGGTGGTGGAGGCGCTCCAGAGCAAGTTCGGCTTCTCGGAGGAGTGGGCGGTCCCGTTCGCGGTCTGCATCCCGATCGCCATCACGATGTCGCTCATCGCGGGTGTGTTCCTCGGCGCCCCGACCCTGCGGCTGCGTGGCGACTACCTCGCCATCGTGACGCTCGGCTTCGGCGAGATCATCCGCATCACCGCCCGCAACCTCGACAACGTCACCAACGGCGCCGCCGGCATCACGCAGGTGCCGGTGCCGCCCGGTCCGGAGATCGACGGTCGCGCGTTCTTCAACACGATCGACGCCGAGCGCTGGTACTGGCTGGCCCTGACGATCCTGCTCCTCATCATCTTCCTGGCCCGCCGCCTCGAGCACAGCCGTGTCGGCCGTGCCTGGCTCGCGATCCGCGAGGACGAGGACGCCGCCTCCGTCATGGGTGTCGCCGGCTTCAAGTTCAAGCTGTGGGCCTTCGCCATCGGCGCGACCCTCGGTGGTCTGGCCGGGCTCCTGTTCGGCTCGAAGCAGCAGTACGTCGAGCCCAACGCGTTCATGGTCCAGCTGTCGTTCCTCTTCGTGGCCATGGTCGTCATCGGAGGGTCCGGCAACATCTACGGCGCGCTCCTCGGCGCCTTCCTGCTCACCTACCTCCCCGAGCGCTTCCGCGAGTTCGTCGACTGGCGTCCGTTCGCCTTCGGTGTGGCTCTCGTGCTGGTGATGATCCTGCGTCCGCAGGGCCTGGTGCCCAGCAGACGGAGGGCCAAGGAGTTCGAGGATCGACGAAACGAGGCCGAGGAGGCCGCAGCAGATGCCTGACCTGACCAACGACGAGGCCGTCGAGCTCAAGGACACCTCCGACCACGACCTGATCGAGATCGAGACGTCCGGTGCGGTCGGGGAGACCCTGCTGGAGGTCGACCACGTCACCCTGCGCTTCGGCGGCGTCGTGGCGCTCAACGACGTCAACTTCGAGATCCGCCGCGGCGAGATCCTCGGGCTGATCGGCCCCAACGGTGCCGGCAAGACCACCTGCTTCAACGCGATGACCGGCGTCTACACCCCCACCGAGGGCAAGATCCGGTTCAAGGGCAAGGAGATCGCGGGCACGAAGCCGCACCGGATCAACCACCTCGGCATCGCGCGTACGTTCCAGAACATCCGCCTCTTCCCGGAGATGTCGGCGCTCGAGAACGTCATGGTGGGCTGCGACGCCCGCCACAAGACGAGCGTCGTGGGCGTGCTGTTCCGCAGCTACCGCGTGCGTCCGGGCGAGGACGAGCTGCCCGAGGGCGGCATCCGCCGCAGCCTCGCCAAGGTGTTCGGCATCAGCCGGCACACCCTGGAGGAGCGCGCCGGACGTCGTCGCTCGATGGAGCTGCTGCGCTTCGTCGGCATCGCCGACCGGGCCCACGAGCTCGCGCGCAACCTGCCCTACGGCTACCAGCGTCGCCTGGAGATCGCCCGCGCGCTCGCCACCGAGCCCGAGCTGATCTGCCTCGACGAGCCGGCTGCCGGCTTCAACCCGGCGGAGAAGGAGGACCTCATGGGCCTCATCCGCCGGATCCGCGACCTGGGGCACACCGTCCTGGTCATCGAGCACGACATGAAGCTCGTGCTCGGGGTGACCGACCGGATCGTCGTGCTGGAGTTCGGCTCGAAGATCGCCGAGGGCACCCCGGACGAGGTCGCCCGCAACCCGAAGGTCATCGCTGCCTACCTGGGAGAGCCCGACGATGCTGCTTGAGATGAAGGACGCCGTGCTCAGCTACGGCAAGATCGAGGCCCTCCACGGCATCAGCGTGGAGGTCAACGAGGGCGAGGTCGTCTCGCTCATCGGCGCCAACGGTGCCGGCAAGACCTCGACCATGCGCGCCCTGTCGGGCGTGCGCGGCCTGTCCGCCGGCTCGGTGGTCTTCAACGGCGAGGACGTCACGAAGATGCGCGCCGACCAGCGGCTGCGCAAGGGACTGGTGCTGTGCCCCGAGGGTCGCGGCATCTTCCCGGGCATGACCGTCACCGAGAACCTCAACATGGGCGCCTACACCCGCAAGGACAAGGCGGCCATCGACGAGGACTACGAGCGCGTGTTCACGCTGTTCCCGCGTCTGCTGGAGCGCAAGAAGCAGGTCGCCGGCACGATGTCGGGCGGTGAGCAGCAGATGCTGGCCATCGGTCGCGCCCTCATGTCGCGGCCCAAGCTGCTCATGCTCGACGAGCCGTCGATGGGCCTGGCGCCGATGCTGATCCAGCAGATCTTCGACATCATCACCGAGATCTCGCAGCAGGGCACCACGATCCTCGTCGTCGAGCAGAACGCCAAGCAGGCGCTCTCGCGCAGCGACCGGGCCTACGTCCTGGAGACCGGCACCATCGTCAAGACCGGCACGGGTGCCGAGCTCCTCGACGATCCGTCGGTGCGTGAGGCCTACCTCGGCGTAGCCTGATCGCATGGCCGGGCGATAGGGTCGCCCGGAGGTGGTGCCGTGAAGGGACGGCAGGGGGCCACGGTCGGTGCTCGAGGAAGTGGTGGGTCGATGAGCCGCACGCCGGTGACCGTACGCGCAGCAGAACCCTCTGACGCCGCCTCGCTGCGTGAGCTGTGGGGCGACATCCTCCGACGCGGAGGACTCGACGAGCAGCTCGCCGACGTCTCCCGGGTCATCGCCACCGCGAGCGAGCGTGAGGACCACTGCCTCGCCGTGGCCGAGATCGACGGCGAGGTCGCCGGTGCTGTCTACCTCGAGGCCACGACCTTCACCCCGCTCAACCTCGAGCCGGCCGTGCTGGCCGTCTCGCCGCACGTCTTCTCACGGTTCCGCCGCAAGGGCGTGGGCAGCGCGCTGATGGAGGCGGCCTGCCGCTTCGCCGAGCAGCGCGGGATCACCCACGTCCAGACCGCGGCGGCCTCCGAGGCACGCGACGCCAACCGGTTCATGGCGCGGCTGTCCTTCGCGCCGCAGGCGACCCTGCGGGCGGCGACCACCAGCGCCGTACGCGCCCGGCTGCCGCAGGCGCGCCAGGTGACCCACGCCTCGACGAAGCGCCAGCGCGTCGACCGGGTGCTGGCCGCGCGCCGCCTCCGGCGCGACCACGTCCCCGGCTGAACCTCAGGACTGCGGGGCGTCCAGCAGCGCGCAGGTGATGCGCGAGGTGCAGACCCGCTTGCCGCGCTCGTCGGTGATGACGACGTCGTACGACGTCGAGGAGCGGCCGAGGTGGATCGCGGTCGCGACGCCGGTGACCAGGCCCGACGTGGCCGAGCGGTGGTGGGTGGCGTTGATGTCCACCCCGACGGCGATCTTCTGCGGGTAGGCGTGGATCGCCGAGCCGATCGAGCCCGAGCGTCTCGGCCAGCACGACCGACGCGCCGCCGTGGAGCAGGCCGAACGGCTGGGTGTTGCCCTCGACCGGCATGGTGGCCACGACGCGCTCGGCGGAGACCTCGACGAGCTGCACGCCCATCTTGTCGTTGAGGCGTCCGTTGCCCTCCGGCATGAACGCGATGAGCTCCTCGACGCTCAGGCCGGCCAGTGACTCAGGAGGGGTGCCAGGGGTCGTCATGGCGCCCATTCTGCTGTCGGTGGCGGCGGCTAGAGTCGGCGGGTGCCCGAGACGACTGAGCCGACCCGTCCCCGCCTCCTGCTGCTCGACGGGCACTCCCTGGCCTACCGGGCGTTCTTCGCGCTGCCCGTGGAGAACTTCGCGACGGCCGACGGTCAGCACACCAACGCGGTCTACGGCTTCACCTCGATGCTCGTCAACGTCCTGCGCGACGAGCAGCCCACCCACGTCGCGGTCGCCTTCGACAAGTCGCGCCAGACCTTCCGGCTCGAGGAGTACAGCGAGTACAAGGCGAAGCGCAACAAGACCCCCGACGAGTTCGGGAGCCAGCTGCCGCTGATCCGCCGGCTGCTCGACGCGCTCCGGATCCAGCACCTGTCGATGGACGGCTACGAGGCCGACGACATCATCGCGACGCTCGTGACGCAGGGCCTCGCCGAGGGCATGCAGGTCCTGATCATGACCGGCGACCGCGACTCGATCCAGCTGGTCACCGAGGACTCGACCGTCCTCTACACGCTGCGCGGCGTCAGCGAGCTGGCCCGCTTCACGCCGGCCGCGGTGGAGGAGAAGTACGGCGTGCCGCCCCACCGCTACCCCGAGCTCGCGGCCATCGTGGGGGAGGTCTCCGACAACCTCCCCGGCGTGCCCGGCGTCGGCCAGGGCTACGCCGCGAAGTGGATCAACCAGTTCGACGGCCTCGACAACGTCATCGCCCGCGCCGACGAGATCACCGGCAAGAAGGGCGAGGCGCTGCGCGCCCACCTCGGAGACGTCATCCGCAACCGGCACCTCAACGCGCTGGTGCGCGACCTGACCCTCCCGGTGCGGCCCGACCAGCTCGCCCGCCAGCCGTGGGACCGCACCGAGGGTCTCGCGCTGCTCGACGAGCTGGAGTTCCGCGGGGAGCTGCGCGGACGGCTGCTCGAGACCATCGACCCCGACCCGACCGAGACGTTCGAGGCGGAGTCCGGCTTCGAGCTCGACGGCCGCCGGCTCGCGTCCGGCGAGGCCGCCGCCTGGCTCGACGAGCACGCGCCCGCGGGCGAGCGCGTGGGCGTGGCGGTGCAGGGCAGCTGGCGGGCCGGCAGCGGCGAGGTGGTGTCGATCGCCGTCGCGACCAGCGAGGGGGCGGCGGCCTGGATCGACGTCGCCGACATCGGTCCCGAGGACGACGCCGCCGTGGCCGCCTGGCTGGCGGACCCGGCACGCCCCAAGGCGCTCCACGACGCCAACGGCCCGAGCCTCGCGCTCGCCGCCCGGGGCTGGCAGCTCGAGGGTCTCGTCGTCGACACGGCGCTCGCGGCCTACCTGGTCCAGCCCGACCAGCGGTCCTACGACCTCGCCGACCTCACCCTGCGCTACCTCAAGCGCGAGCTGCGCCAGGACGTCTCCGACGCCGACCAGCTGAGCTTCGACGCGATCGACGACACCCTCGCCAACAACCAGGCCAGCGACACCGCGATGCTGACGGCGCGCGCCGTCCTCGACCTGGCCGACGCCCTCGACGGGGCGGTGGAGGAGCACGGCGGCAGCCAGCTGCTGAGCGACGTCGAGCTGCCGCTGATCGGCACGCTCGTGCGGATGGAGCAGGTCGGGATCGCCGTCGACACCGACTACCTCGAGGGCCTGGAGGCCGACTTCGGCGAGCAGGTCCGCACGGCGGCCCAGGACGCCTACGACGTGATCGGCAAGGAGATCAACCTCGGCTCGCCCAAGCAGCTGCAGGTGGTGCTCTTCGACGAGCTCGACATGCCGAAGACCAAGCGCACCAAGACCGGCTACACGACCGACGCCGACGCGCTGCAGGCGCTCTACGACAAGACCGAGCACCCGTTCCTGCAGCACCTGCTGCGCCACCGCGACGTGATCCGGCTGCGCCAGACCGTCGAGGGACTGCTCAAGACCGTCGCCTCCGACGGCCGCATCCACACGACCTACAACCAGATCATCGCCGCGACCGGTCGCCTGTCCAGCACCGACCCCAACCTGCAGAACATCCCGATCCGCACCGAGGCGGGGCGACGGATCCGTGAGGCGTTCGTCGTCGGCGAGGGCAACGAGTCGCTGCTGACCGCCGACTACAGCCAGGTCGAGATGCGGATCATGGCGCACTTCTCCGAGGACGCCCTGCTGATCGAGGCGTTCCGGTCCGGGCAGGACTTCCACTCGATCACGGCCGCCCGGGTGTTCGGCGTGGACGCCGGCTCGGTCAGCGTCGAGCAGCGCGCCAAGATCAAGGCGATGAACTACGGCCTGGCCTACGGCCTCTCCGCGTTCGGCCTCTCCCAGCAGCTCAAGATCGACACGTCCGAGGCGCGCGGCCTGATGGACGAGTACTTCGAGACCTTCGGCGGCGTCCGCGACTACCTCGGCGGCATCGTCGACGAGGCGCGCAAGTCCGGCTTCACCGAGACCATCCTCGGCCGCCGCCGCTACCTGCCCGACCTCACCAGCGACAACCGTCAGCGTCGCGACACGGCCGAGCGGATGGCCCTCAACGCGCCGATCCAGGGCTCGGCCGCCGACCTGGTCAAGGTCGCGATGCTCGGCGTCGAGCGCGCACTGGCCGAGCAGGGACTGCGCTCACGGATGCTGCTCCAGGTGCACGACGAGCTCGTGTTCGAGGTGGCGCCGGGCGAGGGCGAGGCACTGGCCGAGCTGGTGCGCACCGAGATGGGCGCCGCCGCCGACCTCGCCGTCCCGCTCGACGTGTCGATCGGCACCGGCCGCAGCTGGCACGACGCGGCTCACTGAGCGGTCGGCGCTCCCGCAGCGTGACCAGGCTGATCACCAGCAGGACCGCGAGCAGCACGAGGTCGACGCCGAGCACGACGCCGAGCAGACCACGGACCGTCGAGACGGTGGTCGACGCGATGCCGACGACCGAGCCGAACGCCACCCACACGAGCACCATCGAGGCGGTGCCCTGGCGCGCGAGCGACCGAGTAGACCAGCAGCTGCAGGACCGACATGCAGGTGCCGAGCAGGGCGAACACCCACAGCAGCCCCGCGCACCTCGCCGTAGTCCTGACCACCGGCGAAGACGAGCACGAGGTCCGGGAGCAGCGGCCGTCCCCACCACGCACGCCGCGCCCAGGCCGCCGACGACCGCCATGCTGGCGACGCAGCGCGCGAGCCGGGTTGACGCTGGTGGACATCGACGGGAACGCGATGACGACGACGAACTGCGGCAGGAACATCACCGCGCGCGACACGATCAGGCCCGGCGGCGTACAGCCCGGAGTCGTGGGGGTCGAGGATCGACCGTCCCACGATCATGTCGATGTTGGTGAGGGCGAAGTAGGCGAAGAGCGCCTGCGAGTTGACGACCGACTCCTTGATGATCGGCAGGAACCCGTGGCGCTCGTCGGTCTCGCCGGACTCGCGGACGTGGCGCAGGACGACGAGCCCGTAGACGAAGGGCGCGTAGTAGCCCAGGGCCACTCCCAGGAACGCCATCGAGCTCCGTCGGCTGCCACAGGATCAGGGCCGTGCCGACGCACGAGGCGGGGCACACCGTTCAGGACGTAGAGGACGGCGAGCTCGCGCCACCGCCGCTCGCCCTGGAGGATCCCGGCCTGGGCGCCGGTCATGGTCATCGGCACCGCGGCGACCGCCGCCAGCAGCGCGGTCGGCAGGCTGTCGAGGTCGAGCAGCCGGTTGATCAGGGGCGCGGCCAGCGAGCAGCAGGCCGCCGAGGAGCAGCGAGGCACGGAAGGAGACCCGCAGGATCTCGCGCTCGATCTGCCCGACGTGCGCGGGGTCGGCGCTGATCCGCCGCGCAGCGGTCGCCTGCAGGCCGAGCATGACGACGCTGACGATCAGCAGCAGGTTCATCAGCGCGAAGAACGCGCCGTAGGAGGTCGGGACCGATGATCCGCGCGGCGGTCATGGTGAAGCCGTAGGTCGCGACGTTCATGACCATCATCGCCACGGCGATCTGGCCGCTGCCGGCTCAGGGCGCCCATCGCACCGCGACGACCACCCTGCTCGCCCGAGGCGCCGTGCGACACGTCGCGCGCTCGTGCGGTCATGCGGCACACCCTAGGGTGCTCAGCGTGCGAGGTCGGACGAGGGACGCAGCTGTCCGGTGGCTCCCGGTCGCGTGGGCGCTGGTCCTCGGTCTCCTCATGCTCGGCAGCGCGCTCGGACGCGGCTTCGTCCTGACCTACGACATGGTCTGGGTCCCGGACCTCGCGCTCGGCCGTGATGCCCTGGGGCTCAGCACGGCACTCCCGAGAGCCGTTCCTTCGGACGCCGTCGTCGCGGCGCTGGACAACGTCGTTCCCGGTGAAGTCCTGCAGAAGCTCGTGCTGCTCGGCGCCCTGGTGTCGGCCGGTGCGGGTGCGGCCCGCCTGTGCGGTCGAGGAGTGGTGGCGCAGCTGGTGGCGGTCACGGTGTTCGTCTGGAACCCGTTCGTCGTGGAGCGGCTGGCGATCGGGCACTGGCCCGTCCTCGTCGGCTACGGGCTGCTGCCGTGGGTGGTCCTCGCCGGCGCCGCAGTGGCGGGCCGACCCTCGTCATGCCGGCGCGCTGCCCCTGCTCCTCGTGCTGGGGAGCCTCAGCGCCACCACCGGGCTGGTCACGGCAGCCGCGGTGTGTGCGGCCGCCGGCACCCGTTCGCGTACGGCACTGGGCGTGGCTCGCGCTGGTCGTGGGCACGGCGAACGCCCCGTGGGTCGTGTCCGGGGTGCTCCATGCCGGCGCAGCGACGTCGAGCGCCGCCGGCGCGGACGTCTTCGCGCCGAGCAGCGGTGAGGGCCTGCTCCGTGCGCCGCTGCAGTTCCTGACCCTGGGGGGAGTGTGGAACGCCGAGTCCGTCCCCGCGTCGCGCACCGGCTGGCTGGGTGTCGCCCTGACCCTGCTGCTCGTCCTCCTCGCCGCAGCAGGCCTGCGCCGCGGCTGGGCCGATGTGCCCGCGGCCCTGCGGAGGCCGATGGTCGTGTGCTGGGCGGTCGGCATGACGCTCACGGTCGCGGCCTGGGCGCTCCCGGGGGCGACGGGGTGGCTCGCGAGCGAGCTGCCAGGCGGGGGACTGCTCCGGGACGGCTCGAGGGTGCTCGCGCTGGCTGCGCCGCTCACCGCTGTGCTGGCCGGCCGGGGCGCCGACGCAGTGGCCCGCCTCATGCCCGACCTGTCCTCCGTCCTGATGGTGGGGCTCGGCTGCGTGCTGGCGCCGCTCGCCCTGATGCCCGACGCCGCGTTCGGGCTGTCCGGCCGGCTGGCCGCTGCCGAGTACCCCGAGGCGTACGCCCAGCTCGTGCGGACGCTGCCGTCGCTGCCAGCGGGGGACGTGGTGATCCTGCCGTTCGAGAGCTATCGGGCGCCGTCGTGGAACGACCGGGGCCGACCGGTGCTCGCACCCCTGGCGCGCTACCTGCGTCGCGACGTCGTGGTCGAGGACCAGCTGGTCGTCGACGGCCGTCGGCTGGCAGGCGAGGACCCGCGGGCCGCCGAGGTCCGGCGGGCCCTGCAGCGGGCCGACCCGGACGAGCGGTCGCGCGGACTCCGGGCTGCGGGGGTGCGTCTGGTCGTCGTGGAGGAGATCGACGGGCTGGTCACCCCGGAGGTGGACGGCACCGTGGTCTGGAGGGGCACGGGGCTGGAGGTGGTCGACGTGGGGCCGGGAGCGGAGCCGCCCATGCTGCCCGCCGGGGGCCGCGGTGGTGATGGCGCTGGCGTGGTCAGCCTGGCTCGCCGCCGCCCTCTACGGGCCGGCCGCGACGGCGCTGAGGACGCGGCGCGGGAAAGCGGGGTGATGATTGCCACACGGGGGCTACCGGCTGGTACCTTGTGCCACGTCGTCCAAGGGAGGAACCCGGAACCATGCCGAACATCGTCGCCCCAGCCGTGAGTCTCGTCGTCGGTGGAGTGCTGGCCGTCGCCACCCTCATGGGCGTCATCTCGAACCAGACCTCTGCTCCTGAGCAGTCGCCGGGCACGATCGACTCTCCCGAGTTCAGCTACGGCACCACGGTCGAGTGACGTCGGCCTGATGGCCCCGAGCCGCCCGTCGGCTCATTCCTCGTCCGGGTCCTGGGCGTCGACCCGCTCGCCGCGCAGCGCTGCTGCCATGACGTGGGCGAACGACTCCTGGGCGTGCTCCCACGTGAACCGGTGGCTCATCTCGTAGGCGCCGTGTCCCAGCTGCTCGCGCCGCTGGGTGTCGGAGAGCAAGGTCTCCAGGGCCGCGGTGAGCTCCTGCGGCCCCTCGACCAGCAGTCCTGATCGCCCGTGCGCGATCGACTCGCGGGTGCCGCCGGCGGAGGCGTACGCCACGGCGGGGGTGCGGTGCATGCCGGCCTCGCCGACCACCAGGCCCCAGCCCTCCTTGAGCGAGGGGAGGGCCAGCACCCAGGAGGTCTCGAAGAGCTCGTGCTTGCGCACCTCGTCCACGTGGCCCTCGAACCGGACCGTCGATCCCGCTCCCCGCTCCTCGGCGTAGCGGTGCAGCTCGGCGTCCCACCAGCCACCACCCACGACGTGCAGCCGCAGGTCGGGGTGCCGCTCGCGGAGCGTGATGGCCGCGTCGATCGCGTGCTCCACCTGCTTGTGGGGGACGAGCCGCCCCACCACGGCGACGCTGGGGTGCGCCGACTTGCCGACGCCCGTCGCCACCACCGGGTCCGTCCCGTTGTGCACCACCGCGATCCGCTCACGGTCCACCCCGAGCGCGACCAGCTCGTCCCGCGTGGCCCGGGAGACCGCGACGTACTGGCACGACCGGTAGAGCCGGGGAGCCACCCGCCGCTCGATCGCCCAGCCGACCTTGCCGCGTGAGTCCCGGGTAGACGACGGGCCACTGCTCGCGGTGCACGTGGTGCACCAGCACCACCACCGGGGCACGGGTCGCGGCACGGGCCATGAACGGCATCCCGTTCTGCACGTCGACGACCAGGTCGACGTGACCGAGCCGGCCACGGGCGAGGGCGGCGAAGCCCTCCGTGGTAGACCGTCAGCTTGGAACCGCGACGCACGAACCGGACCCCGCCGCACGACCTCGTCGGGAGGGGCGGCGGCGTGTGCCGCGCAGAAGACCGTGACGTCAGCACCACGTGCCACGAGGCCCTCGGCCATCTTCTCCAGGTAGCGCTCCGCACCGCCTCCCTCGGGGTTGTGGGTGTCGCGCCAGCTGAGGAGGGCGACGTGCTTCCCGGCGAGGTCGTGCGTGTCGGACATAGGGGCACACCGTACAGCTACTGCGGGGTAGGGTCTGCGCCGTGCCGAGCCTGACCGTTCCTGACGAGGTGCCGTCCGCCTCCTCCGGACAGCGGCGCTGGCGCGCCGACCTGCGCAGGTCGGTCCACCTGCTGCGCGAGTTCCGCTTCGAGCAGCCGGACCCGGCTCGCTTCTACACGGTCCTGGCCCGTGACTCCGTCGGCCAGGTCGGCCAGTACGTCGACCTCGACGGCGCGAGCCTCCTCGACGTCGGCGGTGGGCCCGGCTACTTCCAGGACGAGTTCGTCCGCGCGGGTGCTGACTACTTCTCGGTGGACGTCGACCCGCACGACGTCACGGGCTCCAGCGGTCACCGGGTGGTCGGCAGCGGCATGGAGCTGCCGTTCCGGTCCGGTGCCTTCGACCTCGCGTACTCCTCCAACGTCCTCGAGCACGTCTCCGACCCGTGGCAGATGGCGGAGGAGATGCTGCGCGTGGTGCGGCCGGGCGGAGTGGTGTTCATCAGCTACACCGTGTGGTTCGGGCCGTGGGGCGGCCACGAGACCGCCCCGTGGCACTTCCTCGGCGGTGCCTACGCGCGTCGGCGCTACCGCCGCACGCACGGGCGCGAGCCGAAGAACCGCTTCGGCGAGTCCCTCTACGCCGTCACCGTGGCCGAGGGCGTGCGCTGGGCCGGGACGCAGCAGCACGGGCAGGTCCTCGAGATCACGGCACGCTACAACCCTCGCTGGGCGCACGTCCTGCTGCGCATCCCGGTCCTGCGGGAGGTGACGACGTGGAACCTCGTGATCGTCCTGCGCCGTCGCTGACGTTCCGGCTGCAGGCTCGTCGCGGGGTGCGTGGCCCTGCTCGCGCTCGCCTTCGCCCAGCTCCCCGGCTACCTCCTGTTCGACACCAAGTTCGACCTGGTCGTCGATCCGTGGCACTACCTGGCGCGAGCCCTGCACATGTGGGACTCCAACGGCGCGATCGGCCAGCTCCAGAACCAGGCCTACGGCTACCTGTGGCCGATGGGTCCCTTCTTCGGCCTCGGCCAGCTGGTCGACATACCGGGGTGGGCACTGCAGCGGCTGTTCATGGCGCTCGTGATGTGCGTGGCGTTCACCGGGGTGGCCAAGGTCGGCAAGGCCCTCGGGGTGCGGTCGGACGTCGCGTGCCTCGTCGCGGGATTCGCCTACGCGCTGTCGCCGCGGATGCTCACCACGATCGGCACCATCTCGATCGAGTCGTGGCCCTCGGCGCTCGCCCCCTGGGTGCTGCTGCCGCTGATCAAGGGGGCGGCCGAGGGCTCCCCACGCCGCGCCGCAGCGCTGTCCGCGCTCGCCGTCGGGATGGTCGGCGGCGTCAACGCCACCGCGAGCTTCGGCGTCATCCCGGTCGCCGCGATCTGGCTGCTGACGCGCGAGCCCGGACCGCGGCGCCGCGCCCTGATGGTCTGGTGGGTGGTCTTCACGGCGATGGCCACGCTGTGGTGGCTCGGGCCGCTCTTCTTCCTCGGCCTCTACAGCCCGCCGTTCCTCGACTTCATCGAGGCGTCGGCGCTGACCACGACCCCCACGTCGCTGTTCGACTCGCTGCGCGGCGTGTCGCACTGGATCCCCTACATCGACCCGAGGTGGCAGGCCGGGCGCGACCTGATCACCGTCCCGACGCTGGTGCTCAACAGCGGTGTGGTGCTGATGCTGGGGATCGCCGGACTGGCCCACCGTCGCAACCCGCACCGGCTCTTCCTCGTCCTCAGCCTCCTGCTCGGGCTCTTCCTGGTCGGCATGGGACACACCGGCTCGCTGCAGGGCTGGTTCGCCGAGCCGTTGCAGGCGGCGCTCGACGGGCCGCTCGCAGCAGCGCGCAACGTCCACAAGTTCGACCCGGTGGTCCGTCTGCCGATGGTGCTCGGCATCGCGTTCCTGCTCCAGGCCCTCACCTCGCGTGAGTACTGGGGCCGGACCCGCAGCGGGCGCCTGCGCCCACTGACGTACGCCAGTCTCTCGGTGCTGGCGGCCATCGCCGTCGCGGGAGCGGCGGCGCCGGCCGTGCAGGGCCGGATGGCTCCTGCCGGCGCGATCAGGGAGGTGCCCGGCTACTGGGAGGAGGCGGGAGCCTGGCTGGACGGCCAGGGCGACGAGGCCGTCGCCCTGATGTCGCCCGGCGTGGGTGTCGCCCAGTTCGTCTGGGGCACGCCCAACGACGAGCCGCTGGAGTTCCTGGTGGAGAAGGGTCGCTTCGGCGTGCGGTCCAACATCCCGTTCGTCCCGCCGGGCAACATCCGTTACCTCGACGCCGTCGAGGAGAGGCTCACCCAGGGCCGGCCGTCGCGCGGGCTGGCGCCCTACCTCGCTCGCGCCGGGATCCGGTTCCTCGTCGTGCGCAACGACGTCATCAAGGCCCCCGACATCCCCGACACCGTGCTCCTGCACCAGGCGCTCGAGCAGTCGCCGGGGATCCGGCGCCAGAAGGGCTTCGGGCCCAACCTGGGCTCGGCGCCCTACCTGAGCACCGGTGAGGACCGCAACGTCATCAACGGCGGATGGCAGACCAACTACCAGGCGATCGAGATCTTCGAGGTCGTCGCGGGCGGCCCGGGTGCGGTCGCCGCGGACACCCTGCCCGTGGTGATCGGCGGGCCGGAGTCCCTGCTGTCGCTGGCCGACGCCGGTCTCGTCGACGAGCAGCCGACGGTGCTGGCCACCGACGCCGATGCCGACGCAGCGCCGACGGGTCCGGTGATCCTCACCGACGGCTACCGCGACCGCGAGCGCTACTACGGGCAGCTGCACGACGGCTACTCGGCGACGACGCTGGCAGAGGACGCGCGGCGCTCGTCCAACGCGGTGAAGGACCTCTACGTCAACAAGGGCGATGACCGGTGGCGCACGGGTGCGGTCACGGTCGGCGCGATGAGCGTGACCTCGACGTCCGCGATGTCGGACTCGGACGCGCCCGGCGGCGCCCGCCCCGGAGAGTCCGCGTTCGCCGCGATCGACGGCGACCTCCGGACGGCCTGGGTCTCGAAGCCCGGGGCGACCAGCGCTCCCAGCTGGACGGTGACGCTCGACCAGGCGCGCGACCTCGGCACGATCCGGCTGCGCGCCGGCCTGGACGCGCAGGACACCCAGTCGTTGCGCGCGGTGACGGAGGCCGGTGCCACGCCGGAGCTCCGGCTGGGCGCGGGCGAGACGCGCACCGTGCAGCTGCCCGAGGGCGCGACCAGGTGGCTGCGGATCGAGACGTCCGGCCAGGCGACCGGGCTGCAGGCCCGGATCGCCGAGATCGAGGTGCCGGGCCTGGCGCCCTACAAGGAGCTCGTCCTGCCGTCGGTCCCGCCGGCGTGGGGCAGCCCGGAGGCGGTCCTGCTGGAGGCGGCTCTCGACGCACGGAGCGGGTGCGTCGACGTCGACCTGTCGGTGCGCTGCCAGTCGGGACGCGACCGGACGGGGGAGGAGGAGAGCGGGTTCGCCCGACAGCTCGAGATCCCCGCCGCGGCGTCGTACGACACGCAGCTGTGGGTCCGGCCGGCGCGCGGCCGTCCCGTCGAGGAGGAGCTGCTGCGCGACTTCCCGGTGTCGGTGACCTCCAGCAGCCAGGCCGTCCCCGACCCCCGGGCCTCGGGCTTCGCCGCGCTCGACGGGGACAGCGGCACCACGTGGCTGGCCTCGAAGACCGACGGTGCCCCGACCCTCGAGGCTCGGTGGGTGGGTCGTACGACAGTGCGCGGCGTCGACCTGCGCGTCAGTCCGGAGGCTGCCGCGCGGGCGCCGCGCCGGGTGCTCGTCTCCTACCGCGGGGGCTCGCAGGAGGTGGAGCTCGACGCCGACGGCAGCGCGCGCCTCGAGCCCGTCCGCACCGACTTCGTCTCCGTCCGCATCCTCTCGACGGACCTCACCTCGAGCATCGGCTTCGACCAGTCCGTGACCAGCCTCGGAGCCGGCATCAGCGACATGGAGATCCTCGGTGCCCCCTTCACGTCCCTGACGCCGAGCAGGACGGCGCAGCAGCTCCCCTGCGGCTCGGGGCCCGACGTGGTGGTCGACGGCACCGTCCACCAGACGCAGCTCACCGTCTCCCCGGCGCAGGTCTACGCCGGGGACGAGGTCCCGGCGACCCTGTGCACGGGGTCGTCCGTCACGCTCTCGGCAGGCGACCACCACGTCCGCGTGGAGAACTCGGACGTCTTCACCGCGACCCGCCTGACGTTCGTCTCGCCGGACTACGACCCCGGCACCTCGACCGCGGTGTCGTGGGAACGCTCGGACGCCGACTCGCGGACGGCGCAGGCACCCGCGGGGTCCGGCGTGCTCGCCTTCCGGGAGAACGGCAACAAGGGATGGAGAGCAGCCCAGGACGGTGCCGACCTCACCGCCGTCCGCGTCGACGGCTGGCAGCAGGGGTGGGTGCTCGACCCGGACGCGAGCGGAGCGGTCACCGAGACCTACGGCCCCGAGCGGCTCTACCGCGCCGGCCTGGTGGCCGGTGCGGTCAGCCTCCTCGCGCTGCTGGCGCTCGTGCTGCTCTGGCTGCGGCGCCCGCCCCGCAGCACTGCTGCTCCGGTCGGCACCCGCGTGGTGCCCGGATGGTGGTGGGCCGGTGTCGCGACGCTCTCGTTCGGAGTCATCGCAGGATGGCCGGGAGCGGGGCTCGCCGTGGTGGCGGCCGTCGTCGTACGCCGGTGGCGCGGGCCCGAGGACACCTGGGCGTGGGCGGCCGGTCTCTCGGTCCTGCTCGCCGCTGCCTACTACGCGTTCCACGGGTGGGGTGCCGCCGGCGGCTGGGGAGGCGCCCGGCTGCTGCCTCAGCTGGCGGTGCTGCTGGCCCTCGTCCTGGCGGTGTCGTCGGCCGGCCGTCCCAGTCCGCGCAGCCGCATCGCGGGCACCTCGACGAAGCGGTAGAGCAGCTCGGCCAGCGGCAGGGTGATCAGCAGCGTCAGGCCCACGACCTGGGGACCGTTGGTGCCGACGAAGAGCTCGTAGGGGGTCACCCACATCACGAAGTGCAGCACGACGAGGTGGATGCAGAACACGCTGTAGGAGATGTGCCCGAGGTGACGCGGCAGCGGTCGGGACATCGCTCGTGAGTAGCGCGAGCCCGGGTCGTTGAAGACGCCGGTCACCACGAGCAGGGCACCGATCAGGGCGTAGAGGACCTGCTTGGTCAACGCCTCGGCCTCGGTCGGCGGTGCCAGCATGGTCGGTCCGCCGAGCGGGGTGGCCGCCACGACGAGCAGGCCGAGCGCGAGCGTCCAGCACACGCCGGGCGACCGGCCGAGCGCGGCGAGCGTCGCCGTGACGCGCTCCCGGGCGTCCGTTCTGGTGCAGCAGGTGCGCCCACGCGAGCGCGATCCCGGCGCCGAACCACATGAGGTAGCTCGGCAGCCAGTTGCCGGGAACACCCGTGCCCAGGCTGTCGTGGACGCGCTGCTGCAGGCCCAGGGTCCACAGCACGTTGAGCACCACCATCGCGCCGACGACGCCCACCACGCGCCGGGTCCGGGGCCGAGGTCCCGAACGGCCGGTCGCGGCCAGCATCAGCAGGGGCAGCACGACGTAGAACGAGACCTCGGTCGCGAGGCTCCACATCTGGGTGAGACCCGGACGGTAGGTGTCGGTGGCGTAGATGTCGCCCATCAGCAGCACCGTTGCCCAGTCGCCCGGTCCGGCGTCGGAGTTGTCCTTGACGAAGACCATGGCCACGACGACAGCGACGACGTAGGCCGGGTAGATCCGCAGGAAACGCTTCCAGAAGTAGCGCCCGGCCGGCTCGGCGGGTTCGCGGTTCCACGCCCGGCTGAAGTAGTGGTGCGACAGGAGGAAGCCGGACAGCACGAAGAAGATGGCCACGCCCACGTCGAGCCGGGCGAGGACGGAGCCGAGGACGCCGTGGCGCACGTAGTCGCCGGTCCAGAAGGTGGCGTGGGTGACGAGCACGGCCAGGGCGCCCACCGCCCGCAGCGGGTCGAGCACCGCGAACACGGGGGTGAAGGCGCGCGTCGCCCGGCCCGGCACGGCCGGGTCCGCCTCGGTCAGCTGGTCTGGTCCCACGCCTGCACCTTCCCCACGATCACCTTGTCGACGCACAAGCCTAGGGCCGACGGCCCGGTGTCGAGGACGACCTCGTCGATCGCTCCCTCGCCCCGTGTCAGGTACTGGTGCAGTCCCTGCATCACGGGGACCCGGACCTCGGTGCCGCCCAACGTCGCGGTGACCACGGCGTCCTCGCTGGCCAGGTAGTCGATCGCGATCCACCAGCTCGACTCGAGCGGGTCCGCGTCGTCGTCGGCCTCGAGCGGGATCGTGCGCGTGCCGCCCTTGACGAAGAAGCCGCACCCGTCGACCGGACCCGGGCGGGACGCCACACCCGGCACCACCTCGGCCCGTCGCGGGACGCCCAGGTCGTCGATGACCTGGAGGTCGGTCCCGGACGTCGAGGCGTGCACGGCGGGCAACGGACGGAAGACGCGTGAGACGTAGTTGTCCGGGAACCGCAGCGGGCTCACGACGTCCTGCGGGACCCAGGTGTCCACGACCTCGAGGTCTTGCAGGCTGGCGGCCTGCGCGACGTTGCGGGTGTAGACCTTCGCCACGAAGTCCGCGTGCCACAGGGCGACGTAGCGCGCCGTGCTCAGTCCCGCCCCGGCCACCAGGACCAGGCACACCCCGACCTGCCAGGCCAGCACCCGTCTCGCCGCGCCGTCGCGGGGGACGACCCATGCGCGCGGGGAGTCCACGGGACGGCGTACGTCGAGGAGCAGCAGGCCGAGCGACAGCACGATCACCGGAGTCGCGTCGGCGAGGTAGCGCAGCTCGAGGCCGGTCACCGAGCCGACGACCGAGGCCCGGCCGACGGCGAGCAGGACGAAGATGGCAGCGAGGTAGCCCGCCGCGATGAGCAGGGCTCGCCAGCGGGCCCCGCCCCGCTGGTGCACCACGTAGGCCGCGAGGGCGATGCCCACCCAGGTCGCCGTCACCGCCCACGACGGTGGGTCGACCAGGCCTGCGGGTGCGATGGGGTTCCACCACTGCCACGGTCCTCCCACCAGGGCCGGGCCGAGGCTGAGCCGCAGGAAGTTGTCGGCGAGCGAGGCCCACTCGACGTCGTACCCCTCGAGGGGGCTCTCGACGGTCCCGACGTAGAGAGCCGTGTAGGCCGCGCCGGCCGTCGCCGAGCACCGCCCAGAGGGGAACATAGGCGCGCAGGGTCCGCGTGGCGCTGTCGCGCAGCCGGGCTGGGAGGCCGGTGACCGGAGCCGCTGCGACCGGCCTCGGCGGCGCGAAGAAGAGAAAGGCGACCGCGGCCACCACGGGGAGGATCAGGACGGCCTTGACGTAGAACGCCATGCCCAGGAGGACGGCAGCGAAGGTGAGGCCCAGCCACAGCAGGCGGCGGGTGCGGAAGTACAGCACCGCGCAGGTCATGGTGAGGAAGAACGCCGCGTGCAGCGGCACCTGGTTGATGGCCGCCGCCCACCACATGTACGCCGTGAGGGTGAGCGGCGACGCCAGGTAGACGAGCAGCAGGGGGATGACCGCCCATCGTCGCCCGAAGACCGTCACCAGCATCAGCAGGCAGGATGCCGAGGCGATGGCCTGCAGGGCGACGAGGATGGAGGCGGCGACCGTCCAGTTCTGGGGGCCGGCGTTGGCGATCACCCAGGCGCTGAAGATGCCTCCGGGCATCAGCTGGCTGTCGTGCGGGGTGAACAGCTCGGTGAGGGTGAGGGGCACGTCGTAGAGCCGGGTCATCAGGTTGAAGTCGTCGCCGATGAACCAGCTGCCGGCGCTCGCCCACGCGCGCACGGCGACCTGGACGGCGACGAGCACGATCCCGGCGAGGACCACGGGGTGCGGGACGCGTGTGGAGGATCCGGAGGAGAGGCGCTCGGTCATGACACCGGCTCGGGTTCGCCGACATGGACGTCGTTGATGCAGAAGGGGCCGGGCGACCCTGACGGCACGGTCACGGCCACGCTCGTCGCGACCTCGCCGTCGACCTGGACCTCTCGGGTGTGCTGGCCCGACGGCATCTGGATGTCGACCTGGGTCGAGCCCGAGGTCGACCACCAGGTCGCCGCCCGTCGCGGAGAACGCCGTGACCTCGAGGCCCCAGCCCCAGTGGAAGAGCGGCGACGACATCAGCACGTCGACGGTGCTGCCCGGCTCGACGTAGTAGCCGCAGGAGGGGTCGGGGCCCTGGGTCGACGTGCTCAGGCGACTGATCTGGATCGGCACGATGTGACCGTCGTCCTGCACCATGTGCAGGCGTCCGGACGGCTCGCCGAACGAGATCTCGTCGCGGAAGGGGACCAGGATCGACGACAGCAGGGCCGACTCGTTCCACCACACCGCTTGCAGGACCGAGTCCGGGGCGTAGGCGTCCCACAGCACCAGCGGCTCCTGGTCCTCGCCACCGGTCGCGACCTGTCCTGCGTCCGTACGCAGCGTGTCGACCCACTCACGTCCGGGGTGGGTGCCGATGCGGTCGGCGGCGAGGACGTTGGACACGACCAGCGAGGCCGCCGCCGTCGCCAGGACCGCCTGCCGTACCCGGACCCGCCGCGCACCCGGGACGGGTACGTCGGGTGTGGCGGACCGTCCGGCGCGCAGCATCAGCGCGCCGGTCGAACATGGCGACCACGATCGGGTCGACGAAGTAGCGCTCGAGCGCCATGACGTCCCAGACATCTTCGGCGCGCGTGCTGAAGAGCACGACACCCAGGCTGAGCACGGTGTAGGTCAGCGGGAGGAGCAGCAACCAGACGGTGCGCGGCTTCCGCACGGCCACCCAGGCGAGACCGAGGGCGCACACGACGAGGACGATCGTGGTGACGGTCGGTCCCGGCTGGCTGAAGGGCTGGCTGTCGGTCTGCATGCTTCCCCACGGCCCGCCGAGCAGTGCCGGCAGGAACATGTCCGCGAACCCGCGTGAGTAGTCGCTCACGGCCTCGGGGAGCGAGGTGACCCCGGCGGCGAGCTCGATGTCGTAGCTCGCCTCGGTGCGCTGCGTGAGGTAGCGGAAGAGGGCGAGGTAGGGGAGCGTGACCGCGACGAGCGCGACGACCGGGGCCACGATCCGACGCAGCCGCTGCCGCAGCGACCCGTCGGCGAGGGCGAGGAGTGCGAAGGCCGCCGGCACGGTCAGGAGAACGGCCTTCTGCCAGAAGAACAGCCCCAGCACGTAGGCCAGGACGAACCACGCCAGGTCGCGGCGACGCCCCGATGCGGTCCACCGGCACGCCGCCACGACCATCAGGCCCAGGCTGATCTGGATCGGGAGCGCCAACGCCGAGGCCGACCACCACTGCATCGGCTCGACCATCACCGGTGACAGCGCGAGGATCGCGAGCGGGACGAGCGCCAGGAGGTCACCGCCCGTGATCCGCTCGAACGCGCGCCCCCAGATCAGCACGTTGGCGGCGCAGGCGACCGAGATGACCAGGATGACCGCATCGAAGTCGAGCGGGGCCACCTGCGTCATCAGGTCGGTGACGAGGAAGACGCCCGGCACGACGTGCCCCGAGTGCTCGTGGAACAGGTAGGGCCAGAACGGCATGGTGATGCTGCGCTCGATGTGCTGGTAGTCGTCGTTCTGCCACGACCACCGGGAGACCGTCCAGACGCGCCACGCGAAGGTCAGCACGGCGAGCGCGACGACGCCACGACGGTATGGCGTGCCGACGAGGGCGCGGGGGAGTGGCACGGCGGCGATGCTAACCCGGCGCGCGGGGCATTCCCGTCAGTCAGAATTGTGCTGCGCGTTCGGTGTCCGTGACTCCTACTTGCTGGTAGCCTGCGGCGACTTCACTGCTCCTTGGGAGGACTGCTCGTGCGCAAGGTCACTGCTGGGCTGCTGCTCGGCCTTGGTTCGTTCCTGCTGGTCGCTGCCCTCACGGTGGTGCTGTGGGGCAACGACGCCGTCAAGAAGACACCGCTCGACACGGACTCGGTGACCAACCTGTCCGGCACCGCGGACAAGCTGAACCCCGCGACCGGCGAGGTCGAGTCGCTCGAGGTCAAGGCAGCCAGCGTGACGCAGGCCGACTCCGAGCTCTCCGACGACGACGTCGTCGTCTTCGTGAGCACCACCTGCCTGGTCATCGACGAGGGTGACGTCCCGCAGTGCGTGGACTCCACGGACGACCGGCTGATCACCGCCAGCAGCGACGTGTTCGCCACCGACCGCCACACCGCCGAGGCGGTCAACGGCTCGGAGTACCTGCCGCCGAGCGCCGAGGAGAAGACCGGCCTGATCAACAAGTGGCCGTTCGACGCCCAGAAGAAGGACTACACCTACTGGGACGGCCTCCTGGGCGAGGCGGTCGACGCGACCTACGACGGCACCGAGACGATCGACGGCCTCGAGACGTACAAGTACCACGTGCTGATCGAGGACGCCCCGGCCGAGGTCGTCACCGACATCGAGGGCGTCTACTCCCAGGACAAGTACCTCTACATCGACCCCACGACGGGGGCGATCATCAACCAGACCCAGCACGAGGTCCGCGAGCTCGAGGACGGCTCCCCCCTGCTCGACCTCAACCTCGGCTTCACCGACGACCAGGTCTCCGCGAACGCCGAGGACGCCAAGGACAACGGGACCAGCTGGGCCTGCTCACCAAGCACGCTGCCGCTGGTCGGCTTCATCGGCGGCGCGATCGCCCTGCTGGCCGGTCTCTTCCTCCTGCTCGCCTCGCGCCGTCGCCAGGAGCCCGCGCCCGAGGCGTGACGTCCACGCATGCCTGACCTCACCACCGTCCACCAGGACGACGTCCGGTGGTTCGCCGAGACCTTCACCAGGATCGCGGACAACATCGAGACCGCCGTGCTCGGCAAGCGGCACGTCGTCCGGCTCGGGCTGACCTGCCTGGTCTCGGGCGGCCACCTGCTCCTCGAGGACCTGCCAGGCACGGGCAAGACGATGCTGGCGCGTGCCCTGGCCAGGAGCGTCGACTGCTCGTTCGCGCGGATCCAGTTCACGCCGGACCTCCTGCCGTCCGACGTCACGGGCGTCACCGTGTACGACCAGACCAGCGGTGCGTTCACCTTCCACCCGGGTCCCGTCTTCCACAGCCTGGTGCTGGCCGACGAGATCAACCGCGCCTCACCGAAGACCCAGTCCGCCCTCCTCGAGGTGATGGAGGAGGGGCACGTCACCGTCGACGGGCGGACCCACGAGGTCGGCCGGCCGTTCATGGTGATCGCGACGCAGAACCCGATCGAGCAGGCCGGCACCTACCAGCTGCCGGAGGCGCAGCTCGACCGCTTCCTGATGCGCACCAGCCTCGGTCACCCGGACGCCGCGTCGACCGAGGCCCTGCTGGCACAGTCGCAGGTGCGCGACCGGGCTGCCGGGCTCAGTCCGGTGGTGCGCGGCGCCGACATCGAGCAGATGTCGCGTGCTGCGGACGCCGTCCACGTGGACGGGGCCATCATCAGCTACGTACGCCGGCTGGCGGAGGCCTCGCGGGAGGTCCCCGACGTCAGGATCGGCGTGTCCACCCGCGGGTGCCTGGCCTGGATCAGGGCCGCGAAGGCATGGGCGCTGTCCGAGGGTCGTGGGCACGTCGTCCCCGAGGACGTGGCGACCCTCGCGCACCCGGTGCTCGGCCACCGCCTGCTGATGGCGTCCGCTGCCGCGTTCGGCGGGACGACGGCCGACCAGGTCATCGACGGGCTGCTCGAGCGAGTTCCGGCGCCCCGCGACCGCGCGTGAGCGGCCAGGTCCGCCGGGTGGTCGACGCGCGGCGACGCGCGCTGGCACCCGTGCTGGCACCGGTGCGGCTGCTCACCCCGATCGGGCGTGGACTGGTCGTCACCGCCGTCGTCGCCGCGGCGCTGGGCTCGCGGCTGCACTGGCTGGAGTTCACCCAGCTCGCGGCTGTCGCGGCCGGTCTCCTGGTGCTCGGCCTGGTGTGGCAGCTCCTCCCGGGGTCACCGGAGGCGCACCTGACCATGCAGCGCCAACGCGTCGTGGAGGGCTCGCCGGCACCCACGTTGGACCTCGCGGTGCGCGCGGGGGCGGCGCCCATGCTGTTCCCGAAGCTCGTCGTGCCGGTCGGGCGGTCCACCCTCCTGCTGCGCCTGCCGTTCCTGGGGCCCTACGCCCGGCACGAGCTGCGCGACCTCGCTCTTCCGGACCTCCCTCGTGGCGTGCACGAGGTGGGACCGGTGATCTACGAGAAGACCGATCCGGTCGGCGCCGTCTCGCGGCGCTTCCAGAGCGGCGGCCGGATCGAGCTGCTCGTCGCGCCCCGGGTGACCGACCTCCCCGCCTTCGCCGCCGGGCTGACCAACGACCTCGACGGCGCGACCAGCCAGCAGCTGTCGATGAGCGACCTGGCCTTCCACGCCCTGCGCGAGTACGTCCCGGGCGACGACCTCCGACACGTCCACTGGCGCTCGTCGGCGAAGGCCGGTGAGCTGCTCGTGCGCCAGTTCCACGAGACCCGCCGCGGCCACGTCACGATCGTGCTGGACCCCGCGCGCGCGTCGTACCCGCGGGCCCGCGACTTCGAGCTGGCGGTCTCGATGGCGACGTCCATCGCGCTCCGGGCGGTGCGCGACGACCTCGACACCTACTTCAGGTGCGGTCCACACGTGGCCCGCAGCCGCGAGCCCGTGGCCGTGACGGACCTGGCCTGCCGGTTCGCCCTCGAGCTCGACGACCAGCACCAGGCCCACGTGGCTTCGGCTGCGGACGCGGTCGGAGCGACGGGACTGGTCGTGCAGGTGACCGGACCCGGCCGTGACCTGGCCGTCCTCGACGAGGCCGCCTCGCGCTTCGGCAGCTCCGCGGAGCGCATCGTGCTCCGCGGCGACGCGTCGCAGGAGGCGCGGGTCGTCGACCACCGGGGCCTGCGCGAGATCGTGGTGCCTGACCTGGTGCAGCTCCGGCGGCTGCTCGAGCTGGGGATGCGCTGATGAGGGGACGCGGCGCCGTGGGGGATGCCGCCGTCCTCGTGGTGCTGGTGGCGATCGTGCTCTCCATCTTCGACGACACCTTCGGGGGCCGTTCCTACCTCGTGGCCGGGATGGTGCCGGTCGTGCTGCTGACCTGCTTCGCGTTGTGGGCCGTGGGCCTGCACGAGGGCGGCTGGTGGTACACGCTCGGTGCGCTGGTGCTCTTCACCCCCCTTGCCGCGTGGGCGGCACTGCGCGAACCCGGCCCCTACCTCCTTCCCACGGTGAGCACCATGTCCGGGCTGCTGGCCGACACGCTCCGGGCGCCGACGACCCTGGTCAGCACGGTGCCGCCGGTCGAGCCCACCGGGACCGTCATGCTGGTTCCCTTCCTCATCGGGTTCCTCGTCACGATGCCGGCCGCCTGGCTCGCGGTCGCGACGACGCGACCGTTCGCCCCGGCCGTGCCGGTCGTGGTGGGACTGGCGGCGACCATCCCGCTCGGTGTGCTGGAGCCGACACTGCTGGTCGCCCGTGGAGCGGTGATCGGCCTGGTCGTCCTCGGGTGGATGGTCGTGCGCGACCGGCGGCGCGAGGCGAGCGTGAGCGCGACGCGTGCGGACCCGCGCCCCGTCCTGGTCGCGTTCGTGACGGTCGCCCTCATGTCGACCCTCGCCGTCGTGACGGTCCCCGACGGGGACCGGTCGGGCCGGGTGCTGCTCCGGGGTCGGACCGACCCGCTCCCCGCCAGCGCTCTCGGGGCGCCCCTGGCACCGAGCGGCAGCGGCCGGGACGCCCGCCTGTTCCGGGCGAAGGGCGTCCCGGACGGGGGTCGGGTCCGGTTCGCTGCGCTCGACGCCTACGACGGGAGCGGCTGGGTCCCTGCCGAGGAGTCGCCGGGCTCGGAGGGCTACGGCACCTTCAAGCGCATCGGGGACGACGTACGCCCCCTGCACCCCGGCGGCACCACGGTGGTCGAGGTCACGATCCTGCCGGGGTACGACAGCGACTGGCTGCCGATGCTGGGGGAGCTGACCCGCATCGACCTGAAGTTCAACCCCGGACGCACCGAGGTGGACCGGATCCGCTACAACCAGGCGACGTCGACCGCCCTCGTCATCGGGGGAGTGGACCCCCGGGACGCCTACACCTTCGAGTCGGTGATCGGGGAGGAGTCGTTCGGGCGACGGGACGCGACGCGGGAGCCGACCGCCGAGCAGCGCCAGCCTCGCGGCGCCTTCCTCGACGACTACCTCGAACCCTTCGACCGCGCGGGGCTGCTGCCGCTCGAACGGGTGCTCCTCCTCGCCCGCTACCTGCGCCTCAACGGCACGACCCGACCGACGGACGACTTCGACCAGTCACCGGCGGTGCTGGGGCGCCGGATGCTGGGCTCGCGCAGCATGGTGGCCACCCCGTTCCAGTACAGCGCACTCATGGCGCTCGCCGCGTCCCGCCTCGGCGTCGCGGCGCGCGTGGTCACCGGTGCAGAGCCGGGGCGGCGCGGGCTGGTCGACTACGGCAACGTCGACCTCCTGGGTGGAGCTGCAGTTCGACGACGGCACGTGGCGCACCCTCGACCCGTCGCGCTACGTCCCCTCGCGCATCACCGCCCAGGGCCAGCCGCCGCCGCTGCCCGACCCCGGTGACTTCGTCTCGGACCAGGTCGCCAAGGCGTCCGGGGGCAAGGACCGCGAGATCCGCCCACCCAAGGGGTCGACCAACCCGGACGGAACGGCACGGACGACCCGGCCGGCGTGGCAGGTCGTCCTCGGCCTGCTGCTCGCGGCCGCCGGACTGGTGCTCGGCGCGCTCCTGCTCGTCCCGGTCGTGAAGCTGGTGCGGCGCTCGCGTCGTCGGCGTACGAGGTCGTGGTCGGGCCTCTACGTCAACGGGTGGCAGGAGGTCCTCGACGCGGCCCGGGACCGGGGAACGCCGGTCCCGGAAGCCTGGAGCAGGCTCGCCCAGGCGTCCGCGATCGGGGTCGGGACCGAGCTGGCCCGGCGGGCCGACGCGGCGGTCTTCGCCCCGGGGCCGGGCGACGACCCGGCGGACGGCGGCGAGTTCTGGGACGCGTGCCTCGTCGTCCGCGGCGACCTGCTGCGCAGGACCGACGTACGGCACCGCTGGTGGGCTCCGTTCAACCCCGCCTCGCTCCTGGCCGGGTGGGCGCGTCGCCGTGGAGCGCGGTCAGGCGGCGGCGTACGCCACGAAGATCGCCGTGCCCGGGGTCAGCAGCCCGCGGGCGCGTGACCACCCGCCCCACACGCGGTCGTGCTGCTCGGGCCACTCGGGCTCGACGAGGTCGGCGAGCACGAAGCCGCCCGCGTGCAGCAGGCGCACCCAGTCGCCCAGCGTGCGGTGGTGCTCGACGTAGGACACGACACCGGTGGCGTCGTCGACCTCCACGTAGGGGGTGCGGTCCCAGTAGGACTGGCTGGCCGTGAGGCCGGCCTCGCCCGGGTCGTCGGGGAACATCCACCGGGTCGGGTGGGTGATGGAGAACGCGAAGCGGCCACCGGGGCGCAGCACCCGGGCCACCTCGGCGAGCGCCCGCTCGATGTCGCTGACGAACTGCAGCGCACCGAAGGAGCAGAAGACGACGTCGAAGGACGCCGGTGCGAAGGGCAGGTCGGTCGCGGTGCCGCGCACCGACGGCACGGACACGCCCGTCTCCTCGTCGAGACGCAGCGAGTGCTGGAGCTGGCGGTGGGAGAGGTCGAGCCCGACGCCCCGGCCACCGTGCGTCCGCACCCAGCGCGAGCACTGGCCGGCCCCGCTGCCGACCTCGAGGACGTCGCGGCCGGTCACGTCGCCGAGGATCGCGAGGTCCTCCTCGCGGTGGCCCTCGGGTCCCCACACGAAGCCGGCATCGCCGAGGAAGGCGCCGTGGGTGGCCTGGTACTCGTCGGCGTAGCGGTCCCAGTCGGGACCGTTGGCGGCTCGTGACTCGCGCTCGGAGACGGCTCGTCGCTCGACCCGCACGGACTGCGGCAGGTGGTCCTCCACGCCCACGAGCCTAGTGGCGCTCGCAGCACGCGAAGACGGCGCACCGGGACAGGATGACCTGCCCGGTGCGCCGCTCCCCTCAGGGGTACGAGGCTCAGCCCCTGATCCGACCGTTCTTCACGCCCGGGTTACGCGGGCCTGAGCGCCAGTCGGCAGGGTTCGCCTTGGCGCGGACCTCCGCGCCGTCACGCACGCCACCCTTGTCGGTGTCGCACTTGCTGGGATCGGTCTTGGCCTTCTTGTACATCTTGTTGGCCTTGCCGGTGACCTCGGCCTTGTCCTTCAGGCCGTCGCGGTCGGTGTCCTTCTTCGTCGGGTTCGAGCGGGTCTTGCCGATGATGAAGGATCCCTTGCGGGTCTTGACCTTCTGCTTGATCTTGTAGCCCTTGGCCTCCTTGCC
This sequence comes from uncultured Actinomycetota bacterium, assembly GCA_963795275.1. Classification (GTDB taxonomy): domain Bacteria; phylum Actinomycetota; class Actinomycetes; order Propionibacteriales; family Nocardioidaceae; genus Nocardioides. Next base: position 93,310 of record CAWCHD010000004.1, read on the forward strand.
GTCGCTGAGGCCGTCCTTGTCGGTGTCCTTCACGAGCGGGTTGGTGGTCACGGTGATCGACTTGCGGGCCTTCTTGCCGCAGACCTCGAACCGCTCCTTGATCTTGACCCCGTTGACCTCCTGGCCGTCCTTCAGGCCGTCGTCGTCGGTGTCGGCGTCGAGCGGGTCGGTGCCGTGGATGTTGACCTCGGCGCCGTCCTTCAGGCCGTCACCGTCGGTGTCCGGGTTGAGCGGGTCGGTGTGGTGGGTGTTGACCTCGGCGCCGTCCGACAGTCCGTCGTCATCGGTGTCGGGGTCGTTGGGGTTGGTGCCGATCGGGCCCTCCTGGGTGGTGGGCAGGCCGTCGCCGTCGGGGTCGTTCGGGTCAGGGACGACGGTGAACGTGGTCGAGTCGGCGGCACTGGTCTGGCCGTCCAGGGTCTGGGTGGCCGTCACGGTGTGCGGACCTGCCGGCAGCGGCGTACCGGGCTCGCAGCTCCACGTGCCGTTGGCCCGCACGATCGCGGTGCAGACCACGTTGCCACCCTCGGTGACGGTGACCGTGGCGCCCGGGAGACCGGTGCCCGAGATCGTCGGCGTGGTGTCGTTGACCGTCGCGCCGGAGGCGGGCGAGGTGATGTCGGGCGCAGCGATCGAGCCCGGCGTCGGGCCGCCGCCGTTGCCGCACTGGATGCCACCGGCCGGCGCGCCGGCGGTCGCCGAGAGCGGGACGATGTCCACGTTGGCGATGTCCACGCCGAGGATCGGGCCCACGGTGAAGGTGCCGAGCTTGAGGTGGAGCAGCGCCGCGGAACCGGTGGCGCTGGTGCCGTCGGGAGTCACCGTCTTGGTGAGGGCGCCGAGCGAGAGCTCGACGCGCAGCAGCGGGTTCTCCGGGAGGGCGAAGCTCGCCACCTCGTTGGCCGCGTCCAGGACGAACGGCGAACCGGGTGCACCCGGAGCGGTGACGGTCACGACCGGCTGGTTGTAGGCGACGGAGGCCGCGCCCGCGGTGCCGCGCGCGGTGGCGGTCACGGTCGGTGCCTGGTTCACACCGATGGTGACCGAGTCGAACAGGTTGAGGGCGGCCAGGTTGCTGGACGCGGTGGAGACCACCTCGCGGGCATCGTCCGCACCGCCGGTCGCGGCGAGCCGGACCGACTGCCGGGTCTCCACGGTGCCCGGGGCCTTCACGAGGGCGCCGACGACCGGGATGTCGAGCACGGCCGCGTCCACCGTCGTCGTCGACGACGAGCTGATCGGCGTGCCGGCAGGCAGGCAGGTGCCGTCCGTGAACTGCGCGTGCGCGGTCGACTGCGAGATGCCTGCGGTGAGGAGCGGCGCGGCCGGGATGGCCGGACCGTTCACGACGGTCGCAGTCGGGTTCGTCGGAGGCGCGGTCTGCGCTGCCTCGGTCAGCAGCGCCGGGAGCGTCTGGTTGAGCAGGATCGCGCCGAGGTTGGCGGCGTTGGCCTTGACCCGCGGCGCTCCCGCCGCGAGCGACCCGGAGACGGGCGCCACGTCGACCGAGGCGGCCGCGAAGTTGCCGAAGACGGGCAGTCCGGTGACGTTGAGGACGTCCACGCCCAGGAGCGTGGCGGAGGCGGAGCCCGTCGCGCTCGTCGGCACGGGTGCCGCCGAGGCCGAGGTCTGCGCTGCCGCCAGGAACGCTCCCGGCAGCGTGAGGGCGGCAGCCACGGCTGCCCCCCGGGTGAACCGGCTGGCACGCCGGCGCTGTGGTGTGGAACTCATCTGTCGTACCCCCATGGTGTTGGCCGCGCCTGAATCCTCGGGGGATCCACGTCGCGACTACGAGTGATCTATGTGACTCAACGAGACACCTACGAATAGGTAACACATTCTTTACTCAGACGAGGGGGAACTTAGACAGACGGGTCTTTGGGAGGGTGTCTCGTGCCACGATGCGGCGCGTGTCGGACCCCGCTGTCGCCCTGGTGCCGCTCGGCGGCGGGCACTCCGGACGGACGTTCCTCAGCGACGTCGCCGGCGAGCGCGCCGTCGTGCGGATCTACCCGCCCGGCGACCCACGCGGACCGGACGCCCCGCAGCTCGACGAGGCGGTCCTCCACCTCGTCCGCGGGCTCGTGCCGGTGGCGGACGTGCTGGACGTACGCCGTGAGGAGCCGGACCCGGGCCAGCCGGGCCTGCTGGTCACGTCCTGGGTGCCCGGTGAGCCGGGGGACCGACTCATCACCGGGCTCGACGAGGACGGCCTCGCCCGGCTCGGCACGGCGATGGGCTCAGTCGCGGCCACCCTCGCGGGGATGCCGATGGCGCGGCCCGGTCCTTTCGTCGACGCCGACCTGCACATCGGCGCCTTCCCCGACGGCGGGCTGCCCGAGTGGGTCGAGCAGCACCTCCCGGCATGGTCGAGCCAGGACCGCGCGTCGCTCCTCCCGCTCGCCGCGGACGCCCAGGACCTGCTGGACGGTGTCGGCCGGGCCTGCCTCGTGCACAGCGACCTCAACCCCAAGAACGTGCTGGTCGACCCCGACACGCTCGAGCTCACCGCGGTCGTGGACTGGGAGTTCGCCCACGCGGGCCACCCGTGGACCGACGTGGGCAACCTGGTCCGCTTCGAGCGGCAGCCGGCGTACGTCGACGCGGTGCTGCGCACGTGGACCGAGCGGCACGGCGGCGCGGTGTCCGACCTCCTCGACGGCGCGCGAGCCGCCGACCTCTGGGCCCTGGTCGACCTCGCCTCCCGCGCCGGCAGCAACCCGGTCTCCGATCGGGCGGAGGTGCTGTTGAGGGCAGTCGCCGAGACGGGCGACCTGCACACCTGGCCGTTCGGCACCTGAGGGGCCCAGGCCCGGGCACCTCAGGTGTCGCCCACGCGCAGACCGGCGCACCGGGCAGTGACTGCCCCGTGCGCCGGTCCCGCAGGGATGCGAGATTCAGCCCCGCCTACGACCGTTCTTCACGTCCGGGTTGCGCGGGCCGGAGCGCCAGTCGGCAGGGTTCGCCTTGGCGCGGAGCTCCGCGCCGTCGCTGACGCCACCCTTGTCGGTGTCGCACTTGCTGGGATCGGTCTTGGCCTTCTTGTACCTCTTGTTGGCCTTGCCGGTGACCTCGGCCTTGTCCTTCAGGCCGTCGCGGTCGGTGTCCTTCTTCGTCGGGTTCGACCGGGTCTTGCCGATGATGAAGGATCCCTTGCGGGTCTTGACCTTCTGCTTGATCTTGTAGCCCTTCACCTCCCTCGCGTCACGCGCGGGGACGAACCCCGTCGCGGACCGTGCGGACGTGCTCCTGCGCACCATCGCTGCCGAGGGTGACGTGCACGCGTGGCCGGCCCCCTGGGAGCGGATCGACGGGCGGCCGCGCTGAGCGTGGGCTGAGCGTGCGCCCCGGTTGGACGGGGAGCGAGGACCGCGCGTAGTCTTGGGTGCTGCGCCAGTCGCCTGCCCGGCCTCCATACCGAGCGAGGCGAGGCTCGCCCGCCAGCGTCATCGACGCCGGCTGAGTGAAACCGGTGGCTGCGCGCGTCCGCACGACTCCATCCATCCAAGGAATCACTTCCCATATGAGCCTGCTCTCTCATCTTCAGGACTACGACGCGCCCCAGGTGGCGGTCAACGACATCGGGTCCGAAGAGGACTTCCTCGCGGCGATCGACGCGACCATCAAGTACTTCAACGACGGCGACATCGTCGAGGGCACCATCGTCAAGGTGGACCGCGACGAGGTGCTCCTCGACATCGGCTACAAGACCGAGGGCGTCATCCCCTCGCGCGAGCTGTCCATCAAGCACGACGTCGACCCCAACGAGGTCGTTTCCGTGGGTGACAAGGTCGAGGCCCTCGTCCTCCAGAAGGAGGACAAGGAAGGCCGTCTGATCCTGTCCAAGAAGCGCGCCCAGTACGAGCGCGCCTGGGGCACGATCGAGCAGGTCAAGGAGGAGGACGGCGTCGTCGAGGGCACCGTCATCGAGGTCGTCAAGGGCGGTCTCATCATCGACATCGGCCTGCGCGGCTTCCTGCCGGCCTCGCTGGTGGAGATGCGTCGCGTCCGCGACCTGCAGCCCTACGTCGGCCAGGTCCTCGAGGCGAAGATCATCGAGCTCGACAAGAACCGCAACAACGTGGTCCTGTCGCGCCGTGCCTGGCTCGAGCAGACCCAGTCCGAGGTCCGCCACGGCTTCCTGACCCAGCTCCAGAAGGGCCAGATCCGCAAGGGTGTCGTGTCCTCGATCGTCAACTTCGGTGCGTTCGTGGACCTCGGCGGCGTCGACGGCCTCGTGCACGTCTCCGAGCTGTCGTGGAAGCACATCGACCACCCGTCCGAGGTCGTCGCCGTGGGCGACGAGGTCACCGTCGAGGTCCTCGACGTGGACATGGACCGCGAGCGTGTCTCCCTGTCGCTGAAGGCGACGCAGGAGGACCCGTGGCAGCACTTCGCCCGCACCCACCAGATCGGCCAGATCGTCCCGGGCAAGGTCACCAAGCTGGTTCCCTTCGGTTCGTTCGTCCGCGTCGAGGAGGGCATCGAGGGCCTGGTGCACATCTCCGAGCTCGCCGAGCGTCACGTCGAGATCCCCGAGCAGGTCGTCCAGGTCAACGACGACGTCATGGTCAAGATCATCGACATCGACCTCGAGCGTCGCCGGATCTCGCTGTCGCTCAAGCAGGCCAACGAGACCGCTGCCGCCGCCGACGTGGAGGAGTTCGACCCCACGCTCTACGGCATGGCCGCGACCTACGACGACCAGGGCAACTACGTCTACCCCGAGGGCTTCGACCCGGAGACCGGCGAGTGGCTCGAGGGCTTCGACGACCAGCGCGCGGTCTGGGAGGACCAGTACGCCAAGGCGCACGCCCGCTGGGAGCAGCACGTCAAGCAGCAGGCGGACGCCAAGGTCGCCGAGGCCGAGGCCGGCGAGGCCACCTCGTACTCCTCGGGCGGCGACGTCTCCGAGGACGGCGAGACCAGTGGCGACACCGGCGGCTCGCTCGCCTCGGACGAGGCGCTGCAGGCGCTCCGCGAGAAGCTCACGGGCGGCCAGGCCTGATCGCCTGACGCTCTCGTAGCACTGCACGACACGAAGGCCCGCCGGGGACGACCCGGCGGGCCTTCGTCGTACGTCCGGAGGGGGAGTGCGGTGGAGCGACGCGGGGCCATCGGCTAGAACTGGCGCATGAACGATCGCGGCACGTCAGCGCTGGTCCTCGGTGGAGGCGGCATCACCGGCATCGCCTGGGAGCTCGGCATCCTCCACGGGCTGGCCGAGGCGGGCGTCGACCTCACCGACGCCGACACGCTCGTGGGCACGTCGGCCGGATCGGTGGTCGGGGCCCAGCTGGGCAGCGACCTCTCGCTGGCCGACCTGTATGCCTCGCAGCTCGAGCCGCCGGACGCCGAGCTGGGCGGCAGGCTCTCCCGGATCGCCGCCCTCAAGCTGGTGCCGCCCTACCTGCTGCCGGGCAGCGGCCGCGACAAGCTCGCCCGCGTGGGTCGGGTCGCGCGGGCCGCGCACGAGCCGGGGAGCATCGACCGTGAGGGCGTGATCAGGTCCCGGCTGCCGGTCCACGACTGGCCCGAGCGGGACCTCCGGATCACCGCGGTGGACACCGAGAGCGGGGAGTTCACCGTCTTCACGCGCGAGTCGGACGTCGACCTGGTCTCCGCCGTCGCGGCCAGCTGCGCGGTCCCGACGGTCTGGCCGCCGGTCGAGATCGCCGGACGCACCTACATGGACGGCGGGATGCGGTCCACCGCCAACATCGACGTGGCGGACGGCGCGGACCGGGTGGTGGTGCTGGCGCCGCTGCCCAGGTCGTTCAGCAAGAGGACGTCGATGCAGGCGCAGATGGAGAAGGTGGCGCCGCGGGCGTGGTCGGTGGTGACCCCCGACCCCGAGGCGCTCGCCGCCTTCGGCCGCAACCTGCTCGACCCGGCGAAGCGTCAGGTGGCCGCCGAGGCCGGCCTGCGACAGGCACGCGACCTCGTCGACCAGGTCGGCGGTGTGTGGTCGGCCTGAGTCAGGCGCGGGGGACGAGGTGGCGGCGCTCCTCGACCAGGCCGAGCTCGTCGAACGGGTGGCTGCTGGAGGACGGGCCGGCGAACCGGTCGTGGCGGGCGTAGCTGACGAGCAGCGCGGCCAGGGTGATGAGGGCGATGAGTGCGATGAAGGTGGTCATGGCAGTAATTCTGCTCTCGCCCACTTCCTGCCACCAGTGGCAGGAACGACAGTGTCAGTTGATTTCCTGCCACGGGTAGGTGCAGGCTGCTGCCATGAAGAAGGTGGCGGTCGTCGTCCAGGAACAACCCGAGCCGTTCGGGCTCGGTGCGCTGTGCGAGGTCTGGGCCGAGCCCTACCACCCCGAGGACGACAACCCGGTCTTCGACTTCACGGTCGTCACGCCCACGCCCGGGCGGCTGCGCACCCGGGCGGGCTTCGACCTCGTGGTCGAGCACGGTCTCGAGGCGGCCGCCGACGCCGACCTCGTGTGCCTGGCCCCGAAGGGCAACCACCTCGAGTCGTCGCCGGAGGTCTCCGAGCTGCTGCGCGCCACCCACGCGCGCGGCGCGATGCTGTTCGCGCACTGCTCGGCGACGTTCATGCTGGGCGAGGCCGGGCTGCTCGACGGGCGCCGCTGCACGACGCACTGGCGCTACGCCGCCGAGCTCGCCGAGCGCTACCCGGAGGCGATCGTCGACAAGGACGTGCTCTACGTCCAGGACGGGACGATCGTGACCGGCGCCGGCTCGGCGGCCGCCCTCGACGCGGCGCTGCACGTGATGCGCCAGCAGTTCGGGGCGAAGGTCGCCGCGACGACGGCCCGCCGGATGGTCGTGCCGCCGCACCGCGACGGCGGCCAGGCCCAGTACATCGCCCGGCCGGTGCCGGTCTGCGAGTCCGAGGCCCTGGCGCCGCTGCTCGCCTGGATCTCCGCCCACCTCGGCGAGGAGCTCGACGTCGAGACCCTCGCGCGTCAGATGCACATGTCGGCCCGCACCTTCGCGCGCCGCTTCAAGGAGGAGACGGGCACGACGCCCTACAGCTGGATCCTGGGGGAGCGGGTGCGCGCGGCGGAGGAGCTGCTCGAGCAGACCGACCACTCGATCGACTGGGTCGCCGGCGAGGTCGGCTTCGGCAACGCAGCGACCCTGCGCCACCACTTCGGCCGCTCGCGCGGCGTCAGCCCGCAGGAGTACCGGCGCACGTTCCGGCTGACCGCCTGATCCGTCCCGGTCCGTGGGTACGACCGCCCGGCCCGGGACACGGCCTCGGTAGCCTTGCCCGCGTGAACGCGACTGCGCTGGCCGACCTGTCCGCCGACGACCTCGCCGCCCTGCTCGAGGAGCAGCGGGCGGCCTACGAGGAGCTCAAGGCCCGCGGTCTCAGGCTCGACCTCACGCGCGGCAAGCCGTCGTCCCAGCAGCTCGACCTCGCCGACGACCTGCTGCGGCTGCCGACGACGACGAAGGACGCGGCGGGCGTCGACGTACGCAACTACGGCGGGCTCGAGGGCCTGCGCGAGCTGCGGGAGATGTTCGCCGAGCTGCTGTGGGTCGAGCCCGAGCAGGTCGTGGCCGGCGGCAGCTCGAGCCTGACGATGATGCGCGACTGCCTCTTCTACCTGACGCTCTTCGGCGGCGTGGACTCCGAGCGGCCGTGGGGCCAGGAGGAGACGGTGCGCTTCGTGTGCCCGGTGCCGGGCTACGACCGCCACTTCACCCTGCTCGAGAGCCTCGGCATCGAGATGGTGACCGTGCCGATGAACGACGACGGCCCGGACGTCGACGCGGTCGCCGCGCTCGTCGCGGACGACCCGAGCATCAAGGGCATGTGGATCGTGCCGACGTACGCCAACCCGTCCGGCGCGATCGTCAGCCAGGACGTCGCCGCCCGGCTGGCCGCGATGCCGACAGCGGCGCCCGACTTCAAGATCTTCTGGGACAACGCCTACGCGCTGCACCACCTGACCGAGGAGGAGGCCAAGAGCGCCGACATCCTCACCCTCGCCTCGGCAGCGGGGCACCCGCACCGGCCGATCATGTTCGCCTCGACGTCGAAGATCACCTACGCCGGTGCCGGTGTCGCCTTCCTGGCCGCCTCCACCGCCAACGTGGCGTGGTACCTCGGACACCTCGGCAACGGCTCGATCGGGCCGGACAAGGTCAACCACCTGCGCCACGTCGAGTTCTTCGGCTCCCCGCAGGGCGTGCGCGACCACATGGCCAAGCACCGCGAGATCATCGCGCCGAAGTTCGCCGAGGTCGACCGGGTGCTGACCGAGCGGCTCGGCGACCGCGGCGTCGCGAGCTGGAACACCCCGACCGGCGGCTACTTCGTCAACCTCGACGTGGTGCCCGGCACCGCGTCGCGGGTGGTGGCGCTGGCCAAGGAGGCCGGGATCGCGCTGACGCCCGCCGGGTCGTCGTACCCCTACAAGCAGGACCCGGACGACACCAACATCCGGCTCGCGCCGACGATGCCCCCGCTCGCCGAGGTCACCGAGGCGATGGAGGCCGTGGCGACCTGCGTGCTGCTGGCGGCGGCGGAGCAGGCCACCTCCTCCTGATCGGCCTGGGTCAGGCCGCGACCGGCTCGGCGCCGAGGCCGCCGCGGACGAGGTCGGCGTAGCGTCCACCGAGGAGCAGCAGCTCCTCGTGGGTGCCGGACTCGACCACCCGACCGCGGTGCAGCACCGCGATCCGGTCGGCGTTGCGCACCGTCGAGAGCCGGTGGGCGATCGTGATGGTCGTGCGCGTGCGGGTGACGTCGTCGAGGGTGGCGAGGAGCGCCCGCTCGGTCTGGTTGTCGAGGGCGCTGGTCGCCTCGTCGAGGACGAGGACCGCCGGGTCGCGCAGCAGGGTGCGCGCGACGGCGATGCGCTGCTGCTCGCCACCGGAGAACCGGTGCCCGCGGGAGCCGACGACGGTGTCGTAGCCGTCCGGGAGCGAGCTGATCAGGTCGTGGATGCGCGCGTCGCGGCACGCCTGCTCGATCTCGGCGTCGGTCGCACCGGGCCGCGCGTGGCGCAGGTTGTCGCGGACGCTGGCGTGCATCAGGTAGGTCTCCTGGGTGACCACGCCGACCAGGCCGGCGAGGTCGGTGAGCGGGAGGTCGCGTACGTCGACGCCGTCGATGGTGACCCGGCCCGACGTCACGTCGTGCAGGCGCGGCACCAGGGAGGCGAGGGTCGACTTGCCGCTGCCCGTCTCGCCGACGAGCGCCAGCGTGCCGCCGGCGGGGACGTGGAGGTCGATGTCGCTCAGCACGGGGTGGCCGGCGTCGTAGGCGAAGCCCACGCCCTCGAAGCGCACCTCGCCCCGCGCCCGGTCGCGCGAGAGGCGCGTGGGTGCAGCGGGCTCGTCGATCTCGACGGGGAGGTCGGCGTACTCGAAGATCCGGCTGAACAGCGCCATCGACGCGGTGAGGTCGACGCCGACGTTGAGCAGGCCCATCAGGGGCCGGAAGAGGTTGCCCTGGAGGGCGATGAAGGCGACGAGGGTGCCGATGGTCATCCCGCCCGACGTCGCCGGGAAGCCGGCGGCCAGGTAGATCACCGCGGGGACCGCGGCGAAGACGACGTTCATCGTCGCCATCCGCCAGCGACCGGCGAGGCGGGAGCGGATCTCGAGGCCGACCAGGTCGGCCGAGGTCTCCTCGAACCGCGCCGTGAGGCGGGGCGAGGCGCCGAGCGTCTTGGTGAGCAGCACGCCGCTGACGGAGAGCCCCTCCTCGATCTGCACGTGCAGGTCGGCGAGCCGGCGCTGCCGCTCGCCGGTGACCCGGTGGCGCATCCGCGCGACCTGGCGGGTGAGCAGGACGGCCGGCGGCAGCACGACGAGCGAGAGCAGCGCGAGGCGCCAGCTCAGGGCGACCATCGCGACGGCGGTGCCGATCACGACGGTGAGGTTGGCCGCGATCGAGGTCGCGGTCTGGGTCACGACGCCCTGCATGCTGCCGATGTCGTTGACCAGGCGCGACTGCACCTCGCCGCCGCGGGTGCGGGTGAAGAAGCCCAGCGACTGGCGCTGGAGGTGGGCGAACAGGTCGCTGCGCAGGCGGTGCATGACGCGCTGGCCGACCGCGGTCGAGAGCCAGGTCTGCACGACGCCGATGACGGCGGTCGCGACGGCGACGCCGAGCATCGCGCCGACCAGCAGGAGCAGGAGGCGTACGTCCTGGCGCGGCAGCGCCTCGTCGATGACGTGGCGGACGAGGAAGGGCTGGGCGAGGCCGACGGCCGAGCTCAGCACGATGAGGGCGACGACGACGGCCAGGGTGGCGCGGTGCGGGGCGAAGAGGCGCGCGATGCGGCGCAGCGACACGGGGGAGTCCGCGAGCTGGCGGAGGTCGGCGGGATCGGGGCGACCGGCGCGGGAGCCGCGGGGGCCTCGCTCGCTGCGGTCGTGGTGCGGGAGTCGGGGTGGTCAGCCATGCGACCAGCTCCTCTCGGAAGACGAATGGAAGTGAGGTAACCTCACTATGAGGTAGCAACGCGACATCGAGCGGAGGTATTCCCCGTGGACCACGAGCACTCCACCGGCGACCTGGTGATGGCCCTGGCCCGCCGCGTCCGGCGCGAGCACGCCGAGTCGCTGGCCGACTGGGACGTCACCCCGTCGCAGGCCCGTGCGCTGCGGGTGCTGGCCTCGGCCGAGGCCGGGATGCGGCCCTCGGTGCTCGCCGACGAGCTGCGGATCGCGCCCCGCTCGGCGACCGACGTCGTCGACGGCCTCGAGGAGCGCGGGTGGGTCGCCCGGGCGGCCGACCCGACGGACCGGCGGGCGACCGTCCTGAGCCTCACCGCCGGACGGGCACGAGCTGGTCGGGCGGATCGAGGACGTACGACGGGTCGCGTCGCGAACGCGTGCTGGACGTGCTCACCGACGCGCAGCGCCGTACGCTCCACGAGATCCTGTCCGTCGTCGTGGGGGAGCGCCAGTGACCGTCCGTGTGGGCCTGACCGGAGGCATCGCCTCGGGCAAGAGCAGCGTGTCGGCGATCCTCGCCGAGCTCGGGGCGGTCGTCATCGACGCCGACCTGATCGCACGCGAGGTCGTCGCGCGGGGGACGCCCGGGCTGGACGCAGTGGTCGCCGAGTTCGGCGCGGACCTGCTCACGCCCGACGGCGACCTCGACCGGCCCGCCATGGGCGCGCTGGTCTTCGGCGACCCCGCCGCCCGCAAGCGCCTCGAGGCGATCATCCACCCCCTGGTCCACGCCCGGAGCGCCGAGCTCGAGGCGGAGGCCGGTGACCACGCGGTCGTCGTCCACGACATCCCGCTGCTGGCCGAGGTCGGCCGGGCCGGGACCTTCGACGCGGTGGTCGTGGTCGACGCGCCGGCCGACCTGCAGGTGTCGCGGATGGTCGAGGACCGGGGCTGGACCCGCGAGGACGCCGAGTCGCGGATCGCGGCGCAGGCGACGCGCGAGGACCGGCTGGCGATCGCCACCCACGTCATCGACAACACCGGGACCCTCGCCGACCTCCGCGCGCGGGTGGAGGAGATCTACGCCGCCCTCGCGGCGCGCGCCTGACGTTTCTCCGCGGCCGGGGTGCGGCCGGTAACGTCGCGGCGTGTCCTCGATCCGACCCCGCCTGGCCGTGATCGCGGCCGGCGCCCTGCTGGTCAGCGGGTGCGCGGGCCTCGGTGCGGACCCGTCCGGAGACGCCTCGCCCGCGACCTCGTCGACGAGCCGACGACCTCCGCGGCGTCGCCCTCCGTCCGAGCCCCCTGCCGCCGACCGAGACCCCCGAGGACCCGGACACGCCGACCTCGCTGGGGGCCGACCGTCGGTGAGGTCGAGCAGGCGCAGGAGCTGGTCAGCACCTGGACGCCCGAGCAGCTCGCCGGCGGTGTGATCGTCGGTCGGTTCCACGGCACCGACCCGGCCGAGCCGGCCGCGATGGTGCGCGACCTCCACCTCGCCGGCGTCTCGGTCACCGCGGACAACGTGGTCGACCGCGACCAGGTGCTGGCGATGACGTCCGCGCTCGCCGACGCCGCCGCGGCCGACGGACGCGACTACCCGCCGGTGATCGGCGTCGACCAGGAGGGCGGCTACGTCTCCCACCTGCGCGGCATCGCCACCGACTTCCCGCACTTCCAGTCGGCGGGGCTCGCGATCGAGGCCGACCCCAAGGCCGGCCGCCAGGTGACCCGCGAGGCGGCGCTGACGACCGGGCTCGAGCTGCGCAGCCTCGGCTTCACCTGGGTCTTCGCGCCGGTCGCCGACGTGACCATCGGCGCTCGCCGACCCGACGATCGGCGCCCGCTCGCCGTCGGAGGACCCGACGGTCGCGGCCCGCGCGATCGGCGCGGCGGTCAAGGGCTACGACGACGCCGGCATCGTCTCGACGGTCAAGCACTTCCCGGGCCACGGCACCGCCACCACCGACAGCCACGACACGCTGCCGGTCGTCGACTCGACGCTGGCGGAGATCGAGGCGCACGACCTGCCGCCGTTCGAGACGGCGATCGCCAACCACGCGCCCGCGGTGATGATGAGCCACCTCGACCTGACCGTCGATCGCCCCGGACGTGCCCGCGAGCATGGCGCCCGAGGTCTACGACCTGCTGCGCGACGACCTCGGCTTCGAGGGCGTGACGATCACCGACTCGCTCGGCATGGGCGCGGTCGGCCGGACGACCCACGCCGGCGCTGCAGGCGCTGGAGGCCGGGGCCGACCTGCTGCTCATGCCGGTCGACACGGCGGTGACCCACCAGATCGTGGTCGACGCCATCACCAGCGGCGACGTCTCGCGCGAGCGGGTCGAGGAGGCGGCCGCCCGCGTGGTCGCCGTACAGCTGTGGCAGGCGCGCCTGGCAGCAGAACGGCCCGTGCCCCCCGACGTCGTCGAGCAGGCACGGGCCGCGAGCGCGGACCTGGTGTCCGCGGCGTACTAGTTGTCAGGCTCTTGCTGAACTTGTCAGGCCTTGCACGGGCCGACAACTTCAGTGATCCCCGGTCAGCCGGGGATCACTGAGAGAGACTGATCAGGCTGCGAGGTCGGGGTCGCCGGCGCGACGCAGCTTCTGCAGCGCCTCCCGCTCGAGCTGGCGGACCCGCTCGGCGGAGATGCCGTGGCGGGCGCCGATGTCGGCGAGCTTGTGCTGGCGACCGTCGGCCAGGCCGTAGCGGGCCCGGACGATGTCGGCCGACCGGTCGTCGAGGATCCCGACCAGGTCCTCGAGCCGCTGGCGCGCCTCGGCGTCGAGGAAGTTGAGGTCCGGACCGGGAGCGGTCTCCTGGGCCATCAGGTCACCGAGCGAGGTGTCGCCGTCCTCGTCGACCGGGGTGTCCAGCGAGACGTGGTCGCGGCCCCAGCTCATCAGGTCGAGGACCCGGTCGATGTCCATGCCGAGCTCGGTGGCGATCTCCTGCGGCTCCGGGTCGCGGCCGAGCTGGCGCTCGAGCGTGCGGCGGGCGCTGCCGACCTGGTTGAGCTCCTCGACCACGTGGACCGGGAGGCGGACGACGCGGGCCTGCTGCGCGATGCCGCGCGTGATGGCCTGGCGGACCCACCAGGTGGCGTAGGTCGAGAACTTGTAGCCCTTGGTGTAGTCGAACTTCTCGACCGCACGGATCAGGCCGGTGTTGCCCTCCTGGATCAGGTCGAGCATCGGCATCTGCGAGCGGCCGTACTTGCGGGCGATCGACACCACGAGGCGGAGGTTGGCCTCGATGAAGCGGTCGACGGCGAGCCGACCCTGCTCGGCGAGCCACTCGAGCTCCTCCTCGTTGGCGGTCATCGGCGCGCCGCCCTTGCGGCGACCGATCCGGCCGGTGTCGAGCAGGTGCTGGGCGAGCAGGCCCGCCTCGATGGTCTTGGAGAGCTCGACCTCGGTCTCGGCGTCGAGCAGCGGGGTGCGGGCGATCTCGTCCAGGTAGAGCCCGACGCTGTCGCGGCCCTCGATCTCACGGGTGGTGCTGGTGCGCTTGGCCTGTGCAGTGCTCATCTTCGTCCTCCGCTTCTCGTGCGACCACCCCGTGTCGCACATCTGGTCCAACACCTGTGTCCGTTGCGAGATTCCCTACGGATTGCTCGGAGAGACTTCTGTGGCGGATCTCGGTGCCTTCATCTGCCTTGACGAGTCAGTACCCCGTGGAGTTGCACGATTCGCCAACTCTCAGGGACTTCTCAGGGGGTTCCCCGTGCGGGTGCGATCATGCGGGTGTGGAGGCGGCGACGGGTGGACCTCAACGCCGACCTCGGCGAGGAGGTCACCGACGACGCCGGACTGCTGGCGGTCGTGACGAGCGCCAACGTGGCGTGCGGCTTCCACGCCGGCACCCGGGCGACGATGCAGGCGGTGTGCGCCGAGGCCGTACGCCGCGGGGTGGTGCTGGGCGCGCAGGTGTCGTACGCCGACCGCGCCGGACTTCGGCCGGGTCGCCCTCGACGTCCCGCCCGACCTGCTGCGCGAGCAGGTGGCCGAGCAGGTCGGCGTGCTGGCGGACATCGCGGCCGCCGAGGGCGGACGGGTGGCCTACCTCAAGCCGCACGGCGCGCTCTACCACCGGGTCGCGGTCGACGAGGCACAGGCCGTCGCGGTGCTGGACGGGTCGGGCGAGCTGCCGGTGCTCGGGATGCCGCACTCGCTGCTGCTCGACCTGGCGGGGGAGCGGGGGCGGGGCGTGCGGCTCGAGGGGTTCCCCGACCGGGGCTACACGGACGACGGCCGGCTGCTGCCGCGGGACGCGCCGGGTGCGCTGGTGCACCGACGCCGACGAGGTCGCCGCGCGGGCGGTCGAGCTGGCCGCCGACGTGGACTCGGTCTGCGTGCACGGCGACTCACCGGGCGCGGTCGCGACCGCGATCGCCGTACGTCGGGCTCTGGAGGACGCCGGACTGGTGGTCGCTCCCTGCTGGTCGTGACGGTGGACAACCTGTGCAGGAAGGACCCGTCTGCCTGTGGAGCACGGCTCGACTTCTGTGGGGAACCCTGTGGGACCGGAAGTTTGTCGGCGAAACCCTTGCGCCGGGGTTCCGCGGCGGCATAGAACTCTCCCTACCAGCACCGCTTCGGCGGGGCTGGGGATCGGATCGGACGAACAGCTCCACCCGGCGACGTGCTCGCCGCGCAGGCCCGGTGACGGGGACTGCGGGAGCCGGGAGACCGGTGCGATGGCTCGGACGTCACCATCCCGGGCAAACCGAGGGGCTCCTGATGCTCATACCATCTGGAGCCCCTCACCTATTTGCGCCTCCGAGGCTGCCACGTCTGGCGCGCCGCAAGTCGGTGCACGTCCGGCCGGTGAACAATGGGCGTCGTGAGGATCGTCCCCGTCGGCGAGCGCGCGTGCCTCGTCGAGGTCGGGGACGCAGTCGCGGCCGCCTCGCTGGCCGCCTGGGCGCGCAGCGTCCGGGCTGCCGGCCGACGACATCGTCCCGGCCGCGACGACGGTGCTCTTCGACGGCGACGGACCCGGCCGCGGTGGCGGCGGCGCTGCCGCGCTGGCCGCGTGAGTCGCCCAGCAGACTCACGGCCCACGGTGCGGGTGGCGGTGACCTACGACGGCCCCGACCTCGAGCCGGGTCGCGGACCACTGGGGCTGCTCGACCGACGAGGTCGTGGCCCGCCACACGGCCACGCGGCTTCACCTCGCTCTTCTGCGGCTTCGCGCCCGGCTTCGCCTACCTCGGCGGCCTGCCGGACGAGCTGGCGGTCCCGCGGCTGGCCAGCCCGAGGGCGCGGGTCGAGCCCGGGTCCGTCGCGCTCGCCGACCGCTGGTGCGGCATCTACCCGACCGCGTCGCCCGGCGGCTGGCTCCTGATCGGCAGGACCGACGCGACCCTCTGGGACGCCGGCCGCGAGTCCGCCGGCGCTGCTGGCGCCGGGCACCCGGGTGCGGTTCGAGGTCGCGCCGTGATGCATCGAGGTGCTCGACCCCGGCCCGCTGTCGACCCTGCAGGACCTCGGGCGACCGGGCTGGGCGCACCTCGGTGTCGCGCGGGCCGGGGCCCTCGATCGGGGCGCTGCGGCCCTCGCGCGGCGACTGGTCGGCGGCGCCGTCGACGACGCGGTCGTCGAGACCACGCTCGGCGGGATCGTGCTGCGAGCCCGGCAGGCAGTGACGCTCGCCGTCACCGGCGCCCGGTGCGAGGTGCGCGTCGACCGCCATCAGGTCGCCCACGGTGCGGCCGTCACGGTGCCGGCGGGCGCGGTCGTCACCGTCGGTCCGGCGCTCGACGGCGTGCGCTCCTACGTCGCCTTCGCCGGCGGCATCGACGTCGCTCCGGTGCTCGGCTCGCGGTCGACCGACACCCTCGCGTGGGTCGGACCGCCGCGCCTGGTGGCCGGACAGGTGATGGCCATCGGGGCGCCGGACCGGTGGCCCGAACCGCCTGCTGCGGTCGTCGTACGCCCCCGGGAGGCGGTGCTGCGGGTGCGTCCGGGACCGCGGGCCGACTGGCTCGCGCCCGGGTGCGTGGGCGGCACTCGACGGGGCGGCGTACGCCGTCGCGCCGGACAGCGACCGGATCGGGCTGCGGCTGCGAGGGACCGGTGGTCGAGCGACGGGCGGGGGAGCTCCCGAGCGAGGGGATGGTGCTCGGCGCGGTGCAGCTGCCGCCGTCGGGGCAGCCGGTGGTGTTCCTGGCCGACCACCCGCCGACCGGCGGCTACCCGGTGGTGGCGGTCGTCGAGGACGCCGACCTCGACCTCTGCGCGCAGCTGCGGCCGGGGGACCCGGTGGTGCTGCGGACCGCCTGAGCTCGGGCGGGACTCACTCCTCCGGCGGCGGTTCCCAGCGGTGGAGGGCCGGGTCGTCCATCCGGAAGCTGCGCACCGGCCCGGGCGGCGTCTCGGCGGTCTCGAAGCGGACGGTGACCACGCCCGACCCGGAGCCCCACACCCAGCCCGGCCCCATCTCGTCGTGGACCACGTCGACGCCGGGCGGCCAGGTGCGGCGGGGCGGCTCGGGGAGCACCACCTCCACCTCCTCCTCCGCCGCGTCGTCGCCGAACAGGTCCTCCTGCACCCAGTCGGCCAGTCCGGACACCCCGACACCGAGGAGCCGGACGCCGCCCGTCGTGTCGAGGTCGCCGAGCAGCGCGCGGGCGATGCGCGCGATGGTGGCACCGTCGTCGGTGGGGCTGGACAGCGTGCTCGAGCGGCTCAGCGTGGTGAAGTCGTGCAGCCGCACCTTGATCGACACGGTGCGTCCCGAGAAGCCGTTCTTGCGCATCCGCGTGCCGACCTCCTTGGCCTGGCGGGTCAGCAGGCCCTCCATCAGCTTGCGGTCGGTGAGGTCGGTGTCGTAGGTGCCCTCGACGCTGATCGACTTCGCCTCGCGCTCGGCGACGACGGGGCGCGAGTCCTGCGCGCGAGCCAGCTGCCACAGCCCGTGTCCCTGCGCCTGGCCGAGCAGTCGGACGAGCTCGTCCTCGCTGACCTGCTCCAGCTCGGCGATCGTGTGGATGCCGGCGCGTCGCAGCCGCTCGTTGGTCGCCGGTCCGACCCCGGGGATGACCGTGACCTTCATCGGCCGCAGCAGGTCGAGCTCGGTGCCGGGCGGGACGACCGTCATCCCGTCCGGCTTGTCGAGCTCGCTGGCGACCTTGGCGAGGAACTTCGACGACGCGATCCCGACGGTCGCGGTGAGCCCGCCGGTCACCTCCTGCACGCGGCGGCGCAGCTCCTCGCCGACCTCGGTGACCGTGGCGACCTCGAGGTCGGGCAGCCCGGCCGCGGCGAGGTCGACGAAGGCCTCGTCGAGCGAGAGCGGCTCGACGAGCGGCGAGAGGTCGCGCAGCACCTGCATGACCTGCTTGCTCGTCTCGCGGTAGGCGTGGAACCGGCCGCTCAGGAACGCCGCGTGCGGGCAGCGGGCGCGTGCCTCGCGGCCCGACATCGCCGACCCGACGCCGAACTTCCGGGCCTCGTACGACGCCGTCGACACCACGCCGCGCCCGCCGGTGCCTCCGACGATGACCGGCTTGCCGCGCAGCGACGGCTTGTCGCGCTGCTCGACGGCGGCGAAGAACGCGTCGAGGTCGAGGTGGAGGATCGACGCCGTCGCACGCACCGCGCCATCCTCTCAGCCACCCGTTGAACCGGTTCGGTCGCGGGCCGTCGCGGGCCGTTCCTGGCCACCAGGCGTCCACAGGTCGCGGCTGCGCGCACTTCTCCACAGGGTGCCGGCGGGACAGGCGTACGACGTCGGTGGCCGCGGGAACCGTCCTCGTCATGGACCCCACCTCACCCGAACCCGACAGCACCGCTCCTCCCGCGACCCGGCTCCTCGCCCGCACGCCGGCCGACCTCGCGGCCTTCGCGCCGCTCGCGCTCGGCTTCGTGCCCGAGCGCTCGGTGGTGATGATCAGCGTCGGCTCCGCGGGCGGCATGCACGCCCGCGTCGACCTGCCCCACGACCCCGACGACGTCGACGACGTGGTCGAGGCGCTGCTGCGCCCCGCGCGCACCAACGGCGTGAAGGAGGTGGTGGTGATGGTCTACGACGACGACACGACCGTGGCCGACGAGGCCGCGTGGTCGCTGCACGAGGAGCTGACGGCCGCCGGCATCGGGGTGCGCGAGGTGCTGCGCGTGCACGACGGCCACTGGTACGCCGTGCTCCCGGGTGCGCCGCTGGCGGCCTACCGCGGCGTCCCGTTCGAGCTGGCGGAGCACGCCTTCACCGCGCAGGGCGTCTTCGACGGTCGGGTCACCCACGCCAGCCGGGAGGCGCTCCGCGCCACCATCGACCAGGATCCTTCGGCGGCTCGCGGGCTGGAGCCTGCGGTGGCCGAGGCGTCGCCGCTGCCGCCCGGGTCGCTCGCGGCGCTCGTCCGCGGCCGCCTCGAGCACGGCTCGACCTTCTCGTCCTCCGAGCTGGCCGCCGTCGCGGTCTCGCTGCCCCTGGGTGACCTGCGCGACGAGGCGTGGACCTGGCTGGAGCGCACCGACGCGCGGCGTGCGGTCGACCTCTGGTCCGACGCCGTACGACGCGTGCCCGCGAGCCACGTCGCCGGCCCGGCCGCGGTGCTCGCCTTCGCGGCCTGGCTCGCCGGCGACGGCGCCCTCGCGTGGTGCGCGGTCGACCGGTGCCGGGAGTCGGCGCCGACCCACTCGCTGGCCGCTCTCGTCGCCCAGCTGCTCGACTCGGCGACGTCCCCGGACCGCTGGGAGGTGCTGCGCCCGGAGCTGGGTGCCCGGTCGGACCGCACCGCGGACCCCGCCGCGTGAGATCCCCCTTCCGAGTGGTTCCCGGCAGGGGAGCGCCTGACTAGGGTTCGGGCATGGGAGAAGAGGTCGACCAGCAGGACTTCAGCAGGGCGGACCGGACGCGGCACCGGGAGAAGGTGCGTCGCAACCTCGACGTCTTCGCGCGGATGCTGCGCGACTCGCGCTTCGACACCGACGACCCGATGACCGGGCTGGAGATGGAGCTCAACCTCATCGACGACGCGGGCGACCCGGCGCTGAAGAACGCCGAGGTGCTCGAGGCCATCGCCGACCCCGACTTCCAGACCGAGCTCGGACAGTTCAACATCGAGATCAACCTCGCGCCGGCCAAGCTGCGCGAGGGTGGGCTGACGACGTTCGAGGAGAGCCTGCGGCGCTCGCTCAACGACGCCGAGGAGAAGGCCGCCAAGGTCGGTGCCCACCAGGTGATGATCGGGATCCTGCCGACGCTCGCCGACGGCCACATGGACCCGTCGAGCCTGAGCGCCAACCCGCGCTACAAGCTGCTGTCCGAGCAGATCCTCGCCGCGCGCGGGGAGGACATCACGATCAGCATCTCCGGTCGCGAGCGGCTCACCACCACGGCCGACTCGATCGTCCCCGAGGCCGCCTGCACCAGCACCCAGTTCCACGTGCAGACCTCGCCCGACCAGTTCGCCGACTACTGGAACGCCGCCCAGGCCATCGCCGGCGTGCAGCTCGCGGTCTCCGCGAACTCGCCCTACCTGCTCGGCAAGGAGCTGTGGCGCGAGACCCGGATCCCGCTCTTCGAGCAGGCGACCGACACCCGCAGCGAGGAGCTCAAGGCGCAGGGCGTCCGGCCGCGGGTGTGGTTCGGCGAGCGCTGGATCACCTCGGTCTTCGACCTGTTCGAGGAGAACGTCCGCTACTTCCCGGCCCTCCTGCCGGTCACCGACGAGGAGGACCCGCTCGAGGTGCTCGAGGCCGGCGGCACCCCGGCCCTCCACGAGCTCAAGCTGCACAACGGCACGATCTACCGCTGGAACCGTCCGGTCTACGACGTCGCCGACGGCATGCCGCACCTGCGCGTCGAGAACCGGCTGCTCGCCGCCGGACCGACGGTGGCCGACACCATCGCCAACGCCGCCCTGTGGTTCGGCCTGGTCCGCTACCTCGCCGAGAGCGAGCGACCGCTGTGGTCGCAGATGTCGTTCTCGGCGGCCGAGGAGAACTTCCACGTCGCCGCCCAGATGGGCGTCGACGCCCAGGTCTACTGGCCCGGCATCGGACAGGTCCGGGCCACCGAGCTCGTGCTGCGCCGGCTGCTGCCGATGGCGCGCGCCGGGCTCGACTCGTGGGGCGTCCCGGGCGAGGAGAGCGACCGCTACCTCGGCATCATCGAGCAGCGGTGCCAGGCCGAGACCAGCGGCGCCGCGTGGTTCGTCGAGCGGGTCCGCGAGCGTGGGGGAGCGGACCGCTTCGACGCGCTCCGCGCCACGCTCCTCGACTACCGCGAGCGGATGCACAGCAACGAGCCGGTCCACCTCTGGGACTGAGGGACCTCCTCAGCCCCGGCGACGCAGCCGGCGCCACTCACGACGTACGTCGCTGACCGGGTCGAACCACCCGCGCCGGGTCACCACGACCAGCCCGACGGGCTCGCCGACGGCGCTGCACGCCCAGGCGACCGGTCCGAGCCACCGGAGGTCGTCGTCGTGCGGGCTGAGCTCGCCGGGCCGGGTCAGCCAGACCCGAGGACGCGGACCGAGCGCCCGGGCACGGACGACGAGGGCGAGCGCGACGTCGGCGCGCGCACCCGCGTCGGCGAGCGGGGGATCCTCGACGTGGCGCAGCGCGCGACCGGGCTCGCCGGCGTGCACCGTGACCGGGAAGCGGCGCCGGGCCTCGGTCTCGACGAGCTCGACGACGGCGGCGCGCAGCACCCGGTGGGTGTCTCGGTCGATGGGAGCGCGGAGTGCCACGTGCTCGACCGCGAGGTGGGGCATGGCCTCACCCTGCCGGAGGTACGGCGCCGCCGTGGGGCTCTCCACAGGGCTCCGACTGCCCAACCCTGCTCGTTTCCGTTACGGTGCCCACAGGCCGACCGCGACGCGCGGTAGGCCCCGAGAGGAGACACCATGGGCACCGTCGTCGTCGGATACGTCCCCAAGCCGGAGGGTGAAGCCGCCCTCGCTGCCGGCATCAACGAGGCGAAGCTGCGGGGCAGCAAGCTCGTCGTGGTGAACTCCCACCGGGGTGGCCAGGAGTTCGACGGGCCCAAGGCCCGCGCCGCCGAGGACGACATGGCGGGCATCAAGACCCGCCTCGACGAGGCCGGCGTCGAGCACGACATCCGCCAGCTCGTGCGCGGCTTCGAGCCGGCCGAGGACCTCATCAGCATCGCCGAGGCCAACAACGCCGAGCTCCTCGTCATCGGCCTGCGCCGCCGCTCGCCCGTCGGCAAGCTCATCCTCGGCAGCAACGCCCAGCGCGTGCTCCTCGACGCCCCCTGCCCGGTCCTGGCGGTCAAGGCCTGACCTGCGCGCCCCGGACGCATCCGGACGGAGCATCCGCTCGCCCTGTCCGCAGGACGTCGCGCCGAGGTGCGCGATGATGGGCGCATGGGCTTCCAGATCACCGGCGACCCCGCCGCCGACAAGGTTCTCGACGACTCGGCGTTCGCGCTGCTGGCCGGGATGATGCTCGACCAGCAGTACCCGATGGAGCACGCCTTCCGCGGGCCGGCGAAGGTGGTCGAGCCGGTTCGGCACGTTCGCGCCCGACGCGATCGCGGCGGCCGACCCCGAGGAGTTCGCGGCGATGGCGTCCACGCCCGCCGGCCATCCACCGGTTCCCCGGGTCGATGGCCGCACGCCTGCAGGAGCTGGCCCGCATCGTCGAGGAGACCTACGGCGGCGACGCGTCGCGGCTGTGGACCGAGGCCGCCGACGGCAAGGACCTGCTCAAGCGGGTGATGGCCCTGCCGGGCTTCGGCAAGCAGAAGGCGCAGATCTTCGTGGCGCTGCTCGCCAAGCAGCTCGGCGTACGCCCCGAGGGCTGGGAGGCCGCGGTCGGCGACTACGCGCTCGAGGGACACCGCTCGGTGGCCGACGTCGTGGACGCGGAGTCGCTGCAGAAGGTGCGCGACTTCAAGAAGGCGAAGAAGGCACAGAGCGCTGCGGCGCGCGCTCCTGGCTGACCGGGTTCGGTCCCTCAGGCGGGCCGTGGCAGAATGACGACGCGGCTCTTGACGTCACCGGGCCTCGCCGCGCCCCGAAGTCATTTGACGAGAGGTGTTCGTGTCCTCACACGCACGCAAGTTGCTCCCCGCAGAGGTGCTCACGCACCCGTCCATCGCCGCCCTGGTCGCCGCTGCGACCCCCACCGGCACCGTGTCCCCCGAGGACGTGCGGCGGGCCAGTGACGACGCCGGCGTCGAGCCCCGGCACCTGAAGGCACTGCTCGTCCACCTGAGCGGTCTCGGCATCTCGGTGCAGATCGACGCGACCGGCCTGCGCGCGGTCGCCGCGACGAGCAAGCGCGCGGCGACGACCGCCACGGCCAAGAAGGCGCCGGCGAAGAAGGCTGCCCCCGCCGAAGAAGGCCGCCGCCACGAAGCCGCGCCGAGGCGCCCGCCAAGAAGGCGGCCGCGAAGAAGACCACGGCCAAGAAGGCCGCCGACGCCCCCGCCGAGGAGGCCGTCGACCTCGGCGTCGTCGTGGCGCCCGCGGTCGGCGCCGACGGCAAGAAGCTCCTCCCGGACATCCCCGACGAGGTCTTCGAGAAGGACGTCGCCAAGGACCCGACGATCAAGGAGGACGAGAAGCAGGCCTTCACCGTCTCCGCGGCCGACGAGACCGACGAGCCCGAGCAGCAGGTCATGGTGGCCGGTGCCACCGCCGACCCGGTCAAGGACTACCTCAAGCAGATCGGCAAGGTGCCCCTCCTCAACGCCGAGATGGAGGTCGAGCTCGCCAAGCGGATCGAGGCCGGCCTGTTCTCGGAGGAGAAGCTCGCCAAGGGCGGCCGGATCAGCCCGAAGATGCTCGAGGAGTACGAGTGGATCTCCGAGGACGGCCGTCGCGCCAAGAACCACCTCCTCGAGGCCAACCTGCGACTCGTCGTCTCGCTGGCCAAGCGCTACACCGGTCGCGGCATGCTCTTCCTCGACCTGATCCAGGAGGGCAACCTCGGCCTGATCCGTGCGGTCGAGAAGTTCGACTACACCAAGGGCTACAAGTTCTCGACCTACGCCACGTGGTGGATCCGCCAGGCGATCACCCGCGCCATGGCCGACCAGGCCCGCACCATCCGCATCCCGGTGCACATGGTCGAGGTCATCAACAAGCTCGCGCGCGTCCAGCGCCAGATGCTCCAGGACCTGGGCCGCGAGCCCACGCCGGAGGAGCTGGCCAAGGAGCTCGACATGACCCCCGAGAAGGTCATCGAGGTCCAGAAGTACGGCCGCGAGCCGATCTCGCTGCACACGCCCCTCGGCGAGGACGGCGACTCGGAGTTCGGTGACCTGATCGAGGACTCCGAGGCGATCGTGCCCGGCCGACGCGGTCTCGTTCACGCTGCTCCAGGAGCAGCTGCACGCGGTGCTCGACACGCTGTCCGAGCGCGAGGCCGGCGTGGTCTCGATGCGCTTCGGCCTCACCGACGGCCAGCCGAAGACCCTCGACGAGATCGGCAAGGTCTACGGCGTGACCCGCGAGCGGATCCGCCAGATCGAGTCGAAGACGATGTCGAAGCTGCGCCACCCGAGCCGCTCGCAGGTCCTGCGCGACTACCTGGACTGAGCCACCGGCACCCACGAGCAGCGTCGCCCTCCGGGGCGGCGCTGCTCGTCATTTCGGACCCGGTCCATGAGTCGCGGCCCTTGACGCGCCACGCGGCGGGGAGCACGATCGAGGACGCGAACACTTCTTCGCGTTTCTCTCGGGAGGGGAACCCACCATGCTCGGACGCACGTCTCGTACGACGTCGGCACTCGCCGGCACCCTGCTGCTCGCCGCCGGCGCGCTCGCTGCCCTCGCGCCGCCGGCGCAGGCCGATCCGCTGCCGCCGACGGCCGTCGCGATGGGCGACAGCTTCATCAGCGGCGAGGGCGCCGGGGCGTACACCGCGGTCACCGACCAGAACGGCGTCGCGCAGGGCTTCCCCGGCTGGTCGGCGCGCCAACAGCAACCCCTACTTCTGCCACCGCTCGGCCAACGCCTCGATCCAGGTCGCGTCGCTGCCCGGCATCACGAAGCGGGTCAACCTCGCCTGCTCGGGCGCGCAGCCCGCCGACATGGCCAACGCCTCGAGCGCCCGCCCGGCCGGGCGCACGGTCGCCGCCCAGATCGACCAGCTGCGGACGGTCGCGCAGACCAGCGACATCGACCTGGTCCTGCTCGGCCTGGGCTCCAACAACAGCCAGTTCACCTTCGGCGGGGTCGCCGCCGAGTGCGCCGGCCGGTTCGTCGCCGACGGCTACACCGGCTGGTGGGAGGTCTGGATCCACTTCATCAACTGGGTCACCGGTGCCGAGCTCAACGAGCGCGCGTGCACCGACGCCGACTTCGCCACGGCGACCCAGCTCGTCCGCCGCCCGCGCCGAGACCACCGCCGCCGTGCGCCAGGTGCTCGACGTGCTGGACGAGGTCGACGCCGACGGCGAGCACGAGGTCGTGCTGCAGGACTACACCAACCCGCTGCCGCAGGCCTACGCCGAGCAGTACCGCACCGAGGACGGCCGCGACGACACCCGCGACAAGTACCGCGCGCTCGTCGACGAGAGGTACGCCGCCGGCTGCCCGGTCGACATCGCCGCGCTCGCCCCGGCGCACCGGTTCAGCCAGAACCTCGGCGGCCTCGTCTCCGGCGTCGCGTCGACGCTGAAGGCCGAGCGCCCGTCGGCCGACATCACCTACCTCAACGTCCAGCGCGCCTTCGACGGCGCTCGGCTCTGCGAGGTCCCCGGCAGCCCCGGCAACGCCCTGGCGACGCCGCTGCGCGTGATGGACGGCCCGAGCGGCGTGCACGTCACCAGCTTCACGCCGTACGACAAGTTCGACATCAAGCGCGTCACCGACACCTGCCAGTCCTACTACCAGACCTGCCAGGAGTCGTGGCACCCCAACGCGGCCGGTCAGCAGGTGCTCGGCCAGTGCCTCTCCGGTGCGGTCGCCCGCACCACCGCGGTCGTGTCACCTGCGTGCGCACGGCGACGGGTGGCGTGCTGATCCAGTGAGGGCGCAGCCGCAGCAGGCGCGGTCGCAGGAGACGGTCGACCGGATCCTGCTCGCGGCCGACCACGAGATCGGCGAGCGCGGCCTGGCGGGAGCGAGCACCACCCGCATCGCCGCGCGCGCCGGGCTGTCGGTCGGGGCGCTCTACCGGTTCTTCCCGGACAAGTCGGCCGATCGCCGACGCCCTCGCCGCGCGCTACCTCGAGGCCGTGACGCCGGCGTACGCCGACGCGGTGGCCGACGTGACGTCCGTCGACGACCTCGACGGGGTGCTGGCCGTGCTGGTGCGCCGCGCCGCGGAGCTCCAGGAGCAGCACCCGGGCTACTACCGGCTGACCGAGGAGCTCGCACCCGAGCGCGGCGACTCGCCCGCCCACGCGGTCCGCGAGCACCTGGTCGACCTCTTCGTCGACGGCCCTGCGTCGAGCGGGCGTCCAGCACGCCGGAGCCGGAGCTGCGCGGTGTCGTGGCGCTGTGCATCGAGACGGTGCGGCACACGCTCGCGCGGCACCCGGCCGGGGCGCCCGGCCGGGAGGCCGCCCTGGCCGAGCTCGAGCTGATGCTGCGGGCCTACCTCGCGGCGCGGCTACGGTGATCGCATGCGCCCGCCGCCGCTTCGCTGTCGCGCTGGCGGCCGTCGCCCTGACTGCGTGCTCGACCGACCGGACCGACGGTCCGTCGACCGCGCCGGCGCAGCAACCCGTCTCGCCCGACCCGTCGAGCGGACCGACGAGCGGAACGACGCCGAGGTCGTCCCCGGACCGACCAGCGACCCCGAGCCCGTCTCGCCCGACGACCTCGACCCGGCGACCGCGGTCGGTGCCGTCCGGCACCTCGCCGGGCGGATCGGCCCCCGCGAGGCGACCGGTCGTTCGTTCGCCCGGGCAGCGCGCTGGGTCGGTGAGGAGCTCGAGCGGCTCGGCTACGACGTCGCCCGCCAGCCGGTCGACGCGCCGGCGGGCGTGTCGTGGGGCGTGCCGGTCCCGGCCGGGCGTTCGGTCAACGTCGTCGCCACCCCGCCCGGCTTCGACCCGACCGAGCCGCACCTCGTCGTCGGCGCGCACCTCGACACCGTCCCGCAGGCGCCGGGCGCCGAGGACAACGCGTCAGGCGTCGGCGTGCTGCTCGCGACCGCCGAGGCAGCAGCCGGCCGGAGCACCCGGCTGCCGGTCGTCTTCGTCGCCTTCGGCGCGGAGGAGCCGCGCGGACCGGGCGACGACAACCACCACTTCGGCTCGCGGACGTACGTCGCCGAGCTGGGGCCGGCGCAGCGCCGGGCCGTCCGCGCGATGGTCTCCCTCGACCGGGTCGGGGTCGGCACCCGGGTGCCGGTCGGCTCCGCGGACGACTCCGACCCGGTGCAGCGCAGCCTGCTGACGGCAGGGCGGCGGGCGGGGGTGCCGACGGTCGCGGACCCGGACCAGCGGAGCAGCGACCACTGGTCCTTCGTGCGCGCGGGCCTGCCCGGGGCACGCCTGGGGTCGACGCCCTACGCGGCCTACCACGCCGCCGGCGACGTCCCGTCCGTCGTGTCGGCGGCCCAGCTCGAGCGGACCGGCCGGCTCCTGCTGGCCTGGCTGGCGCCGCGACGCTGACCGGTCAGGGCTCGAGCCCCGAGCACGCACGCAGTGACTCCCGGTCGGCCCGGAAGTCGCTGCGCGTCCCCGGGAGCGGGTGTCGCGGGCAGTCCGTCGGTGCCGATGCGCAGGGGCGTCCAGCCCGCGCGCACGACGGAGGGCGGACGGGGGCCGTCCGTGCGCGGTCGGACCGTCAGGTGGAGCACGCCGGTGCGCGAGGTGGTGGCGTCGCCGGGGGAGTACCAGGCGAAGTTGCCCAGGCCGTAGGCGACGTAGCCGTCGTCGAGCCGGCCGTCTCCCTGGAGGCGGTGCGCGTGGGAGCCGACGACGACGTCGGCACCGGCGTCCGTCAGCGACGCTGCGAGCGTGCGCTGGTCGTCGCTCGGGCAGCGCTGCCCCTGGACGCCCCAGTGCAGGTAGACCACGACGACGTCGGCCACCCGCCGGGTGCGGCGTACCTCCGCGAGGAGCCGTGCCGGGTCGATGGCGTCGGCGATCCCGGGGACGTCGTCGGTCGCCGCCCAGTCGCCCGTCGGGTCGGCAGTCGGGTCCTGGTCGGCGACGGACGCGGCGAGCGTGGCGACGCGGGTGCCGCGGACGTCGGTGACGACGGGGCGAACGCCTCGTCCCCGTCGCGACCGATCCCGACGACCCGGAGCGGCGTCTCGGCGCGAGCGGCGCGACGAATGGCCCGGAAGGTGCTGGGGAGCCGGGCGCGGCCGTGGTCGAGCGCGTGGTTGTTGGCCATCGTCGCCACGTCGACCCCGGCGGCCGCGAGCGCGGTGAGCGCCTCCGGACCCGCGGAGAAGGTGAAGCGCTTGCCCGGCTCGGGTCGACCACCGGTGCCGATCGACGTCTCCAGGTTGACGATCGTGAGGTCGGCCGCGGACAGGGCCGCCCGGACCGGGGCGAGCGCGGTGGCGGGGTCACGCAGCCGCTCGGCCAGGACGCCCTCGAAGTGGATGTCGCCGGCGAACGCGAGCCGGACCGGCCCTGGGTCCGGGGCCTGCGGCGAGGACGTGGTCGGTGCGCTCGACGGTGCGCTCGACGGTGCGGGGGAGGGCGTCCGCAGCTCGTCCTCGGGCGGCTCGCCCACCGACGCCGACGTGCAACCGGCCAGCGTCGCGAGCGTCGCCAGGGCGACGGCCGTGCGGGTACGGCGTGCACCGCCGGTCCTCGCTCCCACCATGACGCCATGGTGCCACCGGCTCGCCCGACGGATCTGCGACGAGCCGCCGTCCATGACCCCCCGCAAGTGGGTGGACGCTGACGCGGGGGGTTGCCACACTCGGCACATGAGATCCCGGATCGCCCTCGCCGCAGGCTCGGCCCTCGTGCTCGCGGGCATCGTCGCGGCCCCGGCGCACGCCGAGTTCTACAGCATCGACGACCCGGCCGACGCGAGCGCCTCGCTCACCGACATCTACGGCATCGAGGCCAACCACGGCTCGGACAACCTGCGGGTCAAGGTCCGCTTCAGCGAGCTGATGCGCTCGAGCGCCGCCGGCATCTCGGTCTACCTCGACTCCGACCGCGACGTGAAGGGACCGGAGTACGTCCTGAGCAGCGGGCTGGGCGACGGCACCGACTACGTGCTGACCGAGGCCGCCGGCTGGCAGGGCAGCGACAACCGGGTCACGTGCGACTACTCCGCCCGCCCGCGGTGGGGCAAGGACGTCTTCCGGGCCGTGATCAGCCGCGACTGCTTCGACGACGCGACCTCGGTGCGGGTGTCGGTCAAGATGGTCGACCAGGCCGACGGCTCCCACCCGGTCGTCGACTGGGTGCCGAAGCGGCACCGCTGGAGCCTGCCGATCGCCTCGGGCCTCGGCGCCTGAGCAGCGTCAGCCCGCGGCGACGAGACCGACCGCGACGCCGCAGAGCAGCAGCCCGATGCCCTGCGAGGCGTGGATGCGCTCGCGCAGCACGAGCGCGGCCAGGGCGATCGTGATCGCCGGGTAGAGCGACGTCACCACCGAGGCGACGGTGAGCAGGCCGGTCTGGGTGGCGAGCAGGAACGCGACCACGGCCGCGGTCGCGAGCAGCCCCGCGACGATGCCCCACGCCTGGGAGCGCTCGCGCGGGACCCAGCGTCCACCGAGGGCGGTCGCCGTCAGCGCGACGCAGACCATCGCGACCGCCTGCGCGAGCGCCAGCGGCGCGAAGCCCGCCTCCTCCGGCACCTGTCCCATCGCGGCGAACAGCAGGCCGAAGCCGAGCCCGGCGAGGACCCCGTCGAGGATGCCCGCGGCCAGGTCGCCCGAGCCGCCCGGCTCCCGGCTGACCAGCCAGATCCCCGGGACGGCAGCGGCGATGCCGAGCCACACCAGCAGCGCGGGGCGCTCGCCGGTGGCGACCCCTGCGCAGACCGGCAGGAGGGTCGCGCCGACGGCGGAGATCGGCGCGACCACGCCCATCCGTCCGGCCGCCAGCCCGCGGTAGAGGAACGCCCCGCCGGCACCCGTGCCGATCCCGGCCAGGGCGCCCCACAGGTAGTCGGTCCGGGTCGGCGACCCGTCGACGACCAGCGCGACGACCACCGCGCCGGCGAAGGCGGCCGCGTTGCCGGTGAAGGCCACCGCCCACGCGGACGTACGCCGTGACACGAGGCCGCCGACGAAGTCGGAGAGCCCGTAGGCGACGGCGGCGACGAGGGAGAGCAGCACCACCATCAGGTGAGGACCACGCCGATCACCCAGGTCGCCGCGGCGAGGAAGGCCGCGACCAGCTCGATGAGGATCGACACCCCGACCGCCCGCAGCGCCGCCTTCGTCGACGGCCAGGCGCCGGCGGCACCCACCCGCGCCCGCTCGGCGGCGTACACGCCGAGGACGAAGCCGATGAACATCCCGACGACCGGGACGACGAAGAACCCGACGAAGGCGAGGAGCGCCCCCACCAGCAGGGTGCGGTTGGGCACGCCCGACGTCTTCAGCTGCCGGCCGGGCACGAGGTACTTCACGACCGTGCCGAGGACGAGGAAGGTGGTGGCGAAGGCGAAGACCAGCCACGCCGTCGTGGTGCCGACCTCGAGCGCCCACACGAGCACGGCGCCGAGGACCAGGATCGTCCCGGGCAGCACGGGCACGATGATGCCGGCGATGCCGACGGCGATCGCGACGGCGACGAGGAGATCGGTGACGGTCACGTGGTCAGCCTCCCAGATGCCCGAGACGCGTCGGCACCCTGTGTCGGGACGCAGAACGGCCCCGGAGAGCTGAGTCCGGGGCCGTGCTGGAAGTCGGTGGGTGGTGGTGTCAGGCGTCGCCGTCCGTCGCCGGGGCGGCGGGGTCGAGCTTGTGCGTCTCGTCGTGGACGGTCGCTGCGACCTGGCGCAGCTTCTCTCCGTGCTCGCGGGCGTGGTGCGCGCAGAAGAGCAGCTCGCCGCCGGACTGGAGCTCCACTCGGAGGTAGGCCTGGGCGCCGCAGCGGTCACAGCGGTCCATGGCCGTCAGCACGGCCTGCGAGGGTGCGGTGGCAGTGGTCACGTCAGCCTCATTTCCTTGTTCATCGGTGTTCTGGCCCAACGTAGCCAGTGGGGCAAAGATTCCCTGCTGCTGCTTCCGGATCGTGAACTCCCGGAGTCAATCACGTCACACCCGCCTCCGCTGGCGTTGTCCGCATCCGTGGACCAGCCGTTGCCGAAGTGATACCTGACCTGTGCCCACGCTAGCCCGGTGCATGCGTCCCGGCAGGCAGGCGTGCCTTCCGTCGAGCCACGGCGTGTCGCAGGTAGTGTCGGCGTGTTCCACACCAGCAGTTCGACGCACCAGCACCCACCGGATTTCACGTACGACAGGACCCTTGTGGCAGCACCCGCCGACAACACCTACAACGCAGCACACCTCCTCGTCCTCGAGGGCCTCGACGCCGTGCGCAAGCGGCCGGGCATGTACATCGGGTCCACCGACACCCGCGGCCTCATGCACTGCCTGTGGGAGATCATCGACAACGGTGTCGACGAGGCGCTGGCCGGTGTCGCCCACCTCGTCGAGATCACGCTGCACGACGACGGCTCCGTCGAGGTGTACGACGACGGGCGCGGCATCCCGACCGACAAGGAGCCCAAGACGGGGCTGCCCGGCGTCGAGGTCGTGGCGACCAAGCTGCACGCGGGCGGCAAGTTCGGAGGCGGCTCCTACGTCGCGACCGGCGGGCTGCACGGCGTCGGCCTCTCGGTGGTCAACGCGCTGTCGTCGCGGATGGACATCGACGTCGACCGCTCGCCGGCGCAGCAGGGACTGTCGTTCCAGCGCGGCGTGCCGGGCATCTTCGACGGCGACGGACCGACGGCCTCCTTCACGCCGCAGTCCGGGCTGACCCGCAAGGGCAAGCGCGTCGCGAAGGGCCGGACGGGCACCCGCATCCGGTTCTGGCCGGACCGGCAGATCTTCACCAAGGACGCGCGCTTCGAGATGGAGGGCCTGATCGGCCGCGCGCGCCAGACCTCCTACATCGTGCCGGGGCTCGAGCTGCTGATCCGCGACCAGCGCACGAGCGAGGTGGTCGAGGAGCGGTTCCGCCACGACGGCGGCATCGCCGAGTTCGTCGACTACCTCTCCCACGGCGAGCCGGTCACCGACATCCTGCGCCTGCAGGGCACCGACACGTTCACCGAGACGGTGCCGCTGCTCGACGACAAGGGCCACATGACGCCGCAGGAGGTCGAGCGCGAGCTGACCGTCGACGTCGCGGTGCGGTGGGACACGGCGTACGACACCGAGGTGCGGTCCTTCGTCAACGTGATCGCGACCCCCAAGGGCGGGACGCACGTCAGCGGCTTCGACGCGGCACTGACCAAGACCTTCAACGACGCGATGCGCGCCGCCAAGGTCCTCAAGGCCGCCGACACCGACGTGATCAAGGACGACGTGCTGGAGGGCCTCACCGCCGTCGTGACGGTGCGGCTCGCCGAGCCGCAGTTCGAGGGGCAGACCAAGGAGATCCTCGGCACTCCCGCCGCGCGCAGCGTCGTGCGCAAGGTGGTGGCGGCCGAGCTGAAGTCGTTCCTCACCTCCACCAAGCGCGCCGAGAAGGCCCAGGCCAAGGTGCTGATGGAGAAGGTCGCGGGTGCGTCGAAGACCCGGCTCGCCGCGCGTCAGCACAAGGAGAACCAGCGCCGCAAGACCGCGCTGGAGTCCTCGGCCCTGCCCGCCAAGCTCTTCGACTGCCGCAGCACCGACACCGAGCGCACCGAGCTCTTCATCGTGGAGGGCGACTCGGCGATGGGGACGGCCAAGGCGGCGCGCAGCAGCGAGTTCCAGGCGCTGCTGCCGATCCGCGGCAAGATCCTCAACGTCCAGAAGGCCACCGTCGGCGACATGCTGAAGAACACCGAGTGCGCCTCGATCATCCAGGTCGTCGGCGCCGGCTCGGGGCGTACGTTCGAGCTGGAGGCAGCCCGCTACGGCCGGATCATCCTGATGGCCGACGCCGACTCCGACGGCGCCCACATCCGCTGCCTGCTCGCGACCCTGTTCTTCAAGTACATGCCCGAGCTGGTGGCCGACGGGCGGCTCTACTCGGCCGTCCCGCCCCTGCACCGCATCGAGCTGTCCAACCCCAAGAAGGGCATGGACAAGTACATCTACACCTACTCCGACGGCGAGCTGCAGCGCCGGCTGGCGGAGCTGAAGAAGAAGAACGTGCGCTGGAAGGAACCGATCCAGCGCTACAAGGGGCTCGGCGAGATGGATGCCGACCAGCTGGCCGAGACCACGATGGACCCCCGCCACCGCACGCTCCGCAAGCTGACGATCGACGACGTCGACGAGGCCAGCCGCATCTTCGAGCTGCTGATGGGCTCGGACGTCGCTCCCCGCAAGGAGTTCATCGTGCAGGGCGCCTACGAGGTCGACGCCGACTCCATCGACGCCTAGGACGCGTGAAA
Organism: uncultured Actinomycetota bacterium; assembly: GCA_963795275.1. GTDB lineage: Bacteria > Actinomycetota > Actinomycetes > Propionibacteriales > Nocardioidaceae > Nocardioides. The sequence continues at coordinate 126,124 of CAWCHD010000004.1, forward strand.
CGCACGCGCTCGCTGCGTTGTCGTCGTCGCACGATCGCTTCGCTCCAAGATCGCGCTTCCTCCTCCGCCTTGCGATCACGCACGTTTGACGCGTCCTACCTGTGGCGTCCATCCGACCCTGACAGTTGTTGTGTCGCGGTCGGTGCGTCAGTAGGTTTGTGACCCGCGCCACAGCAGGTCGAGAGGGAGCACATGCCCGACGAGAAGTTCGACTACGTCGTCATCGGATCGGGCAGTGCCGGGGGCGTGGTCGCCGCCCGGCTGACCGAGGACCCCGACGTCTCGGTGCTGCTCCTCGAGGCGGGACCCGCGGACGACGACGACAACATCCACATCCCGCTCGCGTTCTCGGCGCTGTTCAAGACCAAGTGGGACTGGAACTACGAGACGTCGCCGCAGAAGCACCTCGACGGGCGACGGGCCTACTGGCCCCGGATGAAGGCCCTCGGTGGCTGCTCGTCGATGAACGCGATGATCTACATCCGCGGCAACCACGCCGACTACGACGAGTGGCGCGACGCCTACGGCGCGACCGGGTGGGGCTTCGACGACGTGCTGCCCTACTTCGTCAAGGCCGAGGGCAACACCCGCCTCGGTGGGCGCTTCCACGGCACCGACGGACCGCTCCACGTGGAGGACCGGACCTACGACCACGAGCTCAGCACGGCGTTCATCGAGGCCGGCGTCGCTGCCGGGCTCAAGCGCAACGACGACTTCAACGGCGCCCAGCAGGAGGGCGTCGGCCTCTACCAGGTGACGTGCAAGAAGGGCCGCCGCTGGTCCGTCGCCGACGCCTACATCCACCCGGCGGCGAGTCGCCCCAACCTCACCGTGCGCACCGAGGCCTTCGTGACCCGGATCGTGCTGGAGGGCACCCGGGCCGTCGGCGTGGCCTACACCCGCGGCGGCGAGCACCACGTCGTACGCGCGGAGGCCGAGGTCGTCCTGAGCGGTGGCGCGATCAACAGCCCGCAGCTGCTGATGCTGTCGGGCATCGGTCCCGGCGCCCACCTGCGGGACATGGGCATCGACGTCGCCGTCGAGTCGTCCGGGGTCGGCCAGAACCTCCAGGACCACCCGGCGGCGGGCATCCTCAGCTACACCAAGGACACCACCGACATCGCCGAGATGCTCGGCGTCGGCAACCTGATCAGGTGGAAGGCGACCGGCAAGGGACCGCTGAGCTCCAACGTCGGCGAGGCGGGAGCGTTCTACTCCTCGCGCGAGGACCTGGAGCTGCCCGACATCCAGCTCCACGTCGCGCCGACCGGCTTCTACGACAACGGCATGCACGAGCCCGTACGCCGGGCGCTGACGACGGCCGTCACCCTGGTCAACGTCCAGAGCTCGGGCCACGTCAAGCTGCGCTCGGCCGACCCGACCTGGCACCCGGAGATCGACCCCGGCTACTTCGACGACCGCGCCGACCTGGAGGCGATGATCGGCGGGTTCCGCACCGCGCTGGAGGTCCTGCGCCAGGGACCGATCGCGACCTACATCGACGAGCCCTGGATCCCGGCGTCCGCCGACCCGAGCGACGACGAGATCATCGAGGGGATCGGCAGGCTGGGCCAGACGCTCTACCACCCGGTCGCGACGTGCGCGATGGGCACGGTCGAGGGCAGCGTCGTCGGCCCGGACCTCAGGGTCCACGGCGTCGAGGGCCTGCGCGTCGCCGACGCCTCCGTCATGCCGCGCGTCCCGCGCGGCAACACCAACGCCCCCACCATCATGATCGGCGAGAAGTGCGCCGACCTCATCAAGGAGTCACGATCATGACCGCCACCCTCGAGCCGACTGCTGCACCGGAAGCGACCGAGACCTTCGACTCCCTCGACCCGGCCACCGGCGACGTCGTCGGCACCCATCCCGTCATGGGCGCCGACGAGGTCGACGCCGCCGTCGCCCGCGCCCGCGAAGCAGTGGACTGGTGGGGCAACCTGTCGTTCGACGAGCGGGCCGACTTCCTGCTGACCTGGCGCAGCGTGCTCACCCGGCGCATCGCCCAGCTGGCCGACCTCTCCCACCGCGAGACCGGGAAGCCGCACGGCGACGCGCAGCTCGAGATCGTCCTCGCCATCGACCACATCGCGTGGGCGGCCAAGAACGCGAAGAAGGTGCTGGGGCCGCGGAAGGTCTCGTCCGGGCTGCTGATGGCCAACCAGGCGGCGACCGTGGCCTACCACCCGCTCGGCGTCGTCGGCGTGATCGGCCCGTGGAACTACCCCGTCTTCACGCCGATGGGCTCGATCGCCTACGCCCTCGCCGCCGGCAACGCGGTGGTGTTCAAGCCCAGCGAGTACACGCCCGGCGTCGGCCAGTGGCTCGCCGACTCCTTCCGCGAGGTGGTGCACGGCCGCGACGTCCTGCAGGTGGTCACCGGTCTCGGCGAGACCGGCAACGCCCTGTGCACGGCGCGGATCGACAAGCTCGCCTTCACCGGGTCGGGGCGGACGGGCAAGAAGGTGATGGCCGCCTGCGCCGAGAACCTCACGCCCGTCGTCATCGAGGCCGGCGGCAAGGACTCACTGATCGTCGACGAGGACGCCGACCTGTCCAAGGCGGCCGAGGCGGCCCTGTGGGGCGGGATGTCCAACGCCGGCCAGACCTGCATCGGCACCGAGCGGGTCTACGTCCACCAGAACGTCTTCGACGCGTTCATGACCGAGATCCTCGACCAGGCGAAGGGGCTGCGCGCCGGCGCCGACTCGGGCGCCAAGATCGGGCCGATCACCATGCCGTCGCAGCTCGGCGTGATCAAGAGCCACATCGACGACGCGATCGCCCGGGGGGCGAAGGTGGCGCTCGGCGGGTCCGACGCCGTGGGGGAGCGGTTCGTCCAGCCGACGATCCTGACCCACGTCCCCGAGGACTCCACCGAGATCACCGAGGAGACCTTCGGTCCGACGCTGGCGATCAACCCCGTGGCCAGCATGGACGAGGCCGTACGCCTCACCAACGCCACCGAGTACGGCCTCGCCGGTGCGGTGTTCTCCAAGGCCAACGGTGTCTCGATCGCCCGCCGGATCCGCTCCGGGATGACCTCGGTCAACAGCGTGATCGCCTTCGCCGCCGTCCCCGGCCTGCCCTTCGGCGGCGTCGGGCAGTCCGGCTTCGGCCGGATCCACGGACCCGACGGCCTGCGCGAGTTCACCTACGCCAAGGCCATCACGCGCCAGAAGTTCGCGCCGGTGATGAACCTGACGTCGTTCGCCCGCGACTCCGCCACGGACGGCAAGGTCGCCCAGCTCATCACCCTCCTGCACGGGGGCAAGCAGACCCTCGGTAAGCGGCTGACACGGCTGGGCCCGGCGAGCTGCGCCCTGCGAGGCTCGTCAGGCCGCTCGAGCGTCCGGACGTGCAGGAGCCACGCGTGCCGGACGCCGGTCGCCGGGGTCCCGCAGGACGCCGGAACGCCGGCGGCGGGTGAGCAGCCCGGTGTCGACGTCGTAGAGGAAGCCGCCGACCTTGGCGCGGTCGCCGATGAGCGGGTGCGTGCGGACCTTGGCGACGTCCTGGCGCAGCTGGTCGAGCTGGTCGGTCACCACGCCGAAGGACTGCCAGCTGGCATCGACGCCGGCGGACTCGCCGACCTGCACGCGCAGCTCCGCCTCGGAGGCCGACGCCATCGCGCAGCGGGTGTGCGGGACGACCAGGACGCGCTGGACGTTGAGCAGGTGGACGCCGAGCACCAGTGCCTCGAGGGCCTGGGGCGTCACCCGACCACCGGGGTTGCGGAAGATCTTGGCGTCGCCGTGCTTGAGCCCCAGCATCCGCAGCGGGTCGATGCGCGAGTCCATGCACGTCACCAGCGCGATGCCGGCGTGCGCCCGGCCGTCGAAGCCACCGAGGTCGAAGTGCTCGGCGAAGTCCTTGTTGGCTGCGATCAGGTCGTCGAAGTCGTCCACGGATCGCAGGTTAGCGCGCGTCAGCCGTTGCCCGCGAAGAGGTCCCGCGCAGCGAGCCGGGTGGGTCGCACCTGGCGGAAGAGCACCAGCGCGAGGACCGCCGCGACGACCGCGCACCCGGCCGCACCCCAGAAGACGGCGTGCTCCTGGGCGATGCCCGCGACGCGCAGCAGGTCGGAGAACTCCTTGCACCGGCTCTTGCCGTCGCAGACCTCCTGCACGGGAGGCACGGCCTTCTGCTCGGCGTAGTAGCGGCGCAGGCCGATCGTGGTGAGCGCCGAGATGCCGATGAGCATGCCGACCATCCGCGAGACGACGACGAACGCGGTGGCGACGCCGTGCACGTCGTCGTCGGTGAAGGCGAGCAGGGCGGCGTTGACCGGGGCGAGCGCGAGGCCGAAGCCCAGGCCGCCGACGACGAGCGCGACGTTGGCGACCGGCTCCTCGAGCGTGGTCAGGCCCCAGCGGGTCATCAGCACGAAGCCGGTCGCGGCCATCAGCATGCCGATGGCGGTGACGACGCCGGGGGACAGGAAGCGGATCAGGTAGCCGCCGGCGACCGCGCCGACCGGCAGCGCGAGCAGGAAGCGCACCAGCACGAGCGCGGCGGGCAGCTGGTCGTCGGGGTAGACGGTGGTCCGGGCGAAGAGCGGGATGTCGATGAGGGCGGCGATGAGCGCCGCGCCGACGAAGAAGCTGACGAGCAGGGCGCCCCACGCCGGCGTACGACGCAGCGCGCCGCGAGGCACGAGCGGGTTGGCTGCGCGACGGACGTGCCAGGTGAAGACCGCGGCGGCGACCAGCGCCCCGAGGAGGTACCACCGGCCGCGGGGGGAGAAGACCTCGATCTTGGGATCGGCAGTGGCGAAGGCGAGGATCACCCCGCCGAGCGCGAGGGCGAGCAGCAGCGCTCCGACGAGGTCGGCGTCGACGAGGACGCGGACCCAGGCCCGCAGGTCGAGCAGCGGGCGCGGGGCGAACCAGCACCACGCGAGCAGGAGCACCAGCGCCGCGACGGCGACCGCGCCGATCGGCGTCAGCCAGCGGCCGTCACCGGCGAAGGGGATGAAGAGCCGGCCCCACGTCAGGTCGCGCATCAGCCCTGAGGGACGCAGGAAGACGACCGCCGCCGGCGGCGAGGGTGGCGAGCAGGAGGAGCAGGCCGACGAGGTCCGGTGGTCGCCGTCGGCGCCGTTCGTCGGGCTCGTGACGACGGCCGGGGTGCCAGGGCGCGGATCGCGACGGCCAGGACGAGACCGACCGCGAGGTTGATCGCGAAGATCGCCCGCCAGTCCGACACGGCGAGCACGGCCGCGCCGAAGAGCGGGCCGAGCACCGAGCCGATCTCCTGGACCGCGGAGACCACGCCGAGCGGGATCCCGCGGCGCTCGACGGGGTAGAGGTCGGCGACGAGCGCGAGGGTCGCCGGGACGAGACCGCCACCGCCGACGCCCTGCAGGAAGCGGCCGGCGACGATGCTGGGCATGTCGTAGGCGAGCGTGGTGACGAGCGAGCCGAGCGCGAAGAGCACCAGGGCCATCACCAGCACCGGCACGCGGCCGCGCAGGTCGGCGATCCGGCCGATCAGCGGCAGCATCGCGACGTAGCCGAGCAGGAAGCCGCTGACGATCGGGGCGGCACGCTGGAGCTGGTCGATCGGCACCCCGACGCCGGTCATCATGTCGGGCAGCGCCAGCACGACGACGTACGTGTCGGCAGCGGCGAACGCGACGGCGACCGCCGCCATCGCGAGGAGGACGCGCGAGGTGCGCGAGACCTCCGCCCCGCTCGCGACCTGGCTCACGGCTTGGCCGGGGCCGGGATGTCCTTGGTGGTGCCGTAGTCGCTGAACTCGACCGTGTAGGTCATCGGGTCGGTGTGGGGGTAGAAGACCCCCTCCATGGTGGCCTTGGTGAGCTCGCCGTCGTCGTTGACCTGCCACTCCACGTCGAACGAGTCGCCGGCCGACGACGGGATGATCGCGTCCATGGCGTCGCCGGGGACGGTGCCGGAGTAGGTCGTGAGGACGTCGGAGTTGTCCGAGCCGCCGCGCACGCTCTCACCGGCCTCGGGCGACTCGGTCAGCGTGAGCAGTGCCGGGAAGCCGTCGGGGCCGATCAGGTCGGTCGGGTCGGGGGCGCCGTACTCCTTGGGGTTGACCGTGTCCCACGCGCCGTTGGTGAAGGGCAGCTGGGCGTAGACCTTGTCGTCGACCGCGATGACCGGGACGTCGACGGTCTGGCCGGCGAACACGACCGTGAGCAGTCCGTCGAAGGCGGGTGCGCTGGTGATGAGACCCGACGCCTTCGCGATGCCGGAGACGCCCTCGGGGAGCGTGCCGGCACTCAGGACGAGCTGGACGCCGTCGGTCTTCACCAGCGTGTCGGAGGCCTGGGCGAGCACCTCCTCGGGCGCCTGGGCCGGTGCGGCGTCGGGCTCGTCGCCCGAGCAGGCGGCGAGGCTGGGCACGACGAAGAGGGCGGCCGTGGCGGCAGCGACGAACCGGGAGCGAGCAGGCATGGCGTCAGCCTTCCACAGGGCCGGGCGCGGAGTCGGTCGACGCGGCGTCCGGCCCGGCGACCTCACTGCCCAGCTGGCCGGCCACCTGGTGGGCGACCTGGCTCGCGACGGGCGAGGCGATGGCGGCGATGGGCTGCGCGGCGGGTACGCCGGACCCGTCCCGCCTGCCGTTGGCCTCGGGCAGGTCGATGGGGGCACCGCTGTCGGCGGCCGCGCGGGCGGGACCCGGTCCGGCCCAGGCGGCCACGAGGGTGTCCTCGCCCTTGAGGAACCGGTGGCTGCGGACGCCACCGGTGGCGCGGCCCTTGCCGGGGTACTCGGTGAACGGCGTGACCTTGACGGCTCCGGCCTCGGTGCCCGGCAGGGCGGTCGAGGAGCCCGACGCGGTCACCACCACCGCGTCGGCAGGGTCGAACGCCCCGAAGAACGCGACCTTCTGGCCGGCACCGAGCTTGATCCCGGCCATCCCGCCGCCCGAACGGCCCTGGGGCCGGACGCCGGAGGCCGGGAAGTGCAGGAGCTGGGCGTCGGTGGAGATGAAGCAGAGCTCCTCCTCGCCGGTCGCGAGCTCGACGGCACCGACGACCTCGTCGTCGTCCTTGAGCCCGATCACGTCCCACTCGTCGCGGTTGAGCACCTCGGGGTTGACCCGCTTGACGATCCCGTCGCGCGTGCCGAGGGCCAGGCCGGGCCCCTCGGCTGGTCAGCGAGGTCAGCGCCAGCGCGCGCTCGCCGGGGTCGAGGGAGAGGATCTCGCTGAGCGGGAGCCCGCCCTGGAGGTTGGGGTCGTTGGCCGAGTCGGGCAGCTCGGGCATGTCGAGCACGCCCACCTTGAGCAGCCGTCCGCGGCTGGTGACCACGCCGACCTCGCCGCGGGCGGTCGTCGTCACGGCGCTCGTCACCACGTCGTGGTTGGCCCGGCCCTCGCCGAGCCCGGGCGTCGACGCGGACGTCGTACGAGCGAGCAGTCCGGAGGACGACAGCAGCGCGAAGCACGGGGCGTCGGCGACCTCGATCGGCGTGGCCGAGGCCGCGGTGACCGTGGTGCCGGCCGACGCGAGCAGCACGGTGCGCCGCGGGGTGCCGTGCTCCTTGGCGACCTCGGTGAGCTCGTCGGAGACGACCTTCCGGAGCAGCTTCTCGTCGGCGAGGATCGCGTCGAGGAGCTCGATCGTGCGCTCGAGCTCCTCCTTCTCCTTCTCGAGCTCGATCCGGGAGAACTTCGTGAGCCGGCGCAGCGGCATGTCGAGGATGTAGTCGGCCTGGACCTCGGAGAGGTCGAAGACCGAGATCAGCCGCTCCTTGGCGGCCGCGGCGTTGTCGGAGCCGCGGATCACCTGGATGACCTCGTCGATGTCGAGGATCGCGACGAGGAGGCCGTCGACCAGGTGGAGCCGGTCGGCCGCCTTGCCGCGGCGGAACGCGGAGCGACGGCGTACGACGTCGAAGCGGTGGCCGAGGAAGACGTCGAGCATCTCGCGCAGGCTGAGCGTGCGCGGCTGGCCGTCGACCAGCGCGACGGCGTTGATGCCGAAGGAGTCCTCGAGCGCGGTCTGGCGGTAGAGCTGCTCGAGGATGGCCTCGGGGACGAAGCCGTTCTTGATCTCGATGACCAGGCGCAGGCCCTGGTGGCGGTCGCCGAGCTGCTTGATGTCGGCGATGCCCTGGAGCTTCTTGGCGAGCACGAGCTTCTTGACCTGCTCGACGACGCGCTCCTCGCCGACGCCGTAGGGCAGCTCGGTGACCACGATGCCCTTGCGGCGCGGGGTGACCGACTCGATGCGGGCGGTGGCGCGCATCCGGAAGGTGCCGCGGCCGGTCTCGTAGGCGTCGCGGACCCCGTCGAGCCCGACGATCTTGCCGCCGGTGGGCAGGTCGGGGCCGGGGATGAAGCGCATCAGGTCGTCGAGCGTGGCCTTCGGGTGGGTGATCAGGTGCTTGAGCGCCTGGACGACCTCGACGAGGTTGTGCGGCGCGATGTTGGTCGCCATGCCGACCGCGATGCCCGCCGAGCCGTTGACCAGCAGGTGGGGGATCGCCGCGGGCAGGACGACCGGCTCGGTCTCGCGGGAGTCGTAGTTGGGCTTGAAGTCGACGGTGTCCTCGTGGATCGACGCCGTCATCGCGACCGCGGCCGGCGCCATCCGGCACTCGGTGTAGCGCATGGCCGCGGGCGGGTCGTCGGGCGAGCCGAAGTTGCCGTGGCCGTCGACGGTCGGGCAGCCGCATCGACCACGACTGCGCCATCCGCACGAGGGCGTCGTAGATCGCGCCGTCGCCGTGCGGGTGCAGCCGGCCCATGACCTCGCCGACGACGCGGGCGCTCTTCACGTGGCCGCGGTCGGGCCGCAGCGACATGTCGTCCATCGTGTAGAGGATGCGGCGCTGCACCGGCTTGAGGCCGTCGCGCGCGTCGGGCAGTGCCCGGGAGTAGATGACGGAGTAGGCGTACTCCAGGAACGACGTCTGCATCTCGTCGCGGATGTCGGTGTCGAGGATGTGCTCCTCGAAGTCGTCCGGGAGCTCCTGCTTCGTCGTACGGCGTGCCATGCGCGCCATTGTCCTTGTCGGCCGGCCGTGAGGCGTCGGGGGCACGCCGGTGGCCACCCGTTGGTCGATCTCGCGCCCGTTGGTCGAGTAGCCGCGAGGAACGAGCGGCGTATCGAGACCTGTCCACAGATGCGGTGACCCCACTGTCGCCGGACGGTGCGTCCGCGGGACCCTTGGACGATGGCCGGCTACGTCTACATGCTCCGCTGCTCCGACGGGTCGTTGTACGTCGGCAGCACCCGCCTGCTCCACTCGCGCGAGTTCCAGCACCAGCTCGGCATGGGCGCGGCCTACACGCGCAAGCGGTTGCCGGTCGAGCTGGTCTGGCACGAGGAGTACGAGCGCATCTCCGAGGCCTTCGCGAGGGAGAAGCAGGTCCAGAGCTGGAGCCGCGCCAAGCGGTTGGCGTTGATCGCGGGGGACTACGAGGGCACTGCCGGGGTTGGCCAGGAAGGACTTCTCGCGGCGCAGGCCTGACGGCAGCGGAGGGATAGGTCTGGGTCTCGATACGCCTCGCTCGTTCCTCGCTCGGCTACTCGACCACCAGGGGCGGGGCGGCGGATACATTGCTGCCGTGACCGACGTCGAGGCCGAGCAGGCGCCGCCGCCCCGCCACTGGGAGGCGGACGTGCTGCTGCGCGACGGGCGGACGGCGCACATCAGGCCGATGCAGCCGGAGGACCGCGAGCTGCTGATCGACTTCTACGGCCGGGTCTCGGACGAGTCGAAGTACTACCGGTTCTTCTCGCCGATGCCCGAGCTCTCCGACCGCGACCTCGACCGGTTCACGCAGGTCGACCACCGCGACCGGGTGGCGCTGATCCTGCTGGTCGCCGGGCACATGATCGCCGTGGGGCGCTACGACACGATCCGGCCCGGGCTACGCCGAGGTGGCGTTCCTCGTCGAGGACAAGCACCAGGGGCGCGGGATCGGGCAGCTGCTGCTCGAGCACCTCGCGCAGGCCGGGCGCGAGCGCGGGGTCGAGGAGTTCGTCGCCGAGGTGCTGCCGGACAACCAGGCGATGATCCACACGTTCCGCGACGCCGGCTACCAGGTGAAGAGCGCCTTCGAGGACGGCGTGATGGAGCTGGTCTTCCGGATCGACCCCACCGACACCGCCATCGGCGTCATGGAGCAGCGCGAGCACCGGGCGGAGTACGCCTCGATCGAGCGGTTCTTCTCGCCCAGGTCGGTCGCGATCATCGGCGCCAGCCGCCGCCAGGACACCATCGGCCGCGCGCTCGTGCGCCACATGGTGCTCGGCAACTTCGCCGGCCGCATCCACGTCGTCAACCCGAGCGCCGACTCGGTGGCCGGCATGCCGGCGTGGAAGACCGTCGCGGAGATCCCCGGCGACGTCGACGTCGCCATCGTCGCCGTACCGGCCGAGTCCGTGCAGGACGTCGTCCTCGACTGCGCCGCCAAGGGCGTGCACGGCCTGGTCGTCATCTCCTCGGGCTTCGCCGAGACCGGGGAGGAGGGCCGGCTGCGGCAGCGCCGCCTCGTCGGGCTGTCCCGCTCCTACGGCCTGCGCCTGATCGGCCCCAACGCGCTCGGCGTGATCAACACCGACCCGGAGGTCTCGCTCAACGCGTCGCTGTCCTCGGTGATGCCGCCGCGTGGCCGCGCCGGATTCTTCTGCCAGTCCGGCGCGCTGGGCACGGCGATCCTGGAGAAGGTGCAGAACCGCGGCCTCGGCCTCACGACGTTCGTCAGCGCGGGCAACCGCGCCGACGTCTCCGGCAACGACCTCCTGCAGTACTGGGAGGAGGACGACGCGACCGAGGTCGTGCTGCTCTACCTCGAGTCGATCGGCAACCCGCGCAAGTTCTCCCGCGTCGCCCGCCGGGTCAGCCGCCGCAAGCCGATCGTGGCGGTGCGCTCCGGTCGCAGCTCGCAGGGCGTGCCGATGGGCCACGCCGTGCGCAAGATCGCCGCGCCCGCCGAGGCGGTCGACGCGATGTTCCGCCAGGCCGGGATCATCCAGGTCGAGTCGCTGGAGGAGATGTTCGACGTCGCCCAGCTGCTCGCCCACCAGCCGCTGCCGCGCGGGCGCCGGGTCGCGATCGTCGGCAACTCCGACGCCCTCGGCCTGCTCGCCGCCGACGCCGCCAACTCGGTCGGCCTGGTGGTCAACAAGCAGGTGCCGCTCGGCGCCGACGCGACCGCGGACGACTTCGAGGACGCGCTCGACGGGGCGATCGACGACCCCGAGGTCGACGCCGTCGTGGCGATCTTCATCCCGCCGCTCAACGTCGCCGGCGCCCGCGAGGAGGTCGCCAACGTCCTCGCCGCGGTCGGCGAGCAGTCCGACAAGCCGATCGTGTCGACGTTCCTCGGCACCGAGGGCGTCCCGGAGCTGCTCCGCGTGCCCGACGTCGCCGGCTCGTCGGCCGGTCGTGGCTCCGTGCCGTCGTACCCCGCCGTCGAGGCCGCGGTCCGTGCGCTGGCCCACGTCGTGGAGTACGCCGTCTGGCTGCGCGTGCCGCAGTCGACCTTCACCGACGTCGTCGCCGCCGACCTCGACTCGGCCCGCCACCTCGTCAACGAGGTGCTGATGAACCACCCGGAGGGGCGCGACCTCGACTTCGACGAGCAGCACCGCCTGCTCAAGGCCTACGGCATCAACCTCTGGGACACCTACGCGGTGCAGACCCTCGACGAGGCGACGGCTGCGGGGGAGACGCTCGGCTGGGACGTCGTGCTCAAGGCGACCGCCGACCACCTGCGCGACCGTCCCGACCTCGCCCACGTCTGGCGCAACATCGACTCGCCCGAGGACATGGCCGGCGCGTGGCGCTCCCTCAACGAGCTGATCACCGAGCCCGACCGGGCCGGCTTCGTGGTGCAGCGCAACGCACCCCCCGGCGTCCCGGTCACGATCGCGACGATGGAGGACCCGCTCTTCGGGCCGGTCCTGTCCTTCGGCATCGGTGGGCCGCTGACCGAGCTGCTGGGGGACCGGTCCTACCGGATCCCGCCGCTCGCCGACCACGACGCCCAGGACATGGTGCGCGAGATCAAGGCCTCGCCGCTCCTCTTCGGCTACCGCGGCAGCGAGATCGTCGACGTCGAGGAGATCGAGCGGCTCGTGCGCCGGGTCTCCCAGCTCCAGCACGACCTGCCGCAGGTGCGCGCCCTCCAGCTGCCGCTGGTGCTGGCCGGCGCCGACGGCGCGACCGTGCTCGGCGCCAACGTCCGCGTGGAGCCGGTGAAGGACCCGCGCTCGGACTGGTTCGTCCGACGGCTCTCGACGATGCCCGGGGACACCATCCCCGACTGAGCGCCACGACCGACGGCCCCGCGTGACAGACTGACCGCATGCCCCGCTCGACCCGTGACGCGGACGTCTCCCACGACCTCCGCCAGGCGATCCACCGCACCGGCTACTACCCCGAGGTCGTCGCCGACGGCGTCTTCTCCGCAGCCGGCGGCGAGGAGGTGCTCGCCTACTTCGTGCACCACGAGACGACCTTCGACCACGAGGAGGTACGCCGGCACCTGACCGCGCTCCTCCTGACGCCGACCCGCCTCGTCATCGCGCACACCGACGAGCACCCCGGCGACGACATGCTCCCCGAGCCCTACACGTCGACGACCACCGAGGCCGTCACGCTCACCTCGATCCGGACCGTCGTGGTCACCCGGATGATCGCCAACCCGACGAAGGGCGTGGCCCCGCCCGCCGAGGCCGTGCTCACGATCGGCTGGGGCGGCGTCGGCCGCGTCGACCTCGAGCCCGCGGGCTGCTCGGACCCCGAGTGCGAGGCCGACCACGGCTACACCGGCACGATCGCCGGCGACGACTACACGCTGCGCGTCTCCGCCGCCGCCGAGGGTGCCGACGCCGTCAGCGCGCTGCTCGCGTTCTCCGACGCGCTCTCCGCACGCACCCGCGGATAGGCGTGGAGCTCACCCCACCGGCCTACGGCGACCGGTCGCTGGCCGACGTCCTGCCGTCGGTCGCCCGCGCGCTCGGCACGCCGCTCGACGGTCACGCCGTCGGGCTGGAGCTGCCCAGCGCGCCGTCGTACGTCGTCTTCCTCGTCGACGGCCTCGGCGCCGAGCTGCTGACCCGCTACGGCCATGCCGCTCCCTACCTCGCGTCGCTCGTGGAGGGCAGCGCCACCGGTACGGCCGGGGTCCCGTCGACGACCGCCACGTCGCTGACCTCGCTCGGCACCGGCCTGGCGCCCGGCGCGCACGGGCTCGTCGGCTTCACCGCCCGCATCCCCGGCACCGACCAGCTGCTCAACCACCTCTCGTGGGACCGGTCCGTCGACCCGCTGGACTGGCAGCCCCACCCGACCGCGTTCGGCCGGCTCGCGCGGGCCGGGGTGCACGTCACCTCGGTCAACAAGCGCGAGTTCGACGGGTCCGGGCTGACCGTCGCCTCGCAGCGGGGCGCGACGTACGTCGGTGCCGACCGGGTCGGGGAGCGCATCGCCGGCACGGTCAGCGCGTCGGCGCACCACCCGTCGCTGACCTACGTCTACGACTCCGACCTCGACTGGACGGGCCACAAGTTCGGCGTGGCCTCCACCCAGTGGCTCCAGCAGCTCGCGATGGTCGACGCCGAGGCCGAGCAGATGCGTGAGGCGCTGCCCGCCTCGACCCGGCTGCTCGTGGTCGCCGACCACGGCATGGTCGACAGCCCGCGCGAGGCCCGGGTCGACGTCGACGAGGTCGACGGGATGCGCGACGGGGTGTCGCTGCTCGGCGGTGAGGCGCGCTTCCGCCACCTCTACTGCGGGGCCGGTGCCGTCGACGACGTCGTCGCCACCTGGCGCGAGGTGCTGGGCGACCGGGCCACGGTCCTGACCCGCGAGGACGCGATCGGACGCGGCTGGTTCGGAGCCGTCGACCACCGCGTGCTGCCCCGCCTGGGCGACGTGATGGTGGCCTGCCACGGCGACCTCGGCGTGGTGTCGACCCGCGACTTCGCCTACGAGAACACGCTCGTCGGCCTGCACGGCTCGCTCACCTCGACGGAGATGCTGATCCCCATCCTGGTCGGTTGAGTCTCCGGGAGACTCACGGGCCAGTCAGCCGAAGGGGAGCGGCTCCGGCGCCAGGCTGACGGCCTTGGCGCGGTCGGCGGTCAGCCGGCGGCGGAAGTGCTGGCGGCAGAGGACCTCGTAGGCCACGTCGGCGGGCGGCTCGTCGGCCTGGTCGACGTCGCCGACGACGATCACCTCGCCCTCGACGACCATCGCGCCGTTCTCGGTGCGGGCGTTGTGGGTGGCGCGCTTGCCGCACCAGCACAGCGCCTCGACCTGCAGGACGTTCATCCGGTCGGCGAGCTCCACGAGACGGGCGCTGCCGGGGAAGAGGATCGAGCGGAAGTCGGTGAGGATGCCGAAGGCGAAGACGTCGATCTGGAGCTCGTCGACGATCTTGGCGAGCTGGTCGATCTGGTCGGGCGCGTAGAACTGGGCCTCGTCGCAGATCAGGTAGTCGATGCGGCCGCCGCGGGTCAGGGTGGTGACGACGTAGGCCCAGAAGTCGAAGTCCGCGTCGACCTCGAGGGCCTCGTGCGTGAGCCCGAGACGGCTGGAGACGGTGGCGGTGCCGGCGCGGTCGTGGGTGGTGAAGATCCGGCCGACGCGGCCGCGGGCGGCGTGGTTGTGGTTGGTCTGGAGCGCCAGCGTGGACTTGCCGGAGTCCATCGTGCCCGTGAAGAAGTGCAGTTCAGCCATGACCCGGCGATCCTGCCACAGCGGACGCCCCCGCCGACGGCTACCGTGCCGGGCATGGACGAGTCAGCGCGGATCGACGCCATCGCGCAGGAGATCGCCGCCGAGCGCAAGCGCCAGGTCGCGCGCTGGGGCCGGCAGGACCACCCGTCGGTCGGGCCCGCGGGCACCGAGCCGTTCGTCCCGGTCGTCGAGCGGTGGCGCGCGGTCAACGACGCCCGGATGGAGTCCGGCGCGCACTCGTGGGACGCCATCCTGCTCGAGGAGGTCTTCGAGGCGCTGGCGGAGTCCGATCCCGTACGCCGTCGGGCCGAGCTGGTGCAGGTCGCGGCCGTGGCTGCGGCCGAGATCGAGGCCATCGACCGGGCCGCCGGCCGCTGAGGTCAGGTCGCGGCGCCGGCTCCGGCGCTCGACTGACGGCGGGCGAGCTCGACATGGGTCACCCACAGCAGGAAGCAGCCGACCTGCGTGGACACCGGCTCGCTGAGCGTGATCCGGCTGCGGGTCGTGAAGAAGCCCGACGTCCGGGCCTCGCCGATGACGCCGCCGGCGCGGGAGATCGAGAGCCGGGTGCCCCACCAGCCGCTCGGCGCCACCTCGAGGGGTTCGGGTCCTCCCTCGACCACCCACCGGCTGCTGAAGAAGCCCGTGCGGGTCGCCCGCAACCGCACGGCGCCGTCGAGCTCGCCCACCAGCGTGCTCCGCGTCCACCCGCCCTCGGAGCGGTAGCCCCACAGCTCCGGACCGATCTGCACCTCGGCCCGCTCGCGCCACCACGACCGGTCCGCGCGCGCCACGTCCATCCCGTCGGCGAGGATCACGTCGCCGCTGGCCCAGTCGAGCTCCATGTCCCCACCCTGCCACCCGGCGCGCGCGTGGCACAGTGACGCCATGAGCGACGGCCCCCTCATCGGTCCCGACGAGCTGGCCGCGGCCCTCGACCGCGTCACGGTGCTCGACGTCCGCTACCTCATGGGCGGTCCGCCCGGCGACGAGCTGCACCGCGAGGGCCACGTGCCCGGGGCGGCCTACGTCGACATGGACCGCGACCTGGCCGACCCGCCCGGTGCCGGTGGTCGCCACCCGCTGCCTGACGAGGCGCGGTTCGAGGACGCGATGCGCCGCGCCGGCGTGCGCGCCGACCGCCCCGTGGTGGCGTACGACGACTGGCAGGGCCGCGGCGCTGCGCGGGCCTGGTGGCTGCTGCGCTTCCACGGCCACCCGGACGTGCGCGTGCTCGACGGCGGCTGGTCGGCGTGGGTGGCGGCGGGCCTGCCGGTCGAGACCGGCGACGTCGCGGTCGAGCCGGGGGACTTCACCGTGGCCGCCGACAAGCAGATGCCCGTCGTCGGGCCCGACGACGTCCTCGGCGTGGAGGTGCTGGTCGACGCCCGCGCGGCCGAGCGGTACGCCGGCGCGGTCGAGCCCGTCGACCCCGTGGCCGGTCACATCCCGGGCGCGGTCAACGTGCCGACGACGGCCAACCTCGACGAGGACGGTCGGTTCCGGACCGCCGCCGAGCTGCGGGAGACCTACGCGGGTGTCGGCGCCGACACCGCCGGGTCCGTCGCGGCCTACTGCGGATCGGGCGTGACAGCGGCGCACGACGTCCTCGCGATGGAGGTCGCCGGGATCCGGGCGGCGCTCTACCCCGGCAGCTGGAGCGGCTGGATCACCGATCCCGACCGGCCGGTCGAGCGGGACTGACCCTCAGGAGGGCGTGACCTCGTCGCCGACCGAGAGCGTCCCCGCGCCCTCCGGCACCAGGTGCACGGCGAAGAACGTCTTCCCGTCCCAGCTCCGGTGGCGGGCCAGGGTGCGGATCGGCTCCTTGGCGGTCGTCAGCGAGTCCGTGTCGATCGTCGTCATCACGCAACGGCCGACGGGCTTGCCCACCCGGAACCTCACACCCGCCGACGGTGAGCGCGGTCCACCGGTCCTCGGCGAACGGCTCGTCGCCGTCGACCACCAGGTTGGCGCGGAACCGCTCGATCGGCAGGGGCTCGGGAGGCTGCTCGCCGAGCTCGAGCGCCCGCTCGAGGATCCAGTCGTCGAGCTGCCGCATCGACGCCAGCGACGCCACGGTCACCGGGAACGAGTCGGGGAAGGCGGCGTGGTCGCCCGGTCGGGAGAAGCCCGGCTGCAGCGTGCGGCGGGTCGGGTCGTCGCACCACACGAGGCGTACGTCGTCGCGGCCGAGCGCGGCGCGGACCCAGGCGTCCGCGTCGGCGCCGGCGGCCACGGCCCGCAGGTCGAGCGAGAAGAGCCGGACCGGCTCGGGCTCGGCGCTCGGCACGTCGAGGTGCAGGTCGGGCAGCCCTGCCATCCGCAACCGGAGCGCGGACGCGACCCCGGGGTCGGTGTCCGGGGTGTCGGCCACGACGTGGAAGAGGCGGTGGACCTCGCGCGCCGAGACCATGCACCCGTCGCCGTCGACGACCATCCACCGGCGGTCGCCGCGCAGCCCGCCCGGCAGCACGTCGATCGAGCGGACCGGCCGGATGGCTCCGGACTTCAGCGGGTGGACGTTGAGCCCGACGAGCCGCACCTCAGTCGGTCTTGCCGCCGCCGAACATGATCTCGTCCCAGCTCGGCACGGACGCACGACCACGCTTCTTGGCCGGGCGACGGGGCTCGGGGGCCTCGGCCGCGGGCTCGTCGGCGGAATCGTCGTCGGAATCTTCGGAGCTCGGGTCGGTGCCCGTGTCCGTGCTTCCCGCCTCGTCGTCGAGGTAGGCCTCGACGGGCTGCTCGGAGCCGAGGCCTCCGCGGATCTCCATCGTCGTCTCGGTGTCCGCCTCGGTGTCGGCCTCGGGTGCGGTGTCGGCCGTGGGCTCGGTCGCGGACTCGCTGGGGGAGACCATCTCGATCGCGTCGTCGCCGAAGGCCGGCTGCTCGTCGACCGGCGTCAGCCGGCGCTGCCGGGCAGCGGCCAGGTCGTCCGCGGCCGGCTCGGTGCTGGTAGCGGCGGGTGCGGCGTCGCCGATGAGCCAGCGGGCGTCGTCGTCGTCGACGGTCACGAAGCTGCCGCGGGGGTCGTGGGAGAACGTGCCGGTGCCGGTGCGGCCGGCGACGTCGTACAGCGCGGTGAGGGTCCAGCGACCGTCCTCGCGGCGCCAGGCGTCCCACTCGACGGCTCCCGGGTCGACGTTGTGCGCGCGCAGGTGCGCGCTGACGGCCTCGCCGAGGGTGCGGGCGCCGGACTCGTTGGACCGACGACGCACCGACGCGAGCAGCGCCCGCTCGGCGACGTGGGCGCGCTCGGCCATGACCGGAGCGGCGAACGGCATGATCTTCTCGACCGAGGTGCCGGCGGCGTGCGCCACGGCCTCGGGCGTCTCACCGGCACGGATGCGGGTCTGGATGTCGCGGGGACGGAGGCTTGATTCCATCGGGATCTCCAACTGGCCGGGTGTGCTGGGGCCGCTTGAGGGGGTGCCTGCGAGGGCGCGACGGAGCCGGGCGTCGATGACCAGGGTGTGCTCCTGGCCCGACTCGTCCACCAGCAGCAGGCGCTTGCCGTCCCCGCTGCGTCCGGTGAACGTCAGCTTGGCCATCGACAGCGCGCTCCTGCCTGCTTGATCGTGGGTTGCTCGTCTCGTGGGCGCGGTGCGCCGGGCGCACCGCTCCGGTCGAGCCTACGCCAGCGGCACGCTCCGGCACGGTTGCCGCGGCGGCGCGCCGAGAGGCGCGGACCACGGTCATTTCGTTCCCCGCAGCGGTCTGCCCCTAGCCTTCGGAGGTGCCCGAGACGGAGTTCGCCACGACGCTGGTCGTGCTCGACCTGGTCGGCATCCTCGTCTTCGCCGTGTCGGGCGCGCTGGTCGCGGTGCGCAAGAACCTCGACATCTTCGCGGCGCTCGTCCTCGCCGGCGTCACCGGCCTCGGCGGCGGCTTCATCCGCGACGTGCTGATCGGCGCCACGCCGCCTGCCGCCCTCGCCGACTGGCGCTACCTGCTGGTGCCGATCGCGGCCGGCCTGATGACCTTCTTCTTCCACACGCTGGTGGGTCGGGTCGAGCGCGTCATCACGGTCTTCGACGCCTTCGGGCTGGCGCTGTTCTGCGTGACCGGGGCGCTCAAGGCGGTCGACTACGGCCTCGAGCCGCTGCCGGCCGCGCTGCTCGGCATGGTGACCGGCATCGGCGGCGGGATGATCCGCGACGTGCTCTCCGGCAGCGTCCCGGTGATCTTCGAGGGCGTGCTCTACGCGACTCCGGCGTTCGCCGGCTCGGTGGTCGCGGTCCTGCTCAACCGCACCGACCTGCCGCTGGTGGTCGTGGCGGCCGCCGGCTTCAGCACGTGCCTCGGCATCCGGCTGCTCGCGATGGTGCGCGGCTGGCGCGCGCCGCTGCCCAAGGGGCCGGCGAACGTCTGAGCCGGTCAGGCTCCGAGCACGCGCCGCAGGTAGGGGTTGGCGAAGACCCGGTCGGGGTCGAGCCGGTCGCGCATGGCGAGGAAGTCGTCGAAGCGGTCGTACGCCGGCGCCAGGTCCGCGGCCGTCCGGGTGTGGACCTTGCCCCAGTGGGGCCGCCCGCCCGCCTCGCGCAGGATCGGCTCCAGGCCGCCGAAGTAGGCGCGGTGGTCGGTGTCCTGCGGCACGTGGAAGGCCAGGTAGAAGCTGTCGCGGCCGTGCGCGGTCGACATCGGCACGTCGTCGGCACGAGCCGTCCGGATCTCGACCGGGAAGGCGATCCGCCAGTCGCTCGCGTCGATCACGCGGCGGCACTCGCGCAGCACGTCGAGGCCGACCTCGCGCGGGACGGCGTACTCCATCTCGCGGAAGCGCACCCGGCGGGGGCTGACGAAGACCCGGTGGGCCAGGTCGCTGTAGCGACGCTCGGACAGGGCGCGACCGGCGACCCGGTTGATGCGTGGGATCAGGCCGGGGGCTCGCGAGCCGACGCGGCACAGGCCGCCGAAGACGGTGTTGGAGACGAAGTCGTCCTCCCACCACGCGGCCAGCCGCGACGGCGGCTCCTGCTCGCCGGGGGAGAGGTCGGTGCGGACGTTCTGCTTCACGACCGTCCGGTCGGTGTGGGGGAACCAGTACATGTCGACGTGGTGGGCCGCCGCCACCATCTCGTCGTACGACGTCAGCGCCTCGTCCCACGACATCGGCTGCTCGTGCGCCTCGACGACGAAGAGCGGCTCGACGTGGAAGGTGAGGGTGGTCAGGATGCCGAGCGCCCCGAGGCCCACGCGGGCCATCTCGAGGACGTCGGGGTTCTCGTCGGCCGACGCGCGGACGACCTCGCCGGTGCCGGTGACCAGCTCCATCCCGGCGAGCTGCGCGGCCAGCCCGGCCGCGATCCCGCCGGTGCCGTGGGTGCCGGTCGAGGTGGCCCCGGCCAGCGTCTGCTCGGCGATGTCGCCCATGTTGTGCAGCGACAGTCCCGCCCGCTCGAGCGCGAGGTTGAGGTCCTTGAGCGGCGTGCCGGCGCGCGCCGTCACGGTCATCGCCTCGCGGTCGACCGCCAGGACGCCGTCGAGCCCGTCGGGGAGCAGCAGCGTGTGCTCGGGGGCGGCGATGCCGGTGAAGCTGTGCCCGGTCCCGGTCATCTTCACCGTGGTGCGGGCGTCCCGCGCGCGTCGGACGGCGTCGACGACGTCGTCGACGGATCGCGGCGTCTCGGTGACGACCGGAGCGGCCTCCTCGAGACCTGACCAGTTGCGCCAGGTGTGCGTGCCGGCGGTGCCGGCACGGACGGACGTCGTCATGCCTGCAGGCTAGGGGATCTCGGCGCCGACGGGGTGCGGGCGGGCCGAGCGGCCTGGGCGGCGAGCGCACCCAGGATGCCGCCGACCAGCGCGACGGCGTACGCCGCCGAGGCACCGCTGTGGTCGACGACGAACCCGGCGATCGCGGCGCCCGGCGCGACCCCCGCGACGATCCCGGTGTGGAGGATGGCCATCCCCTCGGTGAGCCGGCCGGACGGGACGCCCTGCTCGACCATCGTCATCGCGCCGATCATCGTGGGCGCGATCGACAGCCCGCCGACCAGCAGCACGACCGCCATCAGCGGGATCGAGTGGATGAACATCAGCGGGGCCATCGCGAGAGCCATCGCGGCCGATCCCCAGCGGAGGCGCACGTCGGGGCCGCTCCGCCAGGCGATCGCGCCGGTCACGAGACCGGCGACGAGGCTGCCGAACGACCAGGCCGCGAGCAGCCAGCCGGCGATCCACCGCTTGCCCTGCTCCTCGGCGAAGGCGACCGTCGTGACCTCCGCGGCGCCGAACAGTGCGCCGAGGGTGAGGCAGACGAGGGCCAGCGTCAGCACCAGCCGCCAGGGCATCGCAGGACGTACGCCCTCGCTGGTCGTGCCGATCCCGGCGGGCGGCTCGGTCCGCCGCTGCAGGGCGAAGGCGAACGTCCCGAGCACGCCGCTGACGAGGGCGAAGGTCAGCCCGGCCACGGGGTGCCAGCTCGTCGCCAGCAGGGTGACGACCACCGGGCCGACGACGAAGACGACCTCGTCGAGCACGGCCTCGAGGGCGAAGGCGGTCTGCTTCTCGCCCGGCTCGTCGAGCAGGTGGGACCAGCGGGTGCGCACGCTCGCGCCGACCTGGGGGAGCGCGGCCCCGGAGACGGCCGCGAAGACATAGGTCAGCGCACGCGGCCAGTCCTGCTCGACGGCCAGCATCATCAGCGCGAGGCCCGCGCCGAACACCGAGATCGCGATCGGCAGCACGCGGTACTGCCCGAAGTGGTCGACCCACCGTCCGTGCAGCACCGCGAACGCCGCCTCGGCGAGCACGAACACCGCGGACACCGTGCCGGCCAGGCCGTAGGACCCGGTGCGGCCCTCGACGAGCAGCACGATCCCGAGCCCGACCATGGAGATCGGCAGCCGCGCGACGAGGGCCGCGCTGCTGAAGCGGAGGGCGCCGGGCCGGGACAGCACGCGGCGGTAGGAGTCGAGCATCGGGGCGATGGTAGGTCTGTCTACGCTGACTTCATGAATCCCGCGGGCACCCCCGACCCGACTCCCCACGCCACCTCCGACGCCACCTCACGCCACCTCCGACGCCGCTCCCTACGACGCTCTCCTCGTGCTCTCCTTCGGGGGCCCGGAGAAGCCCGAGGACGTCGTGCCGTTCCTCGAGAACGTCACCCGCGGGCGGGGCATCCCGCGTGAGCGGCTCGAGCAGGTCGGCGAGCACTACTTCCTCTTCGGCGGACGCAGCCCGATCAACGACCAGAACCGGGCGCTCATCGCCGCGCTGGAGCAGGACCTGGCCGAGCAGGGCCTCGACCTGCCGGTCTACTTCGGCAACCGCAACTGGGACCCCTACCTCGCCGACACGCTCGCCACGATGACGGCCGACGGGGTCACCCGGGCCGCCGGTCTTCGCCACGTCGGCGTACTCCTCGTGGTCGTCGTGCCGGCAGTACCGCGAGAACCTCTACGACGCCGTCGAGCAGGTGCCCGGCGCGCCCCGGCTCGACAAGCTGCGGCAGTACTACAACCACCCCGGCTTCATCGAGCCCGCGGTCGACGCGGTCGTCGCCGCCCTCGCCGAGCTGCCCGACGGCGGCGACCGGGCGCGGCTGGTCTTCGTCACGCACTCCATCCCGAGCGCGATGGGTGAGAGCAGCGGCTCGGAGGACCCGGCCGGCCAGCCGCGCCCGGCGTACGTCCGCCAGCACCGCAGCGCCGCCGACGAGGTCGCGACCCGGGTGAAGAAGGCCACCGGCCGCAGCCACCGGCACGACCTCGTCTACTGCTCGCGCTCGGGGGCGCCGTCGACGCCGTGGCTCGAGCCCGACGTCAACGACCACCTCGAGGAGCTGGCCAGCGACGGCGTGTCCGAGGTGGTGCTCATGCCCATCGGCTTCGTCTCCGACCACATGGAGGTCATCTACGACCTCGACACCGAGGCGATGGCCACCGCCGAACGGCTCGGGATCCGGGCGGTCCGCGCCGACACCGCCGGCATCGACCCGCGCTTCGTGGCGATGGTGCGCGACCTGGTGCTCGAGCGCGCCGCCGCCGAGCGCGGCGAGGCCCCGGCCCGTCCCGCCGTCGGCTCGCTGCCCGCCGGACCCGACCTGTGCGGCGCCGGCTGCTGCCCCAACCCGCGCGGGCCGCGACCGGCCCTGTGCGGGCGCGACTCGTGAGCCGGAGCCCGGGCAGGTCGCTCTCGACCTGCGCGACCTCGCCGTGTCGCTCGGCCGCGCGGGCGCCGACCTGGCGCGCGAGATGCGGCGCGGGGGCATCGACGTCGCGGACACCAAGACCAGCGTCGTCGACGTCGTCACCGAGGCCGACACAGCGGTCGAGCAGCTGCTCCGCTCGCAGATCAACGCGTTCCGTCCCGACGACGCGATCCTCGGCGAGGAGGGCGACGACCAGGCCGGCACCAGCGGCGTGCGGTGGGTCCTCGACCCGATCGACGGCACGGTCAACTACCTCTACGGCCTGCCCGACTGCGCCGTGTCGGTCGCCGCTGAGGTCGACGGCACCGTGGTCGCCGGCGCCGTGGTGGGGATCCTGTCGGACGTGGAGTACGCCGCCGCCCTGGGCCACGGCGCCACCCGCGACGGGCACCCGATCGGCGTACGACCGACACCACCGCTGGCGGAGCGGCTCGTCCTCACCGGCTTCGGCTACCAGCGGTCGGTCCGCGAGCACCAGGCCGCGTGCGTCGCCCGGCTGCTGCCCGGAGGTGCGCGACATCCGCCGGATGGGGTCGTGCGCGCTCGACCTGTGCCACGTCGCGGACGGCCGCGCCGACGCCTACGTCGAGGCCGGTCCGCAGCCGTGGGACTGGTCGGCCGGCGGGCTCGTGCTCAGCGAGGCGGGCGGCCGCTTCGACCTGCTCGACGGCAGCCTCGCCCTCGGCTCGGGCTCCGTGCGCAACGTCGTGGTGGGCACGCCGGCCGACGGCTGGGACGGCTTCGTCGACGCGCTCCGTGCCGCCGGGTTCCTCGCCTGAGGGATCGGGCCCGCTCTGCCCGCACGGGTGAGCGGTCCGGACGGGGATTGCGGGAATAGGGAGGGGTACTCCACTGTTCAGGCGACACGTCGCGGACCGGCTCACCACAGGGCCTGTCCATGGTGCACAATCTGGCGCCGACGACGAGCAACAGCTGGGTCCCACTCCGCGCCGCGAACCGGCCGGCCCGGGACCTCCGTATGGGGAGAGGAATCGATGGCCACCGACTACGACGCGCCGCGCAAGTCCGAGGAGGACCAGAGCGAGGAGAGCATCGAGGAGCTCAAGGCCCGACGTCACGACAAGAACTCCGGCAAGGTCGACGAGGACGAGACCGAGGCGGCCGAATCATTCGAGCTGCCCGGCGCCGACCTCTCGCACGAGGAGCTGGCGGTCGAGGTCATGCCTCGGCAGGACGACGAGTTCACCTGCATGAGCTGCTTCCTGGTTCACCACCGCTCGCAGCTCGCGGACGAGAAGAAGCTCATCTGCCGCGACTGCATCTGAGCAGCAACACCGGATCGACACCGGCGCCCGTCCCTGCTTGGGGCGGGCGCTGTCCTGTTCCGCGACCCGTCACGCCGCCCGCCGGAGCGACTGCCGCACCTCCTCGAGGTGCTCCGCCTCGGCGACCAGCTGGTGGTGGGCCGGATGGTCGTCGGGCGTCCCGTAGAGCAATCGCTCGATCCTCTTGATGCGCGGACTGAGGCTGTAGTGCACGGCCGGTCGCCGCAGCTGGCGTGACCTCGTCAGGTTCACGAAGTAGCCGATCGTCGTCATCCGCCGGTCCTCGCGCGGCACCCACCACCCCGTCACCCTGAGGTCCGCATGGGCCGGGTAGCGACTCCCGCCGCGGTTCCTCGCCCCGTCCGCGCGCATCGGGCCGACCTCCTCGTCCGAGTCCTCGTCCCGCAGCTCGACGCGGATCCCAGCCATGGCCAGCAGCTTCTGCAGCACGCTCACCCGCGGGCTGGTCCGCTCGGTCTCCCACCGTGCGACCACGGACTGGGAGACCCCGAGGATGTCCGCCAGCCCGCGCTGCGACACGTCGAGGATGCGGCGTACGCGCCGCACCAGTCCCGGCACGCCGCCGTCGAACGGCCCCATCAGCAGCCACCTGCGCTCCTCCTCCGTCAGGTCCGTCGTCCCGCTCGGATGAAACGTCTCGATCATGTCCGCCCTCTCGCCGATGCGTCGTGTGGTCGGACTGATCACACGTCAGCGGTGCGACACCAGGGCGCGCGGTCTCCACAGGTCCGTCGAGACCACCGGTGTGAGGTGGCCTGTGGACGTCTCGCGGCCCGACCGCGGCACGAACCGCCGTCGGCTTCGCGGGCCCCTTCCGGGCACTGGCCAGTGAGTCGCTCACGGACTCAACCGGTCGCCGGCGCGGTCGACGAGGTGCGGGCACTGGCCCGTGAGTCCCTCAGAGACTCAACGGCCACTCGGCCAGGGACGCGGTCGCCCGGACCGGTTGAGTCTCTGGGCGACTCAACGGCCAGTGCGGAGCAGCCGGTGAGCCCCATGGGGGTTGAGTCGCTGGGAGACTCACTGGCCAGTGCGCGCGTGCGAGGCGTCGCGCGGCCTCGACGGACCACCCCACGAGGCCTTCGGAGGTGAACGGGGTGACAGTTCCGGACCCGAGTCGGGTCAGGAGGTCGGTGCGGATGCCTTCTTGGCGTCCTGGCCGTCCTTCTGCAGCTGCGGGGGCAGGTGGCCGGTCGACTTGGCGTAGTAGTTGGCGGCGCGGCGCGTCGCGAGCATCCGGGCCACGCCGATCAGGGTGCCGCTGATGGCGGCCCACATGACGGCCTCGCCGAGGCCCACGTCGGGGTCGGCCGGGTTGGCCGGGGGGTTCTTCCCGGTGGCTGCGCGCCACGAGGTGTTGAGGCCCTTCTTGGCCACGGCCGCGGCGCCGAGCGCGGCGGCGAGCGAGAACACCGAGTAGAGCTTGCTGTTGCTGTTGGAGGAGTCCTGGGAGGCGGCCATGTCAGCCACCCTATCCAGAGCGACCCGCGGTCCGGCCCACCCTGACGGCCGTGACGACCGCCTCCGGCCGGCGGCAGCTGACCAGCCAGTACGGCGCCGGGTCGGCCGGGTCGGTGATGTCGACCCGCACCCCGCGCTTGAGGTAGGGACGCAGCAGGAGGTACGCCCGGGCGTCGGCATCCACGCCTGCCTGACGGCGTACGCCCTCGGCGTCCAGCGCCGTGACCTCGCCGACGTGCTCGAGGTCGATGTGGGCCTGACCGGCGCGGAAGGTGCCGTCCTCGACGGCGAGCCGGGGGCGCCCGTAGCCGACGAGCACCGCCACCAGCACCAGCAGCGCGCCGGCGGTGACCGACCACGCGACGGCCTCGGGGATCGCCACGATCAGCGCCAGCCACAGCGAGGCGACCAGCATCGTGCCCTGCACCCACCAGCGCAGCGGAACGGTGAGGCGTTCGGCGTAGTCCACGGGCCAGATCCTATAGATGGCCGATAGATTCAGTGCTCGTGCCCGACCAGCCCGATGCCCCTGACCTCGCCCCTGACCTCGCTGCTGACCTCGACATCGCCGTCGTCCGCCTCGACCCGGACCTGCCGCTGCCGTCGTACGCCCACCCCGGTGACGCCGGTGCCGACCTGCACACCACGGTCGACCTCACCCTCGGACCGGGGGAGCGGGCCCTCGTGCCGACCGGGCTGTCCATCGCCCTGCCCGACGGCTACGTCGCGCTGGTCCACCCGCGCTCCGGCCTCGCCGCCCGCCACGGGCTGTCGATCGTCAACACCCCCGGCACCGTCGACGCGGGCTACCGCGGCGAGATCAAGGTGATGCTGATCAACCACGACCGCGACCGAGTCGGTGTCGCTCTCCCGCGGGGACCGGATCGCGCAGCTGGTGATCCAGCGGTTCGAGCGTGCCCGGTTCGTCGAGGTGGGGGTCCTGCCGGAGTCGGTCCGCGGCGACGGGGGCTACGGTTCTACGGGTACCGGCGCGCGACCATGAGCCGGTTCGCTAGCAAGGAGATGTTGACGTGAAGTTCCGCCGCAAGGCACAGGCCACCGACGCTGCCGGGGACACCGGCGCCGCGACCGACGAGGCCACCGAGTCGCCCGATGCCCGCACCGGCCCCTTCGACGTGTCGCAGGTCGACGGCGACGGCATCGACCGCGCCGACCTCGGCTCGGTGCTCGTGCCGGCCATCGCCGACCGCGAGCTCCGGCTCCAGGTCGACGAGCAGAGCAACCAGGTGCGCGCGGTCATGCTCGCCGGCTCCGACGGTGCCTGCGAGTTCCAGGCCTTCGCGGCACCCCGCAACGGCGACCTGTGGTCCGAGGTGCGCCCGCAGATCGCCGAGGACATGGTCCGGCGCGGCGGCCAGGCCGTCGAGCGCGAGGGCCGCTGGGGCACCGAGCTGGTGTGCCAGATGCCGGTGAAGCGCCCGGACGGCACCGACGCCCTGCAGCCGTCGCGGATCATCGGCATCAACGGCGAGCGCTGGATGCTGCGCGCGTCCTTCCTCGGCCGTCCCGCGATCGACCCCGACAACACCTCCGAGTGGGAGGACGCGCTCGCCCAGGTCGTCGTACGACGCGGCGAGCAGGCCATGCCCGTCGGCGAGCCCCTGCCGGTCACGCTGCCCGACGACGCCCGCCGGGTGCGCTGAGCCGTGGCGGAGAAGAGCCGCCTGCGGCAGGCCCTGTCGAAGTGGGCCGACAGCGGCGAGGCCCACCAGCGCGACCTGCGCGCGTCCTACCGGACCGAGGAGGCCGTCGCGATCGCCGACGCCCCCGAGCGCGAGCAGGTGGTCGTCAACGGCGTGCTGCGCACCGTCACCCTCCGACCGCGCGGCGGCGTACCCGCCCTCGAGGCCGAGCTCGACGACGGCTCCGGCGTGATCACCGTCGTGTGGCTCGGCCGCCGCCGGATCACCGGGGTCGACCCGGGCCGCTCGATGACCGTGGCGGGCTGCATCGGACGCCAGGGCGGTGTCCCGCTGATGTTCAACCCGCGCTACGAGCTGCTTCCGTGACGGAGGAGACGCACGCGCCCCGCGAGGACGCTCCCGGCACGTCGGAGAAGATCGAGACCGACACCGTCGAGGCGGTCGTGCGCCAGCAGCTCTCCAAGGCGCTCGGCGGTCGCCGGGGGATGGCCGAGGCGGCCGTCCCGACGATCCTGTTCACCGTCACCTGGCTGACGCAGCGCGACCTCGACCTGGCCCTCATGGTCAGCGTGGGTGCGGCGCTCGTGCTCCTCGCGATCCGCCTGGTGCAGCGCTCGACGGTGCAGTTCGTCGTCAACGCCCTCTTCGGGATCGCGATCGGCTGGTACTTCGTGCACCGCTCCGCGGCCGCCGGCGGCTCCGAGCAGGACCAGGCGCTGGCCTACTTCCTGCCCGGCATCCTCTACAACGGCGGGTACGCCGTCGTGCTGGCGTTCACCTGCCTCATCGGCTGGCCGCTCGTCGGCTTCATGGTCGGCAGCATCACCGGCGACGCGACCGCCTGGCACGACGACCGCCAGGTCGTGAAGCTGTGCAGCCGCCTCACCTGGCTGCTGGTCGCGCCCTGCCTGCTGCGGGTCGCGATCCAGGCGCCGGTCTGGCTCGCGGGCAGCTCGGGGTCGCTCGACCCCGACACCGCCGTCGCGATCCTCGGCGTGTCCAAGATCGTGCTGGGCTGGCCGCTGCAGCTCGCCGCACTGGGCTCGATGGTCTGGCTGCTCTCGCGCAACCGCACGCCCGTCGCACCCGACGCGGCGCCCGCCTGAGCGACGTACGCCGGGCTCGGGCCCGTCAGTTGGGGTGGGAGTCGGGGGAGAGCAGGTTCTCCAGCTCGGCCTCGACCTCGGCCGGCACGACGAACAGCAGCTCGTCGCCCGACTCGAGCGGCTGCTCGGCCTCGGGCGTGTAGACCTGGCCGTCGCGCAGGATCGTGACGAGCGCGCAGTTGGCCGGGAACGGGACCAGCCCCGCCGGCGTGCCGACGTAGGGCGAGTCCGCGGACAGCGTGAGCTCGACGAGGTTGGCGTTGCCCTGGCGGAAGGTGAAGAGCCGCACGAGGTCGCCGATGGAGACGGCCTCCTCGACCAGCGCCGACATGATGCGCGGGGTGGAGACGTTGACGTCGACGCCCCACGCCTCGGTGAAGAGCCACTCGTTGTTGGGGTGGTTGACCCGACCGACCGTGCGGGGCACGCCGAACTCGGTCTTCGCCAGCAGCGAGGTGACGAGGTTGGCCTTGTCGTCACCGGTGGCGGCGATGACCACGTCGCACTTGCCGAGCTGGGCCTCCGCGAGCGAGGACAGCTCACACGAGTCGGCCAGCAACCACTCGGCGTCGGGCACCCGCTCGGGCCGGATCGACCCCGGATCCTTGTCGATGAGCAGGACCTGGTGGCCGTTCCCGATCAGCTCGCGGGCGATCGAGCGACCCACGGCGCCGGCTCCGGCGATGGCGACACGCATGTCTCAGGTGCTCCTTCAGTCGTCTTCGGGGCCGGACTCGAGGATCGAGTACGCGTGGGCGGCGTGCTCCTCGCGCATCACGAGGTGCAGCATGTCGCCCTCCTGCAGGACCGTCTCGCGGGTGGGCAGCATGCCCTCGCCGAGGCGGTCGATCCACGCGATCCGGCTGCGGGACTGCATCTGGAACTCGACGGTGCGGTTGCCGATCCACTCCTCGGGCACCTGGACGTGGTCGACGCGGATGGTGCCCGACGGGTCGCGGAAGTCGGGCTCGGCGCCGGCCGGCAGGATCCGGCGGAGGATCTGGTCGGCGGTCCACTTCACCGTCGCGACCGTGGTGATGCCGAGCCGCTGGTAGACCTCGGCGCGACCCGGGTCGTAGATGCGGGCCACGACCTGCTGGATCCCGAAGGTCTCGCGCGCCACGCGCGCGGCGATGATGTTGGAGTTGTCACCGCTGGAGACCGCGGCGAAGGAGTCCGCGCGGCGGATGCCGGCCTTCTCGAGCACCTGCTGGTCGAAGCCGTAGCCGGTGATCTTGTCGCCGTTGAACTCCGGCCCGAGGCGGCGGAACGAGTCCGGCTCGCTGTCGATGATCGACACGGTGTGGTTGCGGTCCTCGAGGCTGCGGGCGAGCGTCGAACCGACGCGGCCACAGCCCATGATCACGACGTGCACGCCAGAACCGTATCCCAGCGCGGAGAAAGCCGTCGGGCGGTCTACGCTCTCGTCCGTGAGTGTTGGCGACGTCTCGAAGCGGATCCTCCTCGGGCGCAAGCTTCGTAGCAGCCAGCTCGGCGAGACGCTCCTCCCCAAGAAGATCGCGCTCCCGGTGTTCGCCAGCGACGCGCTCTCCTCGGTGGCGTACGCACCCGACGAGATCTTCATCATGCTCGCGGTGGCCGGCACCTCGACCTACGTCTGGTCGTGGAAGATCGGCCTGGTCGTCGCGCTGGTCATGCTCACCGTGGTGGCGAGCTACCGGCAGACCGTCCACGCCTATCCCTCCGGCGGCGGCGACTACGAGGTCGCCACGGTCAACCTCGGTCGCAACGCCGGCGTGACCGTCGCGAGCGCCCTCCTCGTGGACTACGTCCTCACGGTCGCCGTGTCCATCTCCTCGGCCGCGCAGTACGCCGCCGGGGCGGTCAACGGGTTGATCGGGCACGAGGCGACGGTGGCGGTCATCGCCGTCATCGTGCTGACCGCGATGAACCTGCGCGGCGTACGCGAGTCCGGCGGGTTCTTCGCCGTGCCGACCTACCTCTTCATGGCGGCGATCCTGGGCATGTGCGCCTACGGGCTGCTCCGGCTGCTCGCCGGCGACCTGCCCGACGCCGAGAGCGCCGACCTCGTCATCCGGCCGCAGGAGGGCTGGGGCGAGCCGCTGACCCAGGTCGGCCTGATGTTCCTGCTGGCGCGCGCGTTCTCCTCGGGCTGTGCGGCCCTGACCGGTGTCGAGGCCATCAGCAACGGCGTGCCCGCGTTCCGCAAGCCCAAGAGCCGCAACGCCGCCACCACGCTGCTGCTGCTCGGCATGATCGCCATCTCGATGATGATGAGCGTGATCGTGCTGGCCAAGCAGATGGCCATCCGCTACGTCGACCCGCACGAGCTCGAGCGGCTGCGCACGGCGTCCGGCGGTGTGGTGCCGGACAGCTACGAGCAGCACCCGGTGATCGCCCAGATCGCGGCGGGCGTCTTCGACCACTTCCCGCCCGGCTTCTACTTCGTGCTCACCGTGACCGGCATCATCCTCGTGCTGGCCGCCAACACGGCGTTCAACGGCTTCCCGGTGCTCGGCTCGATCCTCGCCCAGGACGGGCTCGCCCCCCGCTCGCTCGGCTCGCGCGGCGACCGGCTGGCCTACAGCAACGGCATCGTCTTCCTCGCCGCGATGTCGATCCTGCTCATCTGGATCTTCGACGCCGAGACGACGAAGCTCATCCAGCTCTACATCGTGGGCGTCTTCGTCTCCTTCAACCTCAGCCAGCTCGGCATGATCCGCCACTGGACGCGCCTGATGAAGACCGAGCGCGACCCCGCCGCCCGCCGCCGGATGCTGCGCTCCCGCGCGATCAACACCTTCGGTCTCGGCATGACCGCGGTGGTGCTGGTGATCGTCCTGATCACCAAGTTCCTGGCGGGCGCCTGGATCACCATCCTCGCGATGGGCTTCTTCTTCCTGCTGATGAAGGCGATCGGCCGGCACTACGCCCGGGTCGAGCTCGAGCTCGCGGCCGACGAGCAGGACAAGGTGATGCCGACCCGCGTCCACGCGATCGTGCTGGCCTCCAAGCTGCACAAGCCGACGCTGCGCGCCCTGGCGTTCGCCCGCGCGACCCGTCCCAACGTGCTCGAGGCGATCTACGTCAGCATCGACACCAAGGCGACCAACCGGCTGCTGGAGGAGTGGGACGAGCGGCACCTCGACATCCCGCTCAAGGTCCTGCACTCGCCCTACCGCGAGGTGGTCCGCCCGATCATCGAGTACACCCAGGAGATCCGGAACGCGAGCCCGCGCGGCGTCGTCGCGGTCTACATCCCGGAGTACGTCGTGGGCCGCTGGTGGGAGCAGCTGCTGCACAACCAGACGGCGCTGCGGCTCAAGGGTCGGCTCCTGTTCACCCCGGGCGTCATGGTCATCTCGGTGCCCTACCAGCTCCGGTCCTCCCAGGCCGCCCAGGAGCGCGAGCGCCGCGACGAGGGTCGGGTGCACGCCGGCGACCTGAGGCGCGGCCAGGTGACCCCGGCCAGTCGTCCGGGCCAGATCGACCCATGACCACCCCGAGGGGTCGCACCAGCCGTCCCCGCCGCGCCCGCGGTCGCTCGCGGGTCGGCGAGCGGTTCGAGGCCGAGGTCGGGCCGGTCGCCCACGGCGGCCACTGCGTCGTACGCCTGCCGGAGCCCGAGGCGCGGGTGGTGTTCGTGCGGCACGCGATCCCCGGCGAGCGGGTGGTCGTGGAGATCACCGAGGGCACCGACGGCGACCGGTTCTGGCGTGGTGACGCGGTGTCGGTCGTGCAGGCCTCGCCCGACCGCGTCGAGGCGCCGTGCCCCTACGCCGGCCCCGGCCTGTGCGGCGGGTGCGACTTCCAGCACGTCGCCGTACCTGCCCAGCGCGACCTCAAGACCGAGGTGGTCCGCGAGCAGCTCGTCCGGCTCGGCCGCCTCGACCCGGCCTCGGACCTGGTGACGGGCCTGCGGGTGGAGGCCGTGCCGGTGCCCGGGCGCGCCGACGACGGCCTGCGCTGGCGTACGCGGCAGCGCTACGCGGCCACGCCGGACGGTCGGCCGGCCATGCGCCAGCACCGCTCCCACGACCTCGTGCCGGTGGAGGACTGCCTGATCGCGGCCGAGGGCGCGCGCCCCCGCGAATCGCTGGTCGAGGAGGGCGCCCAGCGCCCGTCGCGAGACCCGGTCACCCACGAGGTGACGGCGGCAGGGTCGACCCACCCCTACAGCGTCGCCGCCGACGGCTTCTGGCAGGTGCACCCCGAGGCACCGCGGGTGCTGGTGGAGGCGGTGCTCGACCTGCTGCGCCCGGCAGCGGGGGAGCGGGCCCTCGACCTCTACGCCGGCGTCGGCCTCTTCGCCCGCTTCGTCGGCGAGGCGACCGGTGCGCGCGTCGTGGCCGTCGAGGCCGACCGCACGGCCTGCCAGCACGCTCGCGCCAACCTCGCCGCGCTGGAGGGCGCGAGCGTCGAGTGCGGACCCACCGACCGCGTCCTGCGGTCGGGGCTCGACGAGCCGTTCGACCTCGTCGTCCTCGACCCGCCCCGCGAGGGCGCCAAGCGCGTCGTCGTCGAGCAGGTCGTCGACCGCCGCCCCCGCGCGGTGGCGTACGTCGCCTGCGATCCCGCGGCGCTCGGCCGCGACGTCGCGATCTTCGCCGAGCACGGCTACGAGCTCACCGCGGTCCGCGCCTTCGACCTCTTCCCGATGACCCACCACGTCGAGTGCGTCGCGCTCCTGGAGCCGGTGCGCCGCTGAGCGCTTGTCAGCGTCCGGGCTGCGGGGCAGGGTGAGGCCATGGCCACCTACGAGGTCAACCCGGACGCCGTCGCCCACGCGCGCAGGCTGATCGACGCGCGGCAGTACGTCCTCGACAGCGACTGGGGCGCCGTCCAGCCCAGCGCGGAGGCGGAGAACGCCTACCTCGAGAAGCATCCGTTCGAGGACTACGCGCTGTGGCACCTCGGCCTGACCGAGGGCGCGAACGACGGCACCAAGGCGCGGCACGCGTTCGTCTACGGCGACCTGCGCCGGGTGCACCGCAGCGGTCTGATCGCCTGCATCTACCGGGCCTCGGAGTGGCGGCACAAGAAGGTGGAGCTCGCCGCGCACGACCTGCTGCAGCGCCTCGACCAGAAGGCCGGCATCGAGTAGGTCAGCGCTGCACGAGCCCGGCCAGCGCAGCGAGGGCGGCGTCCCGGTCGGTCGTGTCGACCACCGCCCAGCCGTGCTCCTGCGCGAGGTCGAGCAGCTGGAGCCGGCCCTCGAGGACGAGAGCGTCGCCGCCGCGCTCCTCGATGATCCGTGAGATCACCGCGGTGACGGGGTCTCCGTGCGGTGGTGCAGCCGGTCCAGGACGACGTCGGGGGCGACGTCCAGCACCACTCCGGCGTACGTCGCTCCCGCGTCGGCGGCAGCCGCCTCGAACCTCTCGACCTGGGCCGGCGTGACGATGAGCTGGGGGAGGACCACGTCGCGCCCGGTGCGCAGGTAGGCCGTCATGAGGGCGAGGGCGGTCTGCCGGACGGCCTCGCCGGTGCCGACGAAGTCGTCCTCCCAGCCCGAGACCCACGACCGCAGCTCGTCGATGTCGCAGACCAGCGTGCCCGGGTGGGCGGCCGCGTAGGCCCGGGCCAGCGTCGACTTGCCGACGCCGGAGGGACCGTTGAGGTGGAGGAGGGTCGGCACGCCGGGAGGCTAGCCGAGGCGTCGGACCCGATGTGTTATCTTGACGTCAAGATACTACGTCCCAAGAACAGGGTCACCCGCCTTCCCGACACCTCGTCCGCGAGGGCAGGATGGTCGGGTACCCGCGAAACTCCCCGAGGAGATGTGGCTGATGGCCAGTCAGGACAGCTTCGGTGCCAAGAGCACCCTGGACGTGGACGGACAGTCCTACGAGATCTACCGCCTCGACGCGGTGAAGGGTGAGGGCCTCGACGTCGAGAGCCTGCCCTTCTCGCTCAAGGTGCTGCTGGAGAACCTGCTCCGCACCGAGGACGGCGCGGACATCACCGAGGACCACATCAAGGCGATCGCCGGCTGGGACGCGAGCGCCGCGCCCGACCAGGAGATCCAGTTCACGCCGGCGCGCGTGATCATGCAGGACTTCACCGGCGTCCCGTGCGTCGTCGACCTCGCCACGATGCGCGAGGCGATGGCCGAGCTCGGTGGCGACGCGACCAAGATCAACCCGCTCGCCCCGGCCGAGATGGTCATCGACCACTCCGTGATCGCCGACGTGTTCGGCTCCGCCGACGCCTTCGAGCGCAACGTCGAGATCGAGTACGAGCGCAACCGCGAGCGCTACCAGTTCCTGCGCTGGGGCCAGGGCGCCTTCGACGACTTCAAGGTCGTCCCGCCCGGCACCGGCATCGTGCACCAGGTCAACATCGAGCACCTCGCGCGCGTCGTGATGGTGCGCGACGGCGTGGCCTACCCCGACACCTGCGTCGGCACCGACTCCCACACGACGATGGTCAACGGCATCGGCGTGGTCGGCTGGGGCGTCGGCGGCATCGAGGCCGAGGCCGCGATGCTGGGCCAGCCGGTCTCCATGCTCATCCCGCGCGTCGTCGGCTTCAAGCTCTCCGGCGAGCTGCCCGCCGGCTCGACCGCCACCGACCTGGTGCTCACGATCACCGAGATGCTCCGCGAGCACGGTGTGGTCGGCAAGTTCGTCGAGTTCTACGGCGAGGGCGTCTCCGCGCTGCCGCTCGCCAACCGCGCCACGATCGGCAACATGAGCCCCGAGTTCGGCTCCACGATCGCCGTCTTCCCGATCGACGACCAGACCATCGACTACCTGCGCCTCACCGGCCGCACCGACGAGCAGCTCGCGCTCGTCGAGGCGTACGCCAAGGAGCAGGGGCTGTGGCACGACCCGAGCGCCGAGCCGCGCTACAGCGAGCGCCTCGAGCTCGACGTCTCCACCGTGGTGCCGTCGCTCGCCGGCCCGAAGCGTCCGCAGGACCGCGTCGAGGTCTCGGCCGCGAAGGACTCCTTCCGCGCCGCGCTGGCCGACTACGTCGACGAGGGCGACTCCGACCCCGACGACGCCGTGAAGGCCTCGGGCTACGACGAGGCGGTCGAGGAGTCCTTCCCGGCCTCCGACGCGCCCAGCCACGAGGGCGGCAACGGCAAGCCCGTGCACGTCGACGCGCCGCACGACGCCGGTCGTCCGACCAAGAAGACGAAGATCTCGCTCGACGGCCAGGAGGTCGAGATCGACCACGGCGCCGTCGTGATCGCCGCGATCACCTCGTGCACCAACACCTCCAACCCGAGCGTGATGATCGGTGCGGCGCTGCTGGCCAAGAAGGCCGTCGAGAAGGGCCTGACCCGCAAGCCGTGGGTGAAGACCTCGCTCGCGCCGGGCTCCAAGGTCGTCTCGGACTACTACGACCGCTCCGGCCTCACGCCCTACCTCGACAAGCTCGGCTTCAACCTCGTCGGCTACGGCTGCACGACCTGCATCGGCAACTCCGGCCCGCTCATCCCCGAGGTGTCCGCGGCCGTCAACGAGGCCGACCTCGCGGTCGTCTCGGTGCTGTCGGGCAACCGCAACTTCGAGGGCCGGATCAACCCGGACGTGAAGATGAACTACCTCGCGTCCCCGCCGCTCGTCGTGGCCTACGCCCTGGCCGGCTCCATGGACGTCGACCTGTTCGGCGACCCGCTGGGCCAGGACCAGGACGGCAACGACGTGTTCCTCGAGGACATCTGGCCGAGCCCGCAGGAGATCGAGGAGACGATCGCGAGCGCGATCACCTCCGACATGTTCGGCGAGTCCTACGCCGACGTCTTCAAGGGCGACGAGCGCTGGCAGTCGCTCCCCACCCCGGAGGGCAACACCTTCGAGTGGGACGAGGACTCGACCTACGTCCGCCGTCCTCCCTACTTCGACGGCATGCCCGACGAGCCGGAGGCGGTCACCGACATCGTCGGCGCCCGCGTCCTGCTCAAGCTGGGTGACTCGGTCACGACCGACCACATCAGCCCGGCCGGTGCCATCAAGAAGGACAGCCCCGCGGGGCACTACCTCGCCGAGCACGGCGTCGAGCAGCGCGACTTCAACTCCTACGGCTCGCGCCGCGGCAACCACGAGGTCATGATCCGCGGCACGTTCGCCAACATCCGCCTGCGCAACCAGCTCGCACCGGGCACCGAGGGCGGTGTGACCAAGGACTTCACCAAGGACGGCGAGGTCACCAGCGTCTACGAGGCCAGCGCGAGCTACCAGGAGGCCGGCACGCCGCTGGTCGTCCTGGCGGGCAAGGAGTACGGCTCGGGCTCGTCGCGCGACTGGGCGGCCAAGGGCACGGCGCTGCTCGGCGTCAAGGCCGTCATCGCCGAGTCCTACGAGCGCATCCACCGCTCGAACCTCATCGGCATGGGCGTCATCCCGCTGCAGTTCCCCGACGGCAAGACCGCCGACGACCTCGGCCTCACCGGCGCGGAGATCATCAGCATCAGCGGGATCACCGAGCTCAACGACGGGACGACCCCGAAGACCGTCACGGTCAAGGTCGAGCCCGCTCCCGGCACCGACATGGCGCACGGCGAGACCAGCGAGTTCGAGGCGACGGTCCGTATCGACACCCCGGGCGAGGCGAACTACTACCGCAACGGCGGGATCATGCAGTACGTCCTGCGCAACCTGCTGCGGGCCTGAGGCCTTGCGCGAGTTCCTCGACCGCGCGGAGGCGGCCGTCGGTGACGACGGCCGCCTCCCGCTCGGCCCGATGGCCGGCTGGGAGGTCTTCCCCTTCGACCGTGACGGCCTGCGGGCGCGGCCGCTGGTCGAGTACGCCGACCCGGAGCCCGACCGTCGCAAGCCGCCGGAGGAGTGCAAGACCTGCGTGGCGCTCGGTCGCGACGACCTGGTCCTCCACATCGGCGAGCGCCTGGCGGTGGTCCGCCCGGGGCGCACGTCGCTGCCCTTCGTGGCCAACATCGTGTCCCGCACCCACGAGGTGCTCGACGACCTCGACGACGACGGTCACGTCGAGCTCGGCCGGCTGATCGGTCGCACCTACGCCGCCCTCCGCGCCCTCGACGGCGTCGGCAACGTGCACGTCAACAAGTGGGAGAACGGCACCGGCCACCTCTCGGTGACCCTGCTCGCCCGCCCCCTCGGCGTGCTCCAGCTCCGCGGCTCGAACCTCCCGGCCTGGGCGGACATGCTCCCGGCAGTCCCGCAGGACGAGTACGACGCCCGCGCGGACGTCGTACGCGCCGCGCTGGCCTAGAGAAACCCGCGAGCGGCGCCTGTCGGAGGCCGAGATCGCCGCGACGCTCGGCATCGCACCGGGGACCGTGAAGTCCCAGGCCCGCGACGGGCTCGCGCGGCTCAGGAGGGCGCTGCCCGCCGATGAGAACGACGTGGAGGGCGCCGGTAGCCTGACGCGGTGAGCGACGCCGAGCCCCCGATCGAACCGATCGAGCCCCCGATCGCACCCTCGCCGATCGAGCCGATCCAGGACGCGCCGCCGCCGGCAGGGACGTCGTACGAACAGCCGCCCGTGATCCAGGAGCAGCGCGCCAGCCGCCTGCCGCTCGTGCTGGCCACGGTCGGTGCCGTGCTGGTGCTGGGAGCAGCGCTCGCCGCGCCGCTCGTCGACCGGGCGCTGCGCGGCGAGGAGGAGGCCCAGCGGGCGCTCGACCTCAGCCAGGTGCAGACGTGGGACATCACCGACCGTGCCCACACGACGGACGACGTGACCTATCCGCAGGACCCGCCGGCGGGGGGAGCGCACGCACCGATCTGGCTCGACTGCGGCGTGTACGACGTGCCGGTGCGCGACGAGAACGCGGTGCACGACCTCGAGCACGGCACCGTGTGGGTCACCCACGACCCCGACCTGTCCGACAGCGACGTCGCGGCCCTCGCCGAGCAGCTGCCCGACAACGCGATCATGTCGCCCCGCGAGGGGCTCCCGTCGCCGGTCGTCGTGACCGTCTGGGGCGCCCAGCTCCAGCTCGACGGCGCCGACGACGAGCGGCTCGGGCTGTTCCTCGAGGAGTACGGCGACGGCAGCACCGCGCCGGAGTTCGGGGTCAGCTGCCAGGGCGGCACCCCCGACCCGACCGGCGCGCTGCCGGGCGAGGGTGCCAACGCCTGACGGCGACCCCGGTGCTCAGCGCTGCAGGAAGTCCAGCAGCGCGGCGTTGAACTCGTCGGCGTGGCTGACGTTGAAGCCGTGCGGGGCGTCCGGGACGACGACCAGCTCGGAGCCGGCGATCGCCTCGTGGGTGCGCCTGCCCGATCCCTCGAACGGGACCGTGGCGTCGCTGTCGCCGTGGATGACGAGCGTCGGCACGGTGACCTTCGTGAGGTCGTCGCGGAAGTCCGTCGTGCCGAAGGCCTCCATGCAGCCCAGCGCGGCCGTCTGGTCGCTCTGGTGGCACATCACGAGGGCCTCCTGGCGCTGCTCCTCGGTGACCTTGAGCTCACCCTTGGCGGAGAAGAAGTCCCGGGTGAAGCCGTCGAAGAACGTCGTCCGGTCCGACTCGAGACCCTTCGTCATCTCGGCGGCGGCCTCCTCGGTGAGCGGGCCGTCGGGGTTGTCGTCGGACTGCAGGAGGTAGGGCGGCACGGCAGCCGCGAAGACGGCGGAGTGGATGCGCTCCTGACCGTGCCGGGCGATGTAGCGGGCGACCTCGCCGCCTCCCATCGAGAAGCCGACCAGGGTGACGTCGGTCAGGTCGAGCTCCTCGAGCACGCCGTCGAGGTCGTCGGCGAGCGTGTCGTAGTCGTAGCCCTTGGACGGCTTGTCGCTGCGGCCGAAGCCGCGGCGGTCGTAGGCCACGACGCGGTAGCCGGCGGCGCTGAGCGGGCCGACCTGCTCGCTCCACGACTCGCTGGACAGGGGCCAGCCGTGGATGAGCACCACGGGCCGGCCGCTGCCGCCGGAGTCCTCGACGTGGACCTTGGTGGAGCTCAGCAGACCGGAGCTTGCGATGACGTCAGTCACGTCATGTCCTTCCCTCACGGGATCCCCTGGTGGGACCACCGGTTGTGTCTCCAACCTAACGTCTTGTGCACAAGGCGTCAGACCCGTCGGGGTGGGCCGATCGCCGGGGGTAGCGTCGTCGCCATGCTCGTCGCCTTCTCGATCTCGCCCATGTCCAGCGACCCGACCGGGTCCGTCACCGAGGCGGTCGCGGCTGCCGTCCGCGTCGTCCGCGCGTCCGGCCTGCCCCACGAGACCACCTCGATGTTCACCACGATCGAGGGGGAGTGGGACGAGGTGATGGCCGTGGTGAAGCAGGCCGTCGACGTCGTCGCAGAGGTCTCGCCGCGGGTCGGGCTCGTGCTCAAGGCCGACATCCGGCCGGGCTACGAGGGCCAGCTGACCGCCAAGGTCGATCGCATCGAGCAGGCGCTCGCCGAGGACTGATCCCCGTCCGTGTCCGACCCGGCGCTAGCGTGGCGGACATGGACTCCGAGACCCGCACCTACCGCACCGGCGGCGACGAGACGGTGCTCGACCTGACCTCTGAGGCCGCGGACTTCGTGGGCGGCCGGGGCGACGGGCTGCTGCACGTCTTCGTCCCGCACGCGACCGCCGGGCTGGCGAT
This sequence comes from uncultured Actinomycetota bacterium, assembly GCA_963795275.1. GTDB lineage: Bacteria > Actinomycetota > Actinomycetes > Propionibacteriales > Nocardioidaceae > Nocardioides. The sequence continues at coordinate 166,016 of CAWCHD010000004.1, forward strand.
CATCGAGACCGGCGCGGGCTCCGACGACGACCTGCTGGCCGCACTCGGCGACCTGCTGCCCGCCGACGACCGCTGGCGGCACCGCCACGGGTCGCCCGGCCACGGCCGCTCGCACGTGATGCCGGCCATCGTGCCGCCGCACTGCACCGTGCCGGTCCTCGGTGGCCGGCTGGCCCTCGGCACCTGGCAGAGCATCTGCCTGGTGGACCTCAACGTCGACAACGCCAGCCGCGAGGTGCGCTGGTCCTTCCTCGCGGGCTGAGGGACGTCGTGGACCGCGCGCGGGCGACGTACGCCGAGCGGCAGGCACCGCTGCCCGGGGACGACCTCGTCGACGCCGACGTCGTGATGGACCGCGGCTTCGACGTCCCGGCCCCGCCCGAGGAGGTGTGGCCGTGGCTGGTGCAGCTCGGCAAGCGGCGCGCGGGTGGTACCTCCCGTCCTCCGTCGAGCGGTTCGTCCCGAGGCGGCGCAGGGCGCTGCGGCACCTCGAGCCCCGCTGGCTGGCGCACGAGGTCGGTGACGTCATCCCGGACTGGGGCGGCAAGGACGCCACCTTCACCCTCGCCGGCGTCGAGGCGCCGCACCACCTGCTCTACACCTCGCGGCGCGGCCACACCGACCTCACGTGGTGCCTCCGGCTGTCGCCGGTCGGCACCGGCGGCACGCGGGTCCACCTGCGCCTGCGGATGGGACCGGTCCGCCACCGGCGGTTGGCAGAGACCGGAGGCGGGCTGTTCGACGCGGTGACGATCATGGGTCTCGCGGCCGGCCTGCGCGAGCGGGTCGCGGTGCCTGCGTGACGCGCACGGGCGAGCAGGCCTTCGAGGTCCGGGACGTCGAGCCTGCGGACGCGGACGACGTGCTGGCCGTCATCCGTGCGGCGTTCGGCGCGGCGGATCCGAGCACGGTGACCAGGTGGCCGACCTGTGGGCCGAGGTGCGTGCCGGGGACCACCTGCTCGCCGAGCGGGTCGCCGTCGTCGACGGCGAGGTCGTCGGGCACGTCGGCGTCAGCCACTGCTGGCTGGACGCCCGCCGCGAGCTGGTGCCGATGGCCGTGCTCTCGCCGCTCAGCACCCGACCGGCGTTCGAGCGACGGGGGATCGGCAGCGCGCTGGTCGCGGCCGCGATCGAGGCTGCCCGCGACACGGGGCGGCCGGCGCTGTTCCTCGAGGGGAGCCCGGGCTTCTACGGAGCACGCGGCTTCGGGCCCGCCGCGGCGCACGGCATCGAGGCGCCCTCCCGACGGGTGCCGCCGCCGGCCTTCCAGGTGGTGCCGTTCACGCTGGAGGAGTGGATGACCGGGCGCGTCGTCTACCCCGAGGTCTGGTGGCGCCACGACTCGACCGGGCTCCGTGATCCCGACCTCGCCGAGGTGGAGGAGGCGCTCGGCATCCGCTGACGCGTCGAACACACGTTCGATATGCTCGAGGGGTGTTCCCGACCCCGCAGCCCCGGCAGCGCCCGACCCCGCCCGAGGGTCACCGCGGCGTGGCGCCGCCCGGCTGGCCGCGGCAGGTGCGGCCGCCCGACGCCCCCGACTGGGAGGTGACCGCGGCCAGCTGGCTGCTCGACCTGTGCCCGCCGGACTACCGCCGCTTCGCGGGTCTCCGCCGGCACGTGGTGGTGCTGGCGCGGTTCGCCGTGCTCCACGTCGAGGCCCAGCAGCTCGCCACCAGGCGCGGGCTGAGCGAGATCCGCGGCGACCTCAAGGACGTCGCCGACGAGGCCGTGGTGACCGCAGCCGTGCAGACCTTCCAGCTCGAGGACGCCCGCCTGCTCGGCGTACGCCGCGAGGTCGGGCTGGTCGAGGACGCGCTGCGCGGGCGCCGCTACCGCGTCCGGATGTGAGCCGCGCGCTGGCTAGGGTCGGATGATGGACCGACCCAGCCAGCCGAGCGACGTCCGCACCGACTTCGTCCAGGTCACCCTGGTCGACCCGCGTGGGCGGGTGCTGATGCAGGAGCGCGACGAGCACGCCCCGGTCTGGCCCGACATGTGGTGCTTCCCCGGAGGCGGGCTCGAGGAGGGTGAGCCGCCCGCGGAGGGTGCGGCGCGCGAGCTGGCCGAGGAGACGGGCGTGCACCTCGCGCCCGAGGACCTCACCGACCTCGGTCGCTTCGAGCTCACCACCGAGCGCGGCACCTTCCTCTTCCACGCCTTCGTCGCCCGTACGACGCTGAGCGAGGTCGAGTGCCACGAGGGACGCCGGATGGTGTTCGTCCCCTCCGACCCGCTGCCCGACCTCGACCTGGTGCGGTCCACCGCGCTCGTCGCACCGGTGCTGCGCCGGTGGATCGAGGACCACCCCTTCGTCGCCCCGCCCGGCAGCCGCACCTTCGCCTCCGTCGTCCTCGTCGATCGCGAGGGACGGATCCTCCTGCAGGAGCGCGACGAGCACGCCCCCATCGACCCCGAGAAGTGGGGCCTCGCCGGTGGGCACGTCGAGGAGGGCGAGGACTTCGAGCCGGCGGCCTACCGCGAGCTCGAGGAGGAGACCGGCGTCCGGCTCGAGCCCGGCACGCTGTCGCTGTTCGGCGAGTTCGTCGTCGACCACACCCGCGCGCACGGCACGTGGGACCGGATGCAGGTCTTCGTGGCGGCCACCACGCTCACCGACGACGACATCGACTGCCAGGAGGGCCGGCAGATCGTGTTCGTCGAGCCCGACGTGGCGCGCGACCTCGACCTGACCGCTGCGGCGGCCGACATCGTGCCGGCCTTCCTCGCGCAGCGACGCCTACGCCAGCATGGCGCCATGACCGCCACGGCCGTCGCTCACCGTGCACCCCGTCCCGTCGATGGGCGCCGAGGACGTCGTCGTCGGCCCGGACGGCACCGTGTGGACCGGCACGGAGGACGGCGCGATCTGGGCGCTCGACCCCACGACCGGGAGCACGCGGCGCGTCGCCGACACCGGTGGCCGTCCCCTCGGCCTCGAGCTGCTGCCCGACGGCCGGTTGCTGGTCTGCGACGCGACGAAGGGCGTCCTCGCGGTCGACCCGGCGTCGGGAGCGATCGAGGTGCTGCTCGACCGGATCGAGGGGGAGCCGATGCGCTTCTGCAACAACGCGGCGGTGGCGTCCGACGGCACCATCTGGTTCAGCGACTCCTCACGCCACTACGGCATCGAGGAGTGGAAGGACGACTTCGTCCAGGACACGCACACCGGCCGGCTCGTCCGGCGCGATCCCGACGGCACCGTGACGGTGGTCCTCGACGGGCTCCGGTTCTCCAACGGCGTCGCGCTCGCAGCCGACGAGTCCTACGTCGCCGTGGCCGAGTGCCGCGGGCGGACCGTCGTACGCCTCTGGCTGACGGGTCCTCGGGCGGGGGAGCGCGACCACCTCGTCACCGACCTCCCCGGCTACCCCGACAACATCAGCCGCGGCAGCGACGGGCTCGTCTGGGTCACCCTGGCGAGTCCGGTGGACGGCCTGGTCGAGCGGCTCGGCTCGGCGCCGATGGTGCTGCGCAGGGCGGTGACGAGGATCCCCGAGGCCCTCCAGCCCAAGCCGAAGCGGACGATCCGCGTGCAGGCCTACGACGACGACGGCAGGCTGGTGCACGACCTCGACCTGCCGCAGCCCGAGCACGGGCCGGGCTTCCACATGGTCACCGGCGTCCGCGAGCACCACGGCCGGGTCTGGCTGGGGAGCCTCCACGAAGCCGCGGTGGCCGTCCACGACCTGCCATGAAATAGACTCGGTCGACATGGCACTCCTCGACTCGATCTCGTCCCCGCGCGACCTCCGCGGGCTGTCCGAGGGGCAGCTGGACGAGCTGGCCGCGGAGATCCGTGACCTGATGATCCGCACGGTCGCCACCAACACCGGGCACCTCGGCCCCAACCTCGGTGTGGTCGAGCTGACGCTCGCGATCCACCGGGTCTTCGACTCCCCGCGCGACCGCGTCGTCTTCGACACCGGCCACCAGTCCTACGTGCACAAGCTCGTCACCGGCCGCCACGCGACGTTCGACACGCTCCGCAAGGAGGGCGGCGTCAGCGGCTACCCCAGCCAGGCCGAGTCCGAGCACGACATCGTCGAGAACTCCCACGCCAGCACCTCGCTGTCCTACGCCGACGGGCTCGCCAAGGCCTACGCGATCCGCGGCGACGACCGGCACGTCGTGGCCGTGATCGGCGACGGCGCCCTCACCGGCGGGATGGCCTGGGAGGCGCTCAACAACATCGCGATCGCCCGGTCCAGCCGGCTGGTGATCGTGGTCAACGACAACGAGCGGTCCTACACCCCGACCATCGGCGGCCTGGCGACGGCGCTGACCGTCGCTGCGCACCAACCCGCGCTACGAGCAGGTGCTCGACCTGGTGAAGAAGCGCCTCAACGCGGTCCCCGGCGTCGGGCACGCGGCCTACGACGCGCTCCACGCGGTCAAGAAGGGCATGAAGGACGCCCTCGCCCCGCAGGGCCTCTTCGAGGACCTCGGCCTCAAGTACGTCGGTCCCGTCGACGGCCACGACCGCGTCGCCATGGAGCAGGCGCTCACCCAGGCCAAGCGCTTCGGCGGCCCGGTGATCGTGCACGCCATCACCCGCAAGGGACAGGGGTACGACCCCGCGATGCGGCACGAGGCCGACCAGTTCCACGCACCCGGCCCGTTCGACGTGCAGACCGGCGCGGAGAAGCCCAAGGGCAAGATCTGGACCGACCACTTCTCCGAGGCGATCGTCGAGCTGGGCGAGCGCCGCGAGGACGTCGTGGCGATCACCGCGGCGATGATGCACCCGGTCGGCCTCGACGTCTTCGCCCGGAAGTTCCCCGAGCGCACCTTCGACGTCGGCATCGCCGAGCAGCACGCGGTCACCTCGGCCGCCGGGCTGGCGATGGGCGGGCTGCACCCGGTCTTCGCCGTCTACGCGACCTTCCTCAACCGCGCCTTCGACCAGGTGCTGATGGACGTCGCGCTGCACAGGTGCGGCGTCACCTTCGTGCTCGACCGCTCCGGTGTCACCGGCGACGACGGCGCGAGCCACAACGGCATGTGGGACATGTCGATCCTCCAGGTGGTGCCCGGCCTGCGGCTCGCCGCGCCGCGCGACGTGACCCGGCTGCGCGAGCTGCTCGACGAGGCCGTGCAGGTCGACGACGCCCCGACGGTCGTCCGGTTCCCCAAGGGCCCGCCGCCGGCCGACGTCCCCGCGATCGACCGGGTCGGTGGCGCCGACGTGCTGGTGCGCGAGGGTGAGCGCGACGTGCTGGTCGTCGCGGTCGGCTCGATGGCGACGACCGCCGTCGAGGTCGCCTCGCGGCTCACCGACCAGGGCATCGGCGTCACGGTCGTCGACCCGCGCTGGGTCAAGCCGGTCGACCCGGCGATCGTCGAGCTGGCGCGCGAGCACCGCCTCGTGGTCAGCGTCGAGGACAACGGCCGCGTCGGCGGGTGCGGCGCCGTGCTGCTCCAGACCCTCAACGACGCCGGCGTCCACACGCCGTTCCGCCTGCACGGCATCCCGCAGGAGTTCCTCGACCACGCCAAGCGCGACGCGATCCTGGCCCGGATCGGCCTCGACGCGCAGACGCTGGCGCGCGAGCATCGTCGAGGACGTCACCGCCCTCTCGGACGACGAGCCGCGCTCCGCATCGGTGGGCTGACGGGGACGCACGTACGCCGCTAGGTTGGCGACGTGACCCACACCCAGCTCACCGTCCCGACCCCCGACGGCGAGATGCCGGCGCACCTCTGGCTCCCGGAGTCGGGCTCCGGGCCCGGGATCGTGCTCCTGCAGGAGATCTTCGGCGTCAGCCGCTACATCGAGCAGCGCGGCCAGGACCTCGCCGACCTGGGCTACGTCGTCCTGGCGCCCGAGATCTTCTGGCGCCTCGGGGTGTCGAAGGTCGACGAGGGGCCCGAGGCGATGGACACGGCGTTCGGGCTGCTGCAGCAGGTCGACTGGCCGGCTGCGGTCGCGGACGGCGTGACGTGCCCTCGACGCTCTCCGTGAGCGGGACGAGGTCGCCGGTGGCGTCGGTCTGCTCGGCTTCTGCTTCGGAGGCGGACTGGCCTACAGCGTCGCGGCCGAGTCCGCTCCCGACGTCCTCGTCAGCTACTACGGCTCGGCCCTGCCCGACCTGCTCGGCGTCGTCGACGCCGACCCGCGGGTCAGCGTCCTGGGCCCGGAGGCGGTCACCGTCCCGTCGCTTGCACCAGTTCGGGATGGCCGACCAGTTCCTCACCCGTCCCGTGGTCGAGCAGATCCAGGCGCTGCTCGAGCCGCTGCCGCACGTGACCTGGTTCGGCTACGAGACGGCCGACCACGCCTTCGACAACCCCGACTTCTTCCTCCACGACGCCGACGCCTCGCGGCTCGCGTGGGAGCGTACGTGCCGCCTGGCTCGCCGAGCACCTGACTCGCGGGTAGGCGCTCGGCCGGGTCTAGGTTGCGACGATGAGCATCTGGCGCACCAAGTCCATCGAGCACTCGATGGCCGACACCGAGGACCCCGAGTTCAAGCTCAAGAAGAGCCTCGACCGCCCTCGACCTCACCGTCTTCGGCATCGGCGTCATCATCGGCGCCGGCATCTTCACCCTCACCGGGCGCGTCGCGCAGGCGTACGCCGGCCCGGGCGTCGTCTTCTCGTTCGTGATCGCCGCGATCTGCTGCGGCGCTCGCCGCGCTCTGCTACGCGGAGTTCGCCTCGACGGTGCCGGTCTCCGGGTCGGCGTACACGTTCTCCTACGCGACGATGGGCGAGCTGGTCGCCTGGATCATCGGCTGGGACCTGATCCTCGAGCTGCTGCTCGGCGCGTCGGTCGTCGCGCAGGGCTGGGCGTCCTACTTCGAGACGTTCCTCGGCGAGATCGGCGTCGGCTGGCCCGAGCCACCTCGGCTACGGCGACACCTTCAACCTGGCGGCGTTCCTGCTGGTCGTGGTCCTGACCGCGCTGGTCGCCTTCGGGATCAAGGAGTCGCTGCGGGTCAACCTCGTGCTGGTCGCGCTCAAGCTCTTCGTCGTGCTCTTCGTGATCATCGCCGGCATCCAGTTCATCGACACCGACAACTACAAGCCGTTCGTGCCCGCCGAGCGCGCCCGGCGAGACCGCGGCGGGCTGGCTGCACACGCCGCTCATCCAGACCGTCTTCGGCGCGCCCGGGCGTCTACGGCATCGCCGGCATCCTCTTCGCCGCCTCGCTGGTGTTCTTCGCCTACATCGGCTTCGACGTCGTGGCCACCACCGCCGAGGAGGCGCGCAACCCGCAGAAGGACCTGCCGCGCGGCATCATCGGCTCGCTCATCGTCTGCACGATCCTCTACATGGCCGTCGCGCTGGTGATCACCGGCATGGTCAAGTACGACGAGATCAACCCCGACGCCGCGCTCGCCAACGCGTTCGTCGCGCAGGGCAAGGACGGCTACGCCACGCTCATCTCGGCCGGTGCCGTCGCCGGTCTGACCACCGTGGTGATGACGCTGATGATCGGTGCGGTGCGGGTGTTCTTCGCGATGAGCCGCGACGGCCTGATGCCGACCGGCCTCGCCAAGGTGAACCCGCGGACCGGCACGCCGCTGCGGATCACGATCGCCATCGGCGTCGCTCGTCGCGCTGGTCGCCTCGCTCACGCCGATCGGCAAGCTGGAGGAGATGGTCAACATCGGGACGCTCTCGGCGTTCGCGCTGGTCTCGATCGCCGTCCCGATCCTGCGCAAGAACCGCCCCGACCTCGAGCGGTCCTTCCGGGTGCCGTTCTCGCCGTTCCTGCCGTGGCTCTCGGCGGCCGATCTGCGTCTTCCTGATGCTCAACCTCACCGCCGAGACCTGGCTGCGGTTCCTGGTCTGGATGGCGCTCGGCTTCGGCGATCTACTTCGGCTACGGCTACAAGCACAGCCGCGTCGGGCTGCGGGCGAGGCGGCGTGCCGGCCGCGACGGACCTACTCCGCGCGCGCCTGACGTCCGAGCCTCGAGCGCTCGGTCGACGCCGCACCGCCGCCGCGAGGTCGACGGCCGCACCGAAGGCGGTGGCCACGCCACGTCCGGCGTACGGAATGTGGCTGGACCACCGCCCAGGCGAGCGTCAGCTGGTCAGTGGAAGCGGCGACCCGTGGCCTTCTCCGAGATCCCGGCGACGTCGAGCATGAAGGTCAGCCCGCCGTTCCAGAAGGAGAAGCCGGCGCCGGTGATCATCGCGAGGTCGATGTCCTGCGGGAGCGGCGACGACGCCCTCGTCGAGCATCAGGCGGGCCTCCTCGGCGAGCCCGGCGAGGGTCTTCTCGCGGACCTCCTCGGCGGTGAGCACGACCGGCGACGCCGGCTTCTCCAGCATCGCCTCGACCTCGGGGTCGAGCGACCCGTCCGGACCGTAGTAGGCACCCTTGCGAGCCGCCACGATCCGCTCGAGGGCGGGGGAGACGTAGAAGCGGTCGGGGAACGCGCCCTTCAGCGTCTCGTTGTTGTGCAGCGCGATGGCCGGACCGACCAGCGACAGCAGCACGAAGGGCGGCATCGGCGCGATGCCGGCGAAGGCGCTGTCGGCGACCTGCACCGGCGTGCCCTCGTCGACGATCCGGCCGACCTCGCTCATGAACCGGCCGAGCAGCCGGTTGACGATGAAGGACGGGCTGTCCTTGACCAGGATCGAGGTCTTCTTCAGCGCCTTGCCGGTGGCGAACGCCGTCGCCAGCGTCGCGTCGTCGGTCTTCTCGCCCGCGACGATCTCCAGGAGCGGCATGACCGCGACCGGGTTGAAGAAGTGGAAGCCGACGACCCGCTCGGGGTGCTCGAGGTCGGCGGCCATCTCGGTGATCGACAGCGACGAGGTGTTGGTGGCCAGCACGCACTCGGGCGAGACGACCTTCTCGACGTCGGCGAAGACGGTCTTCTTGACCGACATCTCCTCGAAGACGGCCTCGATCACGAAGTCCGCGTCACCGAAGGCGACCTGCTTGTCGGTCGCGCCCGAGACCAGCGCCTTGTGGCGGTTGGCCTTGTCGCGGTTGATCCGGCCCTTGGCGAGCAGCTTGTCGATCTCGGCGTGCACGTAGGCGACGCCCTTGTCGGCCCGCTCCTGGTCGAGGTCGGTGAGCACGACGGGCACCTCGAGGCGGCGTACGAAGAGCAGCGCGAGCTGGCTCGCCATCAGGCCGGCACCCACGATGCCCACCTTGGTCACCGGCCGCGCGAGCGACCTGTCGGGCGCACCCGCCGGTCGCTTGGCCCGCTTCTGGACCAGGTCGAAGGAGTAGAGCGAGGCCAGCAGCTCGGGCGTCTGCGACAGCGCGTGGAGCGCGTCGTCCTCGGCGGCGAAGCCGGCGTCGCGGTCGGTGTCGCGGGCCGCGGCGATCAGCTCGACGGCCTTCTTGGCGGCGGGGGAGCCGCCACCGGTCTTCGCCGCCACGATGCCCTCGGCGCGCGCGATGGCTGCGTCCCAGGCGCCGCGGTCGACCTCGGCGCGCTCGACGACGACGTCGCCGCGCACGCACGGAGGCCGCCCAGAGCAGCGACTGCTCGAGGAAGTCGGCGCCGCCGAAGACGGCGTCGGCCAGCCCGAGCTCGTAGGCCGCCTGCCCGCCGAGGGTCTTGCCCTGGTTGAGCGGGTTCTCGAGGATCAGCGTGACCGCCTTGTCGGCGCCGACGAGGTGGGGCACGAGGCACGCGCCGCCCCAGCCGGGGACCAGGCCGAGCATGACCTCGGGCAGGCCCAGCGCGGGCGCCGAGTCCATGACGGTGCGGTAGGTGCAGTGCAGCGCGACCTCGAGGCCGCCGCCGAGGGCGAGGCCGTTGATGAGGCCGAACGACGGCTTGCCGCCCTCGCCCAGCTTGCGGAAGACCGCGTGGCCGAGCTCGGCCACGATGCGTACGGCGTCCGGGCCGCCGCCCTGGATCGAGGTGAGGTCGGCGCCGGCCGCGAGGATGAACGGCTTGCCGGTGACCGCGATGGCGTCGATCGAGTCGTCGGCCAGGGCCGCGTCGATCGCCGTGTTGAGCGAGAGCAGACCGGCCGGGCCCGAAGGTGTTGGGCTTGGTGTGGTCCTCGCCGTTGTCGAGGGTGATCAGGCCGATGGTCACGCCCGGGCAGGGCGACGGTGCGCAGGTGGGCCTGCGTGACGCGCTCGGCGTCGGAGACGATCGCCGTGGCGCGCTCGAAGATGCTGGTCGTCACTTGTCTTCTCCAGTCCAGTGCGGGTTCTCCCAGATGACGGTGCCGCCCATGCCGATGCCGATGCACATGGTGGTGAGGCCGTAGCGGACCTCGGGACGCTCCTCGAACTGGCGCGCGAGCTGGTTCATCAGGCGTACGCCGGACGAGGCCAGCGGGTGGCCCATCGCGATCGCGCCGCCGTAGGGGTTCACCCGCTCGTCGTCGTCGGCGATGCCGTAGTGCTCGAGGAACGCCAGCACCTGCACGGCGAACGCCTCGTTGACCTCGAAGGCCTCGATGTCGTCGATCGTCAGGCCGGCCAGGCGCAGCGCCTTCTCGGTGGCCGGGATCGGGCCGGCGCCCATCACCTCGGGCTCGACGCCGACGAAGGCGTAGGTCACCAGGCGCATCTTGACCGGGAGGCCGAGCTCGCGCGCGGTCTCCTCGTCGGCGAGCAGCGCCGCGGTCGCGCCGTCGTTGATGCCGGCGGCGTTGCCCGCGGTCACGTTGCCGTGCGAGCGGAACGGCGTCTTGAGGCCGGCGAGCGACTCCATCGTCGTCTCGGGACGCATCGGCTCGTCGATGCGTGGCCAGGCCCCAGCCGGCCTCGGCGGAGCGGGTGGCGACCGGGACCAGGTCGGGCTGGATCTTGCCCGCGTCGTAGGCCGCCTTGGTCTTCTGCTGGCTGCGGACGGCGTAGGCGTCCACGCGCTGCTTGGTGATCGTGGGGTAGCGGTCGTGGAGGTTCTCCGCGGTCTTGCCCATCACGAGGGCGTCCGGGTTGACGATCCGCTCGGACAGGATCCGCGGGTTGGGGTCGACGCCCTCACCCATCGGGTGGCGGCCCATGTGCTCGACGCCGCCGGCGATCGCGACGTCGTACGCACCGAAGGCGATGCCCGACGCGACGTTGGTGACCGCGGTCATCGCGCCCGCGCACATGCGGTCGATGGAGTAGCCGGGGACGCTCTGCGGCAGTCCGGAGAGCAGTGCGGCGGTGCGGCCGAGGGTCAGGCCCTGGTCGCCGATCTGCGTGGTGGCGGCGAGGGCGACCTCGTCGACGCGCTCCGGCGGCAGCGACGGGTTGCGCCGCATCAGCTCGACGATGCACTTGATGACGAGGTCGTCGGCACGGGTCTCGGCGTACTGGCCCTTGGCCTTGCCGAACGGGGTGCGCACGCCGTCGACGAAGACGACCTCACGCTGGGGACGGGACACGGGTGCTCCTGCATCTCGGGGACTCGGGTGGCGCCACGTTACCCCTCGGTAACAACGCCTGCCCACCACCGCGGGTGTGTGTCGGGTCACTGGCGTGGAGTCACTAGGGTTGAGCCATGGCCGACAGACTCGTGCACATCGTCGACGACGCCGAGGTGCTCGCCGACGCGGGTGACCTGACGCTCGTCTGCGTGCTCACCGGATTCCTCGACGCGGGCAAGTCCGCCGAGCTCGCCGCGGGACACCTCGCCGGGCTCTCCGACGGCGGGAAGGTCGTGGCGACCTTCGACGTCGACGCGCTGCACGACTACCGCGCCCGTCGCCCCCCGATGACGTTCGTGCGCGACCACTACACCGACTACGAGGCTCCCCGGCTGGTCGTCCGCGCGCTGCGCGACGCCGGCGGTACGCCGTACCTCCTGCTCGCCGGCCCCGAGCCCGACATCCGCTGGGAGGCCTTCGCCCGCGCCGTGCGCGAGGTCGTCGAGCACTTCGGCGTCACCCGGGTCGTCGGCCTCGGCGCAGTGCCGATGGCGGTGCCGCACACGCGCCCGATCGCGATCACCCCGCACGCCAACCGGCCCGAGCTGGTCCCCGGTGAGAGCCCCTGGCAGGGCGAGCTGCGGGTCCCGGCGAGCGCGCAGGCGCTGCTCGAGATCCGGCTGGGGGAGTGGGGCCACGACGCCCTCGGCTTCGTCGCGCACATCCCGCACTACCTCGCGCAGATGGAGTACCCGCAGGCCGCGCTCGTGCTGCTCGAGCACCTCGAGATCGGCGGCCGGCTGACGATCGACCTCGAGCGACGTGCGCGAGGCCGCCGCGATCACCGAGGCCGAGGTCGACCGCTACCTCTCGCAGAACTCCGAGGTCGGCGACGTCGTGCGCGGCCTCGAGCAGCAGTACGACTCCTTCCGCGAGGCCGAGGCCGCCGGCACGTCGCTGCTGGCCGGTGACGAGCCGCTGCCGACGGGCGAGGAGATCGGCAGCGCCTTCGAGGCGTTCCTCGCCGGGCTCGAGGACCAGGGCGACCCCAAGGACGCGGGCGACGACCCGGGCTGGGACGGCCGCTGATGGCCGGCAGTGCCGAGGAGCTCGTCGCACTGCTCGACCTCGAGCAGCTCGAGGTCGACCTGTTCCGCGGCATCCAGGCCCGCACCGAGCGCCAGCGCGTCTTCGGCGGGCAGGTCGCCGCGCAGGCCGTGGTGGCCGCCACCCGCAGCGTCGAGGACCAGTTCGTCCTGCACTCGCTGCACTCCTACTTCCTGCGCCCCGGCGACACGACCGTGCCGATCGTCTACGACGTCGAGCGGATCCGCGACGGGCGCTCGTTCGCCACCCGCCGGGTCTCGGCGCGCCAGCACGGCCGGCCGATCTACTACCTGACGGCCAACTTCCAGATCCCCGAGCCGGGCCTCGAGCACCAGGACCCGATGCCCGACGTCGTGCCGCCCGGAGCAGGGCATGCCGCTGGTCGAGCTCGCCCGCGAGCGCGGCCCCGAGGCCGCCGAGCACTGGGAGCGCGAGTGGGCGGCGCTCGACATCCGCCACGTCGGCGTGACGGGTCGCGGCATCGCCGAGGACCCCGACCACGCGGCCCGTGCCCGGCTCTGGATCAAGGTCGACGGTCCGATCTCGGACGACCCGACCCTCCAGACCGCGGCGTTCACCTACGCCAGCGACCTGACGCTGCTCGGTGCCGCGCTGGTGCCGCACGGCATCCACATCGCCTCGCCGCGGCTGCAGCCGGCCTCGCTCGACCACACGATCTGGTTCCACAAGCCGTTCCGGGTCGACGACTGGTGGCTCTACGACCAGTTCTCGCCGTTCGCCGGCGGCGGTCGCGGCCTCGCCCTCGCGCGGGTGTTCTCGCGGTCGGGCGAGCTGGTCGCGACGGTGGCCCAGGAGGGGCTGATCCGGGTGCGCGAGCCCCGCCCCTGACGTCAGGCGGAGCGCGTACGACCCACCAGGTGCGGCGAGCCGTCCTTCGGGCTGGTGAGCGCGAAGGTCCAGCCCGCGTCGTCCCGCCGGGCGGCGAAGGCCACCGTGCCGGGGAGGAACACCGGCTTCTTGAAGGCGACCTCGACGGTGACCGCCGCGGGCAGCCGGTTCTCGATCGCCGCGACCGAGCGCGCCATGGTCCACATGCCGTGCGCGATCTGGCGCGGGAAGCCCAGCGCCCTGGCGGTCCACGGGTAGAGGTGGATCGGGTTCGCGTCGCCGGACACGGCGGCGTACGTCCGGCCGAGGTCGGCGGGCAGCCGCCACTCGACGCCGCCCGTGGGTGCGTCGGGGACGGCCAGGCCGGCCACGGCGTCGCCGTCGACGGTGCGGCCGCGACGGAGGTAGGTCGAGGTCGACTCCCACGCCGTGTCGCCGCCGCTGGTCACCGTGGTGACGAAGTCGAGCAGCACGCCCTTGGCGTGCGGCCGCGCGGCGCCGACGGACGTGGTGACGTCGAGGGCCTCGCCGACCGCGATGGCGCGGTGCGCGGTGATGGCGTTCTCGACGTGCACCATCCCGATCGCGGGGTAGGGGAACGCCGGGTCGCTCATGATCGCCATGTGCAGCGGGAACGCCAGCATGTGCGGATAGGTGAGGGGTACGACGTCCTTGCGGGGGAAGCCGCACACGGCGGCGTACGCGTCGACGCGGGACCGCTCGGCGACGACGCCCGTGCGGTCGTAGGCCAGGCCCGGTGAACGCGCTCGCCGGGCCCTTGCGGACGCCGGGCAGCTGGTTGACGCCGGGCACGACCGGCAAGCGCGGCGCGCAGCAGCGTGCTGAGGCCGCCCGGCTCGCCGTCGAGGTGCTTCGTCCGCCGGCCATCAGGCGCCCAGCATCATCTGGCCGCAGACGCGGACGACGTTGCCGTTGACGGCGCCCGACCCGGCGCTGGCGAACCACGCGATGGTCTCGGCGACGTCGACGGGCAGGCCGCCCTGGGACATCGCGTTGAGGCGCTGGCCGACCTCGCGGGTCGCGAACGGCACGGCCGCGGTCATCTGCGTGATGATGAAGCCCGGCGCGACGGCGTTGACCGTGATGCCGTGGTCGAGCTCGTCGCGCAGGCTCTCGACGAGGCCGATGACGCCGGCCTTGGACGTCGCGTAGTTGGTCTGGCCGACGTTGCCGGCGATGCCGGCGATCGAGGCGACGCCGATGATCCGGCCGCCGGCGTTGACGACCCCGGCGTCGAGCAGCTCGCGCGAGATCAGCTCGGGGGCGGTGAGGTTGACCGCGATGACGCTGCTCCAGCGGTCCTCGGCCATGTTGGCGAGCTTCTTGTCGCGGGTGATGCCGGCGTTGTGGACGACGACGTCGACGCCGCCGTGGTGCTCGCGCAGGTGGTGGGCGATCCGCTGCGGGGCGTCCTTGGCGGTGATGTCGAGGACGAGGTGGTCGCCGTCGAGCTCGGTCATCAGGGTCTGCAGCTCGCTGGCGGCCTGGGGCACGTCGACGCCGACGACGGTCGCGCCGTCGCGGTGCAGCACCCGGGCGATCTCCTCGCCGATGCCGCGGCTGGCGCCGGTGACGAGGGCGACCTTGCCGGCGAGCGGGCGGGTCCAGTCGTCGACCTGGTCGCTGGCCGTCGCGCCGTGGGCGCCGATGCGGACGACCTGGCCCGAGACGTAGGCCGACTTGGGGGACAGGAGGAACGCGAGCGTCGAGGCGATCGCGCCGTCGGCGGCAGGGGCGACGTAGACCAGCTGGACGGTGCCGCCGCGGCCGATCTCCTTGCCGAGCGAGCGGGTGAAGCCCTCGAGCGCACGCTGGGCGATGCGCTCCGAGCCGGTCACCGTCTCCGGCGGCGTGCCGAGCACGACGACGCGCGGGCAGGTCTCGAGGCGGCGCATCAGCGGGGTGAAGAACTCCTGCAGCGCGAGCAGGCCCGCGGTGTCGGTGATGCCGGTGGCGTCGAAGACGAGCGCCTTGGCGCGTACGTCCTCGCCGAGGGTCGTGGTCGAGGCGATGCCGAGCCCGTCGAGCGTGGTCGGGCAGGACCTCGGTCAGCCGGCCGGCGCCGCCGAGGACGACCACGCCGTCGACGAGCGGGGCGCCGTCGGTCCAGCGCTCGAGCTCGGTGGGGTTGGGCAGGCCGAGGTTCTTGACGAACAGCTGGCCGATCGAGGAGGACACGAAGCCCTGGTAGCGGTCGCTCATGGAGGTCCCTCTGCGCTGGTGGTGTGGAAGATCGGGAACATGTAACTCGTTGTGCAACTCGGAGTCCACATTTCGTGACGTGCCCCTCACCCCGTTGGCGAGCGGCACCTGTCAGGCAAGGATAGGAACATGCAGAAGACCACTCGCCCCGTCGCCGTCGTCGGCGGCAACCGCATCCCGTTCGCCCGGTCCAACACCGTCTACGCCGGCGTCTCCAACCAGGAGATGCTCACCGCCGCGATCGACGGGCTCGTGGACCGCTTCGACCTGCAGGGCGAGCGGCTCGGCGAGGTCGTCGCCGGCGCCGTGCTCAAGCACTCGCGCGACTTCAACCTCACCCGCGAGTCGGTGCTCGGCTCCAGGCTCGCGCCCGAGACGCCGGCGACCGACATCCAGCAGGCGTGCGGCACCGGCCTGCAGGCGGCGATCCAGGTCGCCAACAAGATCGCGCTCGGCGTCAGATCGACGCCGGCGTCGCCGGCGGCACGGACACCACCTCCGACGCGCCCGTCGCGATCAGCGACAAGCTGCGCAAGAAGCTGATGAAGGTCAACTCCGCCAAGGACACCGCCAGCCGGCTCAAGGCGCTCGGCGCGATCCGGCCCGGCGACATCGGCCTCGACATCCCGCAGAACGGCGAGCCCCGCACCCGCCTGTCGATGGGCGAGCACGCCGCGCTGACCGCGGTCGAGTGGCGGATCAGCCGCGAGGCGCAGGACGAGCTCGCCGCGCGCTCGCACCACAACCTGGCGCGCTCCTACGAGGAGGGCTTCCACGACGACCTGGTCACGGCCTTCCGCGGCGTCGAGCGCGACAACAACCTGCGCCCGGACTCCTCGGTCGAGAAGCTCGCCACCCTCAAGCCGGTCTTCGGCAGGGGCGCGGCCGCCACGATGACCGCCGGCAACAGCACGCCGCTGTCCGACGGCGCCTCGGCCGTGCTGCTCTCGAGCGACGAGTGGGCCGAGGAGCGCGGCCTCCCCGTGCTCGCCCACCTCGTCGACGCCGAGACCGCCGCCGTCGACTACGTCAACGGCCACGAGGGCCTGCTGATGGCACCGGCGTACGCCGTCCCGCGGATGCTGGAGCGCAACGGCCTGACGCTGCAGGACTTCGACTACTACGAGATCCACGAGGCCTTCGCCTCGCAGGTGCTCTCGACGCTGGCCGCGTGGGAGGACCCGGTGTTCTGCAAGGAGCGCCTCGGCCTCGACGCGCCGCTGGGCTCGATCGACCGGGACAAGCTCAACGTCAACGGCTCGTCGCTCGCCGCGGCCCACCCGTTCGCCGCGACCGGCGGCCGGATCATCCCGGTGGCCGCGAAGCTGCTCGCGGCGAAGGGCTCGGGCCGGGCGCTGATCTCGATCTGCGCCGCCGGTGGCGCAGGGCGTGGTGGCGATCCTCGAGCGCTGAGGCCGGTAGGGTCGCCCGCGATCGACATCCTTTAACGAGCCGTCCCGTGAGGCGGAGAAGGAGGTCCGGCGAGCAGATGCCTGCCACCTGACCGGACGAAGGAGCCCCGGCCAGCCGACGCGCGGCCGACTCGCACCGTCCTCGACGCCCGTGACATCTCCCGGGCGCTGACCCGCATCTCGCACGAGCTCCTCGAGCGCAACAAGGGCGCCGACCGACCTGGTGCTGCTCGGGCTGCACACCCGCGGCGTGCCGCTGGCGCACCGGATCGCGGAGAAGATCGCCGCCGTCGAGGGCGCGCCCGTCGCGGTCGGCGAGCTCGACGTGACGATGTACCGCGACGACCTGCGCACGCAGCCCACCCGCCGCGCGCACAAGACCGCGCTGCCCGCCGGCGGCATCGACGACAAGGTCGTCGTCCTGGTCGACGACGTGCTGTTCTCCGGGCGGACGATCCGCGCCGCGCTCGACGCGCTGGCCGACCTCGGCCGGCCCAGCGCCGTACGCCTCGCCGTGCTGGTCGACCGCGGCCACCGCGAGCTGCCCGATCCGCGCCGACCACGTCGGCAAGAACCTGCCCAGCGCCCTGGCCGAGCGGGTCAGCGTCCGCCTCGCCGAGGTCGACGGCATCGACGAGGTGACCATCTCGTGAAGCACCTGCTCTCCATCGACGACCTGAGCACCGACGAGATCGGCCAGATCTTCGAGACCGCCGCCGACATGCACGACGTGCAGCGCCGCGAGGTCAAGAAGCTGCCGGCGCTGCGCGGCCGCACGGTGGTCAACATGTTCTTCGAGGACTCCACGCGCACGCGCTCGTCCTTCGAGATCGCCGGCAAGTGGCTCTCCGCCGACGTCATCAACGTCAGCGCCAAGGGGTCGAGCACGTCCAAGGGCGAGAGGCTGCGCGACACCGTGCTGACCGTCTGCGCGATGGGCGTCGACGGCCTCGTCATCCGCCACCCCGCCAGCGGCGCCGCCCTCCAGGTGAGCCGAGTGGGTCGACGCGTCGGTCGTCAACGCCGGCGACGGCATGCACGAGCACCCGACCCAGGCGCTGCTCGACGCCTACACGCTCCAGCGCCGCCTCGGCTCGCTCGAGGGCCGCCACGTCGCGATCATCGGCGACCTGACGCACAGCCGGGTCTTCCGCTCCAACGTGCAGTGCCTGACCAAGCTCGGCGCCCGGGTCACCGTCGTCGCCCCGCCGACGCTGATGCCCAGCGGCATCGGCACGTGGTCGGCCGCGGCCGGCTTCGAGACGTCGTACGACGTCGACGCCGTGCTGCCCGACCGCCGACGCGGTGATGATGCTGCGGGTCCAGCGCGAGCGGATGTCGGGTGCGTTCTTCCCCAGCCCGCGCGAGTACACCGTCGGCTACGGCCTGACCCGCAACCGGCTCGCGCTGCTCGAGCCGGACGTGCCGATCTGCCACCCCGGCCCGATGAACCGCGGCCTCGAGATCGCCGCCGACGCCGCCGACGCGGCGCAGTCGGTCGTGCTGGAGCAGGTCTCCAGCGGCCTCGCGATCCGGATGGCCGTGCTCTACCACCTGCTGGCAGGAGAAGAAGTCCTGATGTCCCTCGTGATCACCGGAGCCTCGCTGCTCGGCGAGCAGACCGGAGACCTGTACGTCGACGACGCCGGGCATGCTCGTCGACGAGGCACCGTCCGGCGCGGAGACCATCGACGCCGACGGCCTCGTCGCGCTGCCCGGGCTGGTCGACCTCCACACCCACCTGCGCGAGCCGGGCCGCGAGGACGCGGAGACCGTCCTCACCGGCTCGCAGGCGGCCGCGCTCGGTGGCTACACGGCGATCCTGGCGATGGCCAACACGAGCCCCGTCACCGACACCGCCGAGGCGGCCACCCGGGTCTGGGAGCTCGGCCGCGAGGCCGGGCTCGTCCACGTGCAGCCGGTCGGCGCCGTCACCCGCGGCCTCGGCGGCGAGGAGCTCGCCGAGCTCGGGCTGATGCACCGCTCGCGCGCCGGCGTCACGGTGTTCTCCGACGACGGGAAGTGCGTCCACGACGCACGCGTGATGCGGCGGGCGCTGGAGTACGTCAAGGCGTTCGGCGGCGTCGGTCTCGCAGCACTCCCAGGACCCGTCGCTGGCCGGTCCGGCCGCGTGCTGCCACGAGGGCGAGCTCTCCGGCCGGCTCGGGCTGCCCGGCTGGCCCGGGCATCGCCGAGGAGGTCATCGTGGCCCGCGACGTGATGCTGGCGCGGCACACCGGGTCGCGCGTCCACGTCGCGCACGTGTCGACGGCGGGCTCGGTCGAGGTGCTCCGGTGGGCCAAGGCGCCAGGGCATCGACGTCACCGCCGAGGTCACGCCGCACCACCTGCTGCTGACCACCGACCTGCTCGCGGGCTACGACCCGACCTTCAAGGTCAACCCGCCGCTGCGCCCGCAGGAGGACGTCGACGCGCTGCGCGCCGCGCTGGCCGACGGCACCATCGACGCCGTCGCGACCGACCACGCGCCGCACGCCCGCCACGACAAGGAGCACGCCTTCGTCGACGCCGCCTTCGGGATGGTCGGGCTGGAGACCGCGCTCGGCGTCGTCCGCACGGCCCTGCCCGACCTGTCGTGGAGCGACGTCGCCCGCGTCATGTCGGTGACGCCGGCCCGGATCGCCGGTCTCGCCGACCAGGGCCGGCCGCTCGCCCCGGGCTCGCCCGCCCACGTCGTGCTCGTCGACCCGGACGCCGGCGTCACCGTCGACCGGGACGCGTCGGCGTCGCTCTCGCGCAACAACCCGTGGCACGGTCGCGGTCTGACGTCGCGGGTGGTGCACACGGTGTACGCCGGGCGCGTGACCGTCCGCGACGGCGCCCTGGCCTGACATGCTGCAGGGGTGATCGACCCCGCCACCTGGCTCCTCACCGCCGGCGAGCGTGCCAACGCCGACACCGTGATCGACCAGCAGTGCGAGGGCGACTGCGCGTGGGTCGACGGCAACCTCGTGGTGCCGCTCGTCGACGGGTCGGCCTACTTCGCCGACCTGTGCGCCGCGCTCGAGGCGACCGTCGACGGTGACCTGGTCCTCTTCACCGACTGGCAGGGCGACGCCGACGAGCTGCTCACCGGCGAGCCGGGCAGCGAGGTCGTCGAGGTCCTCGGCTCCGCGGACGAGCGCGGCGTGGACGTGCGCGGCCTGGTCTGGCGCTCCCACCTCGACCAGACGGGCTTCTTCGCCACCGAGAACCGCCACCTCGGCGAGCAGCTCCAGCACCGCGGCGCCGAGGTGCTGCTCGACATGCGGGTGCGGACCGGTGGCTCGCACCACCAGAAGTTCGTGGTGATCCGCCACCGCGACGACCCGTCGCGCGACGTGGCATGGATCGGCGGCATCGACCTCGCCCACAACCGTCGCGACGACTCCCGCCACCTCGGCGACCCGCAGTCCCAGCCGCTCGCCGACGAGTACGGCGACCACCCGCCGTGGCACGACGTGCAGGTCCGCATCCAGGGTCCCGCGGTGCACGCGGTGGAGACCGTCTTCCGCGAGCGGTGGACCGACCCCACGCCGCTGAGCCGCAGCCCCCTGCGGATGCTCTCCGACCGCGTGCGCCGCCTCGACGTGGACCCCGACCCGCTGCCCGAGCAGACGCCTCCGCCGCCGCGCGCGGGCGACCACCGCGTGCAGCTGCTGCGCACCTACCCCAACCTCAGGCACGGCCGCGACTACCCGTTCGCCCGCGGCGGCGAGCGGAGCGTGGCGCGCGGCTACTCCAAGGCCATCCGCCAGGCGCGTCGCCTGATCTACGTCGAGGACCAGTACTTCTGGGGCGACGACGTGGCCGAGCCGTTCCTCGAGGCGCTGCGCGAGCACCCCGACCTGCGCGTGATGGCGGTCATCCCGCTCTTCCCGGACGTCGACGGTCGGCTCTCCCGACCCGCCGAGCAGCTCGGGCGCACCCGGGCGCTGTCCCGGCTGATGGACGCCGCGCCGGACCGGGTGGCGGCGTACGGGCTGGAGAACCACGCCGGCACCCCGGTCTACGTCCACGCCAAGGTCTGCGTCATGGACGACCTCTGGGCGAGCGTCGGGTCGGACAACTTCAACCGGCGCTCGTGGACCCACGACTCGGAGCTGTCGTGCGTCGTGCTCGACGAGGACTACGCCCGCTCCCTGCGGCTGCGGCTCGCGGCCGAGCACCTCGACCGCCTCGACGACGTCGGCGACCGTGGCCTCGACGAGGCGATGCGCGACGTCGCCGACCCGCACGCGACCTTCGACGCCTTCGACCGGGCCGCGAGCGCGCTCGACGCGTGGCACGCAGCCGGGGGGAAGGGTCCGCGACCGCCGGGACGGTTGCGACGCCTGCCGGTCCACGAGGTCGGACCGCTCAGCAGGCCGCTGGCCGCGCTCGCCCTGGACCGCGTCCACGACCCCGACGGCAGGCCCGGCCCCCTGCGGGGCGGTCGCGACTACTGACGCCGCGGGCGCAGGTCGAGCAGGTTGGCGGTGCCGCGGTCGCGGAGCGTCGTACGACCTCGCGCGACGATGACGGAGTTGCGGTCCCCGGTGAGCACGAGCCGGTCGGCGCGGGTCAGCGACAGCGAGTTGTCCGAGCCGGTGATCCGCGTGCGGTAGGCCTTGCGCGCGGTGACCGCGTCGGCGCCGCGCATCCGCAGGACGTTGACCGTGTCGGCGCTCAGGCGTGGTGCCGGCGCCCGACAGCTCGGCGTGCTCGACGAGCCCGGCGACCGCCACCGTCGAGCCGGTGCCCGACATGACCAGCGTGGTGAGCGACGGGGTGGTGAGCGCGTTCCCCGCGCCGGTCACCTCGGCGTCGTACACCGGCTTGGCGGTGACGGTGTTGCCCGCTCCCTCGAGCACGAGCCGCGTCGCGGCCGGCATCGTGACCGTCGCGTCGTCCGCCGACACGCGCACGACCCCGCAGGTGCCGCGCAGGTCGTAGGTCGCGCCGTCCCACGACAGCACCGTCTCGGCGCCGATCTCGCACTGCACCGGGATGGTGAGGTCGATGGCCTGCGCCGGGGCGGCGAGCCCGGTCGTGGACAGGGCGAGGGCGGCGAGCGGGACCGTGAGCAGGCGGGAGAAGGTCACATACCGACAGTACGCAGCACGCCGGACGAGGCCGCCTCATGGGCCTCGTCACACCGGGCGCGAGCCGATCGACGGGATCGCGGTCGGTGAGGCAGTAGACCTGGCCGCCGGGCGCGGTCAGGACCGTCCAGAAGTCGTGCACGCCCTGCAGGACCGCCCCCAGCCCGACGTGCCGGTCGGTGTCGCCCGCGCGGTCGGCGGTCGCGAGGTCGGGGTGGGCGCGCACCGGACCGTCGGCCTCGTCGAGCCGCTGGAGCAGCAGCCGCAGCCGGCCGTCCTCGACGAGCCGGACGAACTCCGGCAGCGCGCCGACCTGCGGCTCGCGCCCGGTCAACGCGGCCCAGAAGGCGACCTCGCTCTCCCAGTGGGCTGCCGGGACGTCGAGGCAGACCTGGTCGAGGATCGTCGACCCGTCGCGGACGAGGGACGGCTCACCCTCGACGAGCGTCTGGCAGAAGGTGAACCCGCCGGGGGAGCGCATCACCTCGACGTCCTCGTAGGTCCACGCGTGCGTCGCGCCGAGGTCACGAGCCCGGGCGACAGCCGCGGGCCGGTCGCCGCGAGTCGAGGTCGAGGTGGACACCGGCCGGCCCGTCGACCGCCTGCACCTTGAGGTACGCCGACCCTGCCGCCGGCAGCAACGTGAGGAACTGCCCGTCCTCGCCCCGCCGCTCGGACGGCGTCCACCCGGTGACGGCCGACCAGAACGCGACGGCGTCCTCGAGGTCGTCGCGCGGGACGTCGAGGAAGACCTGCAGCCAGGCGGGGCTCGGAGCGCTCATGGGCCGATCCTCACACGACGTACTGTCCTCGCATGAGCGACTTCCCGCCCGTTGTCCCGCAGCTGCTGCACACCGTGCTCGACGCGGTGGACGTGCGGGGCGAGGCGGAGTTCTGGCGCGAGCTCCTCGGTCTCGCCTACCGCCCGGGCGACGAGCCCGCGGAGGCCCAGGACGACGCCGACTGGCTCGTCCTCACCCACCCCGACGGCCGCCGCTGCCTCGCGGTCCAGGAGGTCGAGGCGCTGCCAGGGAACCGCTGGCCCGAGCCCGGCCACCCGTCGGTGAGCCACCTCGACACCACGGTGCCGTCGGTCAGCGCGCTCGACGCCGCCCACGAGCGGGTGCTGTCCCTCGGCGGCGAGCTGCGCCTCGACCGCACCGACGACCCCGACGAGCCGTTGCGCGCCTACGCCAGCCCGGCCGGCCACGTCTTCTGCGTCTTCGTCGCCTGAGGAGGAGAACGATGAGCCACGACATCCCCGCGGGCGCCCGCACCGGCCTCAACGCCTTCCGGCTGATGCCGGACGACGACCCCTTCCGCGCTCCGTCGTCGCTGGACGTGTCGCCCACGGCCGGCGGCCGCGCGGTGCTGCTGGCCTACACCTGGGTCCACCCCGACGACGGCGAGCAGGCCGGAACCCTCATGCTCGGCACCAGCGACGACGACGGCGTCCGCACCGCGGGCTGGGTCGACAGCTGGCACCAGCCGGCGGTCGCGCTGCTGACCGGGACCGACGCCGTCGTGGGCTACGAGTACGCCCCGGGCTGGCGCTGGGAGGTCGAGGTGTCGGCGACCGACGACGCAGTCACGATGGTGATGCACAACGTGGTCCCCGAGGAGGACGGCGAGCCCGGTGGCCGCTACGTCGTCATGCAGGCGACCTGGTCCTGACCCGGCTCACGCCAGGCCGAGCGCACGCGCCTCCTCCCACAGGTCGTCGCGGACGCTCGGGTGGGCCGCGTGCTCGATCAGGTTGCGCGCCTGCTCCTGCTCGCTGCGACCCCACATCCACGCGATGCCCTGCTCGGTGACGACCGCTCCGTGCTGGAAGGACGTGACCGGCTCGTCCACGAGCGGCACGATCGTCGAGACGTCGGCCCGGGGGTGCCAGCTGCGCAGGGCCATGAAGGCGCGTCCGCCCGGTGAGTGGCTCGCACCCACGGTGAAGTCGGTCTGGCCACCGAACCCGCTGTAGATCCGCGCACCGATGCGCGAGGCGTTCGCCTGGTCGAACAGGTCCACCTGGAGCGCGGTGTTGATCGACGTCATCGACGGCTGCTGGGCGATCGCGGCGGGGGAGTTGGTCGTCTCCGTGCGCAGCATCTGCACGCGCGGGTTGTCGTCGACCCAGTCGTAGAGCTCCTGGCTGCCGAACACGAACGACGTACGCACCGGGGTGCCCCGGTCGAGCGCGCCGGACCGCTCGAGGACGAGGACCCCGTCGCTGAACATCTCGGTCCAGACCTTGAGGCCGCGTCGCTCGAGCACGCCCGCGATCGTGGCGTCGGGCACCTCGCCGATGCCGGCCTGCAGCGTCGCGCCGTCGCCGATCTCGGCCGCGACCCGCGACCCGATCAGCCGGGCGTCGTCGCTCGGCACGCGCCGCGATGTGGGTGGTCAGCGGCGCGTCGACCTCGATGCCGAGGTCGATGTCCTCGACCGGGAGCGACGGCGTCGCCGAAGGTCCAGGGCATCCGCGGGTTGAGCTGGGCGACGACCAGTGCGCCGCGGGCGCGGGCGGCCTCGATCGCGGCCGGCAGGACGTTGACCTCGAGGCCGAGGGAGACCTGGCCGTCGCGCGGCGTCGTGGTGTGCACGACCACCACGTCGGGCGGCAGCGGGCCGTGGAAGAGCCGCGGCACCATCGAGAGGCGGCAGGGCACGTAGGTCAGGCGCGGGTGCCGGCGGAAGGCCGGTCCCACGAAGGTCGTCTCCGGCACGACCCCGTCGTGGAGCGGCAGGCCGGGCTGTGCGTTGAGGGCGTGCAGCCGGACGTGCTCGAGCTGCTCGAGCAGGGGGCCGAGCACGGCCACGGGAGTGGCGAAGTTCCCGCTGGCGACCACCCGCGGCGTCACCGCCGATCGTCCCGCAGTGCGCGCGGACCCTCTGGACGGCCTGGTCGATGTCGACGACGTGCATGGCGCAAGCCTGCCAGCCGACCGGTCCGTGCCGGCCGCGTGAACGCCTCAGGCGCGCTGGTGGACGCGGATCCGGTTGTTCGCGCCGCGCACGGAGACCACCGTCCTGCCCTTCTTCACCACGACGAGGTTGTTGGGGCCGACGACCTTGAGCGCGGGCAGGCGGGTGACGCGGACGGAGTTGTTGGCACCCCGGACGGTCACGCCCGTCGACCGGTCGGCCTTGAGGCTGGCGTTGGCCGTCCTGACGAGCACCTGGCCGGTGGTCCCGGCACGGAGGCTCGTGTTGCCCTCGAGCAGCTCGACCTTCCCGACCTCCCCGGCGAAGACGGCTGAGGCGACGCCGGCGGAGAGCGTCACGTCACCCGCGCTCGGTGCCTCGACCGTGCTGTTGCCGCCGGCGACCTCGACGGTGCCGAGGTGTCCGGTGGCGACGACGTCGGTGTTGGCGCCGGTCACGGTCAGGGACGTCGCCGCCGTCATCGTGACGGTGCTGTTGCTGCCGGTGACCAGCACGTCGACGCAGGTGCCGGTGAGCGTGATCCGCTCGATGCTCTGGTCGACGGTGACGGAGCCTCCCGCGCAGTCGACGACCACGTCTGCCGACGCGGGCGCCGCGGCGGAGAGGAGGCCGACGGGGACGGCGAGGCACAGGGCCAGGGAGGGAGCGAAGGTGCGGGGCAGGGCGCGCGTCATCGAGGTCATGTCGGACACGCTTCCCCATGGGGGCACCCCGGAAACAGGGCGGGCCGGAAAAGCGGTGGAAGCACCCCGCGGCGACCCCTAGGCTGGTCCCCATCATGTGGATCCAGGACTGACCCGACTCGCGTCCGCGGCACCGGTGCCCGGCGAGTCCTCCTCCTGAACCCCAGAGGACCTCTCCATGGCTGCCTCCGCACCGTCCACCACCCTCGTGCCGCTGGTCGTCTCCGGCCTCTCGGTGTCCTACCCCGACCGCACCGTCCTGTCCGGCGTCGACCTGCTGGCCCAGCCGGGGCGTCGCATCGGCCTCGTCGGCGAGAACGGCGTCGGCAAGTCCACGCTGCTCCGCGCCGCCGCCGGCCGGCTGCCGTCCCGCGCCCGGGTGTCGGGCAGCATCGACGCTCCCGCCGACCTCGTGCTGCTCGGGCAGGAGCCGCCGTTCCGCGGTCGGTCGACCATCGCCGAGGTGCTCGCCCTGACGCTCGCGCCGCTGCGGACGGCCGTCTCGGACGTCGAACGGCTCGCGGGGTCGGTCGGCACTCCGGAGGGGGATGCGGCCTACGAGGCCGCGCTGGAGGACGCGCTCGCGCACGACGCCTGGGACGCCGACCGGCGCGCCACCGTCGCCGCGGCCCGCCTCGGCCTCGACGGGCTCGACCCAGGGCGCCGGGTCGGGACCCTGTCCGGGGGCCAGCGCACGCGGCTGGCGCTCGCCACGATCATGACGACGCGACCGGCCTGCCTGCTGCTCGACGAGCCGACCAACCACCTCGACGACGACGCGATCGACGTCCTCACCGGCTTCCTGCGCGAGCTGCCGGGCGTGGTGCTCCTCGCGAGCCACGACCGGGTGCTGCTCGACGACGTGTGCACCGACCTCGTCGACCTCGACGCCGGCGACCTCGGCACCGACGGGAGCGGTGGGCGCCGCTTCGGTGGCGGCTGGACGGCGTACGAGGCGGCCCGTGCGGACGCGCGACGACGGTGGGAGGAGACCTACGACGTCCAGCAGGAGGAGATCGCCCGGCTGCGCGACGCCACCCGCGTCGGCACCGGTGCGATCGCCCACGACCGCGGCCCGACCGACGGCGACAAGTACATCTACTCGTTCAAGGGCAGCCGGGTCGACCAGACGCTGTCGCGGCGCAAGAAGGACGCCCAGCGCCGCCTCGACCTCGCCGAGCGCGACCAGGTCCGGAAGCCGCCGGCGCCGCTGCGGTTCAACGGCGACCTGACGAGCGCCGCGTCCGGCCGCCTCGTGCAGGTGCGTGACGTCGAGGTCGAGGGACGTCTCCGGGTCGCGCGGCTCGACCTGGCCGCGGGGGAGCACCTGCTGCTCACCGGTGCCAACGGGTCCGGCAAGTCGACGCTGCTCGGTGTCCTGTCCGGCCGGCTGGCAGCGACCCGCGGCTCGGTCGACGTCTCCGCCCGCACCGTCCGCGAGCTGACCCAGGACCCGGAGGTCGGCGACCCGTCGCGCTCCGCGCTGGCGACGTACGACGACGCGGTGCGGGCCGTCGCCGACGCTCCGGCCCTGCGCGACCTCGGGCTGCTGCACCCGAGGGACCACCGCACTCCGGTCGGCAGCCTGTCGGTCGGGCAGCGCCGCCGCCTCGGACTGGCGGTGGCGATCGCGGCCGCGCCCGACCTGCTGCTGCTGGACGAGCCGACCAACCACGTCTCGCTGGCCCTCGCCGGCGAGCTCGAGGACGCGCTCGCCACGGCACCGGGCGGCATCGTCCTGGCCTCGCACGACCGGTGGCTGCGACGTCGGTGGGAGGGGCCCGAGCTGGCGCTCACACCGTGGTGAGCAGCCCGACCCACCGCGTGGACACGATGGCCGCCGCAGGGCGCTGCGCTGGTAGGGTCGCAGACGCTTCGAACATCCTTTAACGATCCGTCCTGTGAGGCGGAGAAGGAGGTCGGCATGGCTCTGCCTGCCCCTGCGATCATGGTCCTCGAGGACGGTCGCACCTTTCGTGGTGAGTCCTTCGGTGCCGAGGGTGAGACCTTCGGCGAGGCAGTCTTCTCGACCGGCATGTCCGGCTACCAGGAGACGCTGACGGACCCCAGCTACCACCGCCAGGTCGTCGTGATGACGGCCCCGCACGTCGGCAACACCGGGATGAACGACGAGGACCCCGAGTCCTCGCGCATCTGGGTCGCCGGCTACGTCGTCCGCGATCCCGCGCGGGTGCCGAGCAGCTGGCGCAGCGCGCGCGGTCTCGGCGAGGCGCTGCGCGACCAGGGCGTCGTCGGCATCAGCGGCGTCGACACCCGCGCGCTGACGCGCCACCTGCGCGAGCGCGGCGCGATGCGCGTCGGGATCTCCACCACCGAGACCGACCCCGAGCGGCTGCTCGCGCGCGTCCTCGACTCCGGGGAGATGGCCGGCGCCAACCTGAGCGAGGCCGTCAGCACGCAGGAGGCGTACGTCGTCCCCGCGCAGGGCGAGCGGCGCTTCACCGTCGCGGCCGTCGACCTCGGCATCAAGGCCAACACCCCGCGGATGATGAGCGAGCGCGGCATCGAGGTGCACGTGCTCCCCGCGACCGCCAGCCTCGACGAGGTGCAGGCGGTCGGCCCCGACGGGTTGTTCTTCTCCAACGGCCCGGGCGACCCGGCCGCCACGACCGCGCAGGTCGAGCTGCTGCAGGGCGCGTTGCGCGCGGGCATCCCCTACTTCGGGATCTGCTTCGGCAACCAGCTCTTCGGCCGCGCGCTCGGCTTCGGCACCTACAAGCTGAAGTACGGCCACCGCGGGATCAACCAGCCGGTGATGGACCGCACCACCGGCAAGGTCGAGGTCACCGCGCACAACCACGGCTTCGCCGTCGACGCCCCGCTCGAGGGCTCGACGACGACCGAGTTCGGAGAGGTGACGGTCAGCCACGTCTGCCTCAACGACGACGTCGTCGAGGGCCTCGAGCTGCGTGACGCCGACGGCCGCCTCACCAGCTTCTCGGTGCAGTACCACCCGGAGGCCGCGGCCGGCCCGCACGATGCGGCGTACCTCTTCGACCGCTTCTCCGCGCTGATGGAAGGGAAGGCCTGAGATGCCGAAGCGCACCGACATCCAGAGCGTCCTGGTCATCGGCTCCGGGCCGATCATCATCGGCCAGGCGTGCGAGTTCGACTACTCCGGCACCCAGGCGTGCCGGGTGCTGCGCGAGGAGGGCCTGCGGGTCGTCCTGGTGAACTCCAACCCGGCCACGATCATGACCGACCCCGAGTTCGCCGACGCGACCTACGTCGAGCCGATCACCCCGGAGTACGTCGAGAAGGTGATCGCCCACGAGCGGCCCGACGCGCTGCTCGCGACCCTCGGCGGCCAGACCGCGCTCAACTGCGCGATGGCCCTCGACAAGGCCGGCGTCCTCGAGAAGTACGGCGTCGAGCTGATCGGCGCGTCCATCGAGGCGATCGAGCGTGGTGAGAACCGCCAGCAGTTCAAGAAGATCGTCGAGCAGCTCGGCGGGGAGTCGGCCAAGAGCTTCATCTGCCACTCCGTCGACGACCTGCTCGCAGGGGCCGCCGAGCTCGGCTACCCGATGGTGGTCCGCCCGTCCTTCACGATGGGCGGCACCGGCTCGGGGATGGCCTACGACGAGAAGGACCTGCGCCGCATCGGTGGCGCCGGCCTGGCCGCCAGCCCGACGACCGAGGTGCTCCTCGAGGAGTCGATCATCGGCTGGAAGGAGTACGAGCTCGAGGTCATGCGCGACCGCATGGACAACAGCGTGATCGTCTGCTCGATCGAGAACCTCGACCCGATGGGCGTGCACACCGGCGACTCCATCACCGTCGCGCCGGCGATGACCCTGACCGACCGCGAGTACCAGAAGATGCGCGACCTCGCGATCGCCATCATCCGCGCGGTCGGCGTCGACACCGGCGGCTGCAACATCCAGTACGCCGTCAACCCGGCGGACGGCCGCCTCATCGTCATCGAGATGAACCCGCGCGTCTCGCGGTCCTCGGCGCTGGCGTCGAAGGCCACCGGCTTCCCGATCGCCAAGATCGCCGCCAAGGTCGCGATCGGCTACACGCTCGACGAGATCCGCAACGACATCACCCGGGAGACGCCGGCCTCCTTCGAGCCGTCGCTCGACTACGTCGTGGTGAAGGTGCCGCGGTTCGCCTTCGAGAAGTTCCCCGAGGCCGACCCGACACTGACCACGCACATGAAGTCGGTCGGCGAGGCGATGGCGATCGGCCGCAACTTCACCGAGGCGCTGCAGAAGGCGCTGCGCTCGCTGGAGAGCAAGCACGCCCCCTTCGACTGGCACAGGGAGTTCGTCGAGCTCGACAAGGACGCGCTCCTCGCCGAGGTCGCGGTCCCGCACGACGGCCGGCTCAAGAAGGTCATGGACGCGATCCGCGCCGGCGCGACGCCCGAGGAGGTCTTCGAGGCCACCAGGATCGACCCCTGGTTCCTCGACCAGCTCGCGCTGATCAACGAGGTCGCGGTCCAGCTGATCGACGCCACCGAGCTGACTCCCGACCTGCTGCGCCTGGCCAAGCGCCACGGCTTCTCCGACGAGCAGATCGGCAAGATCCGCGGCCTGTCCGCCGACGTCGTCCGCGGCGTGCGCCACGCCCTCGGCATCCGGCCGGTCTACAAGACCGTCGACACCTGCGCGGCCGAGTTCGCCGCCCAGACGCCGTACCACTACTCGTCCTACGACGAGGAGACCGAGGTGCAGCCGCGCGCGGAGGGCAAGGAGGCCGTGATCATCCTCGGCTCCGGGCCCAACCGCATCGGCCAGGGCATCGAGTTCGACTACAGCTGCGTGCACGCCTCGCTCGCGCTGGCCGAGGCCGGCTACGAGACGATCATGGTCAACTGCAACCCGGAGACGGTGAGCACCGACTACGACACCTCCGACCGGCTCTACTTCGAGCCGCTGACGCTCGAGGACGTGCTCGAGATCGTCCACGCCGAGCAGCTGGCCGGGCCGATCGCCGGTGTCGTGTGCCAGCTCGGCGGCCAGACCCCGCTCGGCCTGGCGCAGGGCCTCGCGGACGCGGGCGTGAAGATCGTCGGCACGTCGCCGGAGTCGATCCACCTCGCCGAGGAGCGCGGCGCCTTCGGTCGCGTCCTGGCCGACGCCGGCCTGCCGGCGCCCAAGCACGGCACCGCGACGTCGTACCCCCAGGCGCAGCGGATCGCCCACGAGATCGGCTACCCGGTGCTCGTGCGGCCGTCCTACGTGCTCGGCGGGCGCGGCATGGAGATCGTGTACGACGACGGCGCGCTCGAGGCCTACCTCGAGAAGTACGTCGCCAACGGCCTGATCAACGAGCGCCAGCCGGTGCTCGTGGACCGGTTCCTCGACGACGCGGTCGAGATCGACGTGGACGCGCTCTTCGACGGCGAGGAGCTCTTCCTCGGCGGCGTGATGGAGCACATCGAGGAGGCCGGCATCCACTCCGGCGACTCGTCGTGCGCGCTGCCGCCGATCACGCTCGGTCGCGAGGAGATCGAGCGGATCCGCCTCTCCACCGAGCTGATCGCCCGTGGCCTCGACGTGCGCGGCCTGCTCAACATCCAGTTCGCCCTGGCCTCCGACGTGCTCTACGTCCTCGAGGCCAACCCGCGCGCCTCGCGCACCGTGCCGTTCGTCTCCAAGGCCACCGCGACGCCGCTGGCCAAGGCGGCGGCCCGGGTGATGCTGGGCGAGTCGATCGCCGACCTCCGCGCAGCCGGCGTGCTGCCAGCCGTGGGCGACGGCGGGCACCTGCCCGACGGCTCGCCGATCGCGGTCAAGGAGGCGGTCATGCCCTTCGACCGCTTCAAGACCGCCGACGGCCGCACGGTCGACGCCCTGCTCGGCCCGGAGATGCGCTCCACCGGCGAGGTGATGGGCTTCGACTCGGTCTTCGGCACCGCGTTCGCCAAGGCGCAGGCAGCGGCCTACGGCTCGCTGCCGCTGACCGGCAAGGTCTTCGTGTCCGTCGCCAACCGCGACAAGCGCCACATGATCTTCCCGGTCAAGCAGATCGCCGACATGGGCTTCGAGATCCTCGCGACCGCCGGCACCGCGGAGGTGCTGCGCCGCAACGGCGTCCAGGCCACGGTGGTGCGCAAGCACTCCGAGGGCGAGGGCCCCGACGGCGAGCCGACGATCGTCGGGCGGATCTGGGCGCGCGAGGTCGACCTGGTGATCAACACGCCCCACGGCGCCACCAGCGGCGGCTCGCCGCGCGCCGACGGCTACGACATCCGCACCGCGGCCGTGTCGACCGACATCCCGTGCATCACCACCATCCAGGGCCTCGGCGCAGCCGTGCAGGGGATGGAGGCGATGCGGCGCGGTGAGATCGGCGTCCGCTCGCTGCAGGACTGGGCGGCACTGGCGAGGGGCGAGTGAAGCCCTACGACGTCCTGTTCGACCGGGCGCTGACCCGGGTCGACGCCGAGCGGATCCACCACGCCGCCTTCCGTGCGATCCGGGCGGCCGCACCCGTCACCGGACGGGCGGTGCGGGTGCCGCCGATGCCGGTGCAGGCGCTGGGCCTGACCTTCCCGCACCCGCTCGGTCTCGCCGCCGGCTTCGACAAGAACGCCGTCGGCATCGACGGCCTCGCGGCACTCGGCTTCGGCCACGTCGAGGTCGGCACGGTGACGGGGGAGGCGCAGCCCGGCAACCCGCAGCCGCGGCTGTTCCGGCTCAAGGCCGACCGGGCGATCGTGAACCGGATGGGCTTCAACAACGACGGCGCCGAGGTGGTCTCCCGGCGGCTGGCGGCCTGGCGCCGCGGCGGCGGGTCGACCATCCTCGGTGTCAACATCGGCAAGACCAAGGTCGTGCCCGAGGAGGAGGCGATCGCCGACTACGAGAAGTCGACCGGCCTGCTCGCCCGCCACGCCGACTACCTCGTCGTCAACGTCTCCTCGCCCAACACGCCCGGGCTGCGCGACCTCCAGGCCGTCGAGAAGCTCGAGCCGCTGCTGGCTGCCGTACGCCGTCGCGCGGACGAGGCGACCCCTGAGCGCCGGGTGCCGCTCCTGGTGAAGATCGCGCCCGACCTCAGCGACGACGACGTGCTCGCCGTGGCCGACCTGGCGCTGGCCAGCGGCCTCGACGGCATCATCGCCACCAACACCACGATCAGCCGCGACGGCCTCGCCAGTCCGGCCGGCGCCGTCGAGGAGATCGGTGCGGGAGGGCTGAGCGGCCGGCCGCTCACCCAGCGGTCCGAGGACGTCGTACGCCTCCTGCGCGGGCGGGTCGGCACGGACCTCACGCTGGTCGGGGTCGGCGGGATCACGACCGTCGAGGACGCCCGTCGTCGGATGGCGGCAGGCGCCGACCTGCTGCAGGGCTACACGGCGTTCGTCTACGAGGGCCCGCTCTGGCCGCAGCGGATCGTGAAGGGGATCGTCAGGGGGCTGGCCACGGATGGGTGAGCCGGTCCACGTCGAGGCCGAGGTCGTCGCCACCAAGCGCATCGGTGGCTACCGCCACCTGACCCTGACCGCGCCGGGCGTGCCCGAGCGCTTCCGGGCCGGCAACTTCGTCGCGGTGACCGTCGCGGGCCACGTCGCCCGCCGTGCGCTGTGGGTCCACCGGGTGCGTGCCTCGAGCGCGTTCGGCCCGACCCTCGACGTGGTCGTCGAGGCCAGGGGGAGCGGCACCGAGTGGCTCGCCGCCCAGCCGGTCGGCACCCGTCTCGCGCTGACCGGACCGCTGGGCCGGCCCTTCGCGCTGCCCAAGGACGCCGTGTCCTGCCTGCTGGTCGGCGAGGGCTACGCCGCCGCACCGCTCTTCGCCCTGGCCGAGCGGCTGCGCGAGCGGGGCTGCGCCGTCTCGCTCGTCGTCTCCGCGCCCGACGAGGCGCGCCTGCTCGCCGCGCTGGAGGCCCGGCGCTGGGCACGGTCGGTCACCGTCCTCACCGCCGACGGGTCCGTGGGCCTGCGCGGCACCGTCGCCGAGCACG
Organism: uncultured Actinomycetota bacterium; assembly: GCA_963795275.1. Taxonomy (GTDB): domain Bacteria; phylum Actinomycetota; class Actinomycetes; order Propionibacteriales; family Nocardioidaceae; genus Nocardioides. The sequence continues at coordinate 199,560 of CAWCHD010000004.1, forward strand.
TCGACGACCTGCTCCGACGCAGCGAGGCCGACGTCGTCTACGCCGCCGGTCCGGCCGCCGTCCTGCAGGCTGCGGCCGGCGCCGCCGAGCGCGCCGGTGCGTGGAGCCAGGTCGCCGTGGAGGTGCCGACGCCGTGCGGCACGGGCCTGTGCCACGGCTGCCCGCTCCCGGTGGTGGGGGAGGACGGCGTCGACCGGGTCGTCCGCGCCTGCGCCGACGGACCGGTGGTCCGCGGTGACCGCGTGCGCTGGGACGGCCTGTGAGCGACCTCGACCTCGGACCCGTGATGGTCGCCGCCGGGTGCGGAGGCACCGGCCGCGAGCTGGCGGCGTTCTGCGGACCCGACGGCCTCGAGGGCCTCGACCTCGTCACCCGTTCGATCACCCTGGACGCCCGCACGGGCGGACCCGGACCGCGGATCGAGGAGGTGCCCGGCGGCCTGGTCAACGCCGTCGGCCTGCCCAACCCCGGCCTCGAGCACTTCCTCGCCACCGAGCTCCCGTGGCTGGTGCGCGCCGGCGCCCGCGTGATCGTGTCGATCGCCGGCGCGACCATGGGGGAGTACGCCGACCTGGCGCGGCGGCTCAGCCGGGCACCGGGCGTCGCGGGGCTCGAGGTCAACGTCGGCGCGCCGGACGAGGCCGGGATCGGCCTCTACGAGGCCCGCGAGCCCTTCCACTCCGCCAGCGTCATCGCCGCCGTGCGTCGCGAGTTCCCCGTCGACCGGCCGGTGCTGGCCAAGCTGCGGCCGGACGTCTCGCGCATCGTCGAGGGCGCCCGCTCCTGCCACGAGGCCGGTGCCACCGCCGTCGTCGTCGGCAACGCCGTTCCCGCGGCCTTCCGCGACGGCCGCTCCGGCGGGTTGAGCGGTCCCGCGATCGCACCGGTGGCCCTGCGCTGCGTCGCCGAGGTCGCCCGCACACTGCCCGGGGTCCCGCTGGTCGGCTGCGGTGGCGTGCACGACGTCCGCTCCGCCAACGCCTACCTCGACGCCGGCGCGACGAGCGTCCAGGTCGGCACCGCCCTGCTCCACGACCCCACCACCGTCGCCCGGCTGCGGGCCCACTTCACCGCGCGCCGAGTCCGCGCCGACATCAACCCAGGAGGACCGATGACCACCTTCGGCACCCGTCTCGCCCACGCCATCGAGGAGCGCGGTCGCTTCTGCGTCGGCATCGACCCGCACGTCGCGCTGCTCCAGCAGTGGGGCCTGTCGGACGACGTGGCCTCGCTGGAGCGGTTCGCGCTGACCGTCGTCGAGGCCGTCGCGCCGGTGGTCGGCGTGGTGAAGCCGCAGAGCGCGTTCTACGAGCGCTTCGGCAGCCGCGGCGTCGCCGTCCTCGAGCGGGTGATCGCGGAGTCGCGGGCCGCCGGCGCGCTGGTGCTCCTCGACGTGAAGCGCGGCGACATCGGCTCGACCAGCCAGGCCTACGCCGACGCCTACCTCGACCCCGCCTCGCCGCTGGCCTCCGACGCGATCACCGCGAGCCCCTACCTCGGCTTCGGCTCGCTCGACCCGATGGTCGAGGCCTGCCGCGTCCACGACCGGGGGCTGTTCGTCCTCGCGCTCACCTCCAACCAGGAGGGTCCCGAGGTCCAGCACGCCCGCGGCGACGGCGGGTCGGGCGCGACGGTGGCCGGGACCGTGCTCGAGCACCTGCGCCGGCTCAACGACGGCGCGGAGCCGGTCGGCTCGTTCGGGGCGGTGGTGGGCGCGACCATCGGCTCGACGGACGAGGACCTCGACATCAACGGCCCGTTCCTGGTGCCCGGCTACGGCGCGCAGGGCGGCACCACCGACGACCTGCGCCGGATCTTCGGCGCCGCCGCCCGGTGGGCCCTGCCGAGCTCGTCGCGCGAGGTGCTGGCGGCCGGCCCCGACGTGACGGCCCTTCGCGACGCCGCGATGCGCGGCAACGACTCCGTGCGAGGGTTGGGCGCGTGACCCGTGCCGCCGCCCTCGTGCTCGCTGGCGGCGATCACCCTGACGGGCTGCTCGGGCGACCCGCAGGAGGACTACTGCGCGGCGGTCACCGAGCACCAGGGCGAGCTGACCGACATCGCCGCGTCAGACGACACCGGTGCCCTGTTCGACGCCCTCGACACCTACGACGACCTCCGCGACCGCGCGCCGCGCGACATCGTCGACGACTGGGACGCGGTGATCGAGCCGCTGCGCCGCCTCGAGCAGGTGCTGGCCGACAACGGCGTCGACGCGTCGTCGTACGCCTCCGACGACCCGCCCGCCGACCTCGACGCCGCGGGACGTCGCGCGATCGAGGCAGCGGCCCGCGAGGTCGGCTCCGAGCAGACGGTCACCGCGATGGCAGCCGTCGAGCAGCACGCCCTGGACGTGTGCGGCACGCCGCTGTCGCGCTGACAACCGATCCGGCGGCGCGCGCGTCCCACAGGTGAGACGACGGGGGACTGAGACGGGGGACTGACATGGCACGAGGGCGAGACGGCGCCGGGGTCGCGGCCTGCCTCGCCCTGGCGACGGCGGTCCTGGCCGGGTGCAGCACGTCTGCGCGTCCTGAGCCGCCGCGTGACCCGCACCCCGACGTCCGCCTCCACGTCCTCTGCCACGCCCGCTCCGTTGCCTGCGCCCGGGCGGACGCCTGCGGCGACGGCGGAGGGGCTGGCGCGGGGACTCGTCTACTGGGTGGCACCCCGCGCGACCACAGGTGAGCCACAGCTGCGCGCGGAGCTGTTCACGGCGACGGGCAGCAGGCGGGAGGCGCTGCTCGCTGCGGCCCGCGAGGTGACCGCCGGTGCTCCGACCGACCCGGACTACCGCTCGCTGTGGCGTGACACCACCGTCGAGGAGGTCCGGTTGTGGTGGGACGGGGACGAGGGGTACTACGACGTCCGTCTCGCGCAGGACACCCCGACGAGCAGGACCCCGCGGACCTCGGTGCGACAGGCGCACCTGGCCATCCAGCAGGTGGTCTGGACGCTGCGCTCGGTCGGCGGCGTCGATGCCCCCGTCGTGTTCCACGTCGGCCGTCGCCGTGCACCCGTCACGAACCTGCTCGGCATCCCCGCGACCGGGCCGTACGACGGCTACGTGGCGGCGCACTACTCCGGCGTGCTGGGCAAGGTGAACATCCTGGAGATCGACGACCCCACACCCGACGGCACGGTGGTCGTCCGCGGCCTGGCGGAGTCGTTCGAGGGCACGGTGGGCATCGACGTCCGCGGACCCGACGCCTCTGCAGTGCTCCACGACTCGACGACGGCCGAGGAGTGCTGCGGCCGGCTCTTCCCCTGGCGCTACGAGCTGGACACCTCCGGCTGGGCGCCCGGCGAGTACGTCATCGAGGCCTCGACCGACGACCCGGTCGGCACTCGCGGGCGGCAGCGACGGCGCGGAGCTCGACGGCAAGAGCTTCACGATCGACTGAGAGCAACGAGGCTCGATTGCCCACCGCGGCGCGCTCTGACTAGATTGACCCGCACCAGCCGGACCCGTCTCTCGCACCAGAAGGACCTTCTTCGTGGCCTTGCCCCCTCTGACGCCCGAGCAGCGCCAGGCAGCCCTCGACAAGGCGGCGGCCTCGCGCCGCGAACGGGCCGAGCTGAAGAACCGCCTGAAGAACTCCGGGGGCTCGATCCTCGACGTCCTCGAGGAGGGCCGGACCAACGAGGTGATCGGCAAGATGCGCGTCGTCGAGCTGCTCCAGTCCGTGCCGGGCCTCGGTCGCGTCCGTGCCCGCCAGGTCATGAAGCGCCTCGGCATCGCCGAGAGCCGACGGGTCCGCGGCCTCGGCGTGAAGCAGATCGCCGCGCTGGAGCGCGAGTTCGGCCCCGACGCCTCGTGACCGAGGTGGACACGGAGGGCGCGGCCGCGGGCAACCCCGGCCGCCGTTCGCGGCTCATCGTGCTCGCCGGCCCGACCGCCGTCGGCAAGGGCACGGTGGCGGCGGACGTACGGCGTACGCACCCCGAGGTCTGGCTGTCCGTCTCCGCGACCACGCGGCCGCCGCGCCCGGGGGAGGAGAACGGCGTGCACTACTGGTTCGTCTCCGACCAGGAGTTCGACGCGATGATCGAGAGGGGCGACCTGCTCGAGTGGGCGGTGGTGCACAAGGCCGCGCGCTACGGCACGCCCCGCGGCCCCGTCGACCTCGCGCTGGCCTCCGGTCACCCCGCGATGCTGGAGATCGACCTGCAGGGCGCGCGCCAGGTGCGCGAGACGATGCCCGAGGCGCTGTTCGTCTTCCTCAAGCCGCCGTCGTGGGACGAGCTCGTCCGCCGCCTGGTCGGTCGCGGCACCGAGAGCGAGGCCGAGCGGGAGCGCCGGCTGGAGACCGCGCGTGCCGAGCTGGCCGCCGAGAGCGAGTTCGACGTGACCATCGTCAACCACGAAGTTCACGCTGCGGCCGAGCAGTTGGTATCCTTGATGGTTGCACCTGCTCCACCTCCTGCCTGACGAGACTGACTAGCGAGGCACCATCACCGTGGCTTCTCCCACCATCGCCGCCGAGGGCGTCACCAACCCCTCGATCGACGACCTGCTCAGCAAGACCGACAGCAAGTACAAGCTGGTGCTCTACAGCGCCCAGCGTGCTCGCCAGATCAACGCCTACTACTCCCAGCTCGGCGAGGGCCTGCTGGAGTACGTCGGCCCGCTCGTCGACACCCACGTGCAGGAGAAGCCGCTCTCGATCGCGCTCCGCGAGATCAACGACGACCTCCTGACCTGCGAGGACATCGACCCCGCCGCCGAGGCCGCCGCTGCCGAGGCCGCTGCGGGCGACGCCACGGAGTGACGCGAGCCTCACGATGACCGTCACGGTCGTGCTCGGTGTCTCCGGTGGCATCGCGGCCTACAAGGCCTGTGAGCTGCTGCGCCGGTTCACCGAGTCCGGCCACGACGTGACCGTGGTGCCGACGGCCTCCGCCCTGGAGTTCGTCGGCGCCCCCACGTGGGCCGCGCTGTCGGGCAAGCCGGTCTCCTCGGAGGTGTGGCACGACGTCCACGCCGTGCCGCACGTGCAGATCGGACAGCACGCCGACGTCGTGGTGGTCGCCCCGGCGACCGCCGACCTGCTGGCGAAGGCCGCCCACGGGCTCGCCGACGACCTGCTCACCAACACGCTCCTCACGGCGCGCTGCCCGGTCGTCTTCGCACCGGCCATGCACACCGAGATGTGGGAGCACCCGGCCACCCAGGCCAACGTCGCCACCCTGCGCCAGCGCGGTGCCGTGGTGATCGAGCCGGCCGAGGGTCGCCTCACCGGCGCCGACACCGGCAAGGGCCGGCTGCCCGACCCCGCCGAGATCTTCGAGCTGGTGCGCGGCGTGCTCGACCGCGGCGCCGACGCCTCGCTCGACCTCGCCGGCCGCACGGTGGTCGTGTCCGCCGGCGGCACCCGCGAGTACCTCGACCCGGTCCGCTTCCTCGGCAACCGGTCGTCCGGGCTGCAGGGCTACGCGCTCGCCCGAGCGGCCGCGTCCCGTGGAGCGCAGGTCACGCTGGTCAGCGCCAACGTGTCGCTCCCCGACCCGGCCGGCGTCCGCGTCGTACGCGTCGAGACGACGGCGCAGCTGCGCGAGGCCGTGGTCGCAGCGACCGCGAGCGCCGACGCCGTGGTGATGGCGGCCGCCCCGGCCGACTTCCGCCCGGTCGCCGTCAGCGACGCCAAGATCAAGAAGGCCGAGGACGGGTCCGCTCCCGCCATCGAGCTCGAGCAGAACCCCGACATCCTCGCGGAGATCTCCCGCGACCGCGCCCGTGAGGGAGCGGTGATCGTCGGCTTCGCGGCCGAGACCGGCGACGCGACCGGCTCGGTCCTCGAGCTCGGTCGCGCCAAGCTCGCCCGCAAGGGCTGCGACCTGCTCGTCGTCAACGACGTCAGCGGCGGAGCGGTCTTCGGGAGCAGCGACAACGAGGCCGTCGTCCTCGGTGCCGACGGCGTCTCCGTCGAGGTGCCCCACGGGAGCAAGACCGCCCTCGCCCACGTCATCTGGGACGAGGTCGCCCGGCGATTCGCCGACTGAGACCGGCGTCCCGGATGCTGGGCAGCAGGTACGTTTTTCCATCCACGCCCGAACCACCCAAGAATTGAGAACAACGTGGCAGGACGCCTCTTCACCTCGGAGTCCGTGACCGAGGGTCACCCGGACAAGATCGCCGACCGGATCAGCGACTCGGTCCTCGACCACCTGATGAGCGCGGACAGCGACCGCGCCAACCTGCGGGTCGCGGTCGAGACGCTGCTCACCACCGGCCTGGTCGTCGTGGCCGGCGAGGTCCGCACCACGGCCTACGCGCCCGGTGGCCGACATCGTCCGCAAGGCGATCCTCGACATCGGCTACGACTCCTCGGAGAAGGGCTTCGACGGCCACTCGTGCGGCGTCCAGGTCGCCATCGGCGCCCAGTCGAGCGACATCGCCGCCGGCGTCGACGCCGGTCACGAGTCCCGCGTGGGCTCGTCGGACGACGAGCTCGACAAGCGCGGCGCCGGCGACCAGGGCCTGATGTTCGGCTACGCCTGCGACGACACCCCGGAGCTGATGCCGCTCCCGATCACGATCGCCCAGCGCCTCGCCCAGCGCCTCGACCGAGGTCCGCAAGGACGGCACGCTCGACTACCTGCGTCCCGACGGCAAGACCCAGGTCACGATCGAGTACGACGAGGACGACCGTCCGGTGCGCATCGACACCGTCGTCCTGTCGACCCAGCACGGTCCCGAGGTCGACCACGCCACGCTCGAGGCCGACATCAAGCAGCACGTCATCGACCCGGTGCTCGCGCAGTTCGAGCTGCCGTCCGAGGGCTACCGGATGCTCGTCAACCCGACCGGCACGTTCGTGATCGGCGGCCCGATGGGCGACGCCGGCCTCACCGGCCGCAAGATCATCGTCGACACCTACGGCGGCATGGCGCGCCACGGCGGCGGTGCCTTCTCCGGCAAGGACCCCTCGAAGGTCGACCGCTCCGCGGCCTACGCGATGCGCTGGGTCGCCAAGAACGTCGTCGCCGCGGGCCTCGCGCGCCGCTGCGAGGCGCAGGTCGCCTACGCCATCGGCAAGGCCGCCCCGGTGGGCGTCTTCATCGAGACGTTCGGCACCGGTGTCGTCCCCGACGAGAAGATCCAGGAGGCCGTGCTCGAGGTCTTCGACCTCCGTCCGGCCGCGATCATCCGCGACCTCGACCTGCTGCGCCCGATCTACGCGCTGACCTCGGCCTACGGCCACTTCGGTCGCGAGCTCCCGGAGTTCACCTGGGAGACGACCGACCGTGCCGACAAGCTGAAGGCTGCCGCCGGCATCTGATCGCTGCGCTGACCTCACTGCCGGATCCCCCGCCTACGGCGGGGGTCCTGGCGTTCGTGGCGTGCACGCCCGGGCGACGATCGCTCGCGAAGTCGTCCGCGTCGGGCCATGGCCGTCAGCCGCGTCCTGGCTTCCTAGGCTGCCGAGCGCGGGCACCGGGGGTGCCGCGCATCGGTCTAGAGGAGGATCTCGATGACGCAGCGCAAGACGTTGGTGGCGGCCGCTCGTGGCCGCGACAGCACTGGCGGGCGGCCAGCTGGCCGCCTGGACCAGGGCCCAGGCAGCCGCCAGGAGCCGCACGAACCCGGGCATCGCCCGGCTCAGTGCCGACGCGACTGACGGGCTGCGCATCGAGCGCAACGCCGACGGCGACGGCCGACTTCGTCGGCACCGACGGCCGGCAACCGGGTGGTCAACCCCGCCGTGTCGGCGGCGCACCGACGGTCCGCGACGGCGGCGCCGCGCGCACCTCGCGCGCTACGGCGCGGCGCTCGGGCCTGCGCGAAGGACGCCGAGCTGTCGATCACCGAGCGAGCGGTCCGCTCGGCGTCGGGCCAGGACGTCGTCCGCTTCCAGCAGGAGGTCGACTCCGCGCCGGTGATCGGCGGCCAGGTGGTGGTCAGCCTGCGCGGCCGACCGCCAGCTCGGCTCGATGCTCGTCCACGCGTCTCGACCGCTGCGCACGCCTGCCGGCCGCGACCGTGGACCGAGGCCGCCGCCGTGGCCACCGCGCGGCGCGCGGCCGCGGCGCGGCCGCCGGCGCCACCGGCCTGACGCACCACCGCCGAGGGCCGCGCGGTCTGGGACCCGAGCGGTCTTCGGCGGCGCACCGGCGCCCGCCGCAGGGCGTCTGGCAGTTCGAGGTCGGTGACGGCGCCGCCGTACGCCGCCTCGTGCTCGTCGACGACACGATCGGGCGCGTCCTGGTCAACCTCGACCAGATCGAGCACATCGACCGGGTGGTCTGCGACCGCAACAACGTGCGCGGCACGGCGACGGCCTGCACCTCGGGCTTCGCGCGCACGGAGGGCGGGCCCGCCAGCGCCGTCGCCGACGTCGAACGCCGCCTTCGACAACGCCGGCGTCGGTCTCGACGGCCTACGAGCAGATCGCCGGCATCGACCTCACCGCAGGCGCTCGGCATCGACGTCGGCGGGGCGAAGAAGCTCGCCTCGACGGTGCGCTTCTGCCAGACCGGACCGAGGGCGGCTGCCCCTACGCCAACGCGTTCTGGAACGGCACCCAGATGTTCTACGGCGACACCTACGCCGTGCGCCGACGACGTGGTGGGCCACGAGATGACGCACGGCGTCGTCGACCAGTACTCCGAGCTCTTCTACTGGGGCCAGAGCGGCGCGATGAACGAGTCGATCGCCGACATCATGGGCGAGATCGTCGACCACCGCGCCGGGCTCGCGACCGGCGACGCCGACTGGAAGCTGGGCGAGGACCTGCCGATCGGCGCGATCCGGGACATGAAGAACCCGACGGCGCTTCGGCGACCCGGACAAGATGACCAGCCCGCTCTACACCGCCGACCCGCCGTGGAACACCTACGGCGCCTACCGACGCGGCGGCGTGCACCACGAACAGCGGCGTCGGCAACAAGACGGCCTACCTGATCTCCCAGGGCGGCGTCCGTTCAACGGCCAGACGATCACCGGCATCGACGGCGCGGACACCGGGCCTGACCAAGACCGGCAAGCTCTACTTCGACGCGATCACCAAGCTCACCTCGGGCAGCGACTACGCCAACCTGGCCGCGGTGCTCGAGCAGAGCTGCGCCGACTTCGTGACCGCCGGCACCGGTGGCTTCACCGCTGCCGACTGCGCCAACATCGCCAAGGCCGTGCTCGCCACCGAGCTGCGCACGACGCCGACCAACGCACCGCAGCCGCGCCGACGCGGTCACGACCTGCCCGACCGGCACGACGATGCGGGAGCTCTTCAACAGCGAGACCGGCACCCCGGCCATCGAAGTTCATGCCGTCCGCCGGCGGGCATGTGGACCTACGGCGTCAACGCGGACTGGGGCAGCAACGCCACGTCCGGTCTGGACTCGTGGTTCGGCTACAACCCCGACCCCCGACCTCGGCGACCCGGCCTCCGCGTCGCTGACGACCGCCGACGGGCATCGCGCTGCCGGCCGGCCAGACGTCCTACCTGGCCTTCCAGCAGTGGCGGCTCTTCGAGTGGTACCAAGGGTCGGGCCTCCGCGTCGCCTACATCGACGGCGGGACGGTCGAGGTCGACCCGGGACCGGTGCCGTGCGACACGGCCGACGCTGCCGTGGACCAACGGTCCGGCGCAGACGCTGTCAGGCGTACAGCCCGGCGTTCCCCAACCAGTGGGCGGGGCGCAAGGCCTTCGCCGGTGACAGCTTCGGCTGGACCGCGCAGCCAGCTCGACCTGTCGTCGTTCGCCGGGCAGACGGTGAAGCCGTCGTTCACCTCTGCGCGGTGACTCTGCGGACGGCTATCATCGGGTGGTGGCTCGACGACATCGTGGTCTACACCTGCGACGTCGCCGGCCTCCCGACGTCCGACGCCGCACCACCCCGGTCCGACGCACCCCGGTCCCGACCACGCCCGACGCCGACGACCCCGGCGCCGACGCAAGGTCGCGTCGACGACCGAAGCTCACGGTCGAAGACCAGGAGCCGGCAAGGTGACCGATCAAGGCGACGGTCAAGGCCGACGGGCGCGAAGGCGACCGGCAAGGTGACGTTCAAGGTCATGGGCAAGAAGAACATGACCAAGACGGTCAAGGTCAAGAAGGGCAAGGCCACGCTGGTGCTGCACGAGGCAAGGTGCTCGCCAAGCTCGGCAAGGGCAAGCACAAGGTGAAGGCGACCTACAAGGGATCCGACACCGTCGCCCGAGCAAGGCGAGGGCGAGCTTCAACCTGCGCTGATGCAGGTCGCACCCACGGACGCTGCGCCTGACGGTCGTCGGTGGCCGCTGGTTGAATGCGGCCCATGAACGACCACGAAGCCCCGGAGGCAGACATGCTTCCGGGGCTTCGTGCTGCCGTGGACGACGCCAAGGCCAAGGCCGCGGCCACCCGGCGCCGCACGGCCGCGTCCTGGGAGCCGGCGGCGGTCGACCCCGTCGCGCGGGTGCTGGTCGACATCGCCCTCGCCCACCTCGACCGGCCGTTCGACTACGCCGTGCCGGTGGCGATGGCGGACACGGCCGTGCCGGGAGCTCGGGTCAAGGTGCGCTTCGCCGGTCAGGAGGTGCAGGGCTACGTCGTCGAGCGGACGTCCGCGACCGACCACACCGGCACCCTCCAGCCGCTGCGCCGGGTGGTCAGCGCGGAGCCGGTGCTCGCGCCCGAGATCGCCGAGCTCAGCGCGACGCTCGCCGCGAGGTACGCCGGAGCCCGGTCCGACGTGCTCCGGCTCGCCGTCCCGCCCCGGCACGCGACCGCCGAGAAGGCCGTGTCCGTGCCGGCACCCGCCCCGCCGCCCGTGACCACCGGCGCCTGGGACGAGGTCGAGCACGCCGCCGCCTTCCTCCGTCGGCTGGCGGCCGGCGAGACGCCACGCGCGGTGTGGTCCGCGGCGCCCGCCGACGACTGGCCGCGGATGGTCGCCGAGGCGGTGGCGACGGCGTACGCCGCCGGGCGAGGCGCGCTGGTGTGCGTGCCCGACGACCGCGACGTCGCCCGGGTCGACGCCGCGCTCACCGCGGCGCTCGGGGAGGGGCACCACGTCTGCCTCACCGCCGACGGCGGTCCCGCCCGGCGCTACCGCGACTTCCTGGCCGTCTCCCGCGGAGCCCGGCGCATCGTCGTCGGCACCCGGTCGGCTGCCTTCGCGCCCGTCCACGACCTCGGGCTGGTGGTGCTGTGGGACGACGGCGACGACCTCTACGCCGAGCCGCGGGCGCCCTACCCCCACACCCGCGAGGTGCTCCTGGCCCGCGCCGAGCAGCAGTCGACCGCGGCGCTCCTCGGCGGCGTCGCCCGCACCCCCGAGGCGCAGCAGCTGCTGGCGACCGGGTGGGCGCACGAGCTGGTCGTCCCGCGCGACGTGCTGCGCGCCCGGGTCCGGGTCGAGGCGGTGCCCGCCGAGGACCGGCAGGTCGGCACCCGCATCCCGCGGGCGGCCTACGACGCGATCCGCCGCGGCCTGGAGTCCGGGCCCGTGCTGGTCCAGACGCCCCGGGCCGGCTACGCCGCCTCGCTGGCCTGCGACACCTGCCGTGCCCCGGCCCGCTGCTCGGTGTGCACCGGTCCGCTCGCCGTGGCGGGTCCCGCGGTGCCGCCCCAGTGCCGGTGGTGCGGGCACGTCGAGCGGGCGTGGGCGTGCAGCACCTGCGGCGGCCGCGGGCTCCGCGCGCCGGTGCGGGGCGAGGCACGCACGGCCGAGGAGCTCGGCCGGATGTTCGCCGGCACGACGGTCCGGAGCAGCTCGGGCGAGCGGGTGCTCGACCGGGTCGGTGCCGCCCCGGACGTCGTGGTGGCGACCGTCGGTGCCGAGCCGGTGGCCGACGAGGGCTACGCGGCCGTCGTCGTCCTCGACACCTGGCTGACCCTCGCCCGCGACGACCTGCGCGCGGCCGAGGAGGCACTGCGTCGCTGGCTCAACGCGGCAGCGCTCGTCCGCCGCGGCGGCCACGTCGTCGCGGTCGGCGATCCCGCCCACCCGGCGCTGCAGGCGCTCGTGCGCTGGGACCCGGCCGGCTTCGCGCGGCGCGAGGTCGAGGAGCGGTCGCAGGCCCACCTGCCGCCCGCCGCACGGATGGCCACCGTCACCGGCGACCTCGGCGCGCTCGACGACGTGCTCCACCTGCTCGACCTGCCCGAGGGGGCCGAGGTGCTCGGACCGGTGCCGGTCGAGCGACGAGCACCGCGTGCTGCTGCGGGTGCCGTGGTCGAGCGGTCCCGACCTGTCGGGAGCGCTCGGCGACCTCCAGCGGGTGCGGTCGGCGCGCAAGCTCGACCCGGTCCGGATCCAGGTCGACCCGCTCACGATCTGAGTGGTTGGCGGTTGGGACGTCCTGGCGCGGCTCGCTGCGCGACCAGCGACCAGGACGTCACGACGCTTCCCTAGACTGCGCGGCATGGCAGTCCAGCCCATCCGGCTCTTCGGTGATCCCGTGCTCCGGCAGCGCGCGATCGAGGTCGACAGCTTCGACCGCGAGCTGCGCCAGCTCGTCACCGACCTCACCGACACGATGGTCGCGGCGCCCGGCGCCGGGCTGGCGGCACCGCAGATCGGCGTCGGCCTGCGGGTCTTCACCTGGCACGTCGAGGGCGAGCTCGGCCACCTGGTCAACCCGTCGCTGGAGCTGTCCGACGAGACCCAGGACGGTGCCGAGGGCTGCCTCTCGCTGCCCGAGCTCACCTACGACTGCCTGCGCGCGCTCCGTGTCGTCGCCACCGGCTTCGACATGCACGGCGAGCCGCTCCGGATCGAGGCCTCCGAGCTGCTGGCCCGCGCCATCCAGCACGAGACCGACCACCTCGACGGGATCCTCTTCATCGACAAGCTCGACACCGACGCCCGCAAGGCGGCGATGAAGGAGATCCGCGAGTCCGAGTGGTTCGGCCTGGAGCAGCCCGACCGTGCGGGTGAGCCCGCACGCGACCGGCGGGCTGGGCCGATGAGGGCGCGTCGCTGATGCGCGTCGTCTTCGCCGGGACCCCCGAGGTCGCCCTCCCCGCGCTCGACGCCGTCGCCGCGAGCCGCCACGAGCTCGTCGGCGTCGTGACGCGTCCCGACGCCCCGAGCGGTCGTGGCCGCAGGCTGGTCGCCAGCCCGGTGGCGCAGCGGGCCGAGGAGCTCGGCGTACCGGTGCTCAAGCCCGAGCACCCGCGCGACCCGGAGTTCCAGGCGGCCCTGGCCGCGCTGCGGCCCGACGCGTGCCCCGTCGTGGCCTACGGCGCGCTGCTGCCGCAGTCCGCGCTCGACCTCGTGCCGCACGGCTGGATCAACCTGCACTTCTCGGTGCTGCCGTCGTGGCGCGGCGCGGCCCCGGTCCAGCACGCGCTGTGGGCGGGCGACGAGGTCACCGGCGCGACGACCTTCCGGATCGTCAAGGCGCTCGACGCGGGACCGGTCTTCGGGACCATGACCGAGCGCATCCGTCCCGACGACACCGCCGGCGACCTCCTGGACCGTCTCGCCGAGGGCGGTGCCGGGCCTGCTGGTGCAGACGCTCGACGGCATCGAGGACGGCACGCTCGAGGCGCGCGAGCAGCCGGAGGACGGCGTCTCCTTCGCGCCCAAGATCCTGGTCGACGACGCCCGCATCGACTGGAGCGACCCCGCGGTCGCGATCGACCGCCAGGTCCGCGCCTGCACCCCCGTCCCGGGCGCGTGGAGCACCTTCGAGGGCGAGCGGATCAAGATCGGACCGGTCCGCCACGTCGACCACGAGCGGCTCGCGCCCGGCGTCCTCGCGGTCACCAAGAACGCCGTCGTCGTCGGCACCGCGACGACACCCCTGCAGCTCGGCGAGGTCAAGGCGTTCGGCAAGAAGCAGATGGCGCGCCGCCGACTGGGCCCGCGGCGTACGCCTCGAGTCGGGCGCCCGTCTCGGCGACTAGGGTCGTCGGATGAGCACCGCCGCTGACCGCCCGGCCCGGCCCGAGGACATCGACGAGATCTGCGGCGTCGCTGCCGGAGACCGAGCTCGGCATCTCGTGGGGCGACCGGCCGACGTGGAAGGTGCCGCGCGGCGACAAGGGCAAGGGGTTCGTGCTCTACCGCATGGCCCACAAGACCGCGGTCGACCCCGAGACGGGGGAGATGTGGGACGACGTCGTGGTGATCACGACGCCGACCGAGGTCGAGAAGCACGCCCTCGTCGAGGACGGCTCGACGCCGTTCTTCACCATCGACCACTTCAAGCGGACCTCGCGCCGTCCTGGTCCGGCAGTCCCGGCTCGGCGAGATCAGCCGGCAGGAGCTCGCCGAGGTGATCACCGAGGCGTGGGCCGCCAAGGCGCCCAAGAAGCTGGTCCGGGAGCACCTCGGTGAGTGAGCGCCGCGGTCCGGTCGACCGGCCCCGGCGCGCGGCGCTCGACGTCCTCACCGCGGTGCGCGTCGGACCGGGCGTACGCCAACCTGGTCCTGCCGCAGGTGCTGCGCAAGCACGGGCTGGAGGGCCGTGACGCCGCGCTGGCCACCGAGCTGGCGTCGGGCGCGATCCGGATGCAGGGGCTCTACGACCCGGTCATCGACGCCTGCCTGACCAAGCCCAAGCTCCAGGCCGAGGTGCGCGACGTGCTCCGCCTCGGGGTCCACCAGCTGCTGTCGATGCGGGTGCCCGACCACGCGGCCATCTCCACCAGCGTCGACCTGGTCAAGGCGACCGTCGGGCGCGGACCGTCCGGCCTGGTCAACGCGGTGCTCCGCAAGGTCAGCACCAGGTCGTACGACGACTGGGTCGCCGAGGTCGCGCCCGACCGGACCAGCGACCCGCGCGGCCACCTCGCCGTCGCCCGGTCCCACCCGCGCTGGGTGGTCGACGCGCTGGGCGAGGCGCTCGGTCCCCAGACGGGCTCCGACGACGAGCTCGACGCGCTGCTCGCCGCCGACAACGCGCCACCGCGGGTCACGCTGGCTGCTCGTCCCGGGCTCGCCGAGATCGCCGAGCTGGAGGCCGCCGGCGGGAGCCGCACCAGCCGGTCGCCGTACGGCGTCGTGCTGGCCGGCGGCGACCCGGCGGGCATCCCGGCCGTCGCGGAGGGACGCGCGGGCGTGCAGGACGAGGGCTCGCAGCTCGTCGCCCTCGCCATGGCCGACGCCGAGCTCGAGGGGCGCGACGAGCTGTGGCTCGACCTGTGCGCCGGTCCGGGCGGCAAGGCGGCGCTGCTCGGCGCCCTCGCGGCACAGCGGGGCGCCCGGCTCGTCGCCAACGAGCGGCAGCCCCACCGCGCCACCCTCGTGTCGTCGGCGGTGCGGGCGGTGCCGGACGGCACGGTCCACGTCGCTGGTCGGGGACGGCACGCGACCGCCGTGGGTGCCGGGCACGTTCGACCGGGTGCTCGTCGACGCGCCCTGCTCGGGGCTCGGTGCCCTGCGTCGGCGGCCGGAGTCGCGCTGGCGGCGTACGCCCGAGGACGTCGACGTGCTCGTCGGGCTCCAGCAGGTGCTGCTCGACGTGGCCATCGACTCGGTGCGCCCGGGGGGCGTCGTCGTCTACGCGACGTGCTCGCCGGTGCTCGCCGAGACGACGGAGGTGGTCGCGGCGGTGCTCGACCGACGGCGCGACACCGACGAGGTCGAGCGCTTCCAGCTGTGGCCGCACCGCGACGGCACGGACGCGATGTTCGCCGCCACGCTGCGACGGCGCCCGATCTGAGTCAGTCGTCCTGCAGGTGCCGCAGGTAGGCCCACGGCTCGGCGAGGTAGCGCCGCCAGTGGTCGACGAGGTCGAGGTCGTCCCACGCGGCCTCGCGCAGGCCCCACGGGCCGGCCTCGAGGATGCGTGCGCCCGGCATGGCGGCGAGGACGGGGGAGTGGGTGGCGCACAGCACCTGCCCGCGGCGGGCCACCACGCGCTGGAGGGCCGCGACCAGGCCCGAGCGTGGACGAGAACGACAGCGCCGCCTCGGGCTCGTCGAGGCAGAAGAAGCCCGCGCCGGTGAAGCGCGACTCGAGCACCGCGAGGAAGGACTCGCCGTGGCTCATCTCGTGGAAGGCGTGGTCGTCGCCGCCGAGTGCCCTCCATGTAGGAGTACCAGCCGTGCATCGTCTCGGCGCGGAGGAAGAAGCCCCACTTCGTCGACCCCGCCCCACGCACCAGCTGCAGCGCGTCGCCGAGCGACGACTCGGTGGGTCGCGTCGAGTGCTGGCTGTGGGTGCTCCCACCCTCCGGTGACAGCCCGAACGCCGTGGCCACCGCCTCGACCAGCGTGGACTTGCCCGAGCCGTTCTCGCCGACCAGGAAGGTGACCCCGGGACCGAGGTCGAGGCCGTCGGCGAGCACCTGCGCGACGGCGGGGATCGAGGCGGGGTAGGACCGCGGGGCGAGGTCGTGGTCGGCGCGCGCCTCGACCCGGCGTACGGGATGGCGCGGGACGTCCTCACCCCTCAACGGCATGGCGACAACCTAGGGCGCGCCACCGACAGCCACCCGGACAGGTGATCCGTGAGCGAATATGGGGGAATCTCGTGCCGGCCACCTGTTCACAAGGCTCGGGTCGCCGAGCATGATGGTGAGCAGCACGGCGCACGGGCGTCGCGCGAACGGGGAGCAGGACGACGGATGCGGTTGCGGACCACCATGGCGCTGCTCGCGTCGATGACCGTCACGACGGCCCTCGGCGCCGCACCGGCGCAGGCAGCCGACACGCCAGCGCCTGTCCGGACCGAGCACCGGTGACCCCGACCTCTTCCTCACCTACGTCAGCTGCGACGGCCTGTTCGGTGCCGCCCGCCCGCCCCAGTCGCGGCTCAACCTCGGCCCCTACACGGCGCCGATGGGCCGCCGGTCCCTCGGCCTGGTGCCGCCCGCGGCCGGTACGGCGTCCGGTCCGTTCACCCGCTTCGACTCCCTCGCCGCCGTCGACTCGACGGTCGCCGTCGCGTCGACCTCGGGCAGCCAGGGCGTCTCCTACGTCATGGCGATCACGCCCGACAACGCCCCCGGCACCGCCTGGCGGGGCCGCGCCACGCTGTCCGCCCCCGCCGGGTCGTGGACGACCGTGTCGACCGCAGCGACGACGTACGACTGGACGCTCGTCGACCTCGCGACGCTGTCGCCGCTCGGCTCGCCGGAGACCGCCACCACCGCCGACCTCGCCGCCGAGCACGGCGACGGCCCCGGCTTCGTGGTGACCGGCTTCGGCTGCGACGGCAGACCCTTCAACCTCGACGCGGTCCGTGGCTCGGGCTCGACCTTCGACTTCGAGGGCACGACCCTGGCCACAGGAGTCGCCGTCGACCGGACCGCGGTCGACGCCGGAGGGTCGGTCACGCTGACCGGCCGGGTGACCGAGTCGGGCGGTCGGGTCACCGGCGACCCGCTGGTCCTCGAGTCACGACGTCCGGGTGGTGCCTGGGCACCCGTGGGCGACCTGGTCCTCGGCGGTCCCGACGGCCTGGCGCGGGTCGACGTACCCGTCACCGAGACCACCGAGTTCCGCTGGCACCGACCGGAGAGCCAGTACGCCGACGAGGGCTGGTCCGACAGCGTCACCGTGACCGTCACCCAGCCCGCGGCCGCCCCCGAGGGTGCGTCGAAGAAGTAGCCGCCCCGGCTAGGCTCCTCGACCATGGCGTCACCGTTCACGGAGATCGAGGTCGACGACCGCGTCGTCAAGGTGACCAACCCGGACCGGGAGTACTTCCCGCCGCTCGACGGCCGTCCCGGCGCCACCAAGCTCGACCTGGTCGAGTACTACCTGTCGGTCGGCGACGGCATCGTCAACGCCCTCTTCGAGCGGCCGTGCATGCTGCACCGCTTCCCCAAGGGCCTGGCCGGCGACAAGGTGCACCAGAAGCGCCTGCCCGCGGGCGCGCCCGACGTGGGTGGAGACGGTGCAGCTGTTCTTCCCGCGGTGGAAGCGCACCGCGGACGAGCTGTGCGTCACCGAGCTCGCCAGCGTGATCTGGGCGGTGCAGATGTCGACGGTCGAGTTCCACCCGTGGAACAGCCGGCGCGCCGACACCGAGAAGCCCGACGAGTGGCGCATCGACCTCGACCCGGGACCGGACTGCGACTGGGCCACGGTCCAGCGCACCGCGCACGTCGCGCACGAGGTGCTCGACGAGCTCGGCGCCGTGGGATTCCCCAAGACCAGTGGGGGATCCGGGATGCACATCTACGTCCGCATCCCGCCGGACCACGGCTTCCAGGACGTACGCCGCGGCGCGCTCGCCTTCGCCCGCGAGGTCGAGCGCCGCTCCGACGGCGACGTCACGACCGCGTGGTGGCGCAAGGACCGTGACCCCTCCCAGCTCTTCGTCGACTACAACCAGAACGCGCGCGACCACACGATCGCCGCGGCCTACTCCGTGCGCGGCGTGCCCGAGGCCCGCGTCTCCGCGCCGATCCGGTGGGACGAGGTCGACGACTGCGTCCCCGACGACTTCACGATCTTCACGATGCCGGCGCGCTTCGCGGAGATCGGCGACCTCCACGCCGACATCGACGACCACCCCTTCGACATCGCTCCGCTCCTGGCGTGGGCCGACCGTGACGACTCCGAGGGCGCGGAGGCGCCGCCGGAGCCGGAGGAGTCCTCGACGGCGCCCTAGGGTGCCGGCATGGATGCCTCCCGCGACGTCATCGAGTCCAGCAAGCCCCCGAAGCCGCCCAGGCCCGGGCGTGCGTCCGAACCGGGCGATCGGGACCCCAGGACGAGCCTCCTCGCGCAGGTGGTGGCGCTGTGCGCCGTCGCGGCCGCGGTCTTCACCGGGATCACGGCGTGGGAGACGCACCAGGACCGCGTCAACACCGAGGTCATCTACTGCACCTTCGTCTCGGACTCCGGGTCGAGCTGACCCCGAGGCGCCGCCGAGGTCCGACGCCGAGCAGCGGATGGCGGACCAGCTCGGCTGTGAGTGAGGCGGGACCGGGCTGTCGACGACCGGTGCGTCAGGACTGCTGGTCGCGGTCGATGACGTCCTGCAGGTCTCGAGGCGTTCGACCGCGAGGCCCAGTGCCCGGTGCAGTGCTGTCCGGTACGCCGCCTCGAGGTCGCCCGGCACCTCGGCCGCGGAGGTGGCGATCAATCCGGTGACGATGAGGTAGGGGTCGGCGGCGTCCGTACCCAGGCGTCCCACGAGGTCGACCAGTTACGGGACGGCGGCGAGGCAGCGTCCGACGTCGTGCCCTCTGTGCAGATCTCCGGCCACATCTCCGCGGAGAGCTCATGGTCCGACGGGGCGTCGTCGCGTGCGCGCGACGCCTGCCGGACCGCATTGGCGCCCGGGCCCATCGGACCCACAGCTCACTCCACCTCGTGGGGTCGAGCGGGAGTCGGTACGAGCGGTCGGTAGCGGGTCATTCTGGTGAGGCCGCCTGACCAGGCCCCGAGCATGCCTGTAGCCCCGCCATCGTGGGGACTGGCGGGGTGCGGGGCGGGGTCATCGTCGGCGGGGTCGGGGGATGCCGGGCGGGCCGGTCGTCGGCTGGGTCGATCGCGGTGGTGCCGGTGGGGTCGCGTCGGAAGCGGTGGCCGTGGGGGCTGGTCCACTCGAAGACGCCGTTGGCGGTCATGCGGTAGCGCCAGGCGGTGTGGGTCTTGAGGCGGTGGTGGCGCCGGCACAGGGCGGCGAGGTTGTCGCTCTGGGTCGGCCCGGGCTGTTGTCGGTCTTCGGCTGCGGCGTCGTGGTCGTAGGGGATGACGTGGTCGATGTCGCAGCCCCGGGCGGGTCTGGTGCACCACGGGAACACGCAGGTGCGGTCGCGCAGGATGACCTGTTCGCGGATCCGGTCGGGGATGTCGTAGCCGGGCGCGGTGAGCTGGGCGTTGAGGTCGATGACGGGCTTGATGGTGATCTTGGTGCGGGAGTCGCCGCACCAGGTCTTGAGCTGGTCGAGCAGGATCAGGCGCTGGCGTTCCTCGAGGCGGCCGGTGGGACCGAAGACGGTTGCTCGCCGACGGTGCTGGCGTCGAAGTGGGCGTGGAGGACGACCTCACGCGCGGCGGGGAGGTCGGGTCTCGATACGCCGGCTCGTTCCTCGCCGGCTACTCGACCACCGGTGGCAGGTTCGGGTCCTTGATCACCGGCTACTCGACCATCGGTGGAGAAGAGGAGGTCCAGGGCGGTCTGGGTGCGGGCGAGGTCGCCGAGGGCCTTGGAGCGTCGTACGTCCAACGACTCCGTCGACCCGAGGGCCTTCTGCTCGGCCGCCTTCTGCGCCAGGGACCGGTCGAGGTCCATGGCGTCGGCGATGTCGAGCTCGGCCTCGAACCGCATCGTGCCGGCGAAGTGGACGTCCTCGTCGTGCAACGTCGCGTGCCGTGGGTCGACGTGGAGGTAGCCGTCCTCCGGATCCGCAGCCGGGTCCGGGGCGGCGAGGTCGTACCGCTTGATGGTCTCGGCGACGAGGCGGTCGAGCTGGGCGGGTCCGATGCGTCCGGCGACGGCAGCGACCTGGGCGTCCACGAAGCGCAGCGGCCTCCACGAGTCAGCGCCGGGCTGGTGTGGATCGTGATCTCGGCGACGGCCCGCGCTCGCCACGCCGGCACCTGCACCCGACGTGGACCTGGGACCACAGTCGCGGGAGGCGGTGGCGCAGCTCGAGGGCGTGACCGATGAGCTTCTTCGCCGACGTGGTCGAGATCCCGAGGACGGCGCCGAGCTCGGCGATGCAGAACTCCGCCACCAGCGGACATCCCTCGCCGGCGATGGGTTCTTCGTGCTCGGAGCCGCGGACCTCGAACGCGGCAGCGGAGTGGATCGACTCGGGTGGGTGGAGGTCGGCCCAGCGGGCGGCGAGGTCGAGCTGGCGGGCAGCCGCGGCGTTCTCGAGGTCGCGCGAGGCGCGGATCGAGGCGAGCAGGTCGGAGGCGGTGAGGGCGTCTGCCTCACCTGCTCCGGGTCCTGCCAGCGTGTCGATCATGTGTTCGATCCTAGAGGTCGCCACCGACAGTCGCCCGCGGTCGATCGAGGCTGTGGAGAGGTCTCGTGACGCGACTTCGTCGCTCCTCGACCAGCGGGACGCGCGCGGGTCTCGTGACGCGACTTCGTCGCTCCTCGACCAGCGGGTGCGGCGGGTCTCGATACGTCCGCTCGTTCCTCGCGGACTACTCGACCAGCAGGCGGCGGCGGGTCTCGTGACGCGACTTCGTCGCTCCTCGACCAGCGGGGGCCAGGAGGGGAAGCAGGGAGCACAGCACGCGCACGGGCCGTTCTCGCCGTTCTCCCACGTCGGCCTCCTACCTCACCCGCAGCACGCCGTGCCCGCCCACCGCCGTGCCGCACGGGTGGACGGCCGCGTCAGTCCCTAGGATCGACCCGTGGGCATCCAGATCACGCCGAGCATCCTCAACGCCGACCTGTCGCGCCTGGCCGACGAGGTCGCCCGGATCCCCAGCGCCGACTGGGTGCACGTGGACGTGATGGACAACCACTTCGTCCCCAACCTGACCCTCGGCCTCCCGGTGATCGAGGCGCTCAGCAAGCACGCCACGCAGCCGATCGACGTGCACCTGATGATCGAGGACGCCGACCGGTGGGCACCGGCGTACGCCGAGGCCGGGTGCGGGTCGGTCACCTTCCACGCAGAGGCCACGAAGGCGCCCGTACGGCTCGCTCGCGAGATCCGCAACCAGGGCGCCCGGGCGTCGATGGCGCTCAAGCCGGCCACGCCGATCGAGCCCTACGAGGCGCTGCTGCCCGAGCTCGACATGCTGCTGATCATGACCGTCGAGCCCGGCTTCGGCGGCCAGACGTTCCTCGACCTGTGCCTGCCGAAGATCCGTACGGCGCGCGAGCTGATGCGCAAGCACGACGTCGAGACCTGGCTCCAGGTCGACGGCGGCGTCTCCCTGGAGACCATCGAGCGCTGCGCCGAGGCCGGCGCCGACGTCTTCGTCGCGGGCTCGGCCGTCTACTCCGCCGACGACCCCGACGCGATGGTCCGGGAGCTGAAGGCGAAGGCCGAGGCCGCCATCTCGTGAGCCGGCGGGCGTCGGTCGACGACATCCACGCCACGGCGCGGTCGATGCCGCACGTCACGGCCGACGACCCGGGCACCGACCGATGCCATCTACCAGGTCGGCGGCAGGTCGTTCGTCTTCTTCCGCACGCCCCGTCCCGACGCAGTCGACCCGGAGACGGGGGAGCGCTACGACGACGTGATCGTCCTCTGGGTCGCGTCCGAGGGTGACAAGCAGGCGCTCGTGCAGGACGAGCGGCTGCCGTTCTTCACCACGTCGCACTTCGACGGCCATCCGTCGGTCCTGGTCCGCGGCGTCCCGCGTCGGGGAGCTCGAGCGCGACGAGCTGGTCGAGATCGTCCAGGAGGCGTGGCTCGCCCAGGCATCGGCACGGCGGCGGACCGTCTGGCTGCGAGGTCGAGAGGCTTCCGGGAGCACGACCGTAGGGTCGGCGGCATGACCGAGTCCGTGTGGGACTACCCACGCCCGCCACGTGTCGAGCCGAGCGACGAGCGCGTGGTGGTCGAGCACGGGGGAGTCGTGCTCGCCGACACGACGCAGAGCCTGCGCGTGCTCGAGACCAGCCACCCGCCCACCTACTACCTGCCGCGCAGCGCCTTCGCCGACGGCGTGCTCCGGGAGGCCCAGAAGGGCGCGAGCTGGTGCGAGTGGAAGGGCTCGGCCGACTACTTCGACCTCGTCGTCGGCGACGACGTGCTCCGCTCCATCGCCTGGGGCTACCCCACCCCGTCACCGGGCTTCGAGGCCCTGCTCGACCACGTCGCGCTCTACCCCGGCCGCGTCGACCGGTGCACGGTCGACGGCGAGGTCGTCCAGCCGCAGCCGGGCAGCTTCTACGGCGGCTGGATCACCTCACGGGTCACCGGGCCCTTCAAGGGAGCACCGGGCACCCAGGGCTGGTGAGGCTCAGCCCGCGAAGAGGGTCAGCCGCTGGCGGATGATCTTGCGCCGCAGCACGACGCGGCGCTTGCCGTCGTTGCCGATGCGGAGCCGGTCGAGCTCCCAGCCGCCGTGCTCGGCGCGGTCGACGAGGACGCGGGTGACGACGTTGCGCGAGAAGTCCTGGGGGAGCACGAGCGTCTCGAACTCCCACTCGACACCGCGCCCCGGTGGGCGTCGTTGGATCCTGGCCATGGGTCTCCCCTCGGGGTCTACTCGGCGGACACGTCGTCGAGGGCCTCGACGATCTCGGCAGGCAGGGACAGCTCCTCGATCCCGAGGGCACCGTCGAGCTGGGCGGCCGTACGGGCGCCGACGATCGGTGCGGTGACGCCCGGGCGGTCACGGACCCAGACGAGGGCGACCTCGAGCGGTGACCAGCCCAGCCCGTCGGCCGCGCGCGCGACGGCCTCGACGATGCCGCGACCGCGCTCGTCGAGGTAGGCGCCCACGAAGCCGGCGAAGTGCTCGGTCGCGGCGCGCGAGTCCGACGGCGTACCGGTGCGGTACTTGCCGGTCAGCACGCCCCGCCCGAGCGGCGACCACGGCAGCACGCCGAGGCCCAGCGCCTGCGCCGCGGGCACGACCTCGTGCTCGACGTGGCGGTTGAGCAGGGAGTACTCGACCTGCGTCGAGGCGAGGGGAGTACGGCCCGGGACCGCGCGCTGCCACGTCGCCGCCTGCGCGGTCTGCCAGCCGGTGTAGTTGGAGATGCCGACGTAGGAGGCGCGCCCGGACGTCACGGCGAGGTCGAGCGCGGTGAGCGTCTCCTCGACCGGCGTCTCGTCGGTCCACACGTGCACCTGCCACAGGTCGACGTGGTCGACCCCGAGCCGCGCCAGCGACGCGTCGAGGGTGGTGAGGAGGTTGCCGCGTGAGGTGTTGGTGACCCGCTCGCCCGAACGCCGCGAGATGCCGGCCTTGGTCGCGAGGACGACCTCGTCGCGGGCGACCACGTCGCCGAGCAGGGTGCCGATCAGCTCCTCGCTCGCCCCGTCGCCGTACCCGGCAGCCGTGTCGAGGAGCGTGCCGCCGGCCTCGGCGAAGGCGATCAGCTGGTCGCGGGCCTCGTGCTCGTCGGTGTCGCGGCCCCAGGTCATGGTGCCCAGGCCCAGCCGGGAGACCTTGAGGCCGGTGGCGCCGAGCGAACGCTGCTGCATGCGACGAGGGTAGTCACGCGTCGATGCGAGGACCGACAGGGACGCGCCCGTAGGCTCACCACCTGTGACGGATCTCCTCAAGGCAGTGGTCCTGGGCATCATCCAGGGCCTCACCGAGTTCCTGCCGATCTCCAGCAGCGCGCACCTGCGGATCTTCCCGGAGCTGTTCGGCTGGGGCGACCCGGGAGCGGCGTTCACGGCCGTCATCCAGATCGGCACCGAGCTCGCGGTGCTCATCTACTTCCGCAAGGACATCTGGCGCATCGGCAGCGCGTGGGTGAGGTCGCTGTTCCGCGCCGAGCACCGCGGGACCCTCGACTCCCGGATGGGCTGGTACATCATCGTCGGCTCGCTGCCGATCGTCGTGCTGGGCGTGCTGCTCAAGGACGTCATCGAGCGCGACTTCCGCAACCTCTGGATCATCGGCACGACGCTGATCGTGATGGGCGTGGTGCTCGGTGTCGCCGACCGCGTCGGTCGCACGGACCGCTCGATCGCGAAGATCACCCTCAAGGACGCCGTGCTCATGGGCGTCGCGCAGGCGCTCGCGCTGATCCCGGGCGTCTCCCGCTCGGGCGCCACGATCTCGATGGGTCGCTTCCTGGGCTTCGACCGGGAGGCCGCGACCCGGTTCGCGTTCCTGCTGGCGATCCCGGCCGTGGTCGGCGCGGGCGTCTTCGAGCTCAAGGAGATCCCGAACGGCCACAACGACTTCGGCTGGGGACCGACGATCACCGCGACCGTCGTCTCCTTCGTGGTCGGGTACGCCGCCATCGCCTGGCTGCTGCGCTACGTCAGCACCCGCTCCTACACGCCGTTCGTCGTCTACCGCATCCTGCTCGGCGCCGGCACGCTCATCCTGCTCGGCGCGGGCGTGCTGACCGCCTGACTGTGCCGTTTCGGAACGTGTCGACCAGCAGCGCGAGCGCCACCACCTGCGTGAGGGCGACGACCACGACCAGCGCGACCAGCGACCGCTCGTAGAGCCAGCCCGCGCCGACCCCGCCGACGATCGCGAGCAACCCCTGGATGCCCGCGAACACGCCGTACGCCGTCGCCCGCCGCGGCGCCTCGACGAGGTCGGCCACGACCGCCTTGATCGTCGAGTCCTGCACGCCCTGGGCGAAGCCCCACGCCGCGACGCCGACCAGCACCGCGGCGAGCGCGGACCCGAGCGCGAGCGCCGGCACCAGCGCGACGAGGACCGGCACCACGAGCAGCACCTTCGGTCCGGTGCGGTCGTAGACCGAGCCGACGACCAGCGCTGCGACCGCCTCGACGGCCATCGCGGCGGCGTACACCACCGGGACGGCGGCCACGGGCAGCAGCCCCTCGACGGTGAGGTGGTAGCCGATGATGCCGAAGGTGACGAGTGCGCCGGTCGTCAGCGACGCCGCGACCGCGTAGCGGAAGAAGTCGCCCGACAGGCCGGCGCCGACGGCCTCGGCCCACCAGCCTCGTCGTTCCGCGGGCTCGGGCGGAGCCGCGGCCGTCTCGTCGTACGCCGCCGGGTCGGGCACGCGCGCGCGCAGCGTGAACAGCAGCACCATCGCGATCGCGCCCGGGACCGCCAGCACGGCCATGCCGGTCCAGAGCGAGCCGACCGCGACGACACCGGCCACCAGCAGCGGGCCGGCGAAGGCGCCGACCTGGTCGAGCGCCTTGTGCACGCCGAACCCCCGGCCGCGGCCCACCGCCACCGCGACGTGCGCGAGCAGGGCCGACTTCGACGGCGAGCGGACCGCCTTGCCGAGGCGCTCGAGCAGGATCATCGTCGCGCCGAAGGCGAGCCCGGCGACGCCGAGGCGGGGTGCCAGCGCCAGCAGGGGCACGCAGACCGCGGTGAGCCCGTAGCCGAGGATCGTCAGCGACCAGTAGCGCCCCGTGCGGTCGGCGATCGGGCCGAAGGCCAGTCGCAGCACGAGCGCGACGGCCTCACCGGCGCCGGTGACGAGGCCGACGACCACCGCCGAGGCGCCGAGGGCGGCGAGCAACGGGCCGTAGACCGAGCGGGCGCCCTCGTAGACCATGTCGGCGAACAGGCTGACGAAGCCGAACCACCACACCACCCGCCATGCCGAGGGGGCGGGACGGGTCACAGCCACCCGGACTTCTTGAAGAACCCGAAGAGCACCGCGGAGATCCCGACCATGAGGGCGACCGCGTAGGCGTAGCCGTAGGTCCAGTGGAGCTCGGGCATGTGGTCGAAGTTCATCCCGTAGACGCCGGCGATCAGCGTGGGCACGACCACGAGGGCGGCGCCGGCCGAGATCTTGCGCATGTCCTCGTTCTGCTGCATCGAGATCCGGGCGATGTGCGCGTCGAACGCGGTCGACAGGAGCCCGTCGAGGTTGTCGATGACCTCGGAGACGCGGTGCAGGTGGTCGGCCACGTCGCGGAAGTAGGTCGCGGTCTCCTCGGTGATGCGGTCGTCGGCGCCGAGCGCGAACTTCCGCATCGGCTCCCGCAGCGGCATGACCGCCCGCCGCACCTCGGCGATCTCGCGCTTGAGCACGTAGATCCGGTTCGAGTCGTCGGTGCGGACGGGGGAGAAGACCGACTCCTCCACCTCGTCCACGTCGATCTCGAGGGCCTGACCGACCTTCTCGTACTCGTCCACCACCCGGTCGCAGATGGCGTAGAGCACCGCCATCGGGCCGTGCTCGAGGACCTTGGCCCGGTGCTCGAGGTCGCGGCGCGAGGCGGCGATGTCGATGCCCTTGCCGTGGCGGACGGTGACCACGAAGTCCTTGCCGACGAAGATGTTGATCTCGCCGGTCTCGACCGCGTCCTCCTCGTCGACGTACCAGAGCGTCTTGAGGACGAGGAACAGCGTGTCGTCGTAGCGCTCGAGCTTGGGTCGCTGGTGGGAGTCGCCGGCGTCCTCGACCGCCAGCGGGTGCAGGTCGAAGGTGCGCGCGATGAGCTCGAGCTCGTCGGGGCTCGGGTCGTGGATGCCGACCCACTGGAAGTCGCCCGGGTCGCAGGGGACCCGTGCGTAGCCGAGGCTCTGGTCGTCGGTGTCGCCGAGCGGGACCCGCTTGCCCGAGTGGTAGAGGGCGTTGTCGACGATCACGCGGTCAGGCTAGTCGCACTAGGGTCGCTGTCGTGCCCACCGTCATCCTCGTCCGACACGGCCGCTCGACCGCCAACACGGCTGGGGTCCTCGCCGGCCGCGTGCCGGGCGTGCACCTCGACGAGACCGGCGTGAAGCAGGCCGTCGCCGTCGGTGAGCGGCTCGCCGGCGTACGCCTCGCTGCCGCCGTCACCAGCCCGCTCGAGCGCTGCCGCGAGACGTGCAAGGAGATCACCGGCCGGCAGGCGACGCCGCTGCGCGCGAGCGCCGACAAGCAGCTCTCCGAGTGCGACTACGGCGAGTGGCAGGGCCGCCCGCTCAAGGACCTCGCCAAGGAGAAGCTCTGGAGGACCGTCCAGGGACAGCCGTCGGCAGCGGCGTTCCCCGGTGGCGAGTCGATGCGCGCCATGCAGGACCGGGCCGTGGCCGCGATCCGTCGCCACGACGCGCGCATCGCCGCCGAGCACGGCGACGACGCCGTCTGGCTCGCCGTGAGCCACGGCGACGTCATCAAGTCGATCCTCGCCGACGCCCTCGGCACCCACCTCGACCTCTTCCAGCGCATCCACGTCGACCCGGCATCGGTCTCGGTCGTGCGCTACACCGAGTCGCGACCGTTCGTCCTCGGCACCAACACCCACGGCGGCGACCTCGCGTGGCTGACCCCGCCCAAGAAGGCGACGAAGAGGGCCGCGCGAGGCCGTGCCACGGCGACGGACGCGATGGTCGGCGGGGGAGCGGGACCGGCCCAGCCAGCCGGGTCCTAGGGTGAGTGGCATGCCTGTCGTGCACCGTTTCGACCCGCCCGAGCGCTTCGTCGCCGGCACCGTCGGCGAGCCCGGCTCGCGGACGTTCTTCCTCCAGGCACGCGAGGGCGCCCGCATCGTCAGCGTCTCGCTGGAGAAGCAGCAGGTGTCCGCGCTGGCCGAGCGCATCGACGAGCTCCTCGACGAGCTGATGGGCGCCGCGGGGGACGACGTGCTCATCCCGGCGATCGCGCCGCGCGACATGGTCGACGGCCAGCCGCTGGAGCAGCCGATCGAGGAGGAGTTCCGCGCGGGCACCATGACGCTGTCCTGGGACAGCGGCGACGAGCGCGTCGTGATCGAGGTCTTCCCGTTCACCGAGGCGGCCGTGGTGTCGCCCGAGCAGCTCCAGGAGGACCTCGAGGACCTCCTCGAGCCGGAGCCCGAGGAGATCCTGCTGGTCCGCCTCACCGCGGCGGCGGCCCGCTCGTTCGTCGAGCGCTCGCGCAACGTCGTCGGTGCCGGTCGGCCGGACTGCCCGTTCTGCGGGGAGCCCATCGACCCCGACGGCCACCTGTGCGTGCGCTCCAACGGCTTCCGGCGCCGTGACCCCTGACCCGACCCCTGTCGCGGGACTCCCGCGCGACTTCCCGACCGGCGAGCTGACCCTGCACGGCCGGGTCATGCCGGCCTCCAACGCCACGTTCGTCGGCGAGATCGCCGGCGTCCGGGTCGTCTACAAGCCCATCGCCGGCGAGCGTCCGCTCTGGGACTTCCCCGACGGGACGCTCGCCCAGCGGGAGGTGGGGGCGTACGCCGTCTCGGAGGTGCTGGGCTGGGACATCGTGCCGCCGACGGTGCTCGGTGACGGGCCCCACGGCCCGGGCATGGTGCAGCTGTGGCGTGACGAGGTCGAGGAGCAGGACCCCGTCGACATCGTCGGCGAAGGGCCAGGTGCCGGACGGGTTCCGGCACGTCTTCGACGGCCTCGACGCCCACGACCAGCCGGTGTCGCTGGTGCACGAGGACTCGCCGGAGCTGCGCCGGATGGCGCTCTTCGACGTCGTCGTCAACAACGCGGACCGCAAGGGCGGGCACGTCCTGCCGATGCCCGACGGCCACCGCCACGGCGTCGACCACGGCCTGACCTTCCACGTCGAGAACAAGCTGCGCACGGTCCTGTGGGGCTTCGTCGGCGAGGCGATCACCGACGAGGAGGCCGAGGGCCTGCGCCGGGTCGCGGACGCGCTCGACGGCGACCTCGGCGCGACGCTCGCCGGGCTGCATCACCCGCGACGAGCTCGCGGTCACCACGCGGCGGGTCAGGCGGCTGCTGGACCGCGGCGTCTTCCCCGCGCCCGCGTCGTCGGCGTACCCCGTGATCCCGTGGCCTCCCTTCTAGCCGGATAGGCTGCGCCGCATGCGTGCCTGGTCGTCCCCCGACGTTCCCCGACTGCCCGTCACGGCCCCGGCGGTGCGGATCCACGACACCGCCAGCGGTGAGCTCGTGGAGCCCCGTCCCGAGGGACCGGCCCGGATGTACGTCTGCGGCATCACGCCCTACGACGCGACCCACATCGGGCACGCCGCGACCTACGTCGGCTTCGACCTGCTCAACCGGGCGTGGCGCAACGCCGGGCTGGAGGTGACCTACGTCCAGAACGTCACCGACGTCGACGACCCGCTGCTCGAGCGGGCCGCCAAGGTCAAGGTCGACTGGGTCGAGCTCGCCGAGCGCGAGACGCAGCTCTTCCGCGACGACATGGAGGCGCTGCGCGTCCTGCCGCCGGCCGCACTACACCGGAGCCGTCGAGTCGATCCCGCAGGTCATCGAGCTGATCGAGCGCCTCGACGAGACCGGCGCGGTCTACCGGGTCGAGGACGACCTCTACTTCTCCGTCACCGCCGACCGGGACTTCGGCTCGGTCTCCGCACCTCGACCGCGAGGCCATGCTGGAGATCTTCGGCGAGCGCGGCGGCGACCCCGACCGCGAGGGCAAGAAGGACCCGCTCGACTGCCTGCTGTGGCGCGCCGAGCGTCCCGGCGAGCCGTCGTGGCCCAGCCCGTGGGGCCCCGGCCGCCCCGGCTGGCACATCGAGTGCTCCGCGATCGCCCTCGACCACCTCGGCACGTCGTTCGACGTCCAGGGCGGCGGCAGCGACCTGGTCTTCCCGCACCACGAGATGTCCGCCGGCGAGGCGCAGGTCGCGCACCCGGGCGAGACGTTCGCCCGGGCCTACGCGCACGCCGGGATGGTGGCCTACGACGGCGAGAAGATGTCGAAGTCCAAGGGCAACCTCGTCTTCGTCTCCGCGCTGCGGATGAGCGAGGTGGACCCGATGGCGATCCGCCTGGTGCTGCTGCGCCACCACTACCGCAGCGACTGGGAGTGGACCGACGACCAGCTCTGGGACGCCGTCGACACCCTCGCCGACTGGCGGCGAGCGCTCGCGCTCGGCCACGGCGCCGACTCGGCCGCGGTGGTCGACACGGTGCTCACCGCGCTCGCCGACGACCTCGACGCCCCGACCGCGGTCGCCGCGGTGCAGGAGTGGGTGGAGGCGACCCTCGGCACGACCGGGCTCGCCGACACCTCGGACCACGAGGCGGCGACGACGATCCACCGCCTGCTCGACGCGGCCCTCGGCCTGTCGCTCTGACGTACGCCGCGCCCGCCAGGTGTGTGTGAGGCGGGTTCCGAGCCGTCAGCACGGCCTGGCCCGGGCCGAGCGGTGGTGCCACGTCGAGCGGTCGGGAGCGTGGCTGGGCCACCGCCGCGGGCGTGTCGGCGTACGACCGGCGCTGCAGCGGTGCTGGAGCCACGTTCGAGCGGTCGGGAGTGTGGCTGGGCCACCGCCCGCGGGCGTGTCGCCGTACGACCCGCGCTGCCCCGCGTGGTCTCAGTCGGTGTCGCGGCGCTTGAGGTAGCGCTCGAACTCCCGCGCGATGGCCTCCCCGGAGGCCTCGGGGAGGTCGGCGGTGTCGCGGGTCTCCTCGAGCGCGCGGACGTAGTCGGCGACGTCCTCGTCCTCCGCGGCGAGCTCGTCGACGCCGCGCTCCCAGGCCTTGGAGTCGTCGACGAGGTCACCGAGCGGCATCGGCGCCTGGAACAGCTCCTCGAGCTGGCCGAGGAGGGCGAGCGTGGCCTTGGGGCACGGGGGCTGTGCGACGTAGTGGGGGACCGCGGCCCAGTAGGACACGGCCGGGATGTCGAGCTGGGTGCAGGCGTCGTTGAAGACGCCGACGATCCCGGTGGGTCCTTCGTAGGTGGACTGCTCGAGGTCGAGCCGGTCGACGAGCTCGGGCTCGGTGGCGGTGCCGGTGACCGGGATCGGCCGGGTGTGCGGGGTGTCGGCCAGGAGCGCGCCCAGGGTCACGACCAGCTCGGCGCCGAGGTCGTCGCACGCGGCGAGCAGCTCGGCGCAGAACTGGCGCCACTTCATGCTCGGCTCGATCCCGCGGACCAGGATCACGTCGCGGTCCAGCTCGGCCGGACGGGCGACGGCGATGCGGGTGGTCGGCCACGCGAGGCGCCGGTGGCCGTTGACGTCGGTGCTGATCACCGGACGGTTGACCTGGAAGTCGTAGAACTCCTCCGGGTCGATGGCGCCGATCACCTCGGCCTTCCACTGCTCCATCAGGTGGTCGACGAGCCCGGAGGCCGCGTCGGCAGCGTCGTTCCATCCCTCGAAAGCAGCGATCACCACGGGGGAGACGAGGTCCTGCACGTCGTCGAACTCGATCACCACTCCACCCTAGGGCGCTCGCCCCAGCGAGCTGCCGTGATTTCGTGGGGGGTGTCGGCCGGTGCCACGATGTGGGAACCAGGTCCGAGTGCCGGACACCGTTCCTACGCTGGGTCTCCACCAGCACGGAAGGCCACCTGTGAAGCCGCAGCACCGCCCGGACGCCACCGCCGCCCTCACGGAGATCCTGGGCACGCGGATCATGGTGCTCGACGGAGCCATGGGCACCGCGATCCAGCGGGACCGTCCCGACGAGGCGGGCTACCGCGGCGAGCGGTTCGCCGACCACCCGAGCGACCTCGTCGGCAACAACGACCTGCTGACGATCACCCAGCCGCAGATCATCCGCTCGATCCACGAGGAGTACCTCCGCGCGGGCGCCGACATCATCGAGACCAACACGTTCAACGCCAACGCCGTCTCGCTCGCCGACTACGGCCTCGAGGACCTCGACTACGAGCTCAACTACGCCTCCGCCCGGCTGGCGCGCGCCGCTGCCGACGAGGTGGCCACCGACGAGCGCCCGCGCTGGGTGGCCGGCGCGCTCGGCCCGACGACCCGGACCGCCTCGATCTCGCCCGACGTCAACGACCCCGGCGCCCGCAACGTCTCCTTCGACCAGCTCGCCGACGCCTACCTCACCGCCGCCCGCGGGCTCGTCGACGGCGGCGCCGACCTGCTGATGATCGAGACGATCTTCGACACCCTCAACGCCAAGGCCGCGATCTTCGCGGTCGAGACGCTCTTCGAGGAGACAGGGCCGCCGCTGGCCGGTGATCATCTCCGGCACCATCACCGACGCCTCCGGACGCACGCTGTCCGGCCAGGTCACCGAGGCCTTCTGGGACTCCGTACGCCACGCGCGTCCGCTGGCGGTCGGCCTCAACTGCGCGCTGGGCGCACGCGACATGCGCCCCTACGTCGCCGAGCTCTCGCGCCTGGCCGACTCCTACGTGAGCGTCTACCCCAACGCCGGGCTGCCCAACGCCTTCGGGGAGTACGACGAGACGCCGGACCAGACGGCCGGGGTCCTCGCCGAGTTCGCCGAGGCCGGCTTCCTCAACCTCGTCGGCGGCTGCTGCGGCACCACGCCCGACCACATCGCCGCGATCGCCGAGGCGGTCGAGGGCAAGGACCGGCGCGAGCCGGTCGAGCACCAGCCCGTGATGCGCCTCTCGGGCCTCGAGCCGCTGACGATCACCGAGGACAGCCTGTTCGTCAACGTCGGCGAGCGCACCAACATCACCGGCTCGGCCCGCTTCCGCAACCTCATCAAGGACGGCGACTACGACACCGCGCTGAGCGTCGCGGCCCAGCAGGTGGAGTCCGGCGCGCAGGTCATCGACGTCAACATGGACGAGGGGATGATCGACGGCGTCGCCGCGATGGACCGCTTCCTCAAGCTCATCGCCGCCGAGCCCGACATCAGCCGGGTGCCGGTGATGGTCGACTCCTCGAAGTGGGAGGTGATCGAGGCCGGCCTCAAGTGCGTGCAGGGCAAGGCGATCGTCAACTCGATCTCGATGAAGGAGGGCGAGGAGGCGTTCCGCGCCCACGCCCGCCTGTGCCGCAAGTACGGCGCCGCGGTCGTCGTGATGGCGTTCGACGAGGACGGGCAGGCCGACAACCTCGAGCGTCGCAAGGCGATCTGCGAGCGGGCCTACCGGATCCTCGTCGACGAGGTCGGCTTCCCGCCCGAGGACATCATCTTCGACCCCAACGTCTTCGCCGTCGCGACCGGCATCGAGGAGCACGCCACCTACGGCGAGGACTTCATCGAGGCCACCCGCTGGATCAAGCAGAACCTGCCCGGCGCCAAGGTCAGCGGCGGCATCTCCAACGTCTCGTTCTCCTTCCGCGGCAACAACCCGGTGCGCGAGGCGATCCACGCGGTCTTCCTGTTCCACGCGATCCGCGCCGGGCTCGACATGGGCATCGTCAACGCCGGCGCGCTCGTCGTCTACGACGAGGTCGACGCCGAGCTGCGCGAGCGCATCGAGGACGTCGTCCTCAACCGACGCCCCGACGCCGCCGAGCGCCTCCTCGAGATCGCCGAGCGCTTCAACGTGGCCGCGGCCGACACCGAGGTCACCGAGGAGGAGTGGCGTGCGCTGCCCCTCCGTGAGCGGATCACGCACGCCCTGGTCAAGGGCATCGACAACCACGTCGAGTCCGACACCGAGGCCCTGCGCGCCGAGATCGCCGCTGCGGGCGGTCGACCGATCGAGGTGATCGAGGGTCCGCTCATGGACGGGATGAACGTCGTCGGCGACCTGTTCGGCGCCGGCAAGATGTTCCTGCCGCAGGTCGTCAAGAGCGCCCGCGTGATGAAGAAGGCCGTCGCCTACCTGATCCCCTTCATCGAGGAGGAGAAGGCCAAGGACCCCGCGCTCGCGCAGTCCAAGGACACCAACGGCACGATCGTGATGGCGACCGTCAAGGGCGACGTCCACGACATCGGCAAGAACATCGTCGGCGTGGTGCTCCAGTGCAACAACTACGAGGTGATCGACCTCGGCGTGATGGTGCCGGCTCAGAAGATCCTCGACACCGCGGCCGAGGTCGGGGCCGACATCATCGGTCTCTCGGGGCTGATCACGCCGTCGCTCGACGAGATGGTCAACTTCGCCTCCGAGATGCAGCGCCAGGGGCTCACCATCCCGCTCCTCGTCGGCGGCGCCACCACCTCGCGCGCCCACACGGCCGTGAAGATCGACCAGAAGTACGACGGCCCGGTCGTCTGGGTCAAGGACGCCTCGCGCTCGGTGCCGACCGCCGCGGCGCTGCTCCACCCCGAGCGCCGCGAGAAGCTGATGGCCGACGTCCAGGCCGACTTCGACTCCCTGCGCACGCGCCACGCGACCAAGAACGACCGGCCGATGGTCTCCCTCGAGCAGGCGCGCGCCAACGCCAGCCCGATCGACTGGACCGACTACCACCCGCCGCGGCCCAAGATGCTGCTCCAGCAGGACCGCGCGGTGTCCACCGTCATCGGCACGCCCGTCACCCAGCACGTCCGGGTGCTGCGCGACGCAGACCTGTCGGTGCTGCGCAAGTACATCGACTGGCAGCCGTTCTTCAACGCCTGGGAGATGAAGGGCGCCTTCCCCGACATCCTCAACAACCCCAGCTCCGGCCCCGCCGCGCGCAAGCTGTACGACGACGCGCAGGCCATGCTGGACACGATCATCGAGGAGAAGTGGATCAGCGCCCACGGCGTGGTCGGCTTCTTCCCGGCGGCCTCGGTCGGCGACGACGTCGAGGTCTACCTCGGCAACGACCGGTCCGAGGTCCACGCGACGCTGCACCACCTGCGGCAGCAGGGCAAGCACCGCGACGGCGTACCCAACCGGAGCCTGGCCGACTTCGTCGCGCCCAAGGGGTCCGGCCTGCGCGACCACGTCGGTGCCTTCGCGGTCACGGCCGGCGACGGGCTCTCCGAGCGGGTCGCGGCCTTCCGCGCCGAGCTCGACGACTACAACGCGATCCTGCTCGAGTCGCTGGGCGACCGGCTCGCCGAGGCGTTCGCCGAGCGGCTCCACGAGCGCGTCCGCAAGGAGCTGTGGGGCTACGCGCCCGACGAGCACCTCGACAGCGTCGGGCTCATCAAGGAGCAGTACGACGGCATCCGGCCGGCCCCGGGCTATCCCGCGTGCCCCGAGCACACCGAGAAGGAGACCCTCTGGGAGCTCCTCGACGTCGAGGCCCACACCGGCATCAGGCTGACGGAGTCGATGGCGATGTGGCCCGGCGCCTCCGTCAGCGGCTTCTACTACTCCCACCCGCAGTCGCAGTACTTCGTCGTGGGACGCCTGGCCCGCGACCAGGTCGCCGACTACGCCGAGCGCAAGGGCTGGACCCTCGCCGAGGCGGAGCGGTGGCTCTCGCCCAACCTCGGCTACGACCCGGAGGACTGATCCGTGGACGCTGTCCTGTGGGACATGGACGGGACCCTCGTCGACACCGAGCCCTACTGGATCGACACCGAGTACGCCCTGGCCGAGAAGTACGGCGGCACCTGGTCGCACGAGCACGCGATGAACCTGGTCGGCAGCGCCCTCCTCGACTCCGGTGACTACATCCGGGTGCACATGGGCATCGACCGCACCCCGCAGCAGATCGTCGACGAGCTGCTCGACGGCGTCGTCGCCCGGGTCGAGGAGGAGGTGCCGTGGCGTCCGGGAGCACGCGAGCTCCTCGAGGACCTGGTGGCCAACGGCATCCCCTGCGCACTGGTGACGATGTCGTGGCAGCGCTTCGTGGACCCGATCCTGCGCCTCCTGCCCGAGGGCACGTTCACGACCGTCGTCACCGGCGACCGCGTCGAGCTCGGCAAGCCGCACCCCGAGCCCTACCTCACCGCCGCCGCGGAGCTCGGTCTCGCGCCCGAGGACTGCGTGGCCATCGAGGACTCCAACACCGGCGCCAAGTCGGCGATCGCGGCGGGCTGCACGACGCTCTGCGTGCCGCACCACGTCCCGATCCTCGAGGGCGAGGGCCGCATCTTCGCCGACACCCTCGAGGGCCTCGACACGGCCGGACTGGCGCGTCTCGTCGGCCGTTGAGACGACGCCGGCAGCCCGCCGGTCGGTGGCCGGCAGCTCGTCGTACGTGATCCGACCGTGACCATGTCACGGTGGCCCGGCCCACTTCCGCCGGTCTAGGGTGCGGGGACACTCACACCGGATACCGGACGGAAGGATCTCGGATGTCTGCAAAACGCACCGTGGCCACCTGGACCACGGCGGTCCTCGCAGCCGCCACCCTGGCGGGCTGTGCCGACAGCCAGCGCGACGACGACGGCGGCGACGGAGGTAGCGCTGACGACGGCACGTTCGTCTTCGGTGCTGCCGGCGCTCCCGAGATGTTCGACCCCTTCTACGCCACCGACGGCGAGACCTTCCGCGTCACCCGCCAGATCTTCGAGGGCCTCGTCGGCATCGAGCCCGGCACCGCCGAGGTCGTCCCGGAGCTCGCGACCGAGTGGACGCCCAACGACGACGGCACCGAGTGGACCTTCACGCTGCGTGACGACGTGAAGTTCCAGGACGGCACGGACTTCAACGCCGACGCCGTGTGCGCCAACTTCGAGCGGATGTTCGACCAGAACGAAGCCGGCCAGACGGCCGGCGAGTACTGGGGCTACGTCATGGGCTCGTTCAAGAACGACGCCGCCAACTCGCTCTACCAGGGCTGCGAGGCGACCGGCGACTACGAGGCCGTCGTGACGATCAGCGGCCCGACGTCCGGCTTCCCGACGATGCTGTCCCTCGCGTCGCTGTCGATGCAGTCGCCGACCGCGATGGAGGAGGGCGACGCCAACGGCATCGCCGCCGAGGGCGAGGGCTTCAGCTTCCCGGCGTACGCCGACGCCCCGGTCGGCACCGGCCCGTTCACCTTCGGTGAGTACGACGAGGCCAACGGCACCATCACCCTCGAGCGCAACGACGACTACTACGGCGAGAAGGCCGGCGTCAGCGAGCTCGTCTTCCGGGTGATCCCCGACGAGAGCACCCGCCGCCAGGAGCTCGAGGCCGGCAGCATCAACGGCTACGACCTGCCCAACCCGGTCGACTGGCAGGGCCTCGAGGACGACGGCAACAGCGTCGAGATCCGCGACGCCTTCAACATCCTCTACCTCGGGTTCAACCTCGACGGCTCCAACGAGCAGCTGAAGGACCCGAAGGTGCGCCAGGCGCTCTACCACGCGCTCAACCGCGACCAGCTGGTCTCGACGCAGCTGCCCGAGGGCGCCACGGTCGCGACGCAGTTCATGCCCGACACCGTCAGCGGCTACAACACCGACCTGCAGCCCTACGCCTACGACCCCGAGGAGGCCAAGCGCCTGCTCGCCGAGGCCGGCGCGGAGGGCATGGAGCTCACGTTCGCCTACCCGACCGAGGTCAGCCGGCCCTACATGCCGGACCCGGAGAAGATCTACGACGCACTGAAGACCGACCTCGAGGCCGTCGGCATCAAGGTCAACGTCAAGACCGCGTCCTGGAACGGCGGCTACCTCGACAACGTGACCGCCGGTCGCTACGACGCCTACATCCTCGGCTGGACCGGCGACTACGACTCGCCCTACAACTTCATCGGCACGTTCTTCGGCAACCTCAAGGAGAACGACTTCGGCACCAAGGGCATGCCGTGGGGCGCGAAGCTCGCCGATGACCTCAAGGCGGCCGACGCGGTGGTCGACGAGGACGAGCGGGCCGCGGCCTTCTCCGACATCAACCAGCAGATCATGGAGGACTACCTCCCGGGCCTGCCCATCAGCCACTCGCCGCCGGCCCTCGTGGTCGGTCCCGGCGTGGACGGTGTGGTCCCCAGCCCGCTCACGGCGGAGGAGTTCGACTCCGTGACGGTCGAGGGCGGCAAGTAGCACTCCCACCGCTGACCGTCCGACACGCGCGACGTCCGGGGCCGGCCCAGAGCCGGCCCCGGACCCGCGCAGGCGTGTGAGGAGAACCCGTGATCCGCTTCGTCGTACGACGCCTCCTGCAGATGTGCGTCGTCGTCGTCGTGCTGTCGATGCTCGTCTTCCTGTGGCTGCGCTCGCTGCCCGGAGGACCGGTGTCGGCGATCCTCGGGGAGCGCCAGACCCCTGAGCGGGTGGCGGCGCTGGAGGCCGCCCTCGGCCTCGACCAGCCGCTGCCCGTGCAGTACCTGAAGTTCGTCGAGCGCGCGGTCCACGGCAACTTCGGCGTGTCCACCAAGGTCCTGCCCGGCGAGGACGCCTTCCAGGTCTTCCTCGACCGGCTGCCGGCGACGATCGAGCTGTCGTTCGTGGCGATGGTCCTGGCGATCGCGCTCGGCATCCCGCTCGGCTACCTCGCCGCCCGGCGCCGCGGCTCGATCACCGACACGGGCGCGGTGATCTTCTCGCTCGTCGGCGTCGCGGTGCCGGTCTTCTTCACCGCGTTCCTGCTGAAGTACTTCTTCGCCGTCGAGTGGAACCTGCTCCCGGTCTCGGGTCGCCAGAGCACCGGCCTCGACGCCACCCGCGTGACCGGGATGTTCGTCCTCGACGGGATCCTCACCCGCGAGTGGGACGCGTCCTGGGACGCCCTCAAGCACCTGATCCTGCCGTCGCTGGCGCTCGCGACCATCCCGTTCGCGGTGATCTTCCGGATCACCCGCGCGTCGGTGCTCGACGTGCTCGACGAGGACTACGTCCGCACCGCCGAGGCCAAGGGCCTCACCACCCGGGTCATCCGCGCCCGCCACGTGCTGCGCAACGCGATGCTGCCCGTGGTGACCACGATCGGCCTCCAGATCGGCGGGCTGCTGGCCGGCGCGGTGCTCACCGAGACCGTCTTCTCCTACCGCGGGGTCGGCGACGCGCTCGCCACGGCGTTCCGCGAGAAGGACTACCCCGTGCTGCAGGTGCTGATCCTGGCCGCCGCCGTCATCTACGTGCTCGTCAACCTGCTGGTCGACATCGCCTACGCCGTCATCGACCCCCGGATCAGGACGAGGTGAGCGGCATGGACGACAAGATGGCCGAGACGACGACGACACGACCGACGAGACGACAGCGGACGACGCCACCGCGCGCCGGCCGTCCTACGGGCAGCGGCGCAAGGACCGCATCGACCAGCTCGCCCTGGCCGGCACCGTCGACGAGGAGCCCGGCGTCTCGCTGATCCGCAGCGCGTGGAAGCGGCTGCGCCGCAACCCGGTCTTCCTCATCGGTGCCGTCATCACGGTGGCCTTCATCGTGCTCGCGATCATCTCGCCGTGGATCGCGCCCGTGGGACGTCATCGGCCCGGCCGCTGCTCGACAAGGTCCGCCCGCAGTCCAACCCGGTGCCCGGGCCCGAGCCCGGCCACCTGCTCGGTGCCGACGACCGCGGCCGCGACCTGTTCTCGCGGCTGCTCGTCGGCAGCCGGCAGACGCTGGTCGTGGGCGTCGTCGCGACCCTGTTCGGCCTGCTCGGCGGGCTCACCCTCGGCACCGTGGCCGGCGCGATCGGCGGCTGGGTCGACTCGCTGGTGATGCGCATCGTCGACGTGATGCTCTCGATCCCGTCGCTGCTGCTGGCCTTCACCGTCGCCTCGCTCGCCCGCAACCCCAGCCAGTGGACGCTCGTGATCGCGATCGCGATCATCCAGGTGCCGATCTTCGCCCGGCTGCTGCGCGGGTCGATGCTCGCGCAGCGCTCGAGCGACCACGTGCTCGCGGCGCGGTCGCTGGGCGTACGCCCGCGCGCGATCGTCTTCCGGCACATGCTGCCCAACGCGCTGGGCCCGGTGATCGTGCAGGCGACGCTGTCGCTGGCCGTGGCGATCATCGACGCCGCCGCGCTGTCGTTCCTGGGACTCGGCAACCCCGACCAGAGCCAGCCCGAGTGGGGCCAGATGCTCGGCCGCGCCCAGCCGCTACAT
The DNA here is from genome assembly GCA_963795275.1 of uncultured Actinomycetota bacterium. GTDB lineage: Bacteria > Actinomycetota > Actinomycetes > Propionibacteriales > Nocardioidaceae > Nocardioides. Next base: position 239,494 of record CAWCHD010000004.1, read on the forward strand.
CTCCGAGGCGCCGCACCTGGCCTTCTACCCGGCCGGCTGCATCATCGTGGTGGCCCTCGGCTTCACGCTGATGGGGGAGTCGCTGCGCGAGGCCCTCGACCCGAAGTCGCGGAGGTGACCCGATGACCCAGACCCGAGTCAGCACGCCAGCCAGGGCACGTCCGCACGGGGCTCGATCGAGCCGCTGCTGTCCGTGCGCGACCTGCGCGTGACCTTCCAGCGCCAGGGCGAGGAGGCCTTCCACGCCGTCGACGGCGTCAGCTTCGACGTACGTCCCGGACAGACCGTCGGCCTCGTCGGCGAGTCCGGCTGCGGCAAGTCGGTGACGTCGCTGGCGATCATGGGGCTGCTCCCGCACCGCGGCAACCACGTCGAGGGCGCGGCGATGTTCGACGGCGAGGACCTGCTCTCGCTGTCGCCGAAGGCGATGCGCGACCGGCGCGGCGTCCGAGATCGCGATGATCTTCCAGGACCCGCTGTCCTCGCTCAACCCGGTCGTCTCGATCGGGCGGCAGGTGACCGAGGTGATGGAGCGCCACCAGGGGCTGAGCCGCAAGGAGGCGACGCCGAAGGCGGCCGACCTGCTCGAGCGCGTCGGCATCCCGGACCCGAAGGCGCGGCTGCTGAACTACCCCCACCAGCTCAGCGGCGGCATGCGCCAGCGCGCGCTCATCGCGATGGCGCTCGCCTGCAACCCGCGCCTGCTCATCGCCGACGAGCCGACCACCGCGCTCGACGTCACGATCCAGGCGCAGATCCTCGCGCTGCTCAAGGAGCTCGTCGTCGACACCGGCACGGCACTGGTGATGATCACCCACGACCTCGGCGTCGTGGCCGGGCTCTGCGACGAGGTCAACGTGCTCTACGGCGGCAAGGTCGTCGAGCGGGGCGAGCGGCACGGGCTCTTCCGCGACCCGCGCCACCCCTACACGGTGGGCCTGCTCAACTCGATCCCGCGCCTCGACGCGGCGCGCGGCGAGAAGCTCTCGCCCGTCCCGGGCTCGGTCGCCGACAACCTGCCGTGGACCTCGGCGTGCGCGTTCGCACCGCGCTGCTCGCACGTCGTCGACGCCTGCACCAGCGAGACGCCGCAGTGGGAGGGCGACCACGTCGTCGGCCACCGCTGCTTCAACCCGATGGGAGGCACGCGATGAGCGCGGACGCCGGAGCAGGCCGACGTCCTGGTCGAGGTCAGCGACCTCGAGGTCCACTTCCCGATCAAGAGCGGGATCGTCTTCGACCGCACGGTCGGCCACGTCCGCGCGGTCGACGGCGTCGACCTGAGCATCCGCCGCGGCGAGACCTACGGCCTGGTGGGGGAGTCGGGGTGCGGCAAGTCGACCCTCGGCAAGGCGATCCTCAACCTCGAGCCGCCCACGGCCGGGTCGGTCGTCTTCGACGGCACCGACATCGCCTCGCTCAAGGGCGAGGACCTGCGCCGCGAGCGCAAGCGGTTCCAGATGGTCTTCCAGGACCCGCTCTCGAGCCTCGACCCGCGCCAGACCGTCGAGTCGCTGCTGCTCGAGGGCCTGCGCGCCCACGACCTCGACACCGACAAGGACGCCACCCGCACCCGGCTGCGCGAGCTGATGTCGGCGGTCGGGCTGCCGGTCGCGGCGCTCAGCAAGTACCCCCACGAGTTCTCCGGCGGCCAGCGCCAGCGCATCGGCATCGCGCGCGCCCTCTCGGTCGGCCCCGACCTGATCGTCGCCGACGAGCCGGTCAGCGCGCTCGACGTGTCGATCCAGGCGCAGGTGATCAACCTGCTCCAGGACCTCCAGGACGAGCTCGGCCTGACCTACCTCGTGGTCGCGCACGACCTCGCCGTCGTGCGCCACATCAGCGACCGGATCGGCGTGATGTACCTCGGCGCGCTGGTCGAGGAGTCCGGCGGCGCCGAGCTGTACGACGTACCGCTGCACCCCTACACGCGGGCGCTCATGTCGGCGGTGCCCGTGCCGGACCCGGTGGTCGAGGACTCGCGCGAGCAGATCCTGCTGACCGGCGACCTGCCCTCGCCGGCCAACCCGCCGACCGGCTGCCGCTTCCACACGCGGTGCCCGTGGAAGCAGGAGACGCTCTGCGACACCGAGCGACCCCAGCTGCGGGTCGTGGACGTGCCGGGTGCGTCGGGGAGCCACCGGGTCGCCTGCCACTTCGCGGAGCAGATCGCGTCGGGTGAGGTGCAGCGGCACGAGGTCGGCGCCGGTCTCCGTCGACCGACGGGTTCTCCGGACCCGTGCGCGGTCCCGAGGCTCCTCCGGAGGCCTACATCGGCGTGTGACCCGCCGTCCGTCCCGGCGGGCGGTCAGTCCTGCGACTCGTCCGTCGACGCGTCGGGCGTGCGCACCGTCGGCTCGGGCAGCGGCGGGACCGTGCCGCCCTTGGTCGGGCAGTAGTCGTGGAACGAGCACCAGTCGCACAGGCGCGACGGGCTCGGCTGCCAGTCGCCGGTCTCCTGGGCGAGCCGGATCGCCGCCCACACCGCCTCGACCTTGCGCTCGGTGGCGCGCAGGTCGTCCTCGTCGGGCTCGTAGCGCAGGATCTCGCCGTTGCCGAGGTAGATCAGCTGCAGCACCGACGGCACCACGCCGCGCAGCTTCCAGATGACGAGCGCGTAGAACTTCATCTGGAAGAGCGCCTTGGCCTCGTAGCCCTCGCCCGGGCTCTTGCCGGACTTGTAGTCGACCACCCTGATCCGACCGTCGGGCGCGACGTCGATGCGGTCGACGAAGCCGCGCAGCAGCAGCTTGGAGTCGAGGAGCGCCTCGACGTAGAGCTCGCGGTCGGCGGGCTCGAGGCGCTGCGGGTCCTCGAGGTCGAAGTAGCGGTCGAGCACGGTGCGGCAGGACGCGAGCCAGGCGGTGAGGTCGGGACCGGCCGTCGCCGAACATCTCGGCCAGCTCGGGCTCGGCCTCCAGCAGCACGTCCCACGTCGGCGCCGAGCATGTCGCCGGCCCGCTCGGGCGTGCGGTCGAGGGCGGGCAGGTCGAAGAGGTCCTCCAGCACCTTGTGGACCAGGGTCCCGCGCGCGGCGTCCGGCGACGGGCGGCTCGGGCAGCCGGTCGATGGTGCGGAAGCGGTAGATCAGGGGGCACGCCATGAAGTCGCCCGCCCGGCTCGGCGAGATCGCGCCCAGCACGTCGACACCGTCGACGGGCGTCGAGACCCGCTCGGCGGGCGACTCGACAGCGGGAGGCGCAGCGGCTGGTGCAGGCTGCCCTGCGGACGGGATCGTCATGACGCGGTCACCCTAGGCGGGGCGTCCGACAGCGCTCGCGGGACAGGCGGTGTCGGCGCCATTGGCTAGGCTCGTGGTGTGTCCGACCCCTCCCATCCCGCCGCCGGCGAGCGACAGCAGGCGCCCACGCCGCGTCCTCCCGGCACGTTCCGGATCGGGTCGATCGCCGGGATCGACGTGCTCGTCACGAGCTCGTGGTTCATCGTCGCGCTGCTGATCTCCTTCACGTTCGCCCCGCGGATCGAGGCCGAGCAGGCCGGGCTCGGGCATCCTGAAGTACGTCGCCGGCTTCGTCTTCGCGGTCGTGCTCTACCTCTCGGTGCTGCTGCACGAGGCGTCGCACGCCGTCGTCGCCAAGCGGCTCGGCTACGGCGTCACCTCGATCACGCTGCACTTCCTCGGCGGGATGACCGAGATCGACGGGCAGTCGCGCCGCCCGCGCCACGAGTTCTGGATCGCGGTGGTCGGTCCGCTGACCTCGATCGCCATCGGTGCCGTGGCGCTCGGCCTCTGGTTCGTGGTCCCCGACGGCCTCGTCCACCTCGCGATCGGCTACCTCGCGGGGGCCAACCTGCATCATCGGCGTGCTCAACCTGGTGCCCGGACTGCCGCTCGACGGCGGTCGCGTGCTCAAGTCGCTCGTGTGGGGTGCGTCCGGCAACCAGCACCGCGCCACCGTCGTCGCCGGGTGGGGCGGCCGCCTGACCGCCCTCGCGCTGCTCGCCTGGCCGCTGCTGATGCAGCCGCTCCTCGGCGTCGAGCCGACCATCCTCGACGTCGTCCTGGTCTTCATCCTCGGCCTCTTCCTCTGGACCGGCGCGACCGCCGCGATGGCACACGCCCGGCTCCGCGAGCGGCTGCCCGCCCTCGTGGCGCGCCCGCTCGCACGTCGTACGCTCACCGTCCCGTCCGACCTGCCGCTGGCCGAGGCCGTCCGCCGCGCGCAGGACGCGCAGGCCGGGAGCATCGTGACCGTCTCGCCCGACGGCCGGCCGCTCGGCATCGTGAGCGAGGCGGCGGTGACGGCGATGCCGGCCGACCGTCGTCCGTGGGTCCCGGTCTCGACCGTCGCCCGCTCGCTCGAGGACGGGCTCACGCTGCCCGCCACCGTGGCCGGCGAGGACCTGGTGCTCGCGATCAGCAGGCGGCCCGCCGAGGAGTACCTCCTGGTCGAGGCCGACGGCCGGATCTACGGCGTGCTGGCCACCGCCGACGTCGACCGGGCCTTCCGCGAGAACGCCTCCCGCTGAGCACCACCGACCTCGTCGGCTGAGGGGATCGGCCCCTCGGCCACTAGTCTTCCGGCCATGTCCGCGCCCTCTCCCGACGTCCCCCCCGAGGCCTGGTCCGGCGTCCACCGCGGCCCCCTGCGCGAGGGCGAGTGGGTGCGGCTCGTCGACCAGAAGGGCCGCAAGCACAACTTCGAGCTGGTCGCCGGCAAGCGCTTCTTCTCCAACAAGGGCCACCTCGACCACGACGACATGATCGGCCGCGACGAGGGCTTCACGCTGGCCTCGTCGGCCGGGGGCGAGTACCTCGTCTTCCGCCCGCTGCTCAACGAGTTCGTCGTCTCGATGCCGCGCGGCGCCGCCGTGGTCTACCCCAAGGACGCCGCGCAGATCGTCGCGCTCGCCGACATCTACCCCGGTGCCCGGGTCGTCGAGGCGGGTGCCGGGTCGGGAGCGCTGACCTGCTCGCTCCTGCGCGCCGTCGGGCCGTGGGGGAGCGTGACGTCCTACGAGCTGCGCGAGGAGTTCGCCGACGTCGCCCGCCGCAACGTCAACCAGTTCTTCTCCGCGCCGGAGGGCCAGACCCACCCGGCGTGGGACCTGCGCCTGGGTGACCTCAAGGAGGGCCTCGCCGACCACGGCGCCCACCAGGTCGACCGGATCATCCTCGACATGCTCGACCCGTGGAACTGCGTCGACGCCGTCGCCGACGCGCTCGTCCCGGGCGGCATCGTCTGCGCCTACGTCGCCACGACGACGCAGCTCTCCCGCGTGGTCGAGACGCTGCGCGTGCACGGCGGCTTCACCGAGCCGCAGCCGTGGGAGTCGCTCGTGCGCGACTGGCACGTCGAGGGGCTGGCCGTGCGGCCGGGCCACAAGATGATCGGCCACACCGCGTTCCTCGTCACCGCGCGCCGGATGGCGGCGGGGGAGCGGCCGCCGCGCAAGACCCGACGACCCGCACCCGGGGCCTACGGCCCCGACTACACCGGCCCGCGGCCGAGCGAGATCCCGCCGCACGAGGCGAGCATCGCGGGTGTCGACCTCGGCGCTGCCGACGACGGCAGCGCACCCGACGACGAGTGAGCATCGAGGTCGTCGACTGGTCGCCGCAGTGGGCGGAGCAGTTCGACGCGGTCGCCGCCGTGCTGCGTCAGGCACTGGTCGGTCTCGACGCGCGGGTCGAGCACGTCGGGCTCGACGTCCGTGCCCGGGCTGGCGGCCAAGCCGATCCTCGACATCGACGTGGTCGTCGACGCACGCGACGTGCCGGCCGCCATCACGGCGCTCGAGTCCGTCGGCTACGTGCACCGCGGCGACCTCGGGGTGGCCGGCCGCGAGGCCTTCCACGCCCCCGACGCGCCCCGTCGCCACGTCTACGTGTGCACCGCAGGCACCACGAACGTACGCAACCACCTCGCCGTGCGCGACGTGCTCCGCTCGCGCGACGACCTCCGCGACGCCTACGCAGCGGTGAAGACCGCGCTCGCCGCCGACCCCGCGATGGACATCGACACCTACCTCGCGGGCAAGTCCGCCGTGCTCCAGGAGGTGCTCGCGGCGTCGGGGGAGTTCAGCGACGACGAGCTCGCCGCGATCCACCGGCTCAACGACCCCCGCGCCTGACCGGCCGTGAGGAAACCGTGACCAACACGGTGGGATATCCACTTCCGTCCCACGAGTGAGTGGGTAGTGTCGCAGGCGGAGAAGGAGGTGCCCATGTCCGAGCCGACACGCGAGCAGCTTGCCACCCAGGTCCGCTACCTGGAGGCCGAGGTCACCGACCTGCGCCGCCGCCTCGACGACGCGCCGGGCCAGACCCGCGGTCTCGACAGCAGGCTGGCCGACGCGCAGCGGTCGCTGGCCGCGGTCTCGAGCCAGAACGAGCGGCTCGCGCAGACCCTGCGCGACGCCCGCGACCAGATCACCACGCTCAAGGAGGAGGTCGACCGGCTGGCGCAGCCGCCCGCCGGCTTCGGCACCTTCCTCGCCCGCAACGACGACGACTCCGTCGACGTGTTCACCGGCGGCCGCAAGCTGCGCGTGAGCGTCAGCCCGGCCGTCGAGCTCGACGGTCTCGTGCGTGGCCAGGAGGTCATGCTCAACGAGGCGCTCAACGTCGTCGCCGCGCTCGACTTCGAGCAGGTCGGCGAGGTCGTGATGCTCAAGGAGATCCTGGCCGACGGCGAGCGCGCGCTGGTGATCGCCAACGCCGACGAGGAGCGCGTCGTACGCCTCGCCGAGCCGCTGCGCGCCGAGGACGTCACGATCCGCGCCGGTGACTCGCTGCTGCTCGACACCCGGTCGGGCTACGTCTACGAGGTCGTGCCGAAGTCCGAGGTCGAGGAGCTCGTCCTCGAGGAGGTCCCCGACATCGACTACTCGCAGATCGGCGGCCTGGTCGCCCAGATCGACGCGATCCGCGACGCCGTCGAGCTGCCCTACCTCCACCCCGAGCTGTTCAAGGACCACCAGCTCAAGCCGCCGAAGGGCGTGCTGCTCTACGGCCCGCCCGGCTGCGGCAAGACGCTGATCGCCAAGGCGGTCGCCAACTCGCTGGCCAAGAAGGTCGCCGAGCGCACCGGTGCGTCGGGGAAGTCCTACTTCCTCAACATCAAGGGCCCCGAGCTGCTCAACAAGTACGTCGGCGAGACCGAGCGCCACATCCGGCTGGTCTTCCAGCGGGCGCGCGAGAAGGCGTCGATGGGCACGCCGGTCATCGTGTTCTTCGACGAGATGGACTCGCTGTTCCGCACCCGCGGCTCGGGCGTCTCCTCCGACGTGGAGAACACGATCGTGCCGCAGCTGCTCAGCGAGATCGACGGCGTCGAGGCCCTCGAGAACGTGCTGGTCATCGGTGCCTCCAACCGCGAGGACATGATCGACCCCGCGATCCTGCGCCCCGGTCGCCTCGACGTGAAGATCAAGATCGAGCGCCCGGACGCCGAGTCGGCGCGCGACATCTTCTCCAAGTACCTCACCCCGTCGCTGCCGCTGCACACGGTCGACCTGGCCGAGTTCAACGACGACCGCGAGGCCACCGTGGCGGCGATGATCCGTGCCACCGTCGAGCGGATGTACACCGAGTCGGAGGAGAACCGCTTCCTGGAGGTCACCTACGCCAACGGTGACAAGGAGGTCCTCTACTTCAAGGACTTCAACTCCGGCGCGATGATCCAGAACATCGTCGACCGGGCCAAGAAGATGGCGATCAAGGACTTCCTCGACAGCGACCTCAACCCGTCCGCCCGCGGTCTCCGGGTCCAGCACATGCTCCAGGCGTGCGTGGACGAGTTCAAGGAGAACGAGGACCTGCCCAACACCACCAACCCCGACGACTGGGCGCGGATCTCGGGCAAGAAGGGCGAGCGCATCGTCTTCATCCGCACGCTCATCACGGGCAAGCAGGGCACCGAGCCGGGCCGCTCGATCGACACCGTGGCCAACACCGGCCAGTACCTCTGAGACACCCATGACCGGGGACGACGACCTGGGTCACGGCGACATCGAGGCCGCCCTCGCGACCCGTCGCGAGCTCGGTGCGCGCTACGACGCCGAGCTGGTCGACGGGTTCGCCGAGCGCATCGAGCGTGCCGTCGACCGCAGGGTCGCCGACCAGGTCGCGGTCATGCAGCAGCGGACCAACGCAGTGGCGGGGGCCGGCGGTCGCCAGCTGGCCCTGGGCATCATCTCCCTGATCGCCTTCATCCCGATCAGCATCGTGCTGGGGGTCAACGACCAGTTCCTGGCACTCCTCGTGACGCTCGCCGGCATCGTCGGCGTCAACGTCGCGCACGCCTGGCAGTCCCGCGGGCGCTGACGACATCGCGCGACGCACCCCTGGGAGGGTGCGGGGTGCGGGCTCGGCGCACTACGTTGACGGCATGAGAACCATCATCATCATCGTCATCGTCGTGCTCGTCGTCCTCTTCCTCGCGGGCTTCCTCCGCCGCGGTCGCTGACGCCCGGTCAGCCGGCGAGCAGCCGGTATCCGTAGGTCCACGGCCGTGACACGGCCGGTCCGGGCAGGTAGGCCTGCTCGAGCTCCTCGACGCGCCATCCCGTCTCCTCCACGAGGGACGGGATGTCGCGCGTGAGGTGGCAGCCCCCGGCCACGGCGCGCTGCAGCGGCTCCAGCCGGCGCTGCCAGCGGCGTACGGACGCGTCCGGCGCCAGCCCGTGCTCGAGGACGTGCAGCCGACCGTGGGGACGCACCACCCGCCGCGCCTCGCGCAGCGCCAGGAGCGGGTCGGGGATGGTGCACAGGCTGAAGGTCACCAGCGCGCTGTCGTGCGAGTCGTCCGGCAGGTCGAGCCGCTGCCCGTCGAGACCCGCACGCTCGACGCTCAGGGCGGTCCTCGCCCGCCGGCGCTCGGAGAGCTGCCAACCCAGGTCGGACGGCTCGATGGCGGTCACCGACGTGACCTCGGGCGGGTACCACCGCACGTTGAGCCCGCTGCCGAAACCGATCTCGAGCACCCGCCCGGTCAGCCCGGCGCAGGCGGCCATGCGCATCTCGCCGACCTCGTGGCCGCGCAGGCTCGCATCGGTCAGCCGCGGCACGACCCGCTCGTCCCACACCCGTAGGCTCATCGCATGAGCGTACGACGGGTGATGGGCACCGAGGTCGAGTACGGCATCTCGGTCCAGGGGCAGCCCTCGGCCAACCCCATGGTGGCGTCGTCGCAGATCGTCAACGCCTACGCCTCGTCCACCGCCAAGGCGCGTCGCGCCCGCTGGGACTTCGAGGAGGAGTCGCCGCTGCGCGACGCCCGGGGCTTCGACATGGCGCGTCAGATCGCCGACCCCACCCAGCTCACCGACGAGGACCTGGGCCTGGCCAACGTCATCCTGACCAACGGTGCCCGGCTCTACGTCGACCACGCGCACCCGGAGTACTCCTCGCCCGAGGTGACCACCCCGCTCGACGTCGTGCGCTGGGAGAAGGCAGGGGAGCAGGTCATGCTCGACGCCTCCCGGATGGCGGCGCAGGTGCCGGGCAGCACGCCGATCGTGCTCTACAAGAACAACACGGACAACAAGGGCGCGTCCTACGGCGCCCACGAGAACTACCTGATGCGCCGCTCGACGCAGTTCGCCGAGATCGTGCGCCACCTCACGCCGTTCTTCGTCTCCCGCCAGGTCGTCACCGGCGCCGGCCGCGTCGGGATCGGCCAGGACGGTCGCGACACCACCCCCGAGCGCGGCTTCCAGATCAGCCAGCGCTCGGACTACTTCGAGGTCGAGGTCGGGCTCGAGACCACCCTCAAGCGGCCCATCATCAACACCCGCGACGAGCCGCACGCCGACCCGGCGGTCTACCGCCGGCTCCACGTCATCCTGGGCGATGCCAACCTCGCCGAGATCTCGATCTACCTCAAGACCGGCACCACGGCGCTCGTCCTGGCGATGATCGAGGACGGCTTCATCGACCGCGACCTCTCGGTGGAGGGTGCCGTCCGCAGCCTCCGCGACGTCTCGCACGACCCCACGCTGAAGCATCTCGTGACGCTGCGCGACGGCCGACGGCTCACGGCCGTCCAGCTCCAGATGGAGTACCTCGAGCTCGCTCGCAAGCACGTCGAGGACCGGCTCGGCTCCGATGCGGACGACCAGACCCTCGACGTCCTGGCGCGCTGGGAGTCGGTGCTGACCCGCCTCGAGCGCGACCCGATGGAGTGCGCCACCGAGCTCGACTGGGTCGCCAAGCTCAAGCTGCTCCAGCAGTACCGCGACCGCGACTCCCTCGACTGGGACGACGCCAAGCTGCACCTCATCGACCTCCAGTACTCCGACGTACGCCCCGACAAGGGCCTCTACCACCGCCTCGCCGCCTCCGGGCGCATCCAGCGGCTGCTCGACGACGCCGCCGTCGAGCACGCGATGCACGAGCCCCCGACCGACACGCGCGCCTACTTCCGTGGCCGCTGCCTCGACAAGTACGCCGACTCGGTGGCCGCCGCGTCGTGGGACTCCGTCATCTTCGACCTCCCCGGCCGCGAGTCGCTGCAGCGGGTGCCGACGATCGACCCGCTCCGCGGCACCAAGGCCCACGTCGGTGACCTGATCGACCGCTCGGACACCGCGCAGGCGCTGGTCGCGGCCATCACCCGCTGACGTTCCCCCGCTGGTCGAGGAAGGCGCCCTGCGCCTGTCACGAGACCACGTCGCCCGACCGGCGGTGGGCGAGTCCCTTGTGGCGTCGGTGCGAGTGGATAGGGTCGAGGCATGGCCCAGGAGCAGAAGCAGCCGCGCAGGTCCTCGCAGGAGGAGACGGCGACCGAGGAGGTCGTCGAGAGCGACGTCGCCGAGCGCAAGGAGATGATCGACGAGGACGTCGACGCGATCCTCGACGAGATCGACGAGGTCCTCGAGTCCAACGCCGAGGACTTCGTGAAGTCGTTCATCCAGAAGGGCGGCGAGTAGTCCGCATGGGCGACAGCCGCCTGCCCGCGTCCTACATGACACCCGGCACGTCGAGCTTCGCCGACTTCCTCGGCGCCGAGTCGCCCGACCTGCTGCCGTCGCGCCGCGCCGTGCCGACGGGCAACGCCGCCGACCTCGCGCCGCACGGCACGACGATCGTCGCGGCGACCTTCACGGGCGGCGTCGTGATGGCGGGCGACCGCCGGGCCACGATGGGCAACATCATCGCCCAGCGCGACATCCAGAAGGTCTTCCCGGCCGACGAGTACTCCGTGGTCGGCATCGCCGGGACCGCCGGGCTCGCGGTCGAGATGGTGCGGCTCTTCCAGACCGAGCTCGAGCACTACGAGAAGATCGAGGGGATGACGCTGTCGATCGACGGCAAGGCCAACCGGCTCTCGGCCCTGATCCGGGCCAACCTCGGTCTCGCGATGCAGGGCCTCTCGGTCGTCCCGCTCTTCGCCGGCTACGACCTGGTGGCCGACCAGGGGCGGATCTTCAGCTACGACGTGACCGGTGGCCGCTACGAGGAGACCGCGTTCCACTCGGTCGGCTCCGGCTCGCTGTTCGCACGCGGCTCGCTCAAGAAGCTCTACCGCGAGGACCTCGACGAGGAGGGCACCGTGACCGCTGTCGTCCAGGCGCTCTACGACGCCGCCGACGACGACTCCGCGACCGGCGGTCCCGACCTGACCCGACGGATCTTCCCGGTCGTCCACGTGATCACGCCGGACGGCGGTCGCAGGATGCCCGACTCGGAGGTCTCGGTCATCGCGGACCGGATCATCGCCTCGCGGATGCAGCGCCCCGACGGCCCCGCCGCGCCCCTCACCTGACGACGTCGTAGGAGCCGAGTCACATGAGCATGCCGTTCTACGTCTCGCCCGAGCAGCTGATGAAGGACCGGGCCGACTTCGCCCGCAAGGGCATCGCCCGCGGTCGTTCCGTCGTCGCGATCCAGTACGCCGACGGCATCCTGTTCGTCTCCGAGAACCCCTCCCAGGCCCTCCACAAGGTCAGCGAGATCTACGACCGGATCGCCTTCGCGGCGGTCGGGCGCTACAACGAGTTCGAGAACCTCCGCATCGCCGGCGTACGCCTCGCCGACATGCGCGGCTACGCCTACGACCGCCGCGACGTGACCGGCCGCGGCCTGGCCAACGCCTACGCCCAGACACTCGGCACGATCTTCTCCTCGGGCGGCGAGAAGCCCTACGAGGTGGAGATCTTCGTCGCCGAGATCGGTGACGTCGCGGACGACGACCAGCTCTACCGGCTCACCTACGACGGCCAGGTCGCCGACGAGCACGGCTTCGCCGTGATGGGTGGAGCGGCCGACGTGGTCGCCGGTCACCTGCGGGACCACTACGTCGCCGGCAGCTCGCTCGAGGACACCCTGCGCGTCGCGGTGGCAGCGCTCGGGCACACCGAGACCGAGGACCGGGTGATCCCGGCCGGTGCCCTCGAGGTGGCCACGCTCGACCGCACCCGGGCACAACCCCGCAAGTTCGTGCGGCTGCGGGCGACACGACTGACCGAGATCCTCGGCTCGGGCCCCGACGCCCAGGCAGACGCGGCCGACACGGGCGCCGGTGATGCCGCCGGGGGCGGGACGATGCGCCAGTCGGCCACCGACGACCCGGCCGACCCGACCGACCAGGTCTCCGGCGACACCCCGCCGCTCGAGGACCCGGTGACGGGCGAGCCCCCGTGGCGCCTCCGGCACCGCCGCAGCAGGACTGACGGGTCAGCGGACGTTGAGGCCGGGCCACTCGCCGGTGGCCACGGTCGGGATGCCGCTGAGGCGACGGCGGTAGCGCACGAGCGTGCCGAACTCCGCCAGCGCCGCCCAGAGGCGTTGGTGCGCCGCCCAGGGGAGGGGACCGGTGGGCTGCACGTTGCCGTCGGGACCGAACTCGTGCCACGTGGCGCCGAAGCCGATCCATGCCGGCGTCCACGTCGCGGCGTCGTCCCACGCGCCCTGCCGCTGCTCGACCAGGCGCCGGCGCACCTGGAACTCCATCCGCGCGCCGTCGAGCACGACGGGGGCCGTCCGCACCGGCCACAGCCACAGGTCGTCGGTCATCACCCGCAGCTCGAGGTCCTCGACGACGGTCGGCTCGACCAGCACGGTCGCGACGAGGTGACGGGCCTGCATGGACCAACGCTCACCCGGGGGACGACGGCGCGTCAAGGGCCACCTGCGTCGCGCGGCGCTCGTCGGCGGCGCTCATCGCGAGCGAGGCGGCCGCGGCGACGACCCCCATCCACACGCGCGGACGACGTACGCCTCGAGCAGCGAGCCTCCGCTCCGCCCACCCGTCGACCGCCTCGCCGCCCAGGCTCGCGCCGAGCACGAGCGCCGCGATCCCCGTCGCGACGGTGGCGGTCGGGAGCGGGCCCAGCGGCTCGTGCGGCTCGGAGCGGCGGCGCACCAGGTCAGGACGGCGGACGACGAGCGCCGACGTGGCACCGGCTCCCACGGCCATCCCGCCGTGCAGCGCCCAGCGGGCTGCTGGGTTCCAGCGCTGCACCGGGAGGTACGTCGTGACCAGTCCGGTGGCCACGGCCATGGCGACGTGGGAGGTCCACGAGCCACGCCCGGGATCGGGTGTCGGGTCGGGACGGGAATCGGTCTCATCCATGCCCGCAACCTAGAGGGGCACCGAAAGCGGCTCGCCGGACGGGATTCCACGCCGAGTGCCGGTCCCGGCGTGGTCCGCGCGCCTAGGGTGGGGACATGGACCGGCGGATCTTCGGGATCGAGAACGAGTACGGCGTCACGTGCACGTTCAAGGGCCAGCGGAGGCTGAGCCCCGACGAGGTGGCCCGCTACCTCTTCCGCAAGGTCGTCAGCTGGGGGCGCTCCTCCAACGTCTTCCTCCGCAACGGCGCCCGGCTCTACCTCGACGTCGGCAGCCACCCCGAGTACGCCACGCCCGAGTGCGACGACATCGTCGACCTCGTCACGCACGACAAGGCGGGGGAGCGGATCCTCGAGGGCCTGCTGCTCGACGCCGAGAACCGCCTCCACGAGGAGGGCATCTCGGGCGACATCTACCTCTTCAAGAACAACACCGACTCGGCCGGCAACTCCTACGGCTGCCACGAGAACTACCTCGTCGGGCGAGCGGGGGAGTTCAGCAAGCTCGCCGAGGTGCTGATCCCCTTCCTGGTGACCCGCCAGATCGTCGTCGGTGCGGGCAAGGTCGTGATGACCCCGCGCGGGGCGTCGTACAGCGTGAGCCAGCGCGCCGAGCACATCTGGGAGGGCGTCAGCAGCGCCACCACGCGCAGCCGTCCGATCATCAACACGCGCGACGAGCCGCACGCCGACGCCGAGCGGTTCCGTCGCCTCCACGTCATCGTGGGCGACTCCAACATGAGCGAGACCACCACGATGCTCAAGGTGGCGTCCTGCGACCTCGTCCTGCGGATGATCGAGGACGGCGTGGTGATGCGCGACCTCACCATGGAGAACCCGATCCGCGCGATCCGCGAGATCAGCCACGACCCCACCGGCCGCCGCAAGGTGCGCCTGGCCAACGGTCGCGAGGCCAGCGCGCTCGAGATCCAGGCCGAGTACCTCGGCAAGGCGCGCGACTACGTCGACCGCCGCCAGATCTCCACCCCCACGATCGAGCGCGCCCTCGACCTCTGGGAGCGGGGGCTGAAGGCGGTCGAGTCCGACGACCTCGGCCTCGTGGACCGCGAGATCGACTGGGTCATCAAGTACAAGCTGATCGAGCGCTACCGCGCCAAGCACGGCCTGTCCCTGGGGGATGCCCGCATCGCCCAGCTCGACCTCGCCTACCACGACATCCACCGCGGTCGCGGGCTCTACTACCTGCTCGAGAAGCGCGGAGCGGTCGCCCGGGTGACCACCGACCTGAAGATCTTCGAGGCCAAGAGCGTCCCGCCGCAGAACACCCGCGCGCGGCTGCGCGGCGAGTTCATCCGCAAGGCGCAGGAGCGCCGCCGCGACTTCACCGTCGACTGGGTGCACCTCAAGCTCAACGACCAGGCGCAGCGCACCGTGCTGTGCAAGGACCCGTTCAAGGCCTACGACGAGCGCGTGCAGAGGCTGATCGACGGGATGTAGGGATCGCTCGATAGGGTGACCCGGCACGATCGCGATCCACGCCGTGACGAACCAGATGAGGTTGAACCTGTGTCCCGTGTACGTTCCGCTGTCCTCAGCGGTGTCCTCACCCTCAGCCTGCTCGGGCTCGCTGCCTGCGGCTCCGACTCGAGCGACTCCGAGGAGGGTGGCGGCTCGCTGAGCTCGGTCACCGTGGAGGGCGACCAGGGCAAGGCGCCGAAGGTGACCTTCGACGGCCGCCTCGACGGCACGAAGACCGAGGAGAAGGTCCTCATCGAGGGCGACGGCGAGCAGGTCGCCGAGGGCGACACCGTCCAGGCCCAGTGGTGGATCGGCAACGGCTTCACCGAGCAGGAGACGCAGAGCACCTGGGGCGAGGACGGCAAGGGCGAGCCGCAGTCCCTCGAGGTCGGCGACGAGGTGCTCCCGTTCCTCGCCGAGGCGACGGTCGGCAACAAGGTGGGCGACCGGGTCGTCCTCATGACGCCGTCCGACAAGGCGTTCGGCGAGGGTGGCGGGGCCCGCTTCAACCTCGGCAACCGCGACGCGGCGCTCATCGTCGTCGACATCATGGGCCGCAAGGACACCGTCCCGCCGCTCGACGGCCCGAAGGGCGAGGAGAAGAAGCCCGCGGGCTGGGCGCCGAGCCTCATCGAGAAGGACGGCGTCATCACCGGGCTCGACTTCGCCGAGGCGCACAAGCCGACGCGGCAAGCTGATCGCGACCACGCTGATCAAGGGCGACGGCGCCGTCGTCAAGGCCGGCCAGACCCTCACGGTCAACTACCTCGGCCAGGTCTACAACGCCGACAAGCCCTTCGACGAGTCCTACTCCAAGGAGCCCGCCGAGTTCCCGATCGGCACCGGCAGCGTCATCAAGGGCTGGGACGACCGCCTCGTCGGGCGCACGATCGGCTCGCGCGTGATCCTGGAGATCCCGCCCGCCGACGGCTACGGCGAGACGGGCAACGAGTCCGCCGGCATCAAGGGCACCGACACGTTGTTCTTCGTCGTCGACATCCTCGCCGCCAGCTGAGCCACACCGAGCAGTCACACCGAGCGAACGGGGCCAGGATGGCGCAGCCACGGGCGGAACGCCTGATGAACCTGCACATCCTGCTGCTCGGGGCGAAGCGGTTCATCGGCAAGGACGCGATCCGCGAGGCGGTCTACCCCGAGCACGCCCACGGTCCGGCCGGCGACGAGGCCTTCGAGCGCGCCTTCGAGCGCGACAAGGACGCCCTGCGCCAGATCGGCGCCGTGATCGAGGTCGGGAGCGCGGACGCGTTCTTCGACGACGAGATCGGCTACCGCATCCCGACCGAGCAGACGTCGCTCCCCGAGATCCGCTTCGAGTCCGACGAGGCCGCGGTCCTCGGCCTGGCCGCCAAGGTCTGGCAGCAGGCGACGCTCGCCAAGGCGACCGCGCGAGCGCTGGCCAAGCTCAAGGGCCAGGGCGTCGAGATCGACCCGGCCCGGCTCGAGGTCGTCGCCCCGGCGATCACCGCCGACGAGCCGGCCTTCGAGCCGCTCTGGGACGCGGTCGGCAAGCGCCGCCAGGTGAGCTTCCCCTACCAGCGCGCCAGCCAGACCGAGCCGACCACCCGGCGCGTCCAGCCGTGGGGCCTGGCCCGCTCGTCGGGTCGCTGGTACGTCGTCGGGTTCGACGTCGACCGCGGCGCCGAGCGCGTCTTCCGGCTCTCGCGGATCACCGGTCCGGTGCGCGCCACCGGCAAGTCCGGTGCGTACGACGTGCCGCCCGGCACCGACGTACGCGCTGTGGCCCGTCGCCTCTCGCCGTCGTTCCCGTCGGTGCGCGCCGAGCTCAGGGTCCGGCAGGGCACGGGCGTCGCGCTCCGCCGTCGCGCCGACTCGGTGACGCCGCACGCCGAGGCCGGCTGGGACGCCGTGGTCGTCGAGGGACCCGTCCACGAGATCTCCGACGAGGTGCTGACCTACGGCAGCGGCGTCGTGGTCGAGGGGCCGGAGTCGCTGCGCGACGAGGTGGTCGCCCGCCTGCGGGCCGTGGCCGGACCGCCCCCGACCGACCAGGGGAGTGCCCGATGACCACGCAGCCCGCCGACACCGCGCCCGACCAGGTCGCCCGCCTGCTCGCGCTGGTGCCCTACCTGCTCGCGCGGGGCGAGGTGCGCCTCGACGACGCGGCCGCCCACTTCGGCACCGACGCCGACCAGATCGAGCGCGACCTGCGCCTGCTCTTCATGACGGGCGTCTCGCCCGGACTGCCGGGCGACCTGATCGAGGTGGACCTCGAGGCGCTCGAGGGCGACCGGATCATCCGGGTCGACAACGCCGACTACCTCGCCCGCCCGGTGCGCTTCTCGCCGGCGGAGGCGACGTCGCTCGTGGTGGCGCTGCGGACGATGGTGGAGGCGGCGCCCGCGGAGGCCCGCGACCTCATCCAGCGCACGCTCGCCAAGCTCGAGGAGGCGGCCGGCCAGGACGGCGAGGGGCTGCTCAAGCTGCACGTCGACCCGACCGCGCTCGAGGCCAGCGCCGTCATCCCGGTGCTGGAGTCGGCCATCGCGCACGGCCACCAGGCCGAGATCACCTACCACGTGCCGTCGCGCGACGAGGAGTCGCGCCGCACCGTCGACCCGCGCGGCCTGTCCCGGGTCGAGGACCTGCTCTACCTCGACGCGTGGTGCCACACGGCGCAGGGCGACCGGGCGTTCCGGGTCGACCGCATCGTCGCCGCGACCGAGCTCGAGTCGTCCGTCGCCGACCCGGGTGCGCGCGCCCGCGACCTCACCGGCGGCTGGTTCACCGACTCGGAGACGCGCACCGTCACGCTGCGCCTCGCCCCGCCCGCGCGGTGGGTCACCGAGTACTACCAGGTGACCGACCAGCGTCCCGGCCCCGACGGGACGATCGACGTGGACCTCGAGGTCGCGAGCGAGCAGTGGGTGCGCTCCCTGCTGTTCCGCCTCGCCCCGCACGCGACGCTGCTGGCGCCCGACGACTACGCCGACGCGTTCACAGCAGCAGCACGGGCAACCCTCAGCCTCTACGAGGACGACGGCGTAGACTCCTAGACGTTCCTCAGCAGGACCCTCACCCCGCACCTTCACGCTTGGAGACACGACATGATCAACCCACTCGTCGGTATGCCCCAGGGGCTCGAGTGGCTGGTGATCCTTGCGATCGTCGTCCTCGTCTTCGGTGCCGCCAAGCTGCCCGACCTCGCTCGCAGCTCGGGCCAGGCACTGCGCATCTTCAAGACCGAGACCAAGGACCTGCGCGACGGCGACAAGTCCGGCGACGGACCCGACCCGAAGGCCACGCCGGAGCAGCGCGAGATCGAGGCCCGCAACCTCGAGGCCCGCAACCTCGACGCGCACCCCGAGACCCGCACGGACATCGCCGGTGACGTCGTGCGCGAGCGCCGCGACGACACCACCGCCTGACCTCGGGTGAGGATCTCCGGTCTCGCCGGTCTCTTCAAGGGACCGCCGCCAGAGGCCGTCGGCCCGGACGGGCGGATGGCGCTGTCCGACCACTTCCGCGAGTTCCGGGCGCGCCTGCTGCGTTGCCTGCTGGTGCTGATCATCGCCGGGGCGGTGGCCGTCGTGTTCCGGCACGCGATCTACGACGCCGTCTACGGCCCCTACCAGGACGCGCAGGAGACGCTGGCGAAGGGCACGTCGATCGCCACGACCAGCGGTGCCGGAGCGGGTCTGCTGCTGTGGCTGACGCTGTGCGGCTTCGCCGCTGCCATCACGACCGCGCCCTACTGGCTCTACCAGATCTGGGCCTTCGTGCTGCCCGGGCTCTACGCCCAGGAGCGGAGGATGAGCCGCGTCTTCGTCGCGATCGCCGGCCCCCTGTTCATCACGGGGGTGGTGCTCGGCTACGTCACGCTCCCGGTGGCGCTCGAGGTGCTGATCGGCTTCAACCCCGACGGCGTCACCAACCTCATCGACTTCAACGACTACCTGCAGTTCTTCACCCGCACGCTCTTCGTGTTCGGCCTGGCGTTCAACATCCCGGTGTTCGTGGTGCTGCTCAACTTCGCCGGCGTCGTGAAGGGATCGGCGCTCAAGGCCTACCGGCCCTGGATCATCATCGGCACCTTCGTCTTCGCGGCCGTCGCGACGCCGTCGGCCGACCCGTTCACGATGACCCTGATGGCGGTGCCGATGGTGCTGCTCTTCTTCGTCTCCGAGGCCATCGCCCGGATCAACGACCGCCGTCGCGCCAACCGGGCACCCAACGCCGGGCTCAGCCCCGACGAGCTGTCACCGCTCTGACAGGGTGGAACGCATGCAGGCCGTGATCACCGACATCGATCCGTTCGACCTGCCCGAGTGGCTCGGCACCGGTGACGTCGTCTGGCGCGCCGACGCCGGTCTCAGCACCGGCCACCACGTGCGGGGCCGGCTGACGACCGGCGACGACGCCGGCGAGACGGCGTACGTCGTGTGCGACCTGCTGGCGGTCGACGAGGCCTACCCCGAGCCGGTGGTCGACGACGCGACCCGGCTGCGCGTGCACCAGGCGTGGCGGCACGGTCAGGTCGTGATCGGCGGCGTCGCCGACGGTGCGGAGTCCCGGATGGTGCTCGCCGTGCCCGGCACGGGGTTCGGCCCCGGACCTCGTCCTGGACGCCCTCGGCCGGCTCGCACGGGCCGTCGGTGCACGCGCCGAGCGCTACGCCGCGCTGCTGCGCCTGAGCACCTAGGACTGCCAGATAGGGTCGCGACATGCACGACCCCTCAGCTCCGGGCGGCTCCGTCCGGGGTCGCGAGATCGCCCTGCTGACCAACCCCACGTCCGGCGGGGGCAGGGGAGCCCGCCACCGCGACGTCGCCCTGGCCAGGCTGCGGGAGAGCGGGTTCGTGGTGCGCAACCTCCAGGGCCGGGACGGCGACGAGGCGCTCGACCTGGCCCGCGGCTGCGTGGCCGACGGGGTCGAGGCGCTGGTCGTCTGCGGCGGCGACGGGCTGGTGCACCTCGGTGTGCAGGCGGTCGCCGGCACCGGCGTACCCCTCGGCCTGATCCCCAGCGGCACCGGCAACGACGTGGCCCGCTACCTCGGCCTGCCGCGCACGGACCCGGTCGCTGCCGCCGACCGCGTCATCGCCTCGCGGCGGCGCACCATCGACCTGGCCCGCAGCGGCGACCGGTGGTTCGTCACCGTGCTGGCCGCCGGCTTCGACGCCATCGTCAACGAGCGCGCCAACGCGATGACCTGGCCGAAGGGCCAGATGCGCTACAACCTCGCCACGCTGGCCGAGCTGCGCACCTTCCGCCCGTTGCCCTACACCCTCCAGCTCGAGAGCGACGCGGGCACGGAGACGGTCGAGCACGAGGCGATGCTCGTCGCGGTCGGCAACGGCCCGTCCTTCGGCGGCGGACTGCGGATCACCGAGGGCGCCCTGCTCGACGACGGCCTGCTCGACGTCGTGGTGATCACCCGGATGAGCAAGTCCAAGCTGGTCCGCTCCTACCCGCGCCTGTTCACCGGCAGGATCGACGGCGTCGCGGAGTACGTCCACCGGCGGGTCCGCTCGGTCACCGTCGCCGCGCCCGGCATCGTGTCGTACGCCGACGGCGAGCGCTTCGGCCCGCTGCCCCTCACGGTCACGTGTGACCCCGGCGCACTGGAGGTGATTGCATGAGACCCACCCCACGACGTTCTTCTCCTCCGCTCCGCTCCTCCGAACAACGCCGCAGGGACCCCGATGACCTCCGATGACCTGAGCCCCCTCACGCCGGCGCAGCGCTACGCGGCGTTCAGGCGCGACAAGCCGTTCCCGATGCTGAAGGACTTCGCCGGGCTCTACGGCTTCGAGCTCGACGACTTCCAGGTCCGGGCGTGCCAGGAGATCGAGCAGGGTCGCGGCGTGCTCGTCGCCGCTCCCACCGGCTCCGGCAAGACGATCGTCGGCGAGTTCGCGATCCACCTGGCGCTGCAGACCGGGCGCAAGGCGTTCTACACGACGCCGATCAAGGCGCTGTCCAACCAGAAGTACCACGACCTGGTGAAGCGCTACGGCGCGGACAACGTCGGCCTGCTCACCGGCGACAACGTCGTCAACGGCGAGGCGCCGGTGGTCGTGATGACCACCGAGGTGCTGCGCAACATGCTCTACGCCGGCTCGCGCACGCTGCTCGGCCTGGGCTACGTCGTGATGGACGAGGTGCACTACCTCGCCGACCGGATGCGCGGCGCGGTCTGGGAGGAGGTCATCATCCACCTCCCCGAGTCGGTGACGCTGGTGTCGCTGTCGGCGACCGTCTCCAACGCCGAGGAGTTCGGCGAGTGGCTGGCGACCGTCCGCGGCGAGACGACCACGATCCTCGAGGAGAAGCGGCCGGTGCCGCTCTTCCAGCACGTCATGGTCGGGCGCCGGCTGCTCGACCTGTTCGCCTCCTCCGACGTCGACGCCAGCGCCGGCTTCGTCAAGGAGGGTGCGCCGGTCAACGAGGAGCTCACCCGGATCGCCCGCGACGACTGGGCCAGCACGCGCCTGATGCGCGACCGCAAGTCGCCCCGCAAGGGCAGGCCCGGGTCGTCGAAGAACCCCCGCGCCGTCGGCAACGGCCGTCGCGTGTGGATCCCGAGCCGCGTCGACGTCGTCGAGCGGCTCGACCGCGAGGGACTGCTCCCCGCGATCATGTTCATCTTCAGCCGGGCCGGGTGCGACGCCGCCGTGACCCAGCTCGTGCAGGCCAACACCCGGCTCACCACCGCGGCCGAGCGCGACGAGATCTTCATGCGCGTGGAGGAGGCGTCGCGCTCGCTGCCCGAGGAGGACCTGCACGTCCTCGGCTACCACGAGTTCCTCGACGGCCTCACCCGCGGCATCGCCGCCCACCACGCCGGCCTGCTGCCCGCCTTCAAGCAGGTCGTGGAGCAGCTGTTCCAGGAGGGGCTGGTCAAGGTCGTCTTCGCGACCGAGACCCTCGCCCTCGGCATCAACATGCCCGCCCGCACGGTGGTCATCGAGAAGCTGTCGAAGTGGAACGGCGAGACCCACGCCGACCTGACGCCGGGGGAGTACACCCAGCTGACCGGCCGCGCCGGTCGGCGCGGCCTCGACATCGAGGGCCACGGCGTCGTGCTCTACCAGCCCGGGATGAACCCGGGCGAGGTCGCCGGCCTCGCCTCGACGCGTACGTATCCGCTCCGCTCGTCGTTCCGGCCGTCCTACAACATGGCGGTCAACCTCGTGCACCAGTTCGGCCGCGCGCGCTCGCGCGAGCTGCTGGAGCAGTCGTTCGCCCAGTACCAGGCCGACAAGGCCGTGGTCGGGCTCGCCCGCCAGGTGCACAAGGCGGAGGAGGCGCTCGAGGGCTACCGGGACGCCGCGCAGTGCCACGTCGGCGACTTCATGGAGTACGCCGCCTTGCGCCGCAAGATCTCGGACCTGGAGAAGGGCGCCTCCCGCGACCGCCGCCAGGACCGCCGCGCCGAGGCGCTGGCCTCGCTCGGCAAGCTGCGACCCGGCGACGTGATCAAGGTGCCGGCCGGCAAGTTCAGCGGCCTCGCCGTCGTGATCGACCCGGGGCACTCCGGCGACGAGCCGCGTCCCTACGTCGTCACGGCCGACCGGCAGGCGCGACGGCTGGCACCGATGGACTTCCCGGTGCCGGTCGAGGCGATCGGCCGGATGCGGATCCCGAAGAGCTTCAACGGCCGCAACCCGGCGATGCGCCGCGACCTCGCCACCCAGCTGCGCGCCCGGGCCCGCGACGACGCGTCCCCGACCCCGCGTCGTACGACCGCAGGACTCCTTCAGCGACACCCCCGCCGACCGGGAGATCGGGCGGCTGCGCGCCGAGCTCAAGGCGCACCCGTGCCACCAGTGCCCCGAGCGCGAGGACCACGCGCGGTGGGCCGAGCGCTACTTCAAGCTCGAGCGCGACACCGAGACCCTCAAGCGACGCGTCGAGACCCGCACCAACACGGTCGCGCGGACCTTCGACCGGGTCTGCGACGTGCTCACCGCACTCGGCTACCTCGACGGCGACAAGGTCACCGAGCGGGGCTCGCACCTGCGGCGGATCTACACCGACATGGACCTCGTCGCCGCCGAGGCGATCCGCGCCGGGCTCTTCGACGACCTCACCTCCTCCGAGCTCGCCGCGGTGCTGTCCGCGCTGGTCTTCGAGGCACGCCGGGCCGACGACGCCTCGTCGCCGAAGATCCCGGGCGGGCAGGTGCGCCCCGTGCTCGGCGAGCTGGTCCGCGTCTGGGCGCAGCTCGACGCCCTCGAGCGCGACCACAAGCTCGACTTCCTCCGCGAGCCCGACATGGGCTTCGCGTGGGCGGCCTGGCGCTGGGCCGAGGGCGACGACCTCGACGACGTGCTCATGGTGACCGGCCTGTCGGCGGGTGACTTCGTGCGCTGGATGAAGCAGCTGCTCGACCTCTGCGGCCAGGTGGCCGACGCGGCCGGCGACAGCCCGCTGCGGTCGACGGCACGGCAGGCGGCGAAGTCGCTCAAGCGCGGCGTGATCGCCTACAGCGTGCTGGCGGAGTGAGCCCGGCGCTGTCCGATCCGTGTGGCAGGCTCCGGACGTGACCACCTCACCCGACCGCCTGATGCTGCTCGACACCGCGTCGCTCTACTTCCGCGCGTTCTTCGGCGTGCCCGACTCGATGAAGGCCCCCGACGGCACGCCGGTCAACGCGGTGCGCGGGCTGATGGACTTCATCAGCCGGCTGGTGGGGGAGTACGACCCGAGCCACCTCGTCTGCTGCTGGGACGACGACTGGCGCCCGCAGTGGCGCGTCGACCTGATCCCGTCCTACAAGGCCCACCGGGTCGTCCAGGTGAAGCCCGGCTCGACGCCGGACGTCGAGGAGGTGCCCGACCCGCTCGAGACGCAGATCCCGATCATCCTGTCGGTGCTCGAGGCCTACGGCATCACCGTCGTGGGCCACCCCGAGATGGAGGCCGACGACGTCATCGGCACGCTCGCCACCGGCGCCGGGATGCCGGTCGACATCGTCACCGGCGACCGCGACCTGTTCCAGCTCGTCGACGACGAGGCCGAGGTGCGGGTGCTCTACGTCGCCCGCGGCGTCAGCAAGCACGAGCGCGTCGACAACGCCTGGGTGCGCGCCAAGTACGGCGTCGACGCACACCAGTACGCCGACCTCGCCACGCTGCGCGGCGACACCTCCGACGGCCTGCCCGGCGTCGCCGGGGTGGGGGACAAGACCGCCGCGACGCTGCTCGACCGGTTCGGCACGATCGACCGGGTCGTCGCCGCCGCGAGCGACCCCGACTCCGACATGGGGCCCGGACCGCGCGGGAAGATCAAGGCCGCGCTCGACTACCTCGACGTCGCGCCGGAGGTGGTCGCCGTACGCCGCGACCTGGACCTCGGCTCGCCCGACACCACCCGACCCCGTACGCCTGCCGATCCCGACGCCGTCGTCGCGCTCGACGAGAAGTGGGGCCTCGGCTCGTCGGCCGTCCGTCTGGTGGAGGCGCTGTCGGGCTCGCGCTAGTCGCGGTGCCACTAGTCTGAGCCGCGTGAGCGCTCTCGAGGTCGAGTCCAAGGACCGGCAGATCCTGTCCCTGCTGGCGGTCGACGGCCGCATGTCCTACACCGACCTCGGCAAGGCGACCGACCTGTCGACCTCGGCGGTCCACCAGCGGGTCAAGCGGCTCGAGCAGCGCGGGCTGATCACCGGCTACGGCGCGACCATCGACCACGACCAGCTCGGCCGGCCGCTCACGGCGTTCATCTCGATCACGCCGATCGACCCCTCGCAGCCCGACGACTACCCCGAGCGGCTGCGCGGCATCCCGGAGATCGAGTCGTGCTGGTCGGTGGCGGGCGACGAGTCCTACATCCTCAAGATCCGGGTCCCCACGCCGCGCGACCTCGAGGACCTGCTCGCGAGGATCCGCGGTGCCGCCAGCGTCTCGACGCGGACGACGATCGTCCTCTCGACGCCCTACGAGAACCGGCCGATCGAGTAGCGGGCTCGCTCGTGTCCTTCTTCAGTGATCCCCGGCTGACCGGGGATCACTGAACTTGTCAGGCCGTGCACGGGCCGACAAGTTCAGCGAGAGCCTGACACGTTGGCTCACGCGGCGCGGGCGCAGGAACAGCCTGCGGATGCGCGCCGCGGTCTCAGCCGGCTTGTAGAGGTCAGCCCAGACGATCCGGATGCAGCGCCACCCGGTGATCTCGCAGATCCGTGACTCACGCTGCTTCTCGCGAAGGACGCAATCGACGACGGATTCGCCCTCGCGCCGGTGTTCCTGGTACTTCACCTTGCCGTCGAACTCGAGGAACACGCCCAGGTGCGGCCACGCCAGGTCGACCCGTGCGATCTCATTGCCATGCTTGTCGCGTATCGGATAGTTGGGGATCGGCGCTGGAAGGTGCTGGGCCCAGCACAGGAAGCGTGCTCGTGTCTCACCCACGGACTCCGAGCGCCCGTCGGCAAGGCGCAGCACGAGATCCGTGGCCAGGCTGTGCGGCCAGATGGGTCATTGACTCGTAGCGCGACCGCAGCTCCTCCACTGTCGTGAAGCCGTGGTGCAACAGATGATCGATCTCGACGAGGGCGTGCTCCACGTCCAGCAGCAAGGTGAGCTCGAGCGCGGTGCGTGTAGCGCTCATGACCGCCCGCCCGTTGCGCGAGATCTGGTCGCCTTCCGCAAGGACGCCGCGGTGCTGCCGGATGCCGGCCTCGGCCCGGCCCGCTCGCTCGTCGCACCGCGTCAGGTGCACCGTCGACAGGTCGCACTCCCACAGCGGCGCGCCGTACTCGTTGGCCGAGCTCACGTGGCTGAGGACCACGTCGGTCCTCGCTTGTCGCACCGCGGCGCGGCACAGGACGGCGTACCTCTGCTTGTCGCTCAACCCGGCCCACCCGTCACCGAAGACGTACGCCCCGCGCCGCACTCGTACCCACGCGCCGCTCCGGACCAGATTCTCGATCGCGTGGTCGTGGTACCCCGCGCTCAAGGCTTCCTTGCGCGTGAACACGCCGTGCTCGGCCACCAGTGCTCGCAGCTGTGCCTCCATGGCGCACCACGGTGAACGCCGCCAGGCGGGCGCGCGACTGACAGCACCCGTGTCTGTGGACAACGTGCGGAGGGCCGAGCCTGTGGACGTCAGGTGGCGGATCCGGACATCGGTCGCCAGATGCTTGTCAGGGGTTCGCTGAACTTGTCAGGCCGTGCACGGGCCGACAAGTTCAGCGATCCCCGGCTGACCGGGGATCGCCGGAGCAGAGAGACCCTCAGTAGGCCTGGAGGGCCGCCGTACGCCGCGAGGCCTCGGCCATCTCCGCGGCCTTGAGCGAGGCCTCGTCGAGGCGGCCGTGCTGCTCCCACCACTGCTGGCCGGACTCGGGGAGGGTGTGGATCGGGTCGTAGTACTCGTAGTAGCGCGAGAGGGCCTCGGCGTCGGTGGCCTCGATGGACGTGCGGTAGTTCTTCGTCCAGTAGGAGATGCCGTGCTCGGTGTCGTAGTCGGCGTTCTGGTGGACCCAGCGCTTGCCGACGAACGGGACGTCGCACACGATGCGCGGCGTCGCGAAGCCCGGCAGGTAGCCCATGATGTGGTGCTGCAGGCGCTGCGCGTCGGCGAGCGAGACCCGCCAGTGCTCCGAGAACGGGATCATGTCGCACATGTAGAAGTAGTAGGGCATGATCTGCGCGCCGTCGAGGAGGCGGAAGCACAGGTCGAGCAGGGCGTGCGGGTCGGCGTTGACGCCGTTGAGCAGGACACCCTGGTTGCGTACGTCGCGCAGGCCGGCGTCGAGCATCGCCCGGGTCGCCTCGGCGACGATCGGCGTGACGGAGTTCGCGTGGTTGGCGTGGGTGTGCATCGCGAGCGAGACGCCGCGCGAGCGGGCCAGCGTCGCGACGCGGTTGACGCCCTCGACCACGTCGGGCTGCAGCCAGTGCTGCGGCAGGCCGATGAGGGCCTTGGTGGCGAGCCGGATGTCGCGGATGTTGTCGATCGAGAGGACCTCGGTGAGGAACGCCTCGAGGCGGGGCCACGGCATGTTGGCGACGTCGCCGCCGGAGACCACGACGTCGCGCACCTGCGGCGTACGACGCAGGTAGTCCATCATGTCGCCGAGCCGGTCGTTGGGCTTGGCGGTGAACTTGAGCTTCTCGATGACCGGGGTCGAGTTGCCGACCAGGTCCATGCGGGTGCAGTGGCCGCAGTACTGCGGGCAGGTCGGCAGCAGCTCGGCGAGCACCTTGGTGGGGTAGCGGTGGGTGAGGCCCTCGGTGGCCCACATGTCGTGCTCGTGGAGGGAGTCGCGCGCGGCGTGCGGGTGCGAGGGCCAGTCGGTGCGGCGGTCGCTGAAGACCGGCAGCATGTAGTGGCGGACCGGGTCGGCGTAGAACGCCTCGGTCAGCGAGCCGGGGCCGGCCGGCGTCAGGTGCGGCACCATCGTGTTCATCATCTGCGGCGGCACGAGCATCGACATCGTGGCCCGCTCGGCCTGGTCGCGCTCGAGGTCGGCGTAGAAGCGCTCGTCGACCAGGTCGCCCAGCAGCTCACGCAGCTGCTTGAGGTTCTTGACGCAGTGGGCGCGCTGCCACTGGACGGAGGCCCAGTCGGCGGCGGTGACGTCGGCCCAGCCCGGGAAGCGGGTCCAGTCGGGCTCGACGAGCTCGACCCGCTGGTAGGGGTAGGGCTGTCCGGTGGCGAGGGCGCCGTCCAGCTGGGTGGCGGTCTCGATGCTCATGGGGTCTCCTTGCAGGCATGACGGCGCGCCGGTTGTGTGTGCGGCGACACATCTGGGAGAGTACGCGGAGAACCTGCGGCGAGTCCAATGCCACGCCGCAAGATTTGCGGCTAGATCCGCATGATCGAGAAGGATGACCTGAATGACCTCCCCCTCGGACATCCAGACGGACCGGAGGACCGGCGACCCCACCGGCCTGCACCGCGTCCTCGACGACGGCGTGGTGCTGCCGCAGGCCGCGCAGCGCCTCGACACCCGCGCCGAGCTGTGGCCCGACGAGGTCCGGGTGCGCGTCGAGCGGCTCAACCTCGACGCCGCGTCCTTCCGCCAGCTCGAGCGCGCGCACACGACGTACGGCGAGACCGACGGCGCCGCCGTCCGCGCCGAGGTGCTCGACATCGTCGCCGGCCGCGGCAAGATGCAGAACCCGGTCACCGGGTCCGGCGGCATGCTCGTCGGCACCGTCGAGGAGGTCGGCCCGGAGTCGCCCCTCGGCCTGCAGGTGGGGGACAAGGTGGCGACCCTGGTCAGCCTCACCCTCACCCCGCTCGTCATCGAGGACGGCCTGGCCGACTGGGACGGCCGCAGCGAGCAGGTGCCGTGCGACGGCTACGCCGTCCTCTTCGGTCGCTCGATCGCCGCCGTCATCCCCGACGACCTCGACCCCGCCCTCTCGCTCAGCGTGATGGACGTCTGCGGCGCCCCCGCGCTGACCGCACGCGTCGTGGGGGAGTACGTCGACCGCGGCACGAAGCCGGTCGTCGCGGTCATCGGCGGAGCGGGCAAGTCCGGCTCCCTCAGCCTGGCCGCCGCACGCGCGGCGGGCGCGGCGCGCACCATCGGCGTGGTCCCGCACGCGGGTGAGCACGACCTGCTCACCGACGCCGCCATCGCCGACGTCGTCACGATCGCCGACGCGCGCGACCCCATCGCCCTGCGCGACGCCGTCACCGAGGCCGGGGGACCGGCCGACGTCACCGTCGTCTGCGTCGACGTCCCCGGCTGCGAGGGAGGCGCGATCCTCGCGACCGCCGAGGGCGGCACCGTCATCTTCTTCTCGATGGCCACCAGCTTCAGCGCCGCGGCGCTGGGCGCCGAGGGCCTGGCCGCCGACGTGCGGATGCTCGTCGGCAACGGCTACGTCCCCGGCCACGCGGCCCACGCGATGGAGCTCCTGCGCGCCGACGCCGGCGTGCGCGCCCTCTTCGAGCGGAGGCTCTGATGGCCCTGACGCGCAAGAAGTCCAGCCAGCTCGGGATCGACAGCGCCGACGTACGCCGTGCGCGCACGCTCGCCCGGCAGGTCGGCAAGCCGATCGTCGACCTCGCGACCCAGCACACCACCGTCTCGGTCGAGCGCGCCACGCTGCGCCTGGCCGGGCTCGGCGGCGCGGACCCCGACGGCACGCCGTGGGTCAACCGCCTCGCGGACGCCGTACGCGCCGACGTCGGCCTCGAGCACGGCGTCAGCCTCCCGGTCTGGGACGCGCTGCTCCGCGGCGAGGGCGACGACCTGCTGACCCTGGCCCAGAAGGCCGCAGCAGGCTCGGTGACGTTCCGGATCCCGGAGGGCAGGGACGCCACGCGCGCGCGTACGGCGGCGCACAAGGCGGTCGCCGCCGGCATCAAGCAGATCGACCGCCAGCGCACCGCCCGGGAGAAGATGATCGCCAAGGTCGGCGACGCACCGAGCAAGCCCTGGATCTACCTGATCGTCGCGACCGGCGACATCATGGAGGACATCCCGCAGGCACAGGCCGCGGCCCGCGAGGGTGCCGACGTCATCGCGGTGATCCGCTCGACGGGCCAGTCGCTGCTCGACTTCGTGCCCGAGGGCGCCACCCGCGAGGGCTTCGCCGGCACCTACGCCACCCAGGAGAACTTCCGCCTGATGCGCGCGGCGCTCGACGAGACGTCGAAGGAGCTCGGCCGCTACGTCCGGCTCACCAACTACGCCTCCGGCCTCTGCATGCCCGAGATCGCGGCCCTGGCCGGCCTCGAGCGGCTCGACATGATGCTCAACGACTCGATGTACGGGATCCTCTTCCGCGACATCAACCCGATCCGCACCTTCGTGGACCAGCGCTTCAGCCGCCAGGTCCACGCCCGCGCCGGCATCATCATCAACACCGGCGAGGACAACTACCTCACCACCGCCGACGCCGTCGAGGCCGCGCACACGGTGACGACGAGCCAGCTGCTCAACGAGTACTTCGCCAAGGAGGCCGGCCTCGAGGACTGGCAGCTCGGCCTGGGCCACGCCTTCGAGATCGACCCGGAGGTGCCGGACTCGTTCCGCCTCGAGCTCGCCCACGCGATGCTCGCGCGCGAGCTCTTCCCCGACGCACCGCTGAAGTGGATGCCGCCGACGCGCCACATGACCGGCGACATCTTCAAGGGCTACCTCCTCGACGGGTTCTTCAACCTCGTCGGCGCGATGACCGGGCAGGGCATCCTGCTCGTCGGGATGATGACCGAGGCCGTCGTGACCCCCTGGATCTCCGACCGCGACCTCGCCCTGCAGAACGTCCGCTACGTGATGAACGCCGCCGGCAACCTCCACGAGGACTTCCACCCCTCGCCCGACGGCTTCATCGCCACCCGTGCCCGCGAGGTGCTGGGGCTGGCGGTCGAGCTGATGGAGGAGATCAAGGCCGACCGGAGCGTCCCCGGCCAGCCCCCGCTGCTGTCCGCGATCGCCGACGGCACCTTCGGGCTGATGAAGCGTCCCGCCGACAAGGGCCGCGGCCTCGACGGCGTCGCGAAGAAGGCGGCCGACTACTACAACCCGGCGACCGAGATCCTCGAGGGGGACCAGAAGTGAGCCTCATCCGTCCCTATGGGGACACGACCGGCGACGGCATGGTGCAGCTGTCCTTCACCCTCCCGATCGCGCACTCCAAGGTGGCCGAGGGCGCCGCGGTGCAGCTGGCCAACAAGATGGGCATGGACCCCGCACTCGTCGTCCACTCCAAGCCGATGGGGGAGGGCTTCACCTTCTTCGTCGTCTACGGCCGGGTCAACCACCTCGTCGACCCCAGCACCGTCGAGGTCGTCGAGCGCGACTACCCGCTGCTCACGCCCAAGGAGGCCAACGCCGCGATCAAGCGCTCGCTGCGCCGCCGGCTGGTCGTCGTGGGCGGCTGCATCGGCACCGACGCCCACACCGTCGGCATCGACGCCATCCTCAACATCAAGGGCTTCGCCGGCGAGAAGGGGCTCGAGTACTACCGCGAGCTCAAGGTCGTGAACCTCGGTGCCCAGGTGTCCGTGCCCGAGCTCGTCGAGGCCGCCCGCGAGGAGAAGGCCGACGCCGTCCTGGTCTCCCAGGTCGTCACCCAGCGCGACGCCCACCTGCTCAACACCCGCGAGATGTCCGCGGCGTTCCGCGAGGCCTATCCCGCAGCCAAGCGGCCGCTGCTCGTCGTCGGCGGACCCCGCTTCGACGAGACCATGGCGGGCGAGCTGGGAGTCGACCGCGTCTTCACCCGCGGTACGACGCCGGGCGAGGTCGCGTCCTTCATCGTCCACCGACTCACGAACAGGACTGCCTCATGAGCGAGACCCGCGTGGGCACCGTCGTCACCCACCGTCGCTACGTCCCGTACTCCCACGCGCACTACGCCGGCAACCTGGTCGACGGCGCCTACAGCCTCGGTCTCTTCGGCGACGTGGCGACCGAGATGTGCATCGTCCTCGACGGCGACGAGGGACTGTTCGCGTCGTACTCCGACGTCCAGTTCCGCGCGCCCGTCCGGGCCGGTGACGTCCTCGAGATCACCGCCACGCTGGTCAGGGAGGGCACCCGCAGCCGGGTGATGGACTTCGCCGTCCACGTGGTCGGCCGGGGTGCTCCGACCGACGCCGCGCCGGGCGCCGCCGAGGTCCTCGACCCGCCGGTCGTGGCCACCACGGCGACCGGCACGGTCGTCGTGCCGCCGGCCGCCTAGCGCCCTCACGGGCCCTACGGCACGTCGTCGGCGTGTCCGGCCCCGACACGCCGGGGCAACCCGGATTCGAGGGAAAATCTCGAGCCCGGCCCCCGGCCCGTTGACCTGCGGTTTTGGATGATCACTGCAGGTCAGGAGCGTGTTGACACCTCGCTCGCGGGGAGGGATCGTTCCGAGGTCCGCCTGTGCAGCTCGTGGGTGGTGCCTTCGACAGTGGGAGGTCGGACGTGGGGTACGCGACGCCAGCGATGCCCACCGTCCGACATCGGGTCGGGAGCGCCCCGCGGGAGCCGGATGCGGGAGGAACCACGCGACCGTAGACAACTTCGCGTGATCGCCAGCCAGGCGGTCGCGTGTTGGTCCGAAGCCGCGGCGTTCCTCCCGCACCCTGCAGGCACCGGGGTCGGAGGCCGCGTCGGCTACCGTCTGCGTCGTGCCGCTCCGCTGCCTCGTCGCCCTCGTCGGCGGCCTCGTGCTGGCGGCAGCCTTCGAGCCGGTCGGCATGGCGTGGCTGATGCCCCCGGCCATCGCCGCCCTCGTGCTCTCGGTCCGCGGCCTCGGCCCCGGCCGGGCCTGGCTCCCGACCCTCCTCTTCGGCATCACCTTCACCTACGCCGTCATGGTGTGGATGCGCTCGGTCGGCACCGACGCGTGGATCGCGATGTGCGCCCTCGAGGCGTCGTTCTTCGTGCCGCTCGGCATCGGTCTCGCGTGGGCCTCCCGGCTGCGCGCGTGGCCGCTCTGGACGGCCCTGTGGTGGGTCGGGGTCGAGGTCTGGCGCAGCGGCTTCCCCTTCAGCGGGATGCCCTTCGGGCGGCTCGCCTTCGCCACGGCCGACACGCCGTGGGCGGACGCGCTGCCGTGGATCGGGGTGACGGGGGTGAGCCTGCTGGTGGCCCTCACCGGCACGTCGCTGGCGTGGGTGCTGCTGCACCTGCGTGATGCCCGGCGGCTGTCGCTCGCCGTCGTGGCCGGGCTGGCGGTCGTCACCGTCGCGCCGGTCCTCGTGCCCTTCCCCGTCGACGAGACCGGGACGACGACCGTGGCCGCGGTGCAGGGCGACGTCCCGGGCAACGGGCTCGACGTGGTCGCCCACCACCGGGAGGTGACCGCCAACCACGTCCGCCTCACCGAGGAGCTCGCGGACGCGGTGGCGGCGGGGGAGCAGCCCCAGCCGGACTTCGTGGTGTGGCCGGAGAACTCCACCGCCGTCGACCCCTTCCTCGACGAGGGAGTGCACGCCGGGATCATCGCCGCGACGGATGCGATCGGGGTGCCGGTCATCGTGGGCGGTGTCTCCGGCGACCCGCTCGACGAGACCCGGGTGCTCAACCAGGGCATCGTCTACACGCCCGGCATCGGCGGCGGCGACCGCTACACCAAGCTGCACCCGGTGCCCTACGGCGAGTACATCCCGTTCCGCGGCAGCCTCATCCCGGCGACGTACGGCAAGCTGACGATGGTGCCGCGCGACATGGTCCGCGGCACCAGCCTCGAGCCGATCCGCGTCGGCGACGTGCTGGTCGCCGATGCGATCTGCTTCGACGTGGCGTACGACGACGGCATCAGCGGTCAGGTCGCCCGCGGCGCCGAGCTGGTCACCGTGCAGACCAGCAACGCGATGTTCAGCCGCACCGGCCAGCTCGCCCAGCAGTTCGAGATCAGCCGGCTGCGGGCGCTGGAGACGGGTCGCTGGGTCGTCGTCGCGGCCGTCAACGGCATCTCGGGCATCGTCCGCCCCGACGGCGAGGTGGTCGCCTCGGTGCCCGCACGCGGGCAGGACGTGCTGGTCGAGACGGTCGGCCTCAGCACGACGATCACCCCCGCGGTGCGCCTGGGCGTGTGGCCGGGACGGGCCGTCCTCGCCTTCCTCGTCCTGCACACGGCGCTGGTCGTGATCACCTATCGTCGTCGCCGACGGAGCGACCGCGCCGTCACCCCCAGCACGGAGCGGAGTGCCACATCGTGAGCGTCGAGGGCCTCGGCCGTGTCGTGATGGTGATCCCGACCTACAACGAGTCGGAGAACCTCGAGTGGATCGTCGGGCGCCTCCGCACGGCCCAGCCCGGCGTGGACGTGATGATCGTCGACGACAACAGCCCCGACGGGACGGGCGACCTCGCCGACGCGCTCGCGGCCGACGACGAGGCGATCAGCGTCGTGCACCGCACCGAGAAGGCCGGTCTCGGCGCGGCCTACCTCAACGGCTTCGCCGTCGCGCTCGAGGCCGGCTACGACGTGATCGGCGAGATGGACGCCGACGGGTCCCACCAGCCCGAGCAGCTCCACCGCCTGCTCGACGCGCTCCGCACCGCCGACCTGGTCATCGGCTCGCGCTACGTGCCCGGCGGCTCGGTCGTGAACTGGCCGCTCCAGCGCCTCGCCCTGTCACGCGGCGGCAACCTCTACGTCCGCATGCTCCTCGGGATCAACGTCAAGGACGCCACTGCCGGTTTCCGGGTCTTCCGTCGCGCGACGCTCGAGGCGATCGACCTTGCGTCGGTGCTGTCTACTGGATACGTGTTCCAGACCGACCTCGCCCACCGCACGGTGACCCGCGGCCTCACGGTCCGTGAGGTGCCGATCGAGTTCATCGAGCGTGTGCGCGGAGACTCGAAGATGAGCGGGCAGGTGGCGAGCGAGTCGCTCAAGCTGATCACCCGCTGGGGCCTCTCCGAGCGGCGTGCGCAGCTCCGGAGCCGCTGGGGCCGGTCGTGAGCCACCCCGCCCCGTCGGGTCCGGCACCGCGTCGTACGCCGGCGCGCCGCCGCGCCTGGGTGCGCCCGGCGCTCGTCGTCGCCTTCGTCGTCGTGCCGCTGGTGGAGATCTGGGCGATCCTCCAGGTCGGCCAGCTCGTCGGCCCGTGGTGGACCATCGCGCTGCTCGTGCTCGACTCCATGCTCGGCGCGTGGCTGATCAAGCGGGAGGGCGGCCGTGCGTGGAAGGCGCTGCGCGACGCGCTCCAGGGCGGCCGGATGCCGGCCAGGGAGATCGCCGACGGTGCCCTGATCCTGATCGCCGGGACCCTGATGCTGAGCCCGGGGTTCGTGCTCGACCTCGTCGGGCTCCTGCTGCTCCTGCCGATCACGCGCCCGGTGGCGCGCCGGCTGCTCACCACCGCGGTCGAGCGACGGCTGGTCGTCGGCCCCGGGTTCGGTGCGGGGTTCGGCCCCTTCGGCGGCGGCTCGTTCGGACCCGGAAATGGCAGACGCCCCGGAGCCGGGCCCGAGGGCCCGGTCGTCCGGGGCGACGTGGTCGACTGAGCTCACGCCCAGCCGGTCGGGGCCAGCCTCAGCTGACCCGCTTCTTCCGGTTCGCGCGGTGCAGGTGTGCCGGGCCGATCTCGCCGCCGCGCAGCAGCTCGAGGCGCTCCTTGAGGATGTCCTCGAGCTCCTTCTCCGAGCGGCGCTCCAGGAGCATGTCCCAGTGCGTACGGACGGGCTTCTCGACCTTCACCTCGGGCTCGATGCCGGCAGTGCTGAGTGCTTCCGCCCCACAGCGGGGGCACTCCCACTTCGCCGGGATGTCGGCCTCGACCGACATCGTCACCTCGAACTCGTGTCCCTGCTTGCACAGATAGCCGACCTGCTGACGAGCTGCGAACTCGATGCCGCGCTCGTCCTCAAAGCTCTGGCCACCGAGCCTCGCGCCACGCAGTGTGCGCTCCGCCACCGTGCCCACCTCCAAATAGGTTTGCTGACCCCGTTGTGTGTGTCCGGGTTGTTGGTGAGACGGGCGAACTCGTGGTCCGTGACGCCGTACGTGCCGACGCGGCCCGCCTCTGTAGATCTTTCAACCGTAGCGGGGGAGGCAACATTCCGCGGATTCGGTGAGCGTGAAATGGGCTGCCACGCGAGGAGGGCTGCACCCCCAGGGGTGGAGTCTGCTTCGGTTACGGGCAGATGTGGGGGTGACTCACCTCACACGCTCAGATGACGCGCGGTACGTCGTTCCCGGCGTCGCGGATGCCGCGCTCGGTGTCCACGCGCAGGAGCAGCAGGCCGCCGAGCACGAAGAAGACGATGAGCGCGAAGATCGCCGGCCGGTAGGAGTCGGTGAGCTGGTAGACGAGGCCGAAGACGAGCGTCCCGAACCACGACGTACCGCGATCCATCGCGTGGTAGAAGCTGAAGTACTCCGCCTCCTTGCCCCGGGGGATGAGCAGCGAGAAGTAGGACCGGGCCAGGGCCTGGGTGCCGCCGAGCACGATGCCGATCGCGGCCCCGAGGACGAGGAACGGGATCAGGCCCTTCTCGGGGAGGAACAGCGCGGCGGTGACGATGACCATCCAGATCCCCAGGCCGCCGAGGATCGTGTGCTTGGCACCGAACCGCTTGGCCAGCCTGCCGAAGACGAGCGCGCCGCCGAAGGCGACGAACTGCACCAGCAGGATCGTGCCGATCAGCACCGACTGGCCGAACCCCAGCTCCTCGGAGCCGTAGGTCGACGCGGAGGCGATGACGGTCTGGATGCCGTCGTTGAAGAACAGGTAGGCGAGCAGGAAGTTGAGCGCGACGGGGTACTTCGGCAGCTCGCGCAGCGTCTTGGCGAGCTGGCCGAAGCTCTCGGCGAAGATGCCCCGGTCGCCGCCGTCGCTCTCGGCGAGGGGGATCGGCTCGTGGTCGTTGAGCTTGAGGTAGGGGATGAGCGTGAACGCCGCCCACCAGATGCAGGCCGACAGCATGCTGATCCGCGCGGCCATGCCCTCGGTGAGCCCGAAGGTGTCGTGGAGGGTCACCACCGCCAGGTTCACCGCCAGCAGCAGGCCGCCGCCGAGGTAGCCCCAGGCCCAGCCGCGTGAGGAGACCCGGTCGCGGTTCTCCTCGTCGGAGATGAGCGGCAGGATCGAGTCGTTCACCACGAGCGAGGCGCCGAGGAAGATGTTGGCGAGGAAGAAGCCGACCGCCCCGATCTGCCAGTTGGCGCCCGTGGCGAAGAAGATCAGCGACCCGGACAGCGCACCGAGCCAGGCGAAGATCGCGAGGAGGCGCTTCTTGTTGGCCGTCCGGTCGGCGACCGGGCCCATCAGGGGCAGCACGACCGCGGAGATGATCGTGGAGATGGTGACCAGGTAGGACGGGAGCGAGCCCGGCGCGACGGAGATGCCCAGCAGCGAGATCCGGTTGTCGACCGCGGCTTCCTTGGCGATCGCGATGATGTAGGGCGCGAACAGGACGGTGCTGACGGTGGTGACGTAGGCGCTGTTGGCCCAGTCGTACCAGTACCAGGCCTTCTGCTCCCTCGCCTGCTCCAGCGGCTTCAGGTTGGCGATCCCACCGGCTGCACTCATGCGTCACCTCTCCACTGTCCGCGCGCGCGGAGCACGTCCCTGAGTATGTCCGTGCGATCGGTCATGATGCCGTCGACACCACGGTCGAGGAGGGTGTTCATCTCGATCGGGTCGTCGATCGTCCAGACGTGCACCTGCACACCTGCCGCGTGCGCACGGCGTACGAGCCCGGGCGTGACCACCACCAGCCGCCCCTGCCGGTGCGGCACCTGCAGCGCCCGCGGCCTGCCGCGCGTCAGCAGCCGCGCCAGCCGGCCGCTGGGGGAGAGCACGAAGAGCACGACCTCGAGCGGGTGGGCGGACGTCGCGACGCGACCGGCCGTGCGCCGTCGGAAGGCCTCGAGCCGGCGCCGCGAGAACGACCCGACGAGGACCCGGTCCCACGCCTCCCGCTCCTCGACGAACGCGGCGAGCGCCTCCACGGCACCCTCGGACTTCACGTCGATGTTGAACCGGGCGTCGGGGAAGGCGTCGAAGAGCTCGGCCAGGGTCGGCACCGGCTCGCTCCCTCCGATCACGGCCCGCTGCACCTCGGCGTACGACGTCTCCGCGATGCTGCCGGTGCGGTCGGTCACCCGGTCCAGGACGGTGTCGTGGAAGGCGAGCAGGACGCCGTCGCTCGTCACGTGCACGTCGGTCTCGAGGTAGCGGTAGCCGAGCTCGACCGCGTGCCGGAACGCCGTGAGCGTGTTCTCCAGGCCCTCGATCTCCGGGTGGTAGGCGCCGCCGCGGTGGGCGAAGGCCAGGGGGAGTGGGGAGTCGAGGTATCCCGGGGGTGTTCTCACCGCAGAAGTATGGGGCGCGGGAGTACCTTCAGGGGATGGAGAGCATGACGTGTCCCCAGTGCCGTGCAGAGATGGACCAGCGCAACCTCGGTGAGGCCACCGTCCTCCAGTGCCCCGAGGGTCACGGCGTCTTCCTCTCGCGCGCCGACCTCGGCGTGCTGATCGAGGCCGAGACCGACTGGCACCGCAACGCGGGCCAGCACACCGCCCCGATGCCGCGGATCACCGCCGACATGACGGCGCCGCCGGCAGCCGGCAAGGTGTCGCGCGCGTGGGTCGAGAGTCTGTTTAACTAGCTCGCTTCGCTCGCGGTGTCCGCGGCGCCCAAGCCCGCTCGTTCGTCGTCGTTGCTGCGCCTCCTCCGCTTCGCTCCTCCGACGCAGCCCTCCTCCTGCACTCCCGGGCGCGCCACGGACCTCACATCACCCGGCGGGAGCGACCCCGCGACCGTCCCGCGCCCACGCGCTCGGCGCGCGACGTTGTCTGGACTGACGAGCGAGCAAGCGGGACGAGCGCAGCGAGGCAGCGCCGTCGAGCGAGGAGGGAAGACGACGTCTCAGGGGCGCCGAGCACGGGCGAGCGGAGCGAGCCCCGAAAGCACCTCGCTAGATGTCCCTGAACGTCTCGATGTTGGCGCCGAGCTCGTTGAGGCGCTCGGCGAGGTCCTCGTAGCCACGGTGGATGACGTACGTCGAGCGGAGCACGCTGCGGCCCTTCGAGGCGAGCATCGCGATCAGGAGCACGACGGCCGGGCGCAGGGCCGGCGGGCAGACGATCTCCGCGCCGGAGAAGTGCGTCGGGCCCTCGACGAGCACGCGGTGCGGGTCGAGCAGCTTGACCTGGGCGCCGAGCTTGTTGAGCTCGGTGAGGTAGATCGCCCGGTTCTCGTAGACCCAGTCGTGCAGGAGGGTCTGGCCCTCGGCGACCGCTGCGATCACGGCGAAGAACGGCAGGTTGTCGATGTTGAGGCCCGGGAAGGGCATCGGGTGGATCTTGTCGAGGGGCGCGCGCAGGTCGGAGGGGTGCGTGGTGATGTCCACGAGGCGGGTCTCGCCGTTGTTGGCGACGTACTCCTCGGAGCGGTCGTAGCGGAAGCCCATCTCCTCCAGGGTCGCCAGCTCGATCTCGAGGAACTCGATCGGCACCCGGCGGATGGTGATCTCGGACTTGGTCACGATGGCGGCCGCGAGCAGCGACATCGCCTCGATCGGGTCCTCGGACGGCGAGTAGTCGACGTCGACGTCGATGGACGACCTGCCGGTGACGCGGAGGGTGGTCGTGCCGATGCCCTCGACGTCGACGCCGAGCTTCTGCAGGTAGAAGCAGAGGTCCTGGACCATGTAGTTGGACGAGGCGTTGCGGATGACCGTGGTGCCCGGGTGCAGGGCGGCCGCCATGAGCGCGTTCTCGGTGACGGTGTCGCCGCGCTCGGTGAGCACGATCGGGCGGGTCGGCTCGATGGTCCGGTTGACGCTCGCGTGGTAGGCGCCGTCGGTGGCCTTGACCTCGAGGCCGAAGGGCCGCAGGGCCGACATGTGCGGCTCGACGGTGCGCTCACCGAGGTTGCAGCCGCCGGCGTAGGGGAGCTCGAACTCCTCGACGCGGTGCAGGAGCGGGCCGAGGAACATGATGACCGAGCGGGTGCGCCGCGCGGCGCCCTCGTCGATCTGCGAGAGGTCGAGCGTGGCGGGCGGGATGATCTCGAGGTCGTTCTCGTCGCCGACCCAGCGGGTCGCGACGCCGAGGGAGTTCAGCACCTCGAGCAGCCGGTTGACCTCCTCGATGCGGGCGACCTTGCGCAGCGTCGTACGCCCCTTGTTGAGCAGGGACGCGCACAGCAGCGCGACGCCGGCGTTCTTCGAGGTCTTGACGTCGATCGAGCCCGACAGCGTGGTCGGGCCGTCGACGCGCAGGTGCGTCGGGCCGGCGCCGAGGGCGACGATCTCGGAGTCGAGGGCGGCGCCGATGCGGGCGAGCATCTCGAGGGAGAGGTTCTGGTGGCCCTTCTCGATGCGGTTGATCGCGCTCTGGCTGGTGCCGAGCAGCTCCGCGAGCTGGTGCTGGGTGAGACCGCGGTGCTTGCGCGCGTCGCGGATCAGGTTCCCGATACGACCCTTGTAGTCAGCCATGCCGACCACAATATCTCAGATATGAGATAACGCCACTCAGGACGTGCGTGAGATCCGCACCACGACGCGGTCGCGGACGCGCGGCGCCACCCGGTCGCGGTAGGTCACGACGAGCCGCGTGCGGCCGGGGCGGAGACCCCGGATCCGCAGTCGGGTCCGGCCGTCGGCGGAGGGACGCAGGCGGGTGGCCTTCAGGACCTTGTGATGACCGGCGCGGCGTACGACGAGGCGTCCTGCGGGCGCCGTGCCGTCCGAGCGACGGGCCCGGACCCGGAGCGTGACGGGCTCGGACCGCTCGAACCGGCGCTGCGTGGGACGGACCCGCAGGGTCGCCGTCACCGCGGTCGGGCTCGTCGTCGGGGTGGTGCCCGCGCCGGCTCCGTAGGTGCCGCCGGCCAGCAGCAGCTCGGAGTAGGCGATCTGGCCGAGGTCGTTGGGGTGGTACCAGAGGTTGATGTCCGGACCGCTGAGCGCCTGGTTGATCCAGGTCTGCGGGTTGGTGGTCTGCGCGTCGGGCTCGTGCCCGGAGAACTTCGCGGTGACGCCACCGACGAAGGTCATCTGGCCGGGGTGGCCGACGTTGGCGGCGGCCGGGACGGTGGCGAGCTCGGCCGTGGCGTCGGTGATCAGGCTGCGCACGGCGTCGCCGGCCGGGTAGGGCGTCAGGGACGGCGGGTCGGGGAGGCTGAAGCCGTTGTCCAGCTGGAGCCAGGGGTAGCCGAGCTGGACGATCTTCGCGTCCTCGCGCAGGCCCTTGGCCCGCAGCGCGGCCACGTCGTCGAGCAGCCCCTGCTTGATGGCCGGGATCCGGGCGCGGGCGGTGTCGACGGCCGAGCGACAGGCCGAGGCGGTCCGGGTGAGGGCCACGAAGCAGCTCTGGACGATCGTGCTGAAGCCCGCGTCGTTGCCGCCCATCGTGAAGACGACCAGGTCGGTGTCGGGAGTGACGAAGTCGGCCTGCGGACGCACGTTGCGTGTGCAGTCGTAGGTGATCGTGCCCAGCAGGACACCGGTCGCGCGATAGGTCCAGAACTCCTCGGCCGGGAACGTCCTGGTGTTGCACGGGTCGGCGCTGCGCAGGTGGGCATCGGCCTGGTCGGTGGTGGTGACGCCCGCGGGCGCGGGCGTGGTCCGGCCCGACTGGGTGTCCAGGGCGCGCGCGGTGTGCACGTCGGGCGTACGGCCGCCGCTGCAGGCATGGTTGGCCAGGTTGACGCGTCACGCCCTGGGCGCGCAGCCCGGCGGCGTACCGCTCGCTCCAGCTCGTCGTGTTGCGGTAGCAGTCGACAGGGCCGTACGTCGTCCCCGTGGCGCCGTTGCCGGCCGAGTAGGAGTCGCCGATCACCAGCACGTCGAGCACCTGGTCGGAGGCGGCGCGTGCAGCGGGCGCCGCCTGGGCGGCCGGCACCGATGCTGCGGCACAGGCCAGCGAGGTGGTGAGCACGAGCGCGGTGAGGATGCGTTTCACATCGACAGTCAACGACGTCGTGACCCCCGCGTCACGGCCCCTCAGGGGTGGGTCCGCCGCCTACCGGGCGCGTGGCAGGATCGCGCTCATGCGAGCAACCACGATCCACGCGCCCGGCGACATCCGCTTCGAGGAGGTCCCCGACCCGGTGATCGAGGAGCCGACCGACGCCATCGTCAAGGTGGTCGCCGGCTGCATCTGCGGGTCGGACCTCTGGCCCTACCGCGGCGCCAACGACATCGACGCCGGCTCGACGATCGGGCACGAGTGCGTCGGTGTCGTCGAGGAGGTCGGCAGCGCGGTCAGGGACTTCAAGCCCGGCGACTTCGTGATCGTCCCCTTCTGCCACTGCGACAACACCTGCGCCCACTGCGCGGCCGGCGTCCAGTCGGTGTGCGACAACCTCGGCATCACCGCGAGCGGGCAGGGGGAGTACGCCCGCGTCACGCAGGCCGACGGCAGCCTGGTCAAGACCGACGGCATGCCCGACGCCTCGCTCGTCCCGTCGTTGCTGACGCTGTCCGACGTGATGGCGACCGGCTGGCACGCGGCGGTCGCCGCCGGGGTGAGGAAGGGTGGCACCGCTGTCGTCATCGGTGACGGCGCCGTCGGCCTGTGCGGCGTCCTCGCCGCGGCCCAGATGGGAGCCGAGCGAGTGATCGCGATGTCGCGCCACGAGCCGCGCCAGGCGATCGCCCGCGCGTTCGGCGCGACCGACATCGTCGCCGAGCGCGGCAAGGAGGGCGAGGCGCGGATCGCCGAGCTGACCAACGGCGTGGGCGCCGACGCCACCCTCGAGTGCGTGGGCACGGACCAGGCGATGAAGACGGCGTTCACGGTCGCCCGACCGGGATCGACCGTCGGCTTCGTCGGCGTGCCGCACGGCGTCGAGCTGCCGGTGCGGCGGATGTTCCAGAAGAACGTCGGGCTGGCCGGCGGGATGGCGCCCGTGCGCCGCTACCTCCCCGAGCTCCTCGACCTGGTGCTGTCCGGAGCGATCGACCCGGGCAAGGTCTTCGACCTGACGCTCCCGATGTCGGAGTCCCCGGAGGGCTACCGGGCGATGGACGAGCGGCGCGCCATCAAGGTGCTCCTCCAGCCGTGACGGCGACCGACGACCTCCTCGTCCTGGGCCCGCTGCTGCGCCGCGTCGACGAGACGGCGGCGTCGGTCTGGGTCGAGACGACCGACCACGCGACGGTCACCGTCACCCGCGGCACCGGGCAGTGGAGCGCGCGCGACGTTCACCGTGCACGGGCACCACTACGCGCTCGTCGAGCTCGACGGCCTCGAGCCCGGCTCGTCCGAGACCTACTCGGTCAGCGTCGACGGCCACACGGTGTGGCCGCAGGTCGCCTCGCCGTTCCCCGCGCCCGTGATCGCGACGCTCGAGCCCGGACGTCCGCTGCGGATGGCCTTCGGCTCCTGCCGTACGTCGGTGGCGCACGACGAGAAGGGCAACCGGACCCACGGCGTCGACGCGATGCGCGCCTGGGCGCTCGAGCTGGCCGGGCAGGTGGAGCCGGCCGACCCGGACGACGACGACCTCGACCCCAGCCGGGTGCCCGACCTGATGCTCCTGCTCGGCGACCAGGTCTACGCCGACGAGACGACCGAGGCGATGCAGGCCTTCATCGAGTCGCGCCGCGACATCGAGCAGCCGCCGTGGAAGGAGCTCCAGGACTACGAGGAGTACGCCCACCTCTACGCCCTCGCGTGGTCCGACCCGGCGAACCGCTGGCTGCTCTCGACGGTGCCGAGCGCGATGATCTTCGACGACCACGACATCCGCGACGACTGGAACACCTCGCAGGAGTGGCGCCGCCAGATGGAGGCCACGTCGTGGTGGCACGGGCGCATCGTGGCCGGCCTCGGGTCCTACTGGGTCTACCAGCACCTCGGCAACATGTCCGCGGCCGAGCGCGCCGAGGACGAGATCTACCAGCAGGTGCTCGCCCACCGCGGCGACGACGAGTACGACCTGGGCGAGGTGCTCGACGCGTTCGCCGACCGCGTCGACCAGCACCCCACGACGTACCGCTGGAGCTACACGCGCGACTTCGACACCCAGGCCCGGCTGGTCGTCGTCGACTCCCGGGCCGCGCGCGAGCTGGAGCCGAGCTCCCGCGCGCTGCTGGACCGCGACGAGGCGGCCTGGCTGGACGAGCAGATGCGCGGCGGGTTCGACCACCTCCTGATCGGCACCTCGCTGCCCTTCCTGCTCGCCCGCGGGCTGCACCACCTGGAGGCCTTCAGCGAGGCGCTCGCCGACGGCGCGTGGGGCGAGCGCGGCAGCCGGTTCGGCGAGAAGGTCCGCCAGACCGTCGACCTCGAGCACTGGGGCGCCTTCCAGAAGAGCTTCCAGGAGGTCGCGCACCACGCGATGGAGGTGGCCGCGGGGGAGCGGGGACCGGCGCCGTCGACCGTCACGTTCCTGTCCGGCGACGTCCACCACAGCTATGTCAGCCAGGCGCGTCCGACGCGTCACGCCCGACGCGGGCCGGGAGCCCGGCCGCTGACCTCGACCATCCTGCAGGCGGTCTGCTCACCGATCCGCAACCCGCTCTCGCGCAACATGCGCTTCGCGACGGCCGTGCTGTCGTACGGCGTCGCGGGACCGGTCGGGCGGCTGGCGTCGAGGTCGACGCGGGTGCCGGACTCACCGCTGACCTGGCACTACGCCGAGGGTCCGTGGTTCGACAACAACCTGGCCTGCCTGCAGCTGAAGGGGCGGAGCCTGCGCATGTGGTGGGTGACCGGCAAGGTCGTCGACGGCGACCACGACCGTCCGCGGCTGGCCAAGGTGGCGCACTACGCGCTGGACGACGAGGGCAACCCCCCGCCGCGGGAGTCGACGGTGTCGAAGGTGACGCGTCGGTTCAGACGGCCCTGATCGGACGGCCCAGGTCAGACAGCAGTGAGCACGCGGTCGCGCGTGCAGGCGCAGCTGTCGGAGCACGGCAGGTAGGTGTGGCGAGCGTGCCCGCAGTCCGTGCACGGAAGGTCGTGCGACAGGTGCACCGAGCCCCGACCCGTGTTGGTCTCGACGGTGTCCCACATGGTGCTGCTCCCCAAGGTCCGATCGCGGCGGGGCGTCTGCCCCACACATGCTGAGACGTCGACGGTGCCACCGCATGACGCAGCACCCGGGCCGATTGACGAGATCTGGCCTATTTTCATGAGGGAATGACCCGATCGGACCACGCCCGGCATGGCCCGATCACGCTGCTGGGCCCCGCCTGTCCGGACCTGCCTGTCCAGACGGGTCCCGGGACCCCGCCACCTAGGATCGCGGCATGGCAGCGGGGACCGTGACGGGACACGTGCACGACCTGACCCGCCAGCAGG
The DNA here is from genome assembly GCA_963795275.1 of uncultured Actinomycetota bacterium. GTDB lineage: Bacteria > Actinomycetota > Actinomycetes > Propionibacteriales > Nocardioidaceae > Nocardioides. The sequence goes on from CAWCHD010000004.1 coordinate 284,167, forward strand.
CCCGCCGGATCGCCGTACGTGCGCAGCTGCTCTCCGCGCAGCGACCCACCGACGTGCTCGACGTGGTGCGACACCTCGGGTTCCTGCAGGTCGACCTGACGAGGGTCGTCGCCGAGCACGCCGACCTGGCGCTGTGGACCCGCCTGGGGGCGTCGTACGACCCGGCCGACCTCGAGGAGCTCGTCGGCGACGGCGCGCTCGTCGAGCACAAGGCGCACCTGCTCCCCAGCGAGGACATCGCGCTCGTCGCCGCGGACATGGAGGTGTGGCCGGGGGAGCCGCCGCTGAAGGAGTGGCAGGAGGACCTGAGCGACTGGGTGGCGGCGAACGACGGCTGTCGGCGCGACGTGCTGGCGTTGCTGCGCGCCGAGGGACCGACGGCGGCGCGCGACATCCCGGACACCTGCGAGGTGCCGTGGCGATCGACCGGGTGGACCAACGACAAGAACGTCATGAAGCTGCTCGAGTGCATGGAGCTGCGCGGCGAGGTCGCGGTCGCCTCGCGCGAGGGCCGCGAGCGACGGTGGGACCTCGCCGAGCGGATCCACCCGGGTGACGCGCCGGTGCCGATCGCGGAGGCCCACCTGGAGATGGCGGTGCGCCGGCTGCGCGCCCTCGGCATCGCCCGGCCGCGCGCGCTGGAGGCGTGGGAGGAGAAGCACGACGTCCGCGGCGTCGGCGAGGGCGCGCGCATCGACGGCGTACGCGGCGTGTGGCGCGTCGACCCCGCCTACCTCGACGACGACTTCGCCGGGCGCACCGCGATCCTGTCGCCGCTCGACCGGCTGGTCTTCGACCGCAAGCGGATGGAGGACGTCTTCGGCTTCGACTACCAGCTGGAGATGTACAAGCCGGTCGCCAAGCGGCAGTGGGGCTACTGGGCGATGCCCGTCCTCGACGGCGACGAGCTGGTCGGCAAGGTCGATGCCACCGCCGACCGCGAGGGCGGCGTGCTGATCGTCGACGCGGTCCACGAGGACGGCGACTGGTCGGCTGCTCGCCGCCGCAGGGTGGACGCCGAGCTCGGCGCGCTGGGGGAGTGGCTCGGGCTCGAGGTCGTCAGGTCCTGAGCGCGGCCACGGCCTGTCGGGACCTGACCCTCGTCGCATGCCCGACTTCAGCTGGCTCCCGGCCAACGAGGCGTCACCGGAGGACGTGGAGGCGCGTCTTCGCGTGCCGGTGGCGCGCGCAAGTGCCGCTGCCAGGCGCTGAAGGTGGAGGGCTGGATCTGGACCGACAGCACGCAGGACGAGCGGGACGCCGCGCTGGTCGAGCAGACCGCGTGCGGCACCGCGGGACCGACGTCCGGGCTGATCGGCTACGTCGACGGCGAGCCGGCGGGCTGGGTCGCGGTCGAGCCGCGTGAGAACTACTGGCGGATCTGGAACCGCAAGCAGGCCTGGATGCGCAAGGACCCCGAGCTCGAGGGCGTCTGGTCGGTCACCTGCTTCGTGGTGCGCAAGGGCTTCCGCCAGACAGGGTTGACCTACGAGCTGGCACACGCGGCGGTCGAGCACGCCGAGCGGATGGGCGCGCGGGTGCTGGAGGGCTACCCGATGGAGCCTGCGCCCGGGAAGACGGTCATCTGGGACGAGGCCTCGGTCGGCCTGCTGCAGGTCTTCCTGGAGGCGGGGTTCGAGGTCGTCGCCTCGCCGACGCTGCGTCGGCGCGTGGTGCGGCGGGTCCTCGCCGACGCCACCTAGACGTCGTACGCGACGGCGCGCCCTTGTGCGGTGATCCTGACGTGGATGCCACGTCGCCATCACCACACAGTGCCCGGATTACCCGGCTAACCGGGTAATCCGAAGACAGCCAGGACCTAGACGTCGTACGACAGGGCGAGCGCGGCCGCCAGCGCCTCGGGATCGGCGACCGACAGGGTCGCCCCGGGGTGGGTGATCGTCGCGGTGGGGTCGATGCCGGGCACCGGCTCGTGGAAGCGGAGGCAGAGTGCGCGCTCGCCGTTGGTCGTCATCGAGACGCCGCGGTCCGTGAAGGACAGGTGCGGCGGGCCGGCCGTCTTGACGAAGGAGAAGCCGCCGGTGACCTCGGCCGAGGCGATGTTGCTGCGCGGGGTGAGCAGCCGCCACGGTCCGTAGCGCACGTAGAGCCACTGCGGGCCGAGCTCGACGGAGGTGCGTCTTCGGTGTGATGCCGAACGGACGGGCGGCGAGCGCGTAGGACCGGGCGAAGGCGAAGTCGAAGACCTCGACGGGCTCCTCCTCGGCGCCGAGGCCGCTGCGGTCGCGGACGAGCCCGCGGAGCGCGGCACCCGCCGGCACCCGGTAGGGCTGGAGCAGGGGAGCGGCGCGGCCGGGCACGCGCAGGAACGCGCGGCTGCCACCGCCGGCGGCGGGTACGACGTGGTGGTCCATCTCGACCGCGGCCGGGCCGACGCCCGCGCGCCACGACCAGGTGCGCCGGTCGGGGTCGACCGCGGTGACCTCGAAGTCGACCGCGACACCCGGCGGACCCTGCACGCGCCCGGTGGTGCCGACGACGATCTCGTCGTCGGACGCCTCGACCGAGCGGATCAGCGGCGCCCAGACCGACCAGGTGGCGGGGGTGGTGAAGCGCCGCCACGCGTCATCGGCCGAGGCGACCCCGCGGGCTTCGACGAGCATGGTGCGAGCCTATCCGGCGCCGGTCAGAGCGCGACGGTGTCGTTGTCGCCGAGGTCCGGCTCGGAGTCCGTGACCAGGCCCTTCGCCATCTGGACGGCGATCGCGACCTTGCCCGGGTTCTCCCAGTACTCGGCCGTGTCGCCCTCGATGCGCAGCAGGATGTTGTCGGGGTCCTCCGGACCGCCGGACATGAACGCACCGGCGGAGGCGTCCCACAGCTCCTCGAGCTTGGCGCGGTCGTCGCTCACGTGCGCGGTGCCCGACAGCGACACCCAGCCCGCCTTGCTGCTGTAGGCCACGTTGACCCGCGGGTCGGCCTCGATGGCCTTCACCTTGTCGCTGCTGCGCTGGGTGAGGAACCACGTCGTCGCGGGGTCCTCGAAGTCCTGCATGCCCATCGGGCGTCGAGACGAGCGCGCCGGCGAGCGACTGGTAGGTCAGCATCGCGATGCGCGTCTCCTTCATGATCTCGGCAACGGTCCCTCGGTCGTCGTCAGTCGTCATGCCTCGACCTTGGCACGCTGGACAAACCCTCCACCCCATCCCTGCGGGCGGGCGGTCACATCGGAGCGCGGTCGTACGTCGAACTGGCAGGATGCGACGGGCCACGGGGCAGTCGCCACAGCACCGGCCACAGCACAGGGGAGCCGCACGAGATGACCACACACCCAGCCGACGACCACGCACTGATCCGGGTCGAGGGGGCGCGCGAGAACAACCTCAAGGACGTCTCCGTCGACCTGCCCAAGCGACGCCTCACCGTCTTCACCGGGGTGTCGGGATCGGGGAAGAGCTCGCTGGTCTTCGCCACGATCGCCGCGGAGTCGCAGCGGATGATCAACGAGACCTACAGCGCCTTCGTGCAGGGCTTCATGCCCTCGCTGGCGCGCCCGGACGTCGACCACCTCGAGGGCCTGACCACCGCGATCATCGTCGACCAGGAGCGGATGGGGGCCAACCCGCGCTCGACGGTCGGCACCGCGACGGACGCCAACGCGATGCTGCGGATCCTCTTCAGCCGGCTCGGCGACCCCTACGTCGGCCCGCCGACGGCGTACTCCTTCAACGTCCCCACCCGCAAGGCGAGCGGGATGATGACCACCGAGAAGGGCGGGCGCACCGAGCGGCGGACCGTGAAGCAGGAGGTCTACCTCGGCGGCATGTGCCCGCGCTGCGAGGGCATGGGCAAGGTCAACGACATCGACCTCACCGCCCTCTACGACGAGGAGAAGTCGCTGTCGCGGTGGCGCCCTGACGGTGCCGGGCTACTCGATGGACGGGTGGTACGGCCGGCTCTTCGAGGGCATGGGCCTGCCGATGGACAAGCCGATCAAGTCCTTCACCAAGAAGCAGCTCGAGACGATGCTGTGGTCGGAGCCGACCAAGCTCAAGGTCGAGGGCGTCAACCTCACCTTCACCGGGATGATCCCGCAGATCCAGAAGTCCATGCTGTCCAAGGACCCCGAGGCGATGCAGCCGCACATCCGGCGCTTCGTGGACCGGGCCGTGACGTTCCAGACCTGCCCCGACTGCGAGGGCACCCGCCTGACGCCGGAGGCGCGGAAGTCGAAGATCGACGGGAAGTCGATCGCCGACCTCTGCGAGATGCAGATCAGCGACCTGGCCGAGTGGGTCCGCGACGTTGAACGAGCCGTCGGTCGCCCCGCTGCTCAAGGGCCTGCAGCACCTGCTCGACTCGTTCTCCGAGATCGGCCTGGGCTACCTCTCGCTCGACCGGCCGGCCGGCACGCTGTCGGGCGGCGAGGCGCAGCGCACCAAGATGATCCGCCACCTCGGGTCGTCGCTGACCGACGTCACCTACGTCTTCGACGAGCCGACGATCGGGCTGCACCCGCACGACATCGAGCGGATGAACCACCTGCTCCTCCAGCTGCGCGACAAGGGCAACACGGTGCTCGTCGTCGAGCACAAGCCGGAGACGATCGCGATCGCCGACCACGTCGTCGACATCGGTCCCGGCGCCGGCGCGGGCGGCGGCTCGATCTGCTTCGAGGGCGACGTCGACGGCCTGCGCGCCAGCGGGACGATCACCGGCAAGCACCTCGACGACCGCGCGTCGCTCAAGGACTCCGTGCGGGCGGCGACCGGGCAGATGGAGGTGCGCGGCGCCAGCACGCACAACCTGCGGGACGTCGACGTCGACGTGCCGCTCGGCCTGCTCACCGTCGTCACCGGCGTCGCCGGGTCCGGCAAGAGCTCGCTGATCCACGGCTCGCTCGCCGGTCGCGACGACGTCATCGTGATCGACCAGGGCGCGATCAAGGGCTCGCGGCGCAGCAACCCCGCGACGTACACCGGTCTGCTCGAGCCGATCCGCAAGGCGTTCGCCAAGGCCAACGGCGTGAAGCCGGCCCTCTTCAGCTCCAACTCCGAGGGCGCCTGCTCGACGTGCAACGGCGCCGGCGTGATCTTCACCGAGCTCGGCCCGATGGCCACCGTCGAGTCGCCGTGCGAGGAGTGCGAGGGCCGGCGCTTCAAGGCCGAGGTGCTCGACTACACGCTCGGCGGCAAGGACATCGCCGAGGTGCACGAGATGTCGGTCGTCGACGCGCTCGGGCTCTTCAGCGACGGCGAGGCGAAGATCCCGGCGGCCACGAAGATCCTCGAGCGGCTCGTCGACGTCGGCCTGGGCTACGTCTCGCTCGGGCAGCCGCTCACCACGCTGTCCGGCGGCGAGCGGCAGCGGCTCAAGCTCGCCACGCAGATGGGGGAGAAGGGCGACGTCTACATCCTCGACGAGCCCACCACCGGGCTCCACCTCGCCGACGTCGAGAACCTCCTCGGCCTGCTCGACCGGCTCGTCGACTCCGGCAAGTCGGTCATCGTGATCGAGCACCACCAGGCCGTGATGGCCCACGCCGACTGGATCATCGACATCGGCCCGGGCGCCGGGCACGAGGGCGGCACGATCGTCTTCGAGGGTCCGCCGGCGGACATGGTGGGGGCGAAGAAGCCGACGCTCACCGGCAAGCACCTGGCGGCGTACGTCGGTCAGTGACCGAAGGACGTCACGCCTGGCAGACCGGGCACCAGAAGAGCCGTCGGGCGGCGATCGGCGCGTCCAGGACCGGCGTGCCGCAGATCCGGCAGGGCAGCCCGGCGCGGCCGTAGACGTAGTGGGCGTCGACGCGGCGTGGCCGCCCGGCCGGGCGCTCCCGGTCCTCGGGGTGGGTGGTGACGATCCTCCCGGCCCGGACTCCGGCGCGGAGCAGCACGACGAGGTCGTCCCAGAGCGCGTGGAGCACGGCCGCGTCGTGGTCGCGCCCGGGACGGTAGGGGTCGAGACGGTGCCGGAACAGCACCTCGGCGCGGTAGACGTTGCCGACCCCGGCGACCACGGACTGGTCCATCAGCAGGGTGGCGATCGGCGCCCGGCTGCGCAGCACCCGCGCGACGAACGCCTCGACGTCGGGTCCGCGACGCAGCGGGTCCGGCCCGAGCCGGGCGAGCACCACCTTCCGCTCGGCCGCGGTCAGCACCTCGCACGCGGTCGGTCCGCGCAGCTCCAGCCAGTGGTCGCCGCCGACGAGCCGCAGCCGCAGGGCTCCGCGGGGCTCGGGAGCGGGCAGGAGGCCGTCGCGGAACTTCCCGTAGAGGCCGAGGTGCACGTGCAGCCACAGGTCGTCGTAGCGGTGGAAGAGGTGCTTGCCCCACGCGTCGGTGGCCCCCAGCACGCGGCCGTCGAGCAGCCGGGCTCCGTCCTCGAAGCGGCCCTGGGGGCTGTCGGCCGACACGGGCTGTCCCACGAGCAGGCGGGCATGGCGTCGCGCGAGGCGGTGGATGGTGTGTCCCTCTGGCACGCGGCGATCGTTGCCGACGAGACCAAGCCGCCGGCACACCGCACGGGTGCCAGACTCGTGCCGTGACCCGCACCAGCCTCCACGACGCCATCCGGACGCGCCCCGTCGTCCTCGACGGCGGCCTCGCCACGCTCCTCGAGCGGCACGGCCACGACCTCTCGTCCGACCTCTGGTCCGCCCGGCTCCTGCGCGACGACCCCGACGCGATCGAGCGCGCGCACCGCGAGTTCTTCGAGGCCGGCGCAGAGGTCGCCACCACCGCGTCGTACCAGGTCTCCTTCGAGGGCTTCAGCGCCTCCGGCGTGGACCGCGACGAGGTCGAGCTGCTGCTCCGGCGCAGCGTGTCGCTGGCTGCCGCCGCTCGCGACGCGGCCGCCCCGGACGGCTGGGTGGCCGCGTCGGTGGGACCGTACGGCGCGGTGCTGGCCGACGGCTCGGAGTACCGCGGGGACTACGACCTCGACGTCGCCGGGCTGCGGCGCCTTCCACCGTCCGCGGCTCGACGTGCTCGCCTCGACGGTCGGCGAGGGTGCCGACGTGCTGGCGTTCGAGACGATCCCGTGCCTGGCCGAGGTCGAGGCGGTGCTCGCCGAGCTCGACGGCACCGGCGTGCCCGCGTGGCTGTCGTTGACCGCGGTGGACGGCCGTACGCGCCAGGGGGAGCACCTCTCGGAGGCGTTCGCGATGGCCGCCGACGTGTCGGAGGTGATCGCCGTCGGCATCAACTGCACCACCCCGCTCGACGCGCGCGACGCCGTGCCGACGGCGGGAGCCGCCTTCGGCACCGCCGTGGTCTACCCCAACTCCGGACAGTCGTGGAACGCCGAGACCCGCGAGTGGGAGGGCCGGTCCGCCTTCCACGCCGACGACGTCTCGGCCTGGGTGACGGCGGGGGCCCGCCTGGTCGGCGGATGCTGCCGCGTCGGGCCCGAGGACATCACCGCGCTGCGGGCCACCCTCGGCGGCTGAACGGTCCTAGCATGGTCCTGACCTTGGGAGGGCCATGGACGTCTCGACCTTCTACGCGCTGTTCTCCGCCACCTGCTTCACGCTGCTCGGTCTCTGGTGGTCGGTCGTGCAGCGCCACGAGGAGTGGCTGCGCAACGCTGACCAGCGCGCCGTGGTGGGCGGCGTCTACCTCTCCTTCCTGCTGCCGGCGCTGATGGGCCTCTTCGCGCAGGTCGGAGGCACCGAGACGCCGGTCATCTGGCGGGTGAGCTTCGTGGCGATCGCGGTCGTCGGTGGCGTGTCGACGATGCGGCTGCTGCGCCGCTCACGTCGCGGGTCGGCACCGCACGGCCCGTTGATGCGCCACCAGTGGGTGGTGGTCGTGGTCTACGCGCTCGTCGCCGTGATCGGTGCGGTTCCCGAGGTCGCCTCACCGCTGCAGGTCACCCCGATCCAGGCGGAGGCGGTCCTGCTCATCCTGCTCGTGCTGATCGCCCACGGGCTGGTCTGGGAGTTCATGGTGTCGGCCGCCGACAAGGACGAGTCACCCGCCTGAGGTCAGCACCACCAGCTGCTGCGTGGCGCGGGTCATCGCGACGTAGCGGTCGACCGCGCCGGCGACGCCCTCGCCGAAGCGGTCGGCATCGACGAGCACCACGAGGTCGAACTCCAGTCCCTTGGCGAGCTCGGGCGTCAGCGAGCGGACGCGGGCCGAGCCGGCGTACGACGCGTCGCCGATCACCACCGCGGTGCCCTCGGCGTGGTCGGCCAGCCAGCCCTCGATGATCGCGTCGCGCTCGGACGCGGGGGAGTGGAGCACCGGGATGCCGCTCTCGCGGATCGAGGTCGGCACGTTGGCCCCGGGCAGCACCGCGCGGATCACCGGCTCGGCCTCGGCCATCACCTCGGCGGGCGTGCGGTAGTTGACCGTCAGCGGCGCGACCGTCGCTCCGGGGAGTCCGATCCGCTCGAGCCGCTCGGTCCACGACTCGGGGAAGCCGCGCCGGGCCTGGGCCCGGTCGCCGACGATCGTCAGGCTGCGCGACGGGCAACGCCGCAGGAGCATCTGCCACTCGGCGTCGGTGAGCTCCTGCGCCTCGTCGACCACCACGTGCGCGAACGGCCCCGCGAGCAGGTCGGCGTCCGCGGACGGCAGGGCGGCGTGGTCGACCAGTGCGGTCTGCAGGTCGTCGTGGACCAGCATCGAGACCAGCCCGTCGCCGAGCCCGTCGGCTCCCGACTCGCGCGCCGTGGTGCGGAGGTCGTCGATCACGTCGGCCATCCGCGCGCGTTCGCGTGCCTCCGCAGCGTGCGTACGACGACGGCGACGCGAGGCTTCCGGGTCGCCGAGGCGCAGGCGGGCCGCGTCGAGCAGCGGCAGGTCGGCGACCGTCCACGCCTCGGGGTCGGACCGACGCAGTGCCTGCACCTCGTCGGGTGCGAGCCAGGGCGCACAGTGGCGGAGGTAGGCCGGCACGGTCCAGAGGTCGCCGACGAGGTCGGTGTGCTCGATGAGCGGCCACGCGCGGTCGAACGTGTCGCGCAGGCCGCGGTGCCGGCCGAGGACCGTCCGGAAGTCGTCGGCCGACAGCTCGTCGGAGTCGAGCTTGTCCGCCAGGATCGTGACGACCTCCTCCCACACGTCGTCGCGGGCCAGGTTGTGCGGCGTGCCGGGGTCGGCGGAGCCGAAGGCCTCGGCCCACTCGGATGCGGTGATCCGGACGTCGCCCCACGGCGTCTCGACCAACAGCGGCTCGCCGGGCGGCTCCTCGTAGAGCGCGACCGCCGGCTCGATCGCGGCGACCATCCGGACGTCGGCCTTGAGCGCCGCGACCTGCTCGTCGTCGACGCCGATCGGCGTCTCGGGGACGAGGTCGCGGATCGTGCAGGTCTGCACACCCTCCTCGCCGAGGCTCGGCAGGACGTCGCCGACGTAGGCGAGGTAGGGCTGGTGGGGACCGACGAACAGGACACCGCCGCGCCGGTGCCCGAGCCGTGGGTCGGCGTACAGCAGGTAGGCGGTGCGGTGCAGCGCGACGACCGTCTTGCCGGTGCCGGGACCGCCGTCGACGACGAGCGCGCCCCGCGAGCCGGCACGGACGATGGCGTCCTGGTCGGCCTGGATCGTGCCGAGCACGTCGCGCATCCGCTCGGTGCGGCTGCTGCCGAGGGTGGCGATGAAGGCGGACTGGTCGTCCAGCGCGGCCGTGTGCGCGAGGCCTTCCTCGGTGAAGGCCTCGTCCCAGTAGTCGACGATCCGGCCGTTGGTCCAGCGGTAGCGACGCCGGCTGACGAGGCCCTGCGGGTGCGCGTGCGTGGCCGCGAAGAACGGCTCGGCGGCGGGTGAGCGCCAGTCCACCAGTAGCCGCCGACCGTCGGCGTCGGCGAGGCCGAAGCGGCCGATGTAGGTCGGCTCGGAGCGATCGTCGCCGTCGTGGACGATCCTGCCCAGGCAGAGGTCGAGGTCGAAACGACGGAGCGCGCGCAGGCGGGCGGTGAGCCGGTGCACCTCCTGGTCGCGCTCGAGGGCCGCGGTGCCGTGGCGGGCGGTGCCCTTCTTCACCTCGTCGAGGCTCTGCTCGAGGTCGGCGATCGCGTGCTCGAGACTGAGCGCGATCGAGGCGAAGTGGGAGCGGTCGGTGTCGATGAGGGCGGGGTCGAGCTTGGCGGAGAGGGCGTCGGGAAGGGCGAAGGGATGGGGGTCTGGGACCGGGTCGGGCTGCATCACGCCGTGCAGTGTGGGGGACCGCTGGGGCCTTGCGGCAAGCCCCCTGATGGCCTATACGTTGAGAGTGGAGGCAGCGGTGGGGTCGGTGCCGATCCTCGCTGCCATGGGCATCCGGGTCGTCGAGGTCGTCCCGGGCCGCGCCGTCGCGGAGCTCCCGCCGGAGCCCAACGTGAACCACTTCGGGGTCACCTACGCCGGCTCGCTGTTCAGCGTCGCCGAGATGCTCGGTGGCGTGCTGTGCCTCGCGACCTTCGACCTCGAGGGCGAGCTCGCCGGCTTCGTGCCGCTCGTCAAGGAGTCGACGATCCGGTTCCGCCGGCCCGCACTGGGCGTCGTACGCGCCGAGGCGTCGCTGTCCGAGGACGAGGTCGCCCGGGTCCGCGACGACGCGCTCGCGACCGGCAAGGGGGAGTTCGTGCTGGAGGCGACGCTCACGGACGCGCAGGGCGAGGTGGTCGCGTCCACCGTCGGGACCTACCAGGTACGACGCCTCGGCTGACCGGTCAGCGCCACAGCCACCGCAGCGCGTCGGGGAGCAGGACGCCCCCGTGGTTGCCGTCGTGGCCACCGTCACCCAGCACGAGGCGGACGTCGTAGCCCCTCCGCAGCAGGGCTGCGCCCACCTCGAGGTTGGCGGCCACCCAGTTGTCGTCGGGCTCGTCCCAGCCGAGGTCGCGGTGGCCGACCTGGAGGAAGACCCGTAGCGGCCTGGGCTCCTCCGACCCGATCAGCCGGGGGTGGTCGGCAGGCACCTGGGGGAAGCTCGACGAGAAGCCGATCACCTTGCCGAAGGCGTCCGGGCGGTGCCACGCAGCGGTGAACGACGCGTTGCCGCCGCTGCTGAAGCCGCACAGCGCGCGGTCCTCCGGGCGGTCGCTGATCGCGACGACCTCGGCCACCCGGGGGAGCACCTCGTCGACGAGGAAGTCGGCGTACGTCGCGTCCGCGGCGTCGTACTCCTGGTTGCGGGTGCCGTTGCCGGGCTCGACGAAGACGCCGACGAGCGGCGGGACGGCACCGGCCGCGACGAGGTTGTCGAGCACGAGCGCCGCGCGCATCTCGTCGTCGGGGTCGAGGAAGCCGGCGCCGTCCTGGAACACGATGACCGGCAACGGCCCCTCGGCGACCCCGGCCGGCACGTGCACCCAGACGCTCCGCGTGGTGCCGGGGAACGCGTGCGGGTCCGTCACCGACAGCTGCGTGGTGCGCCCGCGCGGGACCTCCGGTCGCTGCGCCGAGTCCGGTCCGTGCTCGTAGGTCACGTCCGACTGGTCGACCGGCAGCGGGGCGTGCGGCACTCGATGACCCATGTCCCGAACCTAGACTGCGCGCGTGGCCGACGGCGGGTTCTTCATCTCGCGGTCCTTCTCGTACTACTGGCGGGCCGACGCCGTGTCGGTGCTGGGGACCTACGTCACCCTCTTCGCGCTGCAGGCGCTCGTGGTGCTGACGCTGGACGGCACGGCCTCCGACGTCGGGTGGCTCAACGCCTCGCGCTGGCTGCCCTACCTGGTGTTCGGACTCGTCATCGGGGCGCTGGTCGACGGACGCCGGCGGCTGCCGCTGATGATCGGCACCGACCTCCTCCAGGCCGTGCTGCTGCTGACGATCCCGCTGCTGTGGTGGCTCGACGTGCTCTCGCTCGGTCCGCTGCTGGTCGTCGTGTTCCTCTACGGCACGGCCGCCGTGGTCAACATGGCCGCCACGATGTCGTTCCTGCCGCGGCTCGTGCCACGTGACCGGCTGCAGCCGGCGCACGCCCGGATCGACGGCGCCGATGCCGTCGGCTCGATGGCGGGACCTGCGCTCGGCGGCCTGCTCGTCAGCACCGTCGGCGCGCCCGTCGCCGTGCTCGTCGACTCGCTGTCCTACCTCTACTCGGCGGTCACGCTGCGCCGGATCCACATCGAGGAGCCGGCGGCCCGGACCGGCGTCACCGTGCGCGTCCTGCTCGGCGACATCGTCGAAGGCGTGCGCTGGGCCTACGGCCGGTCGGGGCTGCGGACGCTCGCGATCGCCACGCACGGGTGGTTCGTCGGCAACGCGGTCGTCGGCGTCGTGCTGGCGCCGTACGCGTTCCTCGTGCTCGACCTCACGGCCTTCCAGTTCGGCCTGGTCGGAGCCGTCGGGGGAGTCGGGGCCGTGGTCGGTGCGGCGGTCACGACCACCGTCGGCAGGCGGCTCGGGACGGGCCGCACCATCATCCTGTGCCACGTGATCATCACGTCCGGCGTCGTCGTGATGGTGCTGGCGGGGGAGCCGGACTCCCGCGCGGCGACGATCGGGCTGCTGATGCTCGGGCAGGGGCTCTACGGGCTGTCGATGGGCATGAGCAACTCGCACGAGATGAGCTATCGCCAGCTCGTGACCCCCGACGAGCTGCAGGCTCGGACCAACACGACGCTGCGGTCGATCAACCGCGCCGTCATCGTCGTGGTCGCGCCGATCGCCGGCGTGCTGGCCGACGCTGTCGGCGTACGTCCGATGCTGGTCGCCGCGGCCGTGACGTTCGCGCTGGTGGCGTCGGGGCTGGCGGCGACGCCGTTCCGCCACGTGCGGGCGCCCGTCTGAGCGGTCAGTCGGCCGGGACGGCGCTGACGTCGACGCAGAGCACGCCCCTGTTGCCGTCCTGGTCCGCGATGACGGTGAGCCCGTCGTTGCTCTCCAGGACGGATCCTCCTGCGGCCACGGCGGCGGCGATCCGCTCGTCCGCGACCTCGGGGGCGACGTAGACCTCGAGGTGGAAGACCTGCCGCGGCGCCTCGGCCTTCTCCCGGTCGCCGAACCACAGGTTGGGCACCCGGCCGCCTCCGTCGCGGACCTCGTCGCTCGGCGTGCCGCGGCCCTGGTCGTCGGGGTCGCCGGTGAGCAGCGCTGCCCACACCGGCGCGATGGTCGCCGAGTCGAACGTGTCCAGGCCGAGCTCGACGACGCTGACCGCCGCCGGGTCGGCCCGCAGCCCGTGGTCGGCGGCGACCTCGGTGATCCGGCGCGCCAGGTCGACGTCCTGCTGGGTGACCCACTCGACGACGTGCTCGGTGCCGTCGTCCTCGCGGTAGATCGCGTCGTCGCTGCTGAGCTTGAGGTCGACGTGGCCGGGACCGATCGAGACCTTCGGGTGGTGGCCGACCTCGTCGCCGGCCTCACCGATCGCCACGACGAACCGGCCGGCAGCACCGAAGTCGTCGACGACGTACCTCGCATGGATTCCCTGGGCCAGCTTGCGCCACTCGGTCAGTCCGGCCTCGGCGATGGCGTCTCCACGCAGCATGTCCATGCGACAGCAACCTAGCCCGAACGACCGACAACCGGCGTTGCGCGGTGACGGTGACGTGGAATCCACGTCAGGATCACCGCACAGTGCTCCGAGAGGGGTTCAGCTGAGCGTGGATATATCGCCGATAACTGACATTATGTCAGTAAGCGAAGGCGCAGCCCGCTCCTCCCACTCTCCCGGGGACGACGACTCCGCTGAGCGCTCACGCCACCGGCGTGCCCTCGTACGACGCCGCGAGCTCGGTCCACCGGGCGAGCCACGCCGCTGCCGGGCGCTCGGCGGTGAACCCGTCCGGGTGGACCGGACCGTCCTCGACCAATGACGTCTGCAGGTCTTCCAGGTGCGCTTGCCAGCCCGCGCCGTAGGAGTGCAGTGCGCCCACCGGCAGGCCGCGTTCCTCCACCACGAGGCGGCACCGCGACGCCCTCCGCGGTGAGCCAGGCCTCGACCTGGCCCTCCTCGTCGGTGCCGGGCTGCGTCGTGAGGAGCAGGTGGTGCGGTGCGTCGCAGGTCTCGATGACTGACGGGCCGGCCCAGGTGCTGGTGAAGACGAGGTCGACGGTGCCCCCGACGCGCAGGTCCCCCGTCACCTCGGCGATCCAGCGCGACAGCCGGGCGGGATCCGTGCACGCCTCCCACAGGTCGTGGATGTCGGTGTCGTAGACCTCCTCGACGCGGACCGCGCCGTGGGTGTCGTCGAGCCTGCGCATGGTGGCCTCGATGGTCATGTCTCGTCCTCCGTCTCACGTCGCGCGCGCTTGCCGCGCGCGACCTCGGTGTGCAGTGCGTCGAGGCGGTGGACCCAGAGGTCCCGGTAGGACTCCAGCCACTCGTCGACCTCGACCAGCGCCTCCGGCCGGAGGCTGTAGATGCGTCGCTGCGCGTCCTGCTCGACCGTCACCAGGCCCGCCTCCCGCAGCACCCTCAGGTGCCGCGAGACGCCCGGGCGCGCGATGGGAAGCGCGTCGGCCAGCTCGGTGACGGTGGCCGGGTGGTCGCGGAGGATCTCCAGCATCGTGCGCCGGCTCGTGTCCCCCAGTGCCTGCAGAACCGCGTCCATGCATTGAACGTACCCGATCAGGTACGTATCCGCAAGGGTACACAAGCGCTTGTTCCGGTCTGCTGTCCTGGATGCATGACGATGCGGTTGGCGGTGCTCGGAGACTCGATCGCCTGGGGCCAGGGTGCGGCACGAGAGCGCGACCGGCTGGGCCCGCGCCTGGTGGACGCGCTCGCCCAGCGTGGCGTAGCCGTGGAGCTCGGCACCTTCGCCGTCCCGGGTGCACGCAGCGCGGGGCTCGCACGGCAGGTCGACACCGCACTGCCGTGGGCCCCCGACACCGCCGTGATCGTCATCGGCGCGAACGACCTCACGCACCGTGAGCCCGTCGCCACTGCGGTCCACGCCCTCGCGGAAGCCGTACGCCGCCTCCGTGAGGTCGGCGCCGAGGTGGTCGTGGCACCCGCGCCGGACCTCAGCGCGGTCCCCCACGTGCCCGCCGAGTTCCGTGCGGTCGTCCGTGCCGCCGGAGACGCGCTCCGCTCCCAGCAGGTCGCCGCCGCGACACGTGAGGGTGCCTGGGTGGCCGATCCCGACCAGCGAGCGTCCCGGGCCTTCGCCGTGGATCCGTCGCTGTTCTCCGCCGACCGGTTCCACCCCTCGAGCGCGGGGTACGCCGTCATCGCCGACGCGCTGCTCCCCACCGTCATCGAGGCCGCCCGGGTCCGCGCGGACGGCTGAGGGCTCACGTCCAGTAGAGGACTCGGCACCGCGGCAGTCTCCGGCGCAGCTGGTCGTCGAACCACCCGCGCAGCTCCCCCATGACCTCCTTGGGGTAGACGTGCTTGCTCGTCCCGAACTTGCCCCGCTTGACCGAGCGACGCGCCTCGTCCATCTCCAGCGTCGTGCGGGGGTACCACCCGAGCAGCACCTGCTTGCTGCTCGCCGTGAACCGGTGCGTGATGAGCTCGGCCGTCAGGTCCAGTCCTGGTATGCCGTCGACCGAGGCCTCGACCAGGTCGAGCAGGTGGCCGTAGTGATTGCGCCAGCCGTCCAGGGGCATGATCGGGGCGATCGTCAGGCCCACCGGGTAGCCCGCGAGGGCCAGCGTGCGCAGCGCCGCCAACCGCTGCTCGAGCGTGCTGGTGCCGCCTTCCCACCGTCGGGTGACCGGGAGGCAGTTGACGCTGAACCGCACGCGCGTCCGTCCACCATGGGCAAGGCCGACGAAGCGGTCGACGTCGCCGTACTTGGTCGTCCAGCGCAGCTGCACCGGGGCGTCCCACCCGCCGAAGTGCTCGACCGCGCGCCGCCAGCTGCCGGTGAGGTGGTCGAGGGCGAGCGGGTCGGTGTAGCAGGAGGCCTCGAAGGTCGTCCCCTCCTCCTGCGCTCCGAGGAGCGGCTGGTCGACTGTCCCGGTGCCGACGTACGTCGCCAGGTTGTCGAGGATCTCGTCCAGGTCGGCGTACGACCCGGGTCACCGGCGGCCCGGACAGCGAGCCGGCGAGGTAGCAGTACTGGCAGTGCGCCGGGCAGCCCTCGGCCAGGTCGACGCGCCAGTCCGCGCTCGGCGCGATGGGCTGCAGCACCCGACGGCTCGGTGGGCTCACCACGACGGCCATCGTCGACTTGGCGCGCGCGTAGGTCTCGCGGTCGGTCGCCCCGCGTACGCCGGTCAGCCGGTTGGCACGCAGCCGCTCCACCTCGATGCCGAGCGACTCGACGCGCTCCACCACCCGTCGACCGTGCGGGTGCTCCAGCGCCGCCGGCGTGACGACCACCCGCTTCGGGAGCCAGCGGCGCGCCGGACGGCTCGGAGGAGCCACGGCCGACAGGTCGGTCTCGACGCTGACCTCGCCGCTCGCGCTGTGCGTCACCGGCAGGTCGTCGGGCGCGAGCGGCGCGTCGAGGTCCACGTCCGGGCCGCGTCGGCGCGGTCGCTCGGGGGTCGGGCACGTGCACCGGTTCCCCGCAGCCGGGCAGTCATTCGCGGCTCGCCGATCGCCTCGCGTGATCGTGCGCGGGTTGGGTACCGAGGCGTCATGCCCAAGCTCGTGATGGCCCTCCTGGTGGTGCAGCTCGTCGGGGGTGCGTACATGTTCTCCGTCCACAGCGCGTCCGGCTCGAGGTCGAGCACGGCGCGGGCGACGCGACTGCCGTCGCTGGTGGTCTTCGGACACGCCACGCTCGGCCTCGTCTCCCCCGCGCTCTGGATCGGCTACCTGCAGACACGCGACGACTGGATCGTGTGGGCCACCCTGGCGTCCCTGCTGGCGAGCGCCGCCGGCGGGCTCTTCCTCCTCTCCCGCACCGCGGGCAGGTCGGAGCTCCTGCACGAGCCTGCAGGCGACCCGGCCAACGTGCGCGTGGTCGAGAAGCAGATCCCCACCGCGGTGCTCGTCACCCACGGACTGCGGGCGCCGCACTCCTGGTGGGATCCGTCCTGGCCGTGGGGCTGGGGGCCTGACGCTGCACCTCGTCCTCGAGCCGGGGCGTCGTACGCCGAGCGCCTAGGTTGGTCCCATGCCCCAGATCCCGACGTACGACCTCAACGACGGCACCACGATCCCTGCGATCGGCCTCGGCACCTACCCCCTGCGCGGCGAGGACGGCACCGCCGCGATGGTGTCCGCGCTCGAGGCGGGCTACCGGATGCTCGACACGGCGGTGAACTACGAGAACGAGTCCGAGGTCGGCGAGGCGCTGCGCCGCTCGGGCCTGCCGCGCGACGAGGTCGTCGTCGCGAGCAAGATCCCCGGACGGCACCACGCCTACGACGACGCCATCGCGTCGGTGCGCGCCTCGCTCGAGCGCCTCGGCGTGGAGCGCACCGACCTGCACCTCATCCACTGGCCGAACCCGTCGCGGGGACAGTACGTCGAGGCGTGGCGCGCCCTCGTCCAGCTCCAGAAGGACGGGCTGGTGCGCTCGATCGGCGTCTCCAACTTCACCGAGGAGCACCTGACCCGGATCATCGACGACACCGGCGTCGTGCCGGTCGTCAACCAGGTCGAGCTGCACCCCCGCTTCCCGCAGGCCGGGATGCGCGAGGTCCACGAGCGGCTCGGCGTCCGCACCGAGGCGTGGAGCCCGATGGGCAAGCGACGCGCACCGCTGGAGGAGCGCGCCGTGACGGCGGCCGCGGAGGCGCACGGCGTCTCCCCCGGCCAGGTGATCCTGCGCTGGCACGTGCAGCTCGGCTCGCTCCCGATCCCCAAGTCCGCCGACCCGCAGCGGCAGCGCCAGAACCTCGACGTCTTCGGCTTCGAGCTCGCTCGTGAGGAGATGGACGCCATCAGCGCACTGGCCGAGGACGACGGCCGGCTCTTCGGTGGCGACCCGGACACCCACGAGGAGATGTGACGGGCGGCTCGTTAGAGTCGTCGGCATGCTGACGACCACCGCCCTCAAGCGCGCCGCCGCCGTCGCGGCCTGCCTGTCCGTCCTCGCCCTCGCCGGTTGCGGCAACGAGACCGACGGCTCGGACACCGCCAAGGACACCTCGAGCGAGACGCCGTCGGCCTCGGAGTCGAGCGCACCCGCCGCGGGGGGCGCGACGACCACGTGCGAGTACCCGTCCGACGGCCAGGACCCCGCGCGCGACGTCGAGGCACCCGACGCCGAGGCACCGTCCGAGGGCACCGTCAGCGCGACCATGACGACCAACTTCGGCGACATCGGGCTCACCCTCGACGCCGCCGCGGCGCCGTGCACCGTCAACTCGTTCGTCTCGCTGGCCGAGCAGGGCTTCTACGACGACACGCCGTGCCCCCGCATCGGCGACCAGGACGGCTTCGGCATCCTGCAGTGCGGCGACCCGACCGGCACCGGCGCGGGCGGCGCGGGCTACTCGTTCGGCGACGAGCTCAGCGGCGACGAGACCTACCCGGCGGGCACCCTGGCGATGGCCAACGCCGGCCCCGACACCAACGGCTCGCAGTTCTTCCTGGTGTTCCGCGACTCGCAGTTCCCGCCGAGCTACACCGTCTTCGGCACCATCGACGACGCCGGCCTGAAGACCATCGAGGCCATCGCCGCCGAGGGCAACGACGGCGCCAACCCGGCCGGTGGCGGCGCGCCCAACAAGGCGGTCACCATCGAGAAGGTCACCGTCGGCTGACGGACTCCCCCGACACGTCGTCGTAGACGACGTCCTCGCCGAGCTGCACGGTCCGCGAGACCGTGCAGAGCCGGTCGCGGGACATCTCGATCGCGCCCCGGACGCGCTCGCGGGCGGCGTCGCCGTCGGGACCGTCGGGGAAGGCGATGTCGAAGGTGACCCGCAGCCCCGTCAGGTGGTTGCCCTGCTCGTCGCGGACCTTGGTGCCCTCCGCGCGGACGTCGTACGTCGTGCTGGTGGTGCGCTTGTGCGTGATGGCCTCGACGTCGAGGGCGCTGCACCCGGCGATGGCGGCGAGCAGCAGCTCGACCGGCGTGAAGTCGGGGTCCTCTCCCCCGGTGCCCATGAACGTCTCACCGCCGCGAGCGTTGGTGGCCTTGAACCGGGCCGGGCCGATGCGGGTGAGCCCGACGCTGCGCAGGTCGCCGGACGGGGGCTGCTCGGGTGAGGTGCTCATGCAACGACACCCTGCCAGAGCGCGCTCGGGGCCGGCAGCGCTCGGGGCAGGGTGTCGTGCCGCGGCCGGGGGAGCCGCGGGCGGTCCGACGTGGGGTCGGACCGGGGGTCGGACCTGGTCAGGGCCGGTCCGACGCGCGTGGGGTCAGCGACCGGCGCGACGAGCAGCGCGGCGCGCGCGGCGCTCCTCGCTGCGGGCGATCTCCACGTTGCGCAGGAGCGCACGGTCCTCGACCGAGTGAGCCCGCGCGTGGACGAGGCTGTTGGCGAGGTGGAGCTGCGTGGTCATGGGAGATCTGTCCTTTGCGAGTGAGGTGCGTGTAAGAGATAGCCGCTCCTTAGCGACTCTTACATCTTACTGAGCGGTACCACCCGACCCGGCATCGACGACGACGTGATCTCGGCCACCGGTGATGCCCCGGTGCGGGCTAGGGTCGGGGCGTGACGTTGGAGCGCGCGAGGCGACCGGGACCCTCGGTCAGGACCCGGGTCGTGGAGCACGCCGGCCACGGCGAGGACGCCAAGGAGATCTCGCGCGAGGACCGGCTGGTGACCGAGGAACCGCTGGAGATCCGTGTCCGCGTCGGCGGCCACGAGCCGCGGCGCGCGTGGGTCACCATGCGCACGCCCGGCCACGACTTCGAGCTCGCGGCGGGCTGGCTGGTCAACGAGGGCCTCGCGACGCCGGACACGCTCGACCGGGTCGCCTACTGCACCGACACCGACCTCGATCCCGAGCAGGAGTTCAACGTCGTCACGGTGACGCTGCGCGGCGCGGCCGAGCTGCCCCATCGCCACACCGCGGCGTCCGCCGGGTCCTCGGCGTGCGGCGTCTGCGGCAAGGACAGCGTCGCGGACGCCCTGCAGGTCCGGTCCGCCGCACCGTGGTCGGGCGAGCG
This sequence comes from uncultured Actinomycetota bacterium, assembly GCA_963795275.1. GTDB lineage: Bacteria > Actinomycetota > Actinomycetes > Propionibacteriales > Nocardioidaceae > Nocardioides. Next base: position 304,040 of record CAWCHD010000004.1, read on the forward strand.
CCCCGGCGCGGACGTCGTACGCCGCCTGCCGGAGGCGCTGCGCGAGCGGCAGGAGATCTTCGCCCGCACGGGCGGGGTGCACGCGGCCGGGCTGGCCACCGCCGACGGCGAGATGCTGGTGGTGCGCGAGGACGTCGGCCGCCACAACGCGGTGGACAAGGTCGTGGGCGCACGGGTGCTCCAGGGACAGCCGCGCGGCCGCCTCCTGCCTGGTGCTGAGCGGCCGGGTGGGGTTCGAGCTGGTGCAGAAGGCCGCGGCCAGCGGCATCGGGTCCATCGTCGCCGTGGGAGCGCCCACGAGCCTCGCCGCGCGGCTGGCGCAGGAGGCCGGGATCGAGCTGTGGGGCTTCACCTCGCCCCGTCGTTCGGTGAACTACTGCTGAGCCTTGATCCAGGCTTGACCACGGCTGGCGGCGTGGGGGCCCGGGACTGTCGGTGCGCCGTCATACGGTCGCTCCGTGCGCATCCTCCACACCTCCGACTGGCACCTGGGGAGGTCCTTCCACCGTGAGGACCTCCTGGGCCACCAGGGTGCGTTCATCGACCACCTGGTCGAGGTCGTGGAGTCGGAGAAGGTCGACGTCGTCGTCGTCTCCGGCGACGTCTACGACCGGGCGCTCCCCCACGTCGACGCGGTCGCGCTCGCCGACGAGACGTTCGCGCGTCTCGCCGCCTCCCGGGCCAGGGTCGTGGTGAGCAGCGGCAACCACGACAGCGCCCAGCGGCTCGGCTTCGGCTCGCGCCTGATGGACCACGCCGGGGTGCACGTGCGCACGGACGCGTCGTCGGTCGGCACGCCCGTGGTGCTGAAGGACCGCCACGGCGACGTGGCCGTCCACGCGATCCCCTACCTCGACCCCTCCGCCCTCCTCGAGCCGTGGGGCCTGGGCCACCGCAGCCACGAGGCGGCGCTGACGGAGGCGATGAGGCGCGTACGCGCCGACCTGGCCGCCCGCGGCCCGAAGACCCGCTCCGTCGTGCTCGCGCACGCGTTCGTGGCAGGTGCCGAGCCGTCGGAGTCCGAGCGCGACATCAGCGTCGGCGGCGTGTCCCGCGTCGCGACGAGCGTCTTCGCCGGCATCGACTACACCGCCCTGGGCCACCTCCACGGCTCGCACGTCCTCTCCCCCGGCCTGCGCTACTCCGGGTCCCCGCTGGCCTACTCCTTCTCGGAGGCCGACCAGGTCAAGGGGTCGTGGATCGTCGAGCTCACGGCCAAGGGGTTCGGCAGCGCCAGCTGGATCGACGCGCCCGTGCCGCGGCGGCTGTCGCGGATCACCGGCAAGCTGTCCGAGCTGCTCAAGGACCCGGGTCTCGCCGACCGCGAGGACGACTGGGTGCAGGTGACGCTGACCGACGTGCCCCGTCCCGCGCGCGCCATGGAGCAGCTGCGGCGCCGCTTCCCGCACACGCTGGTGCTGCAGTTCCCGCCGTCGGTCGTCGACCCGAAGGCTCCGGCGCGGCCCGCGTCGGGCACCAGCGACCACGCCATCGCCCTCGACTTCGTCCGCCACGTCCGCGGCAGCAGGGCGACCAAGGCCGAGACCGCGCTGCTGCAGGAGGCGGTCGACGGCTGCTGCCACGACCCCGACCAGGACGTGCTCGTCTCCGCATCGTCCGCCCCGGTCGACCTCGAGGGTGGGGCCGGATGAGGCTGCACCACCTCGAGGTCACCGCGTTCGGTCCCTTCGCCGAGACCACCGCCGTCGACTTCGACGCACTCTCCGACGCCGGCCTCTTCCTGCTGAGCGGGCCCACGGGCGCCGGCAAGTCGAGCGTCCTCGACGCCGTCTGCTTCGCGCTCTACGGAGACGTCCCGGGCGACCGCGCCGTCGCCAAGCGGCTCCGCTCCGACCACGTCGGCGACGACGTCGTCCCGCGGGTCGTCCTCGAGGCGACGCTGTCGGGTCGACGCTTCCGGATCGACCGCTCCCCCGCCTGGATCCGCGCCAAGAAGCGCGGGACCGGCACGACCACCGAGCAGGCGCGCGTCGTCATCTCCGAGCGACGGGCCGGTGAGGGCGACGGCAGCGACGGCACGGGTGAGTGGCAGCCCCTGAGCACCCGTCTCGACGAGACGGGCCACCTCGTCACCCGCCTGGTCGGGATGACGCTGACCCAGTTCTGCCAGGTGGCGATGCTCCCGCAGGGCCGGTTCCAGGCGTTCCTCCGGGCGCGCTCGGAGGACCGGCACGCGCTCCTCCAGCAGGTCTTCCAGACCGGCCGCTTCGACGACATCGAGCGGTGGCTGCGTGATCGACGGGTCGAGCTGCGACGCACGTCCCAGCAGCACGAGGCCGTGGTCGCCGACCTGGTCAGCCGGGTCAGCGAGGTCGCCGGTGGCAGCGCCCCCGACGGCTGGAGCGACGAGCCCGACGGCCTGCGCACGTGGATCGGCGAGGTCACCACGTCGGCGGTCAACGCCTCGGTCGCGCAGACCCTCCTCGTGGAGGCGGCCTCGGCCGAGGAGGTCCGGGCGTCCGACGACTCCGCCGCCGGCATCGAGCTCGCCGGCCGTCGGGCCACCTACGCCGCCGCCCGGCGTGCCCGCGCCGGCCTCGACGCGGCCGGGCCCGAGCACGACACCCGCGTCGACCGCGTCGCGCAGGCCCACCGCGCCGCCGGCGTACGCCCCCTCCACGAGCTCGCGGTCAGCGCCCGCGCCGAGGTGCGCGAGCTCGACCAGCTCGGCCGTGCCGCCCGCGACCGGCTCGCCGCGATGATCGGCGTCACGTCGCTCGACGACCAGGAGATCGCCGAGCACCAGCGCACCGCGACGAGCACGCTCACCGAGATCACCCGCGTACGACCCTTCCGCAGGCAGGCTTCCGACCTCGAGCGCCAGCTCGGCCGGTTGACGCGGTCGCGGGACGAGGCCGGGGTCGAGCTCCTGCGCGTGCAGACCCGCTCCGAGGAGATCCCGCAGGTCCTCGCGGCGCTCGAGCCCCGCCTCCAGGCCGCGCGGGAGTCCAAGGCCCTCGCCGAGACCCTCACCACCGACCTCGAGGTGCTCCGCTCCCGCACCCGTGCCGCCCGCACCGCCGAGTCGCTCACCATCCAGCTCAGGAGCGCCGAGCAGGCGCTCGCCGAGGCGACGCAGTCACGACTCCTGGCGCGGGAGACGCTCGTCGAGATCCGCGAGCAGCGCCTCGACGGCATGGCCGCGGAGATCGCCGGCAAGCTCGCGGTCGGCGCCGACTGCCCGGTCTGCGGCTCGGTCGACCACCCCCACCCCGCCAGGCCGGCGCCCGGCGCACCCGACGACGCGACCGAGCGGGAGGCCCGCCGCGAGGTGGACGACCTCGAGGTCGTCGTCGAGGCACACGCCCAGCAGGTCCGCGGCCTCGAGACCCAGCGGGCGGCCGCGCTGGCCGAGTCCGGTGACTCCGTCGAGCAGCTGCTCGTCGAGGAGGAGGCGGCGCTCGCCCACCTCGAGCGGGCGCGGAGCGAGGCGTCCACGGTGGACGCGTGGGTGGTCCGCGTGGAGGCGCTGACCACCGAGCGCGACGTCCTCGCGCAGGAGCGCGACGCGCTCACGGCCACCACCACACGGCTCGACACCGAGATCGCGGTGCTGACCGCCAGGATCGACGGGCTCCGCGAGCAGGTCGGCGCCGTCGTCCCCGACGAGGCAGACCTCGACGACCTCGCCGCGCACCACCAGCAGGTCGAGCAGCTCGCCCGCGAGTGCCTCGCCCAGACCGCCGAGCTGGGCCGCGCCCGCGCCACCGCGGCCAGCACGCAGGAGGCGGCCGACGGAGTGGCCGTCGCGGCCGGCTTCGACTCCTCGGCCTGGGCGGCAGCTGCGTGGCTCTCCGACGCCGAGCTCGCCGACCTCCAGCAGCAGATCGAGCGCCACGAGCGCGAGGCCGCACGCGTCGACGACCTCCTGTCCGACGAGTCCCTCGTGCTGTCCGCAGCGACCGACCCGCCCGACCTCGAGGCCCTCGCCCAGGCGCACCACCGTGCCAAGGAGCACGCGGCGCAGGCCCGCCAGACCGACATGCGGCTGCGCGACCGGGGCCGCCGCCTGCGCGGCCTGCGCGACGAGCTCGACGCCGCGCTGTCCGCGTGGGCGCCGGTGCGCGCCGACTTCGACCTGGTCGCCGACCTCGCCGCCCTCGTCGAGGGCAAGCACGCCGACAACCGCTTCCAGATGCGCCTGTCCGCCTACGTCCTGGCCCACCGCCTCAGCCAGGTCGTCGACGCCGCCAACCTCCGGCTGGCCACCATGAGCGGCCAGCGCTACTCGCTCGTCCACACCGGGCAGCGCGGGGCCGGCGAGACCCGCGGCGGCCTGAGCCTGCTGGTCCGCGACGACTGGACCGGCGACACCCGCGACCCCGCGACCCTCTCCGGAGGCGAGACGTTCGTCGTCTCCCTGGCGCTCGCCCTCGGGCTCGCCGACGTGATCACCGACGAGGCCGGCGGCACCGACCTCGACACCCTCTTCGTGGACGAGGGCTTCGGCTCGCTCGACTCCGAGACCCTCGAGGACGTGATGGACACCCTCGACACGCTCCGCGACGGCGGCCGGGTCGTGGGCGTGGTCAGCCACGTCCCCGAGCTGCAGACCCGCATCCCCACCCAGCTCCGGGTGCACCGCGGCCGCAACGGCAGCCACACCTCGCTCAGCCTCGGCTAGCGGTCGGCTAGGTTCGGACGCATGAGTGCACCAGGGCTCGACCCGACCTTCAGCGACCTGCCGCACCGCCGGCTCGGCGACGTGGCCCTGGCCCGGGCCCAGGAGCTCGGCGCCAGCCACGCGGACTTCCGGTTCGAGCGCAACCGCTACCAGTACCTCGGCGCGCGCGACGGCATCCTGCAGACCGCCAGCGACGCCGAGGACCTCGGGTTCGCCGTACGCGTCGTGCACGACGGCGCCTGGGGCTTCGCCTCCGGCGTCGTCCTCACCGACGACGAGGCGCGACGGGTCGCCGAGACCGCGGTGGCCGTCGCCAAGGTCGCCGCCGCGATGACCACGACCCCCGTCGAGCTGGCCGCCGAGCCGGTCCACGACGACGTCACCTGGGTCTCCGGCTACGACGTCAACCCGCTCGAGGTGCCGACCCGCGACAAGGCCGCGCTGCTCGTCGACTGGACCGAGCGGCTCCGCACCGGCGCCGTCGCCCACGCCACCGCGTTCCTCCAGCAGGTGCAGGAGAACAAGTACTACGCCGACCTGGCCGGCACCCGCACGACCCAGCAGCGCGTACGTCTCCAGCCCGGCTTCGAGGCCACGGGCGAGGACGCCGAGACCGGCATCTTCGACTCCATGTCCTCGATCGCGCCGCCGGTGGGTCGCGGCTGGGAGTACCTCGACGGCTCGCACTGGGACTGGGACGCCGAGATCGCCGAGGTGCCCGAGCTGCTCGCGGAGAAGCTCCGCGCACCGAGCGTCGAGGCGGGTGCCTACGACCTCGTCGTCGACCCGTCCAACCTCTGGCTCACCATCCACGAGTCCATCGGCCACGCCACCGAGCTCGACCGCGCGCTCGGCTACGAGGCCAACTACGCCGGCACCTCGTTCGCGACCTACGACAAGCTCGGCACCCTGCAGTACGGCTCCCCCGTGATGAACGTCCAGGGCGACCGCACGCAGGAGCACGGCCTGGCCACCGTCGGCTACGACGACGAGGGCGTGCAGACGCAGACCTGGGACATCGTCCGGGACGGCGTCCTCGTCGGCTACCAGCTCGACCGCTCGATGGCCTTCCTCAAGCCGGAGCTCACAGCGTCTGATTCAGGGCCTGCCCGCTCCAACGGCTGCGCGTACGCCGACTCCCCCGGCCACATCCCGATCCAGCGGATGGCCAACGTGTCGCTGATGCCGGGCACCGACGGCCTCTCGACCGAGGACCTCATCGGCAAGGTCGAGCGCGGGATCTACGTCGTCGGCGACAAGTCGTGGTCGATCGACATGCAGCGCTTCAACTTCCAGTTCACCGGCCAGCGGTTCTACAAGATCACCGACGGCCGGCTGGACGGGATGCTCCGCGACGTCGCCTACCAGGCCACCACGACGGACTTCTGGGGGTCGATGGAGTCCGTCGGCGGCCCGGACACGTGGGTGCTCGGCGGCGCGTTCAACTGCGGCAAGGCCCAGCCCGGCCAGGTCGCCGCCGTCAGCCACGGCTGTCCGAGTGCCCTGTTCCGCGGGGTCAACATCCTCAACACCATCGACGAGGCGGGACACTGATGACCACGCTCCGCACCACGCCCCAGCAGCTCGTCGAGCACGCGCTCGCGACCTCCACGGCCGACGACTGCATCGCGATCGTCCGCGACGCCACCAGCGCCAACCTGCGGTGGGCCAACAACACCCTCACGACCAACGGCGTGATGACCGAGGTCTCGGTGACGGTCGTCAGCTTCGCGTCGGTCGACGGCGGCATCGCCACCGGCTCGGTCTCCGGCAGCGCCTCGACGACCGACCAGGTCACCGCCCTCGTCGAGGCCGCCGACGCGGCCGCGCGGGCCGGCTCACCCGCCGAGGACGCCGCCGAGCTGGTCGCGGACCGGACCTCGGCCGACTGGGACACCGAGGCGGAGACCACCGACATCGGCGTGTACGACGCGTTCGCGCCGGCGCTCGGCGAGGCGTTCCGCGAGGCCACGGCCGAGGACCGGCTGCTCTACGGCTTCGTCAACCACGAGGTCACCACCGTCTACCTCGGCTCGTCCCGCGGACTGCGGCTGCGACACGTGCAGCCGTCCGGGCACTACGCGTGCACCGGCAAGGACACCTCGCTGACCCGCAGCGCCTGGACCGGGGGCGCGACCCGCGACTTCCGCGACGTGGACGCCGCCGCGATGGCCGCCACGGTGAAGCAGCGGCTCGGCTGGGCCGAGCGACGCATCGACCTGGCCGCCGGCCGCTACGACACGATCCTGCCGCCGTCCTCGGTCGCCGACCTGGTGATCGACGCCTACTGGGGAGCCGGTGCCCGCGTCGCCCACGAGGGCGAGTCGGTCTACAGCCGCCGCGGCGGCGGCACCCGGATCGGCGACAAGGTCGCCGCCCCCGGTGTCAGCCTGTTCTCCGACCCGGCCTACGCCGGCCTGGAGTGCGCGCCGTTCGTCATCGCCGGCGCGTCGGACAACACCGACTCGGTCTTCGACAACGGCCTCGCCCTCGAGCGCACCGACTGGATCCAGGACGGCCTGCTCACCGGTCTGCTCCAGACGCGGCACTCGGCCGGGATGACCGGACAGCCGGTCACCCCGATGATCGACAACCTCGTGCTCGAGGTCGGCGACGGCGCCGGGACGATGGACGACATGGTCGCCGGCATGCAGCGCGGCCTCCTGCTCACCTGCCTCTGGTACATCCGCGAGGTCGACCCGCAGACCATGCTCCTGACCGGCCTCACCCGCGACGGCGTGTACGTCGTCGAGGACGGCGAGATCGTCGGCGCGGCCAACAACTTCCGGTGGAACGAGAGCCCCATCGACCTGCTCAACCGGTTCAGCGCGGCCACCACGACGGTGCCGAGCTTCAGCCGCGAGTGGGGCGACGACTACTTCTCGCGCACCGCCACCCCGGCGCTGCGGATCCCCGACTTCAACATGTCGAGCGTGTCGCAGGGCGTGTGACGCCAGGAGGGACCGGGCGTCAGGTGAGCCGCTTCACGCGCTGGCGGTGCTTGCCGGAGTTGTCGCCGTCGATGCCGGAGTCGCGGGTCTTCGAGATGTGGTCGACCTTCTCCTGGTTGCCCGCGACCGGCTTGGCCGCGATGAGGGTGTCGCGCTCGTAGGCGTGGGACTTGTCGGTGTTGCGGTAGTAGCGGTAGAGCGCCCAGTAGGTCGCCGCTCCCCCGGCCGGGCCGGCGGCCAGGATCCAGGCCGGGGCGGAGTCGCTGGCCATCACGACGACGTGGGCGAGGTCGGCGATCATGCGGTCGCCACCAGGATCCAGCCCGCGATGCCCTCGAGGAACGTGCCGACGGTGAAGGCCGCCGCGAGGAGGCGCCACTGCGAGACCGGCACGCTGCCCATCGTCTCGCCCGTGCGTGCGTTGACCGCGATGTAGTGCAGCATCTTCGTGTTCTCCTGGTAGTAGGAGTAGAGCCACACCGGCAGGTACATCGACACCCAGCGCGAGCCGCCGACGTCGACCTTCTCGGCCTCCCAGCGCACGCCGCGGTCGAACTGCGCCAGCGAGCCCTCCACCTGCGACCGGCCGATCGACAGCAGCTGGTCCTGGAGGACCGGCGTGAGCTCGTCGACGTCGAGGTCGCGCTTCTCGCTGGTGAACCCGACGAGGTAGCTGGAGTTCCACTTGACGGCGTTCTTGGTGTCGAACGGCAGCACGGTGTTGACGATGTTGTTGGTGGTCGACCCGTCGAAGTTCGCGCGGTCCGCGGCGCCCTCGACCGTGAGGTCGTCGACCGTGAACGCCACCTTCCGGTCGACGGCGTAGACGTCGGCGGCGTAGTAGGTCGTCGAGCTGTCGCCGTGCTTCTCGGTCCAGCGCCTGGTCTGCACCTCGCCCTGTCCGACGTACGACGCCTCGGCCCGGGCGTCGATCACGAGGTAGGGCAGGTAGACGCCGAGGACGTTCTCGGGGACGAACTCCTTCTTGAAGCGCGGGTGCGCGAAGAGCCGGCGCTTGGAGGCGAACTCGCGGATCTTCTCGACCGCCTCGTCGTGCGTCAGCCGGAACGGCAGCACCGCGTCGGGCACCGCGCCGTTGGGCGTGCGCTGGTTGACGTTGAGGGTGTGCCGGCACCAGTGGCAGCGCGCGTTCATCGCGTGCGCGGTGTCGACGACGACGTCGGCACCGCAGCCGGTGCAGGTCATCGTGATCACGTCGTCGTCGGAGGAGATCTCGCCCGCACCGCCGGCGATGACCGTGCCCTCGAGCTCGTCGATGCCCACCCCGAGGCCGAACTCCTCCTCGACGCGGGCCTCCTGCCACTCGTGGCGGCAGAACAGGCAGATCAGCTGACCGGTCGAGGCGCGCTGGCGTACGTCGGTCGACCCGCACTTCGGGCACCGGTTGACGCCGTCGGCCAACGACTCGTTGACCATGTCGATGCTCGGGCCCGGCCTCGGGCTCGGCACGCGCTGCCGCCAGCTCCTCCTCGAGCGAGAGCGGGGGTCCGTCGAAGACCGGGGCGTCCGGGTCGCGCGGAGGCGGGTCGGACGGGGACCCGGAGGGGCCGGTCGACTCAGAGGCCAAGAGCCTTGGCCTTCGCCGCGTCGTAGTCCTCCTGCGTGATCAGGCCGGCGTCGAGCATCTCCTTGGCGCGCGTGAGCACGGCGACCGGGTCGTCCGCAGCCGGAGCAGCAGGGGCGGCCGGAGCCGCGGGGGCGGCAGCCGGGGCCGCCGGCGCGGGCGCCTGCCCGGTCGGCTGCTGGAGACCGCCGAGACCCATCCCGCCGGTGGCCATGCCCATCCCGATCAGCCCGCCGGGACCGGCGTTCTCACCGGCCGACTCGATGCCCGCCGCGACCGAGGCCTGCAGGTTCGAGTTGCCGCGCGAGCCCGAGAGGGCATCGGCGCGCTGGACGTTCTTGAGCAGCTCGCGGGTGTTCGCGTCGTACTCGATGGAGATGATCGCGGTCTTCACGATCTCCAGGCCGCGGTCGGTGCGCCACTTGTAGTTCTCCTCGACGGCCGCCGAGAGCGACTGGGCGAAGCCGACGGAGTCCTGCTGCAGGCGCGCGATCCGGTTCCCCTTGGCGGGGTCGTTGGTGTACATCGAGAACGCCGGCGCCAGCGAGCCGACGACCTCGTTGAAGAGCTGCTCGCCGGCGGGGTTGTCGATGTCGGTGAAGTCGAAGACGCCGCGGCCGGTGATCACGCCGGCCGACACGAAGTTGCGGATGAAGGTCAGCGGGTCGGTGATCTTCAGCGTGTAGGTGCCGCGGGTGATCGCGCCGACCTGCGTGTTGAGGAAGGCGTCGTCCCAGTAGATCTCCGACTGCGTGCCGAACTTGTTGTTGGGCAGCTCCTTCAGCGACACGAAGATCGCGGTCTGCTGGCTCCCCGGGCGACCGCCGAACTTGAAGCGCTCCCAGCTCTGCTTGATGAGCGAGTCCACCAGGCCGCCGCCGGAGAAGACCGACTGCGAGGCCGACTCGTCGGAGTCCCAGACGTAGCCGCCGGGCTGTGCGGCGAACCCCGTGAACGCGCCGTCCTGGATGAGCACCAGGCCGTAGCCCTCGGGCACGACGATCTTCGAGCCGTTGGTGATGATGCCGTCGGAGGCGCCGGCGTTGGCACCGCGGCCCTCGTTCTGGTCGCGGCGCACGGCCGGGAACACCGCGGCCGTGGCGGGCAGCCCGTCGGGCACCGTGTAGAAGTCGAGCCACTGGTCGGCCAGCGTCCCGCCGATCGCACCGCCCACTGCCTGGAAGAGTCCCATGCCGATGTCCCTCTCGGAAGAGTCCATGCGGGTGCAGCCGCCCCCGACGTCGGCAACAGTAGCGGTCCGCGAGACCCCGGGCACCTGATCCGGGAGGTCAGCGCTCGCCGGTCTGGAGTGCCGCCCAGGTCTCCCTCGTGACCACCCCGGTCGGGTCGAGCCCGACCCGCCGCTGGTAGCGGGCCACCGCCTTCGCCGTCCGGTCCGTGACCACGCCGGTCGCGCTCGCCGAGCGGACGCCGGCTGCCCGGATCGCGCGCTGCAGTCGCAGCGCGGACGTCCCCGCCGAGCCCACCTTCATCAGCGGCGACGAGCCCCGGGCGAAGAGCGCGGTCCAGGTGGAGGCATCGGGCCTCCCGGTCCGGCGCAGGTCGTGGCGGCGCTGGAACGCGGTCACGGCGCGTACGACGTCCCGGTCGAGGCGGCCGTCGAGCTTCCCGCGGTAGCGCGCCTGGGTGCGCAGGAGGCACTGCAGCGCGGTGACCCGGTCGCCGCGGCTGCCCGGCCGCAGGCGCGGGTAGGTCGGGAAGTCGAGGCGCGTGCGGCCGCAGGCCAGCACCGATCGCGGCGGCTGCGAGCCGCCGTCGAGCTCGAGGACGTTCCGGTCGATCGTGAGCGCGACGCCGCCGTAGGCGACGGTCGTCTGCGCCTCGTACTGGTGGACGCGCTCACCGTCCCAGCTGCCGGCCCGCACCCACTGCGCGTCGATGTCGGTGTCGGCGCGGCCGTTGTACCAGGCGTACCAGACCTGGTCGGGCATCTCGTAGGAGCCGGGCGAGAGGGCGTCGGCGTTGTCGAGCGCGTGGATCCCGGCCGAGACGCTGGAGTAGACGCCGGACCGGACGCCGAGGGCGTGGAGCTGGGAGGTCCACCCGCTCAGGAAGCGCAGCGCCGAGCGACGGCAGTCGTCGTCCAGCACGTCCCAGCCGCCCTCGAGGTCGTACCAGAGCGTCGTGGAGGCGGGGAGGCCGAGCGCCCGGGCCTGGGCCACCGCCGCGGCGGCCTCGGCGCGACCCCGGGCGTCGGCGGCGGCGTAGTCAGCGGCCGGGTTCGCATCGATGCGGTCGGCGTAGGAGGGGTGGCAGGCCGCCTGCGGCCCGACCCAGATCGGCAGCAGCCGCCACCCGGCGGCCCGCTGCTGGGCGACCCACGTGGCGTCGAGGTGCGGCTGGCCGGGATCGGTGGTCGTCGGGCGGCACGAGGCGCTGGAGCCACCGATGTAGATGCCCGCGCCCCAGAACGGGGACGAGGTCAGCCAGGCGTCCATCTCGGCCTGGGTGGGCGCGCACCGCGCGTCGAAGGCGTAGCCGGTCAGCCCGTCCGGTCGACGGTCGGCGGCGTGAGCGGTGCCGCCGGTGAGCAGCGTGGCGCAGAAGGCGAGCGCGACGGCCACGACGGTGGCGGCGCGCAGTGGCAGGTCGGTCATCAGATCTCCCCCGAGACGAGTGTCCGCCGACCCTAACCCGACCCCAACCCGACCCCAACCCGACCCCAACCCGACTCAGCGCGGGTGCCCGCCCGGGATGTCGACGTAGGGGTCGTAGGGCGTGCGGGTGTAGACGAAGGTGGCGCACTCGAGGTGGCTGATCGACCCGCTGGAGCGGCGTACGACGTCGAGCGTCTCGCCGCGGTGGTAGCCCAGCACGCCCTTCAGCACACCGTCGACCAGCTCGAACCGCTCCCACAGCAGGCCGCCGCGCGCCATCTGCCGCAGCTCGAGGCCCTCGTTGTGCCAGCGCATCTCGTAGGCGGTGTTGCCCCAGAACCACACGCCCGGCACCCCCACGACGTCGCCGGGGAGCGCGACGGTCGGCCGCCACGGTGACGGGCGCTCGTCCGAGGCGTCCGGGTCGCCCTCGATCAGCGAGACCGCGAGCGCCTGCGGCGAGATGCCCGTCGTCGCGTTGGTGAGCACCACGGCGCCGATCCCGCTGTCGGGATCGACGTGGAGCGAGGCCATGAAGCCGGGCATCGAGCCGTCGTGACCGACGAGCCGGCCGCCCGGGTGCACGCCGAGCATCAGCCCGAGGCCGTAGCCCTCCATCACCGGCCTGCCCATCTCCTCCAGCGACGCCGGTGAGAGGACGTGCGGGTGCACGCCGGCGAGCACCTGCCCCCACGTGACGAGGTCGGCCAGCGTCGACCACAGCTGCCCCGCGGGCGCCATCGCGCCGGTCTCGGTCAGCGGCTCGTGGACGCGGATGCCGGTGAAGTGGTCGACGCTCCAGCCCGCCTGGGCTCCCGGACGCGGGAGGTACGACGTCGAGCGCATGCCGAGCGGGCGGAACAGCCGGTCGTTCGCCAGGTCGCGCCACCGACCACCGAACCTCCGGGCGACGACCTCGCCGAGCAGCCCGTAGCCCAGGTTGGAGTAGTGGAACCACTCCCCCGGCGCGGCGACCCGGCCCGACCCGTCGTTGGCGGCCACGAGGGCGGCGAAGTCGCTGCCGCGGGTGCGCTCCCACCACGGACCGCGCGGCTCGCTCTGCATCCCGGACGCGTGGGCGAGGGCGTCGCGGACGGTCACCTCGCCGTAGCCGCCGATCTCGCCGAGGTGGGCCGACAGCGGGTCGTCGAGGTCGAGCAGGCCCTCGTCGCGGGCCTGCATCACCAGCACCGCGGTGATCGACTTGGTGATCGACCCGATGCGGTACTGACCGTCGAGGCCGGGCGCGTCCCCCGCACCGCCGGCCCAGACGGCGCCGTAGCGGTCGAAGACGGCACCGACCACGGACGTCAGCCGGCCCTCGGCCTGCGCGACGTCCAGCAGTCGCTGGCGCTGGTCACTCACGGACGTGACCCTAGCCCGGCTCAGCTGTCGGCGAACGCCTCCGGCGGCGGGCAGGCGCACACGAGGTTGCGGTCGCCGTAGGCCTGGTCGATGCGCGCCACCGCCGGCCAGTACTTGTCCTGGGTGATCCCCTGCGGGAAGACCGCGACCTCGCGGGAGTAGGACCGGTCCCACTCACCGACCAGCGCGCGTGCCGTGTGGGGCGCGTGGCGCAGCGGCGAGTCCTCCGGGGTCCACTCCCCCGCCTCGACGCGGGCGATCTCGCCACGGATGGCGATCATCGCGTCGCAGAAGCGGTCGATCTCGGCCAGGTCCTCGGACTCGGTGGGCTCGACCATCAGCGTGCCCGCCACCGGGAACGACATGGTCGGGGCGTGGAAGCCGTAGTCGACGAGGCGCTTGGCGACGTCGTCGACGCTCACCCCGCTCGCCTTGGTGATGCCGCGCACGTCGAGGATGCACTCGTGGGCGACGAGGTCGCCGTGCCCGCGGTAGAGCACCGGGAAGTGGTCGCCCAGGCGGTGCGCGATGTAGTTGGCGGACAGCACCGCCACCGCGGTCGCGCGGGTCAGGCCGGGCCCGCCCATCATCCGCATGTAGGCCCACGTGATCGGCAGGATGCCGGCGGAGCCGTAGGGCGCGGCGCTGATCGGGCCGATCCCCTCGCGCTTCGCGGCCTCGGGGTGCGCGGTGTGCGACGGGAGGTACGGCGCGAGGTGCTCGCGGACCGCGACCGGCCCGACGCCCGGGCCGCCGCCGCCGTGCGGGATGCAGAACGTCTTGTGCAGGTTGAGGTGCGACACGTCGCCGCCGAACTCGCCGGGCCGGGCGAAGCCGAGCAGCGCGTTGAGGTTGGCGCCGTCGACGTAGACCTGGCCGCCGTGGTCGTGGACGATCTTGCAGAGGTCGGTGATCGTGTCCTCGTAGGCCCCGTGGGTCGAGGGGTAGGTCACCATGATCGCCGCGAGCGTGTCGGCGTGCTCGTCGCACTTGGCGAGGAGGTCGTCGAGGTCGACCGAGCCGTCGTCGGACGCCTTGACGACGACGACCTTCATGCCGGCCATGACGGCCGAGGCGGCGTTGGTGCCGTGGGCCGACGACGGGATGAGGCACACGTTGCGCGTGGCGTCCGTCGCCGTTGGCCCGGTGGTAGCCGCGGATCGCCAGCAGACCGGCGAGCTCGCCCTGCGAGCCCGGCGTTGGGCTGCACCGAGACCTTGTCGTAGCCGGTGACCTCGGCCAGCCAGCGCTCGACGTCGTCGACGAGCTCGCGGTAGCCGGTGGCGTCCTGCGCCGGGGCGAACGGGTGCAGGTCGGCGAAGCCCGGGCAGGCTGATCGGCTCCATCTCGGTCGTGGCGTTGAGCTTCATCGTGCACGAGCCGAGCGGGATCATCCCGCGGTCGAGCGCGTAGTCGCGCGAGGAGAGCGTGTGGAGGTAGCGCAGCATCTGCGTCTCGCTGCGGTGGGAGTTGAAGACCTCGTGGGTGAGGAAGTCGGTCGTGCGGACGAGCGCCTCGGGCAGGCCCGACGCCGACGTCGCCGTCACCCGAGCCCACGCCGAACGCGCGCAGCACCGCGGCGACCGTCGACGGGCTGGTGCGCTCGGAGGTGGAGAGCCCGACGTGGTCCTCGTCGATCAGTCGCAGGTGGAGCCCGTCCGTGCGCGCGGCGGCGACGACCTCGCCGGCCCGGCCGGGCACCGAGACGGTGAGCGTGTCGAACCAGGTGTCGTTGACGACCTCGACCCCGCCGGCACGCAGGGCTGCGGCGATCCGGCTGGCGTGGTCGTGGGTGCGCTGCGCGATCCGGCGCAGGCCGTCGGGTCCGTGGTAGACGGCGTACATCGACGCGACGACGGCCAGCAGCACCTGGGCGGTGCAGATGTTGGACGTCGCCTTGTCGCGGCGGATGTGCTGCTCGCGGGTCTGGAGGGCGAGGCGGTAGGCCGGGCGTCCCTCCGCGTCGACCGAGACACCGACGAGGCGGCCGGGCAGGTGGCGCTCGAGCCCGGCCGAGACCGACATGAAGCCGGCGTGCGGACCGCCGTAGAAGAGGGGTACGCCGAAGCGCTGGGACGAGCCGATGACGACGTCGGCACCGAAGGTGCCGGGCGCCTCGAGCAGGGTGAGCGCGAGGATGTCGGCGGCGACGACGGCCAGCCCACCGCGCTCGTGGACGGCGTCGATCACGGGACGCGGGTCGCGGACGGCGCCCGAGGCGCCGGGGTACTGCACGAGCACGCCGGAGACGTCGCCGTCGGGCAGGCCCTCGGTCAGGTCGGCGACGACGACCTCGATGCCCAGCCCCTCGGCGCGGGTGCGGATGACGTCGATGGTCTGCGGGAGGGCGTCGGCGTCGACGACGAACGGGCCGGTGGCGTTGCGCTGCGCACGGCGTACGAGCGTCATGGCCTCCGCGGCCGCGGTGCCCTCGTCGAGCAGCGAGGCGTTGGCGGTCGGCAGGCCGGTGAGGTCGGCGACGACGGTCTGGAAGTTGAGCAGCGCCTCGAGCCGGCCCTGGGAGATCTCGGGCTGGTAGGGCGTGTAGGCGGTGTACCAGGACGGGTCCTCGAGCACGTTGCGCCGGATGACCGCCGGCGTGATCGTCGCGTGGTAGCCCAGGCCGATCATCGCCTCGGCCGGCCGGTTCTGCGACGCGAGCGTCCGCAGCGCACGGGCGGTGGCCTCCTCGTCGAGCGGCTCGGGGAGGTCGAGCCCCGCGGCGGTGCGGATGCCGCCGGGGACGGCCGCCGACATCAGCGACTCCAGCGACTCGTGGCCGACCACCTGCAGCATGTGGGCGACGGCCGCGTCGTCGGGCCCGATGTGGCGGGCGACGAACTCACCCAGCGAGCGGGTTCGGGCTGACGTTCGGGCTGGAGTTCGGGGTGGCGTCCGGCACGGGCACTCCTTGAGGTCACTTCGATGACCTCCCCTCTGTCGGCCAGGAGGCCTCCAGAGTGCCAACCCGTGCGGTCCTGGGTGCCTGAGAGGTTCCGGGAGGATTTGCCCCTTCGGCGCACTGCGACCGAGCCCGGAGGCCTGGCCGCAACGACTCTCCCGCACGGGATGTCGGCACTCGTAGTTTAGCGATACGCAACAGGAAACGACGAAGCCGCCCGGGGACCGGGCGGCTTCGTCGGTGGCGTGCTGGGTCGTGCGGTCGTGGCGTGTGGCGTCAGCCGGTCTGGCGGGCCGCGCGACGGGCGGCGAGCATGTCGCCCGCGACCGGTGCGGCCGGCTCGTCGGCGGTGCGCTCGCTGGGCAGCTCGGCGAGGGTGCCCTCGATCTCGCGCCAGACGCCGCCGATGGCGATGCCGAAGACGCCCTGGCCACCCTGGAGCAGGTCGATGACCTCGTCGTTGCTGGTGCACTCGTAGACCGAGGCTCCGTCGCTCATCAGCGTGACGCGGGTCAGGTCGTCGGTGCCGCGCTCACGCAGGTGTGCCGTGGCGGTGCGGATCTGCTGGAGCGAGATGCCCGCGTCGAGGAGCCGCTTGACGACCTTGAGGATCAGGATGTCGCGGAAGGAGTAGAGCCGCTGCGAGCCCGAGCCGGCCGCGCCGCGCACGCTCGGCTCGACCAGGCCGGTGCGGGCCCAGTAGTCGAGCTGGCGGTAGGTGATGCCGGCGGCGTTGCAGGCGGTCGGCCCGCGGTAGCCGGTGTCGCTCGGGAGCGGGGACACGTCGTCGGCGAAGAGGAGGCCCTGCTCCTCGGCGAGGCCGGCGGCCTCGGCCGCAGCCTGCGCCGCGGCGGCGTCCACGCCCGGGTCGTTCTCGTTGCTAGCCACAGCCAAGCCTCCACGTCGGTTCCTCCGCTGAGCAGCAACTCCTGGGGGAAGGATCCGTGCGGCGCCGGTGGAACCGGTACGACAGCGGTGGAGTTACAACGAAGACATCTCAAGGTAAGCCCGAGAGTTCGGGTTGTCCATCCACGGCCCGGCGTGTCGCAACCCTCAACCTCTACTTGAGAGTGAGTGTTGCAGGTGGGACGCGAGGGACGTCAGGGCGACTCGAAGTCGTCCGGCGAGACGTGGTCGAGGAACTCGCGGAACCGCTCGACCTCGTCCTCCTGCTCGGCCGGCACGGCGAGCCCGGCCTCGTCCAGCACGGCCTCCGAGCACACGATGCGCGAGCCCGTGCGCAGCGCCAGCGCGATCGAGTCCGACGGCCGTGCGCCGACCTCGGCGCCGCCGTCGAAGACGAGCTGGGCGAAGAAGATGCTGTCCTGCATGTCGACGATGCGGACCTCGACGAGCCGCTGGCCGGTGGCCTCCAGGACGTCGCGCATCAGGTCGTGGGTCAGCGGCCGCGGCGGGGTGACCCCCTGCTGGGCGAAGGCGATCGCGGTGGCCTCGACCGCCCCGATCCAGATGGGGAGGTAGCGCTCCCCCGTCACCTCTCGGAGCAGCACGATCGGCTGGTTCGAGGGCATCTCGACACGGACTCCGACGACGTCCATTTCGCGCATGTCCCCACCCTACTCACGTGTGGTGAGCCGGTGGATGGGCGGCTCAGCCGCGGTCGAGACCGACCTTCACCAGCGTCGCGTGCAGTCGTACGGACAGCGCGGCGATCTCCGAGGTGGCGTCCTCGGCGCGTCCGCGGGCCGCCGCGTCGCGACCCCGGGCCAGGGGCGCGACGACCTGCTGGACGAGACCGACCTCGCGGTCGGCGGAGGTCTTGAAGGCACGCAGGTGCCGCGGCTCGAAGCCGAAGTCGGCGAGCTCGCGGGCGGTCTGGGCGACCACCAGGGCGTCGCTGTCGAAGTGGCCGGTGCCGGTGCGGGCGCTGACCAGGCCGTACTGCTCGAGCTGGGCGAGCAGGTCCTCGGAGATGTCGGCCACCTTGAGCAGCTCGCGGCGCGAGAGGCGCAGGTCGCTGGTGCGGCGGAACGACTCGGGGCTGGGCAGTCCGTCGGCGCTGAGCGCGACCTTCGGGACCGTGGGCACCACGGACTCGATCGCCGGCGGCTCCAGGCCACGGTCGATCGCGTCGAGGTGGTCACCGATCACCTTGAGCGGCAGGTAGTGGTCGCGCTGCATCAGCAGGATGTAGCGCAGCCGGGCGACGTCGTCGCCCGAGAACTTCCGGTAGCCCGCGGCGGTCCGCTCGGGCTTGACCAGGCCCTGGTCCTCCAGGAAGCGGATCTTGGGGATCGTCACCCCGGGGAAGTCGACCCGGAGCTGGTCGAGGACCTGCCCGATGTTGAAGCGGGCGCCGCGACTCGCGCCGGCGGGCGTCGAGGCACTCAACGGCTCAGCTGCCCGGGTGCGAGGAGAAGAACACCAGGCGGTACTTGCCGATCTGGACCTCGTCGCCGTCGTTGAGGGCGACGGAGTCGATCCGGTCACGGTTGACGTAGGTGCCGTTGAGGCTGCCCACGTCGCTGACGGTGTAGCCCTCACCCGAGCGCCGGAACTCCGCGTGCCGACGCGACACGGTCACGTCGTCGAGGAAGATCTCGCTGTCGGGGTGCCGGCCGGCGCCGACGACCTCGGTGTCGAGGAGGAACCGGCTGCCCGCGCTGGGGCCGCGCTGCACGACGAGGAGCGCGTGACCCTCCGGGAGCGCGTCCACGGCGGCGGCGTCGACCGGGCTCAGCTGGCGGTCGGACGACTCACGCTGGTCGGGGACACCGAAGGTGATGGTCGCGGTGGACTCGACCGGGCTCGCCCCCACGGGGGTGGAACCGGTGTCTTCCCCGGCGAGCAGCTTGGTGCCGCACTGGGCACAGAAGCGGGCATCGTCAGGGTTCTGCTTGCCACAGGCGGTGCAGAACGGCATGGGAACTCCTCGACGGAACGACGCCCAACCCTCAGCCGAGGGTTGAGGTTGACGGTTGTCACGAACCTATCAGCCGCGCACAGGGCTCACGCGGCGAACGGGGCACGAGCCGGCCCGACCGGGCCGGTCGGCTCGGGGATCAGCCCGCGATGCTGGCCTGGTAGGCGGCGGAGTCCATCAGGCCGTCGACCTGGGCGGCGTCGGAGACGCTGACCTCGAAGAGCCAGCCCGCCTCGTAGGGGTCGCTGTTGACGAGCTCGGGCGTCGAGTCGAGCGCCGAGTTGGTCGCCACCACCTCGCCGGTGACCGGCGCGTAGATGTCGCTGACGGACTTGGTCGACTCCAGCTCGCCGCACGTGTCACCCGCCGTGACGCTGTCGCCCACCTGCGGGAGGGAGACGTACACGATGTCGCCGAGGGCGTCCTGGGCGAACTCGGTGATGCCGACGCGCACCGATCCCGCGGCGTCGCCGGGGGTGCGGACCCACTCGTGCTCGCTGGTGTACTTCAGGTCTTCCGGATACACGGTGGGCTCCTCCTGATGTGGCCGGTGGCGGCTCGCCGGCGTTGTGCGGCAGGCTACTGGCCCTCGTCGAGCTCCGCATACTCAGGTCGCGAGGACTCCCGGACGCTGGTGATGTCCACCGACTCGAGCTCCTTCACGTCGACGGTGGCACCGTCCTCGGTCTGCAGGGTCTCGATGGGGCCGCTGGAGAACGCGAGCGCGGTCTGGAGCAGGTGGGGGTCGCCGATGACCTCGAGGACGTAGGGCGGCTCGAGCAGCCGGCCGTCGAGCTCGATGCCGCCGACGGCGTCCTCGAAGTGGCTGTCGGCACCGAGCCGGATGGAGTCGTTGAACTCCATCGCCTCGGCGCCGGCGGTGCGGAGCTCCTGCACGGTGTCGAGCAGCGAGCCGACCGCGACCCGGCTGGTCGACTCGGTGATCGTGACGCGCAGGCCCGGACCGGTCACGGGCACCAGCCCGGCGATGATGTTGAGCGTCCGGACGCGCTGCTCCGCCTCGTCGAGCGCCGCCGCGCGGTTGGTCGACTCGTCGAGGAGCTCGGCGCGGCGGAGCCTCGAGCCGGTCGACCTCGCGGCGCGCGCGCTCGGCGGTGCCGGTCAGGCCGTCGAGGACCTGGATCAGGTCGCTCTCGCGGAGTCCCGCGTAGGTGTCGTTGGCCGCGTTGTCGCGCACCTGGACCACGAAGGCGAAGCCGAGGACGGCCAGCAGGACCGCCACCACCAGCTGCCTGCGCGAGGGGTGGGCCATCGCGCTGCGCAGCCGGCCCCGGTCGGCCTCCTGCTCGGGCTGGCGGTGCTCGGGCGCGGGCGTCAGGCATGGAACAGGTGCCTCCGGATGGCCGCGACGTTGGAGAAGATCCGGATGCCCAGCACGACGACCACGCCGGTCGTCAGCTGCGCGCCGACACCGAGCTGGTCGCCGAGGTAGACGATCGCGGCGGCGATCACGACGTTGCTCACGAACGAGACGACGAACACCTTGTCGTCGAAGATGCCGTCGAGGTAGGCACGCAGTCCGCCGAAGACGGCGTCGAGGGCGGCCACCACGGCGATCGGCAGGTAGTTCTGCAGGCCGAGGGGCACGTCGGGGGCGAAGAGCAGCCCGGCGACGATGCCCAGCAGCAGACCCAGCGCAGCGATCACGGCGCGCTCCCCTCCCCGTCCGGTACGCCTTCAGGATCGGCGTTGAGCTCGATTGCATCACGCAACGGCCGCGCAGGCGCGGCCGGCAGACGGATGTCGTCGACATTCTCCGCCTCGTAGATCATGTCGAGGCCGTTGACCAGGAGGAACCACGCGCGGCCCTCGCTGGTGCCGAGCAGCCTCGCCTGCAGCGAGCGGGGGTCGCCGATCGCCTGCACGACGTAGGGGGCGAGGACCGGTCGTCCGTTGACGTGCACCGCCCGTCCGGTGTTGCGGATCCCGCCGAGCGCGTTGATCCGCTGGTCGTTGATCGCCACCGCCTCGGCCCCGGCGGCCCACAGGCCGTCGACCAGGGTCGCGAGGTCCTCGTCGCGGATCTCGTTGTTGACGTCGACGCCCTCGCGGTTGTCGACGGTGATCCTGACCCCCGGCCCCCGCACCGCGGCGAAACCGCTGTTGAGCTCGGCCCGGTCGACGCGGCCGGCGATCCCGTCGAGCTGCGCCTGCACGGTCGTGCTGTTGCTCGCGACGTCCTGGTTGGCGCTGGTGATGTCGGCGACGTCGTGCTGGAGGTCGGCCACCCGGTCGCTCTGCGCCTCGATGCGCTCCACGAGCGCGGCCCGGCTCAGCTCGTTGACCTCCGCCTCGCGGTCGGTCTGCGCGGCGACGACGGCCGCCATCACGCCGAGGGCGACCACCGCCACCAGGCTGACCCAGTGGGGGCGCGCCCGACCGGCGGGGGTCTCCCCCGCCGCGGCGCGCTTGCGGGCGACGTGGGCGTAGTCCTCGTCCATCGACCGCGCGGTGATCAGGGTCAGCAGCGGCGTCGTGACGTGCTCGGGCAGCGGGCGCTCGCGGGTGTCCGAGCCGCGGTCGGGCGCCCGGTCAGGCATGGTCGGCCGCGGACGACGTACGCCTGGGGGTGTCGCGCAGCAGCGTGCGGACCTGCCAGGCGTAGAGCACGCCGGCCCACCAGTAGAGCCCGATCCCCCACCAGGCGAACGCCCAGCCGAAGGTGCGCGCGAGGTTGGCGACGATGCCGTCGCCCTCGCCCAGCAGGATCAGCGGGAAGGCGTAGAGGAGGTTGAAGGTCGCCGCCTTGCCGAGGAAGTGCACCGGCAGCGCGGAGAAGCCGCGGGTGCGCAGGATCGGCACGAGGCCCCAGAGCAGCAGGTCGCGCAGCGGCAGGGCGAGCGCCACCCACCACGGGATGATGTCGCGCAGGTAGAGGCCGATCACGACGGCGAGGATGTAGAGGCGGTCGGCGACCGGGTCGAGGATCTCGCCGAGCTTGGAGAACTGGTCGAGGCGCCGGGCGAGCCAGCCGTCGAGGTAGTCGGTGACGCCGGCGACCATCAGCACGACGAGCGCCCAGGCGTCCGCCTCCGGCCCCAGCACCAGCCACAGGAAGAGGGGGACGCCGGCGAGCCGCACCACACTGATCATGTTGGGCACGGTCCAGACGCGCGACGCTTCCTCGGTCACGCCCAGACCCTATCCACGTGTCAGCGGGCGTCGACGGTGGACACGTCGTGGTGCGCGGCGTCGCGGATCTCGCCCACCAGCTCCTCGAGGACGTCCTCGAGGGTGACCAGTCCGACCACCTCGCCGTCACGGCGTACGACCCGGGCCATGTGGGCGCCCTTGACCTGCAGGCTCTCGAGCGCGTCGTGGAGCAGGTCGTCGGGGTGGACGGTCGCGAACGGGCGGATCCACTTGTCCTCGATGACCCGCGAGCGCTTGTCGTCGTCGGACTCGAGGACGTCCTTGATGTGGAGGTAGCCGAGCAGGTCGCCGTCGGGCGCCGCCACCGGGAACCGGCTGAACCCCGTCGCGGCGCACACCGCCTCCACGTCGGCGACGGTCGAGCCCGGCGCGACGGTGGCGAGGGTGTCGGGCGTCATCAGGATGGACCCGACGGACTTCTCGGTGAAGCCGAGCGCACCGGCGAGGCGGTCGTACTCCTCGGCCTCGATGAGCCCCTCGCCGCGCGACTCCTCGACGAGGGCGGCGACCTCCTCGCGGGTGAAGCTCGAGTGGACCTCGTCCTTGGGCTCGATGCGCATCAGCCGCAGGACGCCGTTGGCGACCATGTTCATCACGGCGATGACCGGGCGCAGCACGGTGACGATCACCATCATCGGCGGGCTGAGGACCAGCGCGGCGCGGTCGGCACCGGCGAGGGCGATGTTCTTGGGGACCATCTCGCCGAGCACCACGTGGAGGTAGACCACGATCGACATGGCGACCACGAACGAGACCGGGTGCAGCATGTTGTCGGGCAGGTGGGCGGCGTGGAAGAGCGGCTCGAGCAGGTGCGCGACGGCGGGCTCGCCGATGGCGCCGAGGCCGAGGGAGCAGACGGTGATGCCGAGCTGGGCGCCGGCCATCACGAGGGAGATGTTCTCCATCGCGCGCAGGGTGGTGCGCGCGGCGCGCGAGCCCTCCTGGGCGCGCGGCTCGATCTGGCTGCGGCGGGCGGCCAGCAGGGCGAACTCGGAGCCGACGAAGAACGCGTTGAGGGCGAGCAGGACGACTGCGAGCAGGACGCCGAAGAGGTCGCCGTTCATCGTGCGACCTCCTCGGCACCGGCAGCGGCCGGGTCCGAGTCGGGGCTGACGAGGCGCAGGTCGAGGCGGTCGATCCGCAGGCCGTCCATCCGCTCGACGGTGAGCGTCACCAGACGCTCGCGCGGCTCGTGCTGGTCGGTGCGGTCGGGCACGGGGACCTCGACGCGGTCGCCCGGCTCGGGGATCTTGCCGAGCTCGCGCATGACGAGGCCCGCGACGGTGTCGTAGTCCTCGTGGTCGGGCAGCTCGATGTCGGTGGCGTCCTCGACCTCGTCGGGACGCAGGAGGCCCGACAGGGTCCAGCTGCCGTCGCGGCGCTGGCGGATCCGGGCACCGAGGCGGTCGTGCTCGTCGGAGATGTCGCCGACGATCTCCTCGACCACGTCCTCGAGGGTCACGATCCCGGCGTGGCCGCCGTACTCGTCGAGGACGATGGCCATCTGGAACCCGTCCTGCCGCAGCAGCGCGAGCAGCGGGTCGAGCCGCAGGCTGTCGGGCACGACGACGGGGCGGACCATGACGTGCTTGATCCGGGTGGTCGCGCGCTCGTGGACCGGCACCGCGACGGCGTGCTTGACGTGGACGGTGCCGACGACGGTGTCCTCGGCGTCGAGCACCGGGAAGCGGGACAGCCCGGTCTGGCGGGTGAGGTCGATCACGGCGGAGACGCGGTCGATCTCCTCGACGGTGGTCGTGCGCACGCGCGGGGTCATGATCTCGCCGGCCGTGCGGGTGCCGAACTCGACGGAGCGCTCGATCAGCTCGGCGGTGTCGGCGTCGAGCGTGCCCTGGTCGGCGGAGCGCTGCACGAGCGAGGCGAGCTCCTGGGAGCTCCGCGCGGAGCGCAGCTCCTCCTGCGGCTCGATGCCGAGGCGGCGCACGATCGCGTTGGCCGAGCCGTTGAGGGCCCGGATCGGGGCCTTCGTCAGCGCGGTGAACCCGCGCATGAAGCCCTGGGTCGTGCGGGCGGTCTCGAGCGGCCGGGCGATCGCGATGTTCTTGGGGACCATCTCGCCGAAGATCATCGTCACGACGGTGCCGAGCGCGAGCCCGACGGCGAGGGACAGCGGCGTCACCACGCCCTCCGGCACGCCGGCCGCGGTCAGCGGTCCGTCGATGAGGTCGGAGATCGCCGGCTCGGCGAGGAAACCGATCGCCAGGTTGGTCACGGTGATGCCGACCTGGGCACCGGAGAGCTGGGTCGACAGCGAGCGGAGCGCCAGCTGGACACCGCGTGCGCCCTCGTCGCCCTCGGCGGCGGCGCGCTCGACGCTCGGCGCGGTCGACCGTGACGAAGGAGAACTCGGCCGCGACGAAGAGTCCGCAGGCGGCCACGAGGGCCACGGAGACGAGCAGCAGGAGGAGGGGGGTCACGACGCGCACCCGTGGTTCAGTGCGGTCGTGCGGGGACTTTGACTGCCGTCCATGGCGCTGCTGGGGGTTCCTTCTGTCCGGGCCGGTCTCGGCGGTGGGCGAAGCCACAGAGTACCGGCACGGGCCGACGTGGCCCCAGTCGTCGTGTCGCTTTGGGCAGCGGCCGTCCCCACCCCTACTCTGTCCCCACACCAGGGGCTCGTCAGCCGGGACTGCCCCTGGTCCGGGGCGAGGAAATCCACTAGATGCGAGCGTGGGTCCAGTCCGTCGCGGCTGCTCTCCTGGTGGTCCTCGTGGCCGCACTCGCCACCGTCACCGCCGACGGCGGCTCGAGCGCGTCCGGCCCCGGCTCGGTGCAGATGGTGCAGGGCACCCAGCAGCCGAGCGCCACCCGGAGACGCGTCCCAACCTGGTCTTCGTCCTCACCGACGACATGCGCGACGACGACCTCGACCACATGCCGATCACCCGCGCGCTGCTGGCCGACCAGGGCATGGAGTTCACCGACGCGATCTCGCCGCACCCGCTGTGCTGCCCGGCCCGCGCCCAGCTCGCGACCGGCCAGTACGCCCAGAACAACGGCGTCCAGCACAACCGCGGCGTCCACGGCGGGTTCCAGGCGCTCGACCCGACCCAGGAGACGAGCTCGTGGTTCCGCGACGCCGGCTACCGCACCGGGTTCGTCGGCAAGTTCCTCAACGGCTACGGCCCCCACGACGTACGCCCCACCGGGTGGACGCGCTGGGACGCCCTGACCCGCGGCGTCTACGACTACGTGGACTTCTCGATGACCGGTGACGGCGACCCGCACCGCTACACCGACAGCTACATCACCGTCGGTCATCGAGGACCACACCAACCGCGCCGTGCGCGACTTCGCCGAGTCCGGCGACCCGTTCGTGGTCTACGCCTGGCACCTCGCGCCGCACTACCGGATCACGCCGGAGGGCGGTCGCGGCCTCCCGCCCGCGCTGCCGGAGGACCAGGGCACGTTCGCCGGCCAGCGCCCGGCGTCGTTCGACGACCCGGCCTTCAACGAGGCCGACGTCAGCGACCAGCCCGCCTACCTGCGCCACCTCTCCCCCGCCTCCCGCGACGAGGTCGCCGCCGAGAACACCGCCCGGCTCGAGGCGCTCCAGGCCGTCGACCGGGCGGTCGGATCGCTGGTGCGAGACCCTCGACGAGGAGGGCGTGCTCGACAACACCTACATCGTGTTCTCCTCCGACAACGGCTACTCCCTCGGCGAGCACCGGTTCGTCGGCAAGGACGTGCTGACCGACGAGGCGCTCCAGGTGCCGCTGGTCGTCCGCGGTCCCGGCATCGCGCCCGGCACCACCTCCGACCTCCCCGTCACCCTGGTCGACCTGCCGGTCACCTTCGCCGCCCTCACCGGCGTCACGCCGCAGTGGCTGGTCGACGGGCTCTCCCTGGCGCCGACGCTGCGCGGCGAGGACCAGGCCTTCCGCGACACCACGCTCATCCAGACCGGACGCACGCTCGGCGACGGGTGGTCGCACCGCGGCGTACGCACCGACCGCTACCTCTACGGCACCGACGGTGAGGACGGCTTCCTCTACGACCGGCTGCTCGACCCCGACGAGATGGTCAACCTCGTCGACGACCCGGCCTACGCCGCCGTCCGGTCCGCGCTCGAGCTGCGCCGCACCGAGCTCGTCGACTGTGCCGGGTGGACCTGCAACCAGCAGTTCGGGCCACTCCCCGAGCCGGTGACCGACACCGCTCCCTGACCCGGCATCCTGTCCCCCGTGCCCGAGGTCCTGCATCCCGTCGTCGTGCAGGTGCTGCCGGTGGCGGTGTTCCTGCTGGCGATCACGGTCACGGCCGAGATCGCCCAGCTGGCCGGCGTCTTCGACGTCGCCGCCCACGCGATGGCGCGACGGGCGCGGCACCGCGTCGTGCTGCTCTGGCTGCTCTTCGCCGTCCTCGCCGTGGTCAGCACGATCGTGATGAGCCTCGACACCACGGCGGTGCTGCTCACACCGGTCGGCCTCGCGATCGCGCAGCAGACCGGCATCGCGCCGATGCCGTTCGCGCTCACGACGCTCTGGATCGCCAACACCGGGTCGCTCCTCCTGCCCGTGTCGAACCTGACCAACCTCCTCGCGGTCCACCGCTTCGAGGACCTCGGTGCCGGCCACGCCGACTACGTCCGGACCGCGGCCCTCCCCGCGGTCACCGCCATCGTCGCGACGCTGCTGCTGATCGCGGTGCTGCAGCGCCGGGCGCTGCGGGGGACGTACGACGTCGACCCGCCGGCCGAGCCGCACGACCGGGTGCTGCTGATGATCGCCGGAGCGGTGTCGCTGGGCATCGGCCCGCTCTTCGCCGTCGGCGTGGAGCCGGCGGCCGTGGCCGTGGGGTCGGCCGTCGTCCTCCTCGCCGCCACCCTCTGGCGGGCACCCGCGATGCTGCGCGAGGTCCGGCCGCCCTGGCTGATGGCCGGCGCCTTCGTGCTGGTCGCCGGCCTCCTGCGGGCTGCCCAGGCCGAGGGCCTGCTCGACTGGCTCGGTCCCCTGGTGGGGACCGGGACCCGGTCGCTCGACCTCCTCCACCTGTCGGGCGCGTCCGCGGTGGCGGCCAACCTCGTCAACAACCTCCCGGCCTACCTCGCCGTGGAGCCGTCGGCCGCGGACGACGTACGCCGGCTCGTGGCCACGCTGGTCGGGGTCAACGCCGGCGCGCTCGTCACTCCGTGGGCCTCGCTCGCCACCCTCCTGTGGCTCCAGCGGTGCCGGTCGGCCGGCCTGCAGGTGCCGCTGCTCAGGCTCGCGGGGTGGGGCACCCTCTGCGCCGTCGTCTGCGTGACCACGGCGACGCTGACCATCCGCTGACTGGCGATACTCCTCCCATGCTGCTCACCCGCGACGACGTCCTCGCCGCCCAGGACCGCATCGCCGGACGCGTACGCCGTACTCCCCTGCCTCGCGCCGGCCGGCAGCGACGCCGTCTGGCTCAAGCTCGAGCACCTCCAGCACTGCGGCGTCTTCAAGACCCGCGGCGCCTTCAACCGGCAGCTGGCCGCGATCGAGCGTGGCGAGCTGGGCGAGGCCGGCATCGTCGTGGCTTCGGGCGGCAACGCCGGGCTCGCGCAGGCCTTCGCGGCCCGCGCGCTGGGGATCCGGGCCACGGTCTTCGTCCCCGAGGCCGCACCGGAGGTCAAGGTGCAGCGGATCCGTGGCTACGGCGCCGAGGTGGTGCGGGCGGGCTCGGAGTACGCCGAGGCGTTCGCCGCCGCCGTCGACTTCGCGCAGGCACAGGGAGCCGCCTTCGCGCACGCCTACGACCAGCCGGAGGTCGCGGCCGGGGCGGGGACGCTGGCCGAGGAGGTCCTCGAGGACGAGCCCTCCATCGACACGATCATCGTCGCCGTGGGCGGTGGGGGGCTCTACGCGGGCGTCGCCGCCGCCCTACGCGGCCGGGCTCGCGTGGTCGCCGTCGAGCCGGAGGCGTGCCCGACGCTGCACCGTGCGCTCGAAGCCGGCCGCCCGGTCGACGTGGAGGTCTCCGGTGTCGCGGCCGACTCCCTGGGGGCTCGCCGGGTCGGCGACCTCGCCTTCACCGCGGCGCAGGCCGAGCCGCCCGTCCCGGTGCTGGTGTCGGAGGAGGCGATCGTCGAGGCCCGCCGGCGGCTGTGGGCGGACTACCGCATCGCGTCCGAGCACGGTGCCGCGACGGCGTACGCAGCGCTGACGAGCGGCGCCTACGTGCCCGCCCCGGACGAGCGCGTCTGCGTCGTGGTGTGCGGGGCCAACACGGATCCCGCCACCCTCGGCTGAGGTCGGTCCGTCGCGGGACTGGAGTCACCGGATATCCGGGGACTCCCACCACTGTGCGGTGATTGTCGACGTGCCATGTACGTCACGATCACCGCACAAGCCCGAACGACGACATCCGCGGGAACGCGGCAGGGGCCGCCTCCCGGTGGGAGGCGGCCCCTGTCGTCTCGGTCGGGCTGACAGGATTTGAACCTGCGACCCCTTGACCCCCAGTTCGCGCCATGTTGCGCGTAGCCGTCGGCTGTGAGTCCGAATAGACCTACCCCCGGTCCCATGAAAGCGCCTTCGTGGCGTCGGCTGACGCCACTTTGGACCCCAAAGCGGTCCCATCTTGGACCGCCAAATCCCGCCCACAGTCTCCGAGCGCGGGGAGCGTGCGACAAACGCAGAGGTGCCAGCGTGGCGGCTACCCGCTCAAGCGCTGCTCCCCGCATCGCTGCGAGCGTCACGATCTGCTGCTTGTCGACCGCGCGACACGCCGGCGGTATGGGCTTGCAAGCGTCGACGAATCGCCTCGGGATCGCGTGCTTTCGAGGCCGTTGGCGGCGTCGCGCCGCCGGCACTGCCGGGTATCAGGCGTTCTCCCGGCGCACGCCTCGGGAGTCCAGCCACCGCCGCCTCGGCGAGTGGGACGTCCACTTCAGGTCCGGCGTACTCCCAACCGCGGTCGACATCGATCTCACCGAACTCGACGTCGTCGCCGCGGAGCCATCCCGAACGCATTGACCTGAATACCGCGGGTTCTCCCGCGGCCGGCACGACCTCCGCGTCAGCGCGAGCTGGAGCCTCGGCGGCTCTTGGTCGGTCCGGCCGAGATGTACCTGCGTGGCGGCCCGGCTGCCTCGGCTCCCGTGGATCTGCGCCGACTTCAGTAGGAAGTGCGCGATCGACGATTCTCCCCACGATGTCACGTAGCTCAGTTATGGCAGACCCCACCGAGGGGTCGTTCTCGTCGACGTGACCCGTCGTAGCGGTGGGCTCATCAGGGGCCCACTCTGCTAGCGCGACAAGCTTTACGGCAGTCTCGTGCGCACGTCTCGAGCGACGCGCTTCGCCTGGAATCCGGAACGGACCCCAGCCCACGACCTTCGTTGCCATCCCTTGAGTCTACGTCTCAGTCACATCAGGGAAGCCGTAGCGAGTGCTCCGGAGACTAGAGCGGCAATCAGCGCAAAGGTTGCGGCGAAGCGCACTGCGATCACGATCCCCTCGTTCTGCGCCAAGACCTCGATGTGAGCGGTGCGCAGATTTCGGAGCAGTTCGTCATCGTGCCACTTGAGGGTCTGTCGCTTGATGAACAACACCTCGTGGTCCACCTCTCGAAGTCTGTCCAACGCGATCGCCAGCACAGTGGCCACAGCCGCAACGGCCATTGCGTAGATGCTGGCGGTCTCGCGTCCGTCCGACCCGTCGACCTGCAGCGCGACACCGGTGAGCGCCGCTGCCAAACCGGTAGCAAATGTTGACAGTAGTTTCGCCGTCTCCACTTGCGCGCGCTGCCTTTGTGCAACCCGTTCCGCTTGGTGCTCAAGCCACTCGTTTACCGCGCTCACGGGCCACATCATGTCGCATCGGTAACGACTGGGCGGCCAAACTCGGTTCGCCTCCCGTCCAGCCATGCTTGAACCAGACCTCGAAGTTGGAAACCGCAGGACAAGGGCCTAGAGCCCTTCGTCGACGGGCTGTAGCGCGGCTTGGTAGCGCACCGCACTGGGGGTGCGGGGGTCGCAGGTTCAAATCCCGTCAGCCCGACGCCGTAACGAGGCAGGCTCACACCGATCTGGTGGGGCCTGCCTTTCGTCATGGACCTTCGGCTAACCGTCCGGCAGCGGCGACTCGGCGAGCGGTGGAGGCAACCTTTGTCTCACGTCAGGGATCTTTTGACAGATCTGTCGAAAGCAAAGACAAGACCACCGCCCTTGTGAAGACTTGGAGTCGTTGCAGTTTCAAGCGACGACGGGGGCTCGTTCTCGGGTCTCCTTGGCGCGCCGTCAGCATCACCCAACCGGAAGAGACCTTCATGAGCACCGAAGCAACCGTTACGTCCGACACCAAGCCCAAGAAGAAGCGCCGTATCTTCCTGTGGTTCTTCCTCGCCATCCAGCTGCTCTTCATCATCTGGATCATCGCCGGCCTGGGCAGCGCGGGCGGCGACCCCGAGGACTGCGGCAGCCTGTCGAAGTCGGCGTGCAACGACGCCGAGGCAGTCGGCACCGGCATCGGGGTGTTCCTGATCGTCGTCTTCTGGATGATCGTGG
This sequence comes from uncultured Actinomycetota bacterium, assembly GCA_963795275.1. GTDB lineage: Bacteria > Actinomycetota > Actinomycetes > Propionibacteriales > Nocardioidaceae > Nocardioides. The sequence continues at coordinate 334,658 of CAWCHD010000004.1, forward strand.
ACTTCCTGCTCGGCGTCGGGTACGCCATCTACCGGCTGGCGAAGCGCCCCTGATGCGCGTCACCGTCATCTGGCTGCTCATCGGCGGCCTGTTCTTCGCGGTCGTCGGCACGGCGATCACCTACGCGTCGTGGCCTGACACCGTCATGACCAGCGAGGGCTTCGACAGCGCCTTCGGCTACTCGACCGACCCCACCTACGAGGACACCGGGTCGTGGTTCGGGGTGGCCTGCGGGGGCCTGATGGCCTTCGGCGGTCAGGTGGCGATCACCGTGGCGATCGTGGCCATGGGCGCACGGCTTGCCATGGAGGAGTTCACCTTCAGGGTCACGCCGACCCCCTGATCCGTCCCAAGTAGGCGGGAGTTGTGGGGACTCTTGCCGTTCCAGCAGCAGCGCCCCGATGCGTCTGGCATCGGGGCGCTGTCGCAGGTCTCGGGCCGGCACGATCACTTGCGGTAGCGGGCCCTCGTGACCGCGAGGGCGTCCAGCGCTCGAGTGTCGGCGTCTTGCAGCGCGGCCAGATAGACCTGAGTCGTCGCGATCTCTCTGTGCCCGGCTCGCTGCATCACCGTCGCGAGGTCAGCCCCGCCCGCCAGCAGCCACGTCAGGTGCGAGCTGCGCAGGTTGTGGAATGAACGCCCATCGCGTGCGATCCCGGCCTCCTCATGCGCCTCCCGGAATCGGTCGGAGAAGGTGTTCCGAAAGACCGGTCGACCTGCTGCGGTTTCGCTCGTTCACCGACCAGGATCGAATGGCAGGGATCTGGCGCTTGGTCCTGTGCGGCATGCGACGCAGTGAGGTCATGGGTTTGTCCTGGAACCGAATCGATCTCGATTCGGGGTGTGTCCACATCGTTCAGGGGCGGGTGGCGCTAGTCGCTACCCCTGGCCGACGGGACCACATTGACGACCCGAAGTCAAAGCAGTCATGGCGCTCACTCCAAGTGGAGACGATTCACCCCGGCACTGTCGAGCTGCTACGCCTCTACCAAGCCCGGACGTCAGGCCTGGGCGCATCGGGGTTGGTCGTAGTCAACGCACAGGGCGAGCCAGTCCACCCGGAGTGGTTCTCAAGCCGGTTTCGAGCACTATGCCGCGCGTCTGGCGTACCGGCGATTCGCCTTCACGCCGTTCGTCACTCCGTCGCGGACATGCTCGCGTCTCTCGGCGTGCCACCCGTTGATGCGGCAGCGATGCTGGGGCACACAACGTCGGTGTACTTGGACACCTATGCACGGGCGACCCCAGGCGGCGTGTCCACAGCGTCGGCGCGCCTCGGCGAGGCGTTCGAGCTTCTCAGCGCGCAGGTCGAGACTCCGCCATCCGTGACAGGTCTGTGACAAAAGCAGTAGAGGCCGCCCTCCAGTTTCCCGGAGAGCGGCCTCTGACCTGCAGTTTCTTCGGTCGGGCTGACAGGATTTGAACCTGCGACCCCTTGACCCCCAGTCAAGTGCGCTACCAAGCTGCGCCACAGCCCGAATGCTCCCGGCACGAGGCCAGCGGAGCGAGGGGAACACTACCTCAGCCCTTCCGTGCCCACGGAATCGGCCCACCCGGCTCGCCGATGGGCCACGCCACCTAGCCCGACCGGGCCATTCGGGGGCAAAGCGGTCCCGGTCGCCTCCCCGCGGCACGACCATGGGGTCCTCGACCTGTGGGGGTTCTGTCCGTGTCCTTTCTACCTCGCCGCGCCGGCCTGGCGGTGGCAGTCGTCGCTGCCGCGATCGGCCTGAACCTGGCTGCACCGCGCGCCGACGCCGCCGTGCCCGAGACCGTGGTCGGCGAGAGCAGCAGCCAGGTCGCCGCGGGCGAGCTCGCGCTCCAGGTGCGCGACCGGCAGCAGAGCCTCGCCTCGCTCAACCGCCAGGCCGACGCGCGCGACCGGGCCCTCCTCGGCCGCAAGGCGGTCCTCGCGCAGTACGGCTACACCGGTGACCCGGACGACGTCGTCGCCGTGCTGCCGCTGGCGACGTACTCGCTCTCCGCCGGCTTCGGGCTCACCGGACCGCTGTGGGAGGCCGAGCACGGCGGGCAGGACTTCGGGTCGTACGTCGGTGACCAGATCGTCGCGGTCGCCGCGGGCCTCGTCACCGAGGTGGCGTACGCCGGTCCCTACGGGCTGCGGACGATCGTCACGCTGCCCGACGGCACCGAGGTCTGGTACTGCCACCAGACCGACGTGTCGGTCTACCCGGGTCAGGCCGTCGACGTCGCGGAACCGATCGGCACCGTCGGATCGACCGGCAACTCGACCGGCCCGCACCTCCACCTCGAGGTGCGTCCCGACGGCGGCAGCCCCATCGACCCGATGGACTGGCTGCGCGCAGCCGGGCTCGCTCCCTAGCGCTTGCGCTTCTCGCGCGGCTTCTGCTGGATCACGATCGGCGTGCCGACGAAGCCGAACTCCTCGCGGAGCCGGCGCTCGATGAAGCGCTCGTAGGACGCCTCCAGCTTGCCGCTGGTGAACAGCACGAAGGTCGGCGGTGCGACCGAGGGCTGCGTGCCGAAGAGGATCTTCGGCTGCTTGCCGCTGCGCACCGGGTGCGGGTGCTCGGCGACCAGGCGGCCGAGGAAGGTGTTGAGCGCGCCCGTGCCGATGCGGGTCTCCCACCCCTCGAGGGCCTTCTCGATCGCCGGCACGAGCCGGTCGACGTGCCAGCCGGTGCGGGCGGTGAAGTTGATGCGCGGCGCCCACTTCAGCTGCACGAGGTCGCGCTCGACCTCGCGCTCGAGGTAGTAGCGGCGCTCCTCGTCGACCAGGTCCCACTTGTTGAACGCGATGACCATCGCGCGGCCGGCGTCGCGGATCGTCTGGATGATGCGCATGTCCTGCTCGGAGACGGTCTCGCTGCCGTCGAGCACGAGGACGGCCACCTCGGCGCGGTCGATCGCGGTCGACGTACGCAGGGAGGCGTAGTACTCGTGGCCGGAGGCCTGGTTGACCCGCTTGCGGATGCCGGCGGTGTCGATGAAGCGCCAGGTCTTGTCACCGAGCGTGATCAGCTCGTCGACCGGGTCCACGGTGGTGCCCGCGGCGTTGTCGACGACGACGCGGTCCTCCTGGGCCAGCATGTTGAGCAGCGAGGACTTGCCGACGTTGGGCTTGCCGACGATCGCGATGCGGCGCGGACCGCCGACCTCCTCGAAGGACTGCGCCGGGGTCTCGGGCAGTGCGGCGAGGATCGCGTCGAGCATGTCGCCCGAGCCGCGGCCGTGCAGGGCCGAGACGCAGAACGGCTCGCCCAGCCCGAGGTTCCACAGGCCGTAGGCCTCGGCCTCGGTGCGCTGGTCGTCGACCTTGTTGGCCGCCAGGACGACCGGCTTGCCCGACGCCCGCAGGATGCGTACGACGGCCTCGTCGGCGTCGGTGATGCCGACGGTCGCGTCGACCACGAAGAGCACGGCGTCGGCCAGCGACACGGCCACCTCGGCCTGCCCGGCGATGCGCTCGGCGAGGCCGCGCGCGTCGGGGTCCCAGCCGCCGGTGTCGACGACGGTGAAGACGCGGCCGTTCCAGTCGGCGTCGTAGGAGACCCGGTCGCGGGTCACGCCGGGGCGGTCCTCGACGACGGCCTCGCGGCGACCGATGATCCGGTTGACGAGGGTGGACTTGCCGACGTTGGGACGGCCGACGACGGCCAGGACGGGCGTGGGCCCGGTCGGCTCGCCGGACTGCGACGGCGTCGTACTCACTCATGCGGGGTCCCTGCGGCATTGTTCGCGGAGGAGCGAAGCGGGGGAGGCGAAGAATGGCGTGGGGTGTTCATGCGGGGTGCTCATTTCCATGCTCGACGAGCCCGGTGTCGGGGTCGTCCTCGGATTGTCCCGCAGGAAGGGGTCCGGGCAAGGATCGGCGCGTCTGCGAGAGGGCGCTGTCCAGCTCGGACAGCAGGTGTCCCCTCAACAACACCGACGTGGCACCCACGTGTTCCCGCGTGCGGGGCCACGGCTGCTGTGTCGTCTGCCACGCCCGGCCGAAGACGATGTCGATGGCGCTCCCGCTCTCCGGCAGCGACCGCGCCCCGTCCTCCGCGCCACGGGTGCCGAGGAACGTCACCGGGACGACGGGAGCGCCCGTCACGAGCGCGAGGTAGGCAGCGCCGTGGTGGAAGCGGCGGAAGTCCCCGTTGCCGCGGGTGCCCTCGGGGAAGATGCCCAGCACTCCCCCGTCCCGCACCACCCGCAGGCTCGTCCGGATGGCGGCGAGGTCGGTGGCGTAGCGGTCGAGCGGGATCTGGCCCGTGCCGCGGAGGAAGCCGCCCAGCCTGCCGCTGAACATCTCCTCCTTGGTCAGCGCGTGGACCGGGCGCGGCGCGAACGTCGCGAGCATCGGCCCGTCGACCAGCCCCGTGTGGTTGGCGGCGAGGATCACCCCGCCCGTGGCCGGGACGAGGTCGGTGCCGTGCACGTGCACCTGCCAGCGCCGGCCGAAGACCTGCGCCGCGATCGGCCGCATCACGCGCAGCAGGCGCGTACGCGGGTGCTCGGCGCTGCTGGCGGGCAGCTCCGACGCGCTCACGGCCGTGACGATCCGGCCAGCGCCACGATGGTCTCGATGACCTCGTCGAGGGTGTGGTGCGTGCTGTCCACGTGCACGGCGCCCTCGGCCATCGTGAGCGGCGCGGTCGCGCGGCCGGAGTCGATCCGGTCGCGCTCGAGGAGCGACTGCTGGGTGCTCGCGAGGTCGGCGCCGCCCTCCTCCGCTGCGCGGCGCTCGGCGCGCGCGTCGGGGTCGGCGCTGAGGTAGACCTTCACCTCGGCCTGCGGCCACACGACCGAGCCGATGTCGCGGCCCTCGACCACGATCCCGCCGTCGCCGATGACCTCGCGCTGCAGGTCGAGCAGGCGCGTCCGGACCTCCGGCACGGCGCTCACCGGGCTGACGGCGGCCGTGACGTCCGCGCTGCGGATCTCGACCGAGACGTCGATGTCGTCGACGGTGATCGTGGGCCCGAGCGGGTCGGTGCCGGACTCGATGCGCGGCCGGTCGGCGACGGCGGCGACCGCCGCTGCGTCGCGTACGTCGATGCCCTCGCGCAGCAGCCACCAGGTCATCGCCCGGAACATCGCGCCGGTGTCGAGGTAGCGCAGCCCCAGCCGGTCGGCGACGCCGCGCGAGGTGCTCGACTTGCCCGAGCCTGAGGTGCCGTCGACGGCGATCACGAGGGAGCTGCTCACGGGCGAGAAGATTACCGGTGCGTCGTCCACCCGCGGGATTCGAGAGCGGCGAGGAGGTGGTCCGCGCGGCCCTGCTCGACGACGAGCTCGGTGAGGCCCACCGGACGACCCGGGTCGTGGTCGATGTGGACGTCCTCGATGTTGACGCCGATCTCGCCGGCGTCGCCGAACAGGCGCGCCAGCTCACCCGGGTGGTCGGGCACCGACACGAAGACCGACCGCGTCGGACGGGCCGGACCACCGTGCTTGCCGGGGATGGCCGCGGTGCCGGCGTTGCCGCGCTCGAGGATGCCGACGAGGTCGCGTCCGCCGTCCGAGGCGACCGCGTCCATGAGCGCGTCGAGGTCGGCACGCACCTCGCCCAGGAGGTCGAGCACGGCACCGGCGTTGGCCTCGAGGATCTGCTGCCACAGGGCGGGGTCGCTCGCGGCGACGCGCGTGACGTCGCGGACGCCCTGCCCGGAGAGGGCGAGGTGCTCGGCGGGCGCGGCGGCGAGCCGGCCCGCGACGAGCACGGCGGCGAGGTGGGGCAGGTGCGAGATGCGGGCGACGGCCCGGTCGTGCTCGTCCGGCTCGAGCCGCAGGGGCGCGGCCCCGCACTCGACGACCAGGGACTCCACGAGCCCGACCGCCGCCGGGGATGCGCCGGCGTGCGGGGTGATCGCCCACGGCCGGCCGTCGAAGAGTGCCGCGCTCGCGGCCAGCGGTCCGGACCGCTCGCTGCCCGCCATCGGGTGGGACCCGACGTAGCGGGCCAGGTCGGCGGGCGACACCCGTGCGGCGATCGCGGCGAGCGGTGCCGACTTCACGCTCCCGACGTCGGTGACGACCGCGTCCGTGCGCTGCAGCGCGTCGACGACCGCTCCCGCGATCGCCGTCGGCGGCACGGCCACCACGACGAGCTGCGGCCGGTCGCCCGATGTCGCGGCGCGGCCGGCGCCCAGCCCGGTCGCCGTACGCACGTTCTCGCGGGAGGTGTCGCGCAGGACGACCTCGAGACCGAGCCGACGGCACACGAGCGCGACGGACGTGCCGATCAGGCCCGCCCCGACGACCTCGACGGGTCCGACGAGAGGCGGCAGGGGGTCCTGGAGCAGGTCAGTCATGGCTGGTGGTCCGGGCGAGGTCACGCCGCAGGTTGGCCGCACCGTGGAGGTAGACGTGGGTGACGTCGGCGCGCGGCAGGTCGGTCTCGATGTGCGCCATCAGCCGCACGACCCGCGGCATCGACCCCTCGATCTCCAGCTCGCGTGCACACACGAGCGGGACGTCGGAGAAGCCGAGCTGGCGGGCGGCGTAGGCCGGGAACTCGCTGACCAGGTCGCTGGTCGCGGTGAAGATGATCGAGATGAAGTCGTCGACGACCAGGTCGTTGGCCTCCATCACGTCGGTGACGAGCTCCGCGACCCGGTCGAGCATGTGCTCGCGGGTGTCCTGGTCCAGCTGCGTCGCCCCGCGCACTGCTCTCACTGCCACGGGGACAGGTTAGTGGCGGGTGCGCTCAGAGCTGCGCGCTGTCCATCAGCTCGCCGAGCTCGGCCATCGTCAGCTCCCGCATGTCTCCCGACCTCAGCCGGGCGAGCGTGACCGGACCGATCTCGGTGCGGGTCAGCCGCCGCACCGGGTGGCCGACGTGGTCGAGCAGCCGCCGCACGATGCGGTTGCGTCCCTCGTGGATGGTCAGCTCGACGATCGAGCGCTTGCTGCCCTCGCGCCGCGGGTCGCCGCCGACCACGCGCGCCCTGCTGACGGTCACCGGGCCGTCCTCGAGGGTCACGCCCGCGAGCAGCTCGCGGATCGTGCGGACGTGCACCTCGCCGTCGACCTCGGCGACGTAGGTCTTGTCGACCTCGTGCGAGGGGTGGGCGAGGTGCTGCGCGAAGTCGCCGTCGTTGGTGAGGATGATCAGGCCCTCGGTGTCGGTGTCGAGCCGGCCGACGTGGAAGAGCCGCTCGGGACGGTCCGCGACGAGGTCGCCCAGCGTCCGCCGGCCCTCGGGGTCGGACATCGTCGAGACGACGCCGCGGGGCTTGTTGAGGACGAGGTAGACCTTGTCGCTGATCGGCGGCAGGCGCTTGCCCTCGACGCGTACGACGGCGGTGCGCGGGTCGACCTTGGTGCCGAGCCGCGTGACGACCTCGCCGTCGACCTCGACCAGGCCGTCGAGCATGAGCTCCTCGCACTTGCGCCGGCTGGCGACCCCGGACTGGGCCAGCAGCTTCTGGAGCCGGATCAGCCCGTCCTCGTCGACCTCGGGTCGGTGCGAGGCCGGCTGCGGGTTGTCGGGCTGGTCGTGGGGCCTCATCGGGTGCTGTCGCTCACGTCGGTTCGGTCCCGCCGTCGGGCTCGGTGCCCGCGCCGCTGTGGGGCGACGCGTGGTGGGTCGGGGCGGGCTCGGTCGGGGCGGGCTCGGTCGGGCGCGGTCTCGACCGCGGCCTCGACCGCGGCCTCGACCGGGACCTCGACCGGGGCCTCGATGCCGGCGACGCTCGCGAGCTCGTCCTCGAGGTCGTCCATGTCGGGCAGGTAGGGAGCGAGCTCGGGCAGGTCGTCGAGCGAGGTGATGCCGATGCGCTCGAGGAAGTAGGAGGTGGTGCGGTAGAGGTTGGCGCCGCTCTGGTCGTCCTGGCCGGCCTCCTCGACCAGCCCGCGGGTCAGCAGGGTGCGCATCACGCCGTCGACGTTGACACCGCGGATCGCGGAGACGCGCGCCCGCGACACCGGCTGCTTGTAGGCGACGACCGACAGCGTCTCCAGCGCGGCCTGCGTCAGCCGCGCCTGCTGGCCGTCGAGGACGAACGACTCGACGACCCCGGCGAACTCGGGCCGGGAGTAGAAGCGCCAGCCGCCGGCGACCGGGCGGAGGTCGAAGCCGCGGCCCTGCTCGGCGTACTCCGCCGCGAGCGCGCCGAGCGCCGCCTCGACGTCGTCGACCGGGTGGCCGACGACCGAGGCCAGGCGGACCGTGCCGAGGGGCTCGTCGGAGACCATCAGGATCGCCTCGAGCGCGGGCCGCAGCTCGGCCACGGCGACGGACAGGGTGTCGACGTCGTCGGTGGTCACCGTGTGTCCCGGGGGTGGTCCCGGGGGTGGCCTCGGGCGTCACCGCGGGTGCCTCCGGGGCCTCGACGGCCTCGGTCTGGTCGCTCACTCGTCCGCCCCCGCTCGTCTGCTGCCCGGTCTGCTGCCGTCACCGCAGCATCATCGTCGGCCGCGTCCGCGCCGTCGAATTCGTCGGTGATCTCGATGTCGCCGTCCTCGGCGCCGGTCCAGCGCACGGTGAGCTCGCCCAGCGGGGTCACCTGGTCGAAGGACACCGCGCCCTCGCGGAACAGCTCGAGCAGCGACAGGAACCGCGCGACCGTCGTGAGGCGGTCCGGCGAGTCGCCGCAGAGCGCGCGGAAGGTCATCGTCCCGCTGCGCCGCAGCCGGTCCGCGACGAGCTGCGCCTGCTCGCGCACGCTGACCTTGGCCGCGTGGATGTGCTGCAGCGAGACCTCGAGCACCGGCTTGGGCTCCATCGCCCGCGCCGCCAGCTGGGCGAACTGCTCGAGCCCGATGCCGATCAGCACCTCCGGCAGGAGCGTCGCGAACCGCTCCTCCAGCCCGACCGCCCGCGGGTGCGACAGCGACTCCGAGGCGAGCCGGTCCTCGAGGACGGACGCGACCTGCTTGAACGCGCGGTACTGCATGAGGCGCGCGAAGAGCAGGTCGCGGGCCTCGAGGAGTGCGAGGTCCTCCTCGTCCTCCACGTCGCCCTGCGGCAGCAGCCGGGCCGCCTTGAGGTCGAGCAGCGTCGCGGCCACGACCAGGAACGACGTCGTCACCTCGAGGTCGTAGGTGCCGCCGAGGTGCTTGACGTGCGCGATGAACTCGTCGGTGACCTGCGACAGCGCCACCTCGGTGATGTCGAGCTTGTGCTTGGAGATCAACCCCAGCAGCAGGTCGAAGGGGCCCTCGAAGTTGTCGAGGTGCACGGCGAACGCCGGCGCCTCGCTGTCGGGCTCGAGGACCGCCGTGGAGTCGGAGCTCACTCGTCGAGCAGCCGCTGCACCAGGGCGCTGTCGGTGCCCTGCGCCTCGAGGTCGGCGAGGACCAGGGCCAGCGCCTCGCGCACGAGGCGGCCACGGTCGACCGCGAGGCCGTGGTGACGACGCAGGGTCAGCCGGGCGTGCTCGATGTCGAGCAGCTCGTCCGCGGTGACGTACACCGTCATCTTCTCGTCGTGGCGCACGCGCCCGCTCGGCCGCTTGGGGCCGGGCTCGCTGACGTCCGCGTCGGTGTCGTCGGCCACCGCCCGGACGCGGCGCGGACGCTGCTCCGGAGCGGGCTGCTGGGTGTCGGAGGTCGGCCGGAACAGGTCGTCCGCGGCCGGCATGCTCACTCGGCGGGCCACCGGGTGATCACTTCCTTGGCCAGCTGGCGGTAGGCGCTGGCACCGGTCGACGACGAGGCGTAGGACGTGATCGGCTCGCCGGCGACGGTGGCGTCGGAGAACTTCACGGTGCGGCGGATGACGGTGTGGAAGACGGTGTCGCCCCACGCCGAGACGAGCCGCTCCATCACCTCACGGCTGTGGAGCGTGCGCCCGTCGAACATCGTGCCGAGGACGCCGTCGATCTCGAGCCTGGGGTTGAGCCGCTCGCGCACCTTGTCGATCGTGGTCTTGAGCAGGGCCACGCCGCGCAGCGCGAAGTACTCGCACTCGAGCGGCACGATCACGCTGTGGGAGGCGGTCAGGGCGTTGACGGTCAGCAGGCCGAGCGAGGGCTGGCAGTCGATGAGGATGATGTCGTAGTGCGCGAGCGCCGGGGCGAGCACCCGCTGGAGGGTCTGCTCGCGGGCCACCTCGTGCACCAGCTGCACCTCGGCCGCGGACAGGTCGATGTTGGAGGGCAGCAGGTCCATGCCCTCGATCCCGGACCCGACGATGACGTCGGCGAGCTGGGTCTCGCGGTCCATCAGCAGGTTGTAGATGGTCAGGTCCATCTCGTGGGGGTTGAGCCCCAGGCCGACCGACAGCGAGCCCTGCGGGTCGAAGTCGACGAGCAGCACCTTGCGACCGAGCTCGGCGAGCGAGGCGCCCAGGTTGATGGTCGACGTGGTCTTGCCGACGCCGCCCTTCTGGTTGCACATCGAGACCACGCGCGCGTTGCCGTGGCGGACCACCGGAGGCGGCTCCGGGAAGTACGGCATCGGCCGACCGGTCGGGCCCATCGGGGCGTCGAGCGCGGTGGCGCCGGTCCCGGTCACGATGGGCTCCTCGACGGTGCTGCGTTCGAAGGGCAAGGTCACGGAGGGCTCGGGCCGGGGGAAGGTGGACGGTGCGGGCGCGGTGCGTGGTCGGTACATCGGCGGCATCTCGGAGGCACTGCTCCCGAATCCGGGACCGCTGAACCCTGCACCACTCATGTCCGCTCCTCTGCTCGACGACCTGGGCTTCGATTGCATCACGCCGGAGGCGCGAAGCTTTGTCGACACGTCGACAGTTCGGAGTCCTCTTCCGCACCCGGACCCTAGGTGCGTTCGCGCCGGCCACCAACACCTCGCGCCAGACCCACAGGCACCCGTCTGGATCTGTGCACGACGCCCCGGTCCCCTGCACAGGCACCGGTCCTCCTGTGGACGAATCTGTGCACAGCTGGGCGCCGCCGGTGGATGGCGGCGACGGGTCAGAGCCGTCGCATCGCCGTCGTCGCGAGCACCAGCTCGCCGGCCTCGTCGGTGGCGTCGCAGTCGACGACCGCCTCGATCACCCAGTCGTGGTGGCCCTCGGGGTCGTGGATCGTCTGGCGTACGTCGCGCAGCCGGGCCGTCGTGCCCTCCTCCGCGCCGACCGGCTCGCCGGTGCGCTCGTCGCCGACCACCAGCAGGTCGGGGCCGCGGGCGTCGCCGTCGGTCAGGACGGAGTCGTGCTCGGCGTAGTAGGCCTCGATCGCGGCGTCCCACGCCGAGCGGCCGACCACCACCTGTCGCGGCGGGTCGGACCGGTCGGCGGCCGCGCGCTCGAGGCGTACGAGCACGTCGAGGTCGTCGCGGGCGACGGCATCCACGCGAGCCCACATGGCGTTGCGGAGCATGACCCTGAACGGGCGCTCCTGCTTCGACAGCGGCCGGGGCGGTGGCGGCGGCTCGTGGTGGGCGACGGCGGACGAGACGTGGTCGGGGTCCGACAGCGCCTCCCACTCGTCGAGCAGCGAGGAGTCGGTCTGCCGCACCGTCTCCCCCAGCCACTCGATGACGTCCTCGACCTCGGGCGCCCGGTGCGCCTCGGGCACCGAGTGCCGCAGCGTCCGGTAGGCGTCGGTGAGGTAGCGCAGCACCAGCCCCTCGGACCGGGCGAGCTGGTAGCGGCCGACGAAGTCGGTGAAGCCCATCCCGTTCTCCCACATCTCCCGCACCACCGACTTCGGCCCGAGGGCGTCGTCGGGGAGCCAGGGGTGGGTCTGGCGGTAGGTCTCGTAGAGCGCCTCGAGGAGCTCGCGCAGCGGCTGCGGCCAGGTGATCTGCTCCAGCAGGGCCATCCGCTCGTCGTACTCGATGCCGTCGGCCTTCATCTCGCCGATCGCGTCGCCGCGGGCGGCGTGCTGCTGCGCCATCAGGATCTGGCGCGGCGCCTCGAGCACGGACTCGACGATCGAGACGACGTCCAGGCTGTAGGTCTCCGACTCGGGGTCGAGGACGTCGAAGGCGGCCAGCGCGAAGTGCGCGAGCGGCTGGTTGATCGCGAAGTCCTCGGGGAGGTCGACGGCCAGGACGTAGCGACGCCCGAAGCGGTCCGGCTCGTCGAGGCGGGTGACGATGCCGGTGCGGACGAGCGAGCGCGAGAGCCGCAGCGCGCGGCGGGCCAGGCGGAGCCGGCCACGCTGCTCCTCGTGGCCCTCCATGAGGAGCCGGCGCAGCACCTCGAAGGCGTCCTCCTCGCGGGAGACGACGTTGACCAGCATCGCGTTGTCGACCTTCATCCGGCTGCTCAGCCGCTCGGGCACGCCCGCGACGAGCTTGTCGAAGGTCTGCTCGGTCCACACCACCGTGCCCTCGGGCGCCTTCTTGAGCTGCGCCTTGGACTTCTTCTTGCCGGCGGCCACCCGCGCGGCGATCTTGGCCTTCTGCTGCTCGTTGTCGATGACGTGCTCCGGCGCCTGTACGACGACGTAGCCGGCCGTGTCGTAGCCCGCCCGGCCCGCCCGGCCGGCGATCTGCTGGAACTCCCGCGTCCGGAGCACCCGCTGCTTGGTCCCGTCGAACTTGGCGAGGCCGGTGAAGAGCACGGTGCGGATGGGCACGTTGATGCCGACCCCGAGGGTGTCGGTGCCGCAGATGACGCGCAGCAGCCCGGACTGGGCGAGCGTCTCCACGAGCCGGCGGTACTTCGGCAGCATGCCGGCGTGGTGCACGCCGATGCCGTTGCGCACGAGCCGCGAGAGCGTCTTGCCGAAGCCGGCCCCGAAGCGGAAGGCGCCGATCCGCTCGGCGATGGCCTCCTTGTCGACCGTGAGCCCGCTCGCGCCGAGCTTGGACTTCAGCAGGTTGGTGGCGTGCTCGACGGCGGCCGCCTGCGTGAAGTGGACGACGTACACCGGGTCCTGCCCGGTGGTCACCAGCTCCTCGAGGGTGTCGTCGAGCGGCTCCATCGACCAGCGGAAGCTCAGCGGGACCGGCCGCTCGGCGTCGTCGACCACGGCGGTGTCGCGGCCGGTGCGCTCCAAGAGGTCGTCGACGAAGAAGGAGACGTCGCCGAGGGTCGCCGACATGAGCAGGAACTGCGCGTCCACCAGCTCGAGCAGCGGCACCTGCCACGCCCACCCGCGGTCGTGCTCGGAGTAGAAGTGGAACTCGTCCATCACGACGAGGCCGACGTCGGCGGAGCGGCCCTCGCGCAGGGCGATGTTGGCCAGCACCTCGGCGGTGCAGCAGATGATCGGGGCGTCCGGGTTGACCGCCGCGTCGCCGGTGAGCATGCCGACGTTGTCGGCGCCGAAGACCTCGATGAGCGCGAAGAACTTCTCGCTGACCAGCGCCTTGATCGGCGCGGTGTAGAAGCTGACCTCGTCCTTGGCGAGCGCGGCGGCGTGCGCGCCGATCGCGACCAGCGACTTCCCGGACCCGGTCGGCGTCGCGAGGACGACGTGGTTGCCGCCGAGCAGCTCGATGACCGCCTCGTCCTGGTGCGGGTAGAGGCCGAGGCCCTGGTCCGCGACCCAGCCGGTGAAGGCGTCGTACACGGCGTCCGGGTCGGCGCCGGTGGGGATCCGGGCGTCGAGTCTCGCTGCGGCATCCGGCATGCCTCGATCCAACCATCCGGCGGCTCGGGGACCGGTTTCGTGGGCGGGGTCGGCGCGCAACCGCCGTGAAACCGGGTGGGTCCACGCTTCCACCATGACCACACACCACACCCAGCCGGCCGTCCGGGCCACCGGGCTCGTCAAGACCTTCGGCGGCCACCGCGCCGTCGACGGCGTCGACCTCGAGGTCGCCCGCGGCGAGGTCTTCGGCGTCCTCGGACCCAACGGCGCCGGCAAGACCACCATGCTCAAGATGCTCGCCACGCTGCTGCCGATCGACGGCGGGACCGGGGAGGTCTTCGGCCACGACGTGGCCACCGAGCCGCACCTGGTCCGCCAGCTCATCGGCGTCACCGGGCAGTTCGCCTCGGTCGACGAGAACCTCACCGCCACCGAGAACCTCTGGCTCTTCGCCCGCCTCCAGGGCCTCGGCCGCACCGAGGCCAGGCAGCGGGGCGCCCACCTGCTCGAGCAGTTCGACCTCACCGAGGCCGCGTCCAAGCCGATCTCCGCCTTCTCCGGGGGCATGCGCCGGCGCCTCGACCTCGCCGCCAGCCTGATCACCCGACCCCCGCTGATCTTCCTCGACGAGCCCACGACCGGGCTCGACCCGCGCACCCGGGGCCAGATGTGGGACACCATCCGCGAGCTCGTCGCCGAGGGCAGCACGGTGCTGCTCACGACCCAGTACCTCGACGAGGCCGACCAGCTCGCCGACCGGATCGCCGTGATCGACCACGGCCGCAAGGTGGCCGAGGGCACCGCCGACGAGCTCAAGTCGTCGGTGGGCCGCTCGACCCTCCAGCTCCAGCTCGTCGATCCCGCCGACCTGCCGACGGCCACGGCGCTCGTCGAGCAGCTGCTCGGCGAGGAACCGACCCTGTCCCCGGAGGCGCGCCGCGTGACCGTCGCGCTCCAGCGCACCGACCAGTCGGTGGACGTGCTCGTCGCCCTGCGCGACCGCGGCGTCGCGATCGAGTCGGTCACCGTCCAGAAGCCGTCGCTCGACGAGGTCTTCCTCGCCCTCACCGGGCACGACACCGGCGAGGACACGACCGGCAGCCGAGGACCAGACCAGCCAGCCCAGCCAGCCCAGCACGATGGAGGCCTCCCGATGACCACGCTCGCACCCGAGACACCCGACCTCGCTCCCCGCGTGAGCCTGGCCGACACCGTCTCCCAGACGATGACCCTCGCGTGGCGCGCGACCGTCAAGATGCGCCGCAGCATGGAGGTGATGTTCGACGTCACCATCCAGCCGCTGATCTTCACCGCGATGTTCGCCTACATCTTCGGCGGGGCGATCTCCGGTGACGTCAGCAGCTACCTGCCGCTCATCATCCCCGGCCTGATCGGCCAGACCGTGCTCACGGCGTGCGTCGCGACCGGCGTACAGCTGCGCACGGACCTCGACTCCGGCGTCTTCGACCGGTTCAAGGTGCTGCCGATCGCCCGCATCGCGCCGCTCGCCGGCCCGATGGTCGCCGACATGCTCCGCTACTTCATCGCGGCCGTGCTCACCTTCGTCGTCGGCATCGTGATCGGCTACCGACCCGGCGGCGGGTTCGCCGGCGTGGCCGGTGCGATCCTGCTCGCCGTGGTCGCAGGCTGGTCGCTCGCGTGGATCTTCACCTTCTTCGGCCTCGTCGGGCGCAACGCCCAGGGCGTGCAGGGCATCTCCCTGCTGGTGATGTTCCCGCTGACGTTCCTGTCCAACGCGTTCGTCCCGACCGACACGATGCCGCGCCCGCTCGAGGCGTTCGCCGAGGTCAACCCGGTCTCGCTGGTGATCACCGCGCTGCGCGACCTCGCCAACGACGGACAGGTGACGGGCGCCGTGGGCTGGGCGCTCCTCGGCTGCGCGGTCGTCGTCGCGGTCTTCGCCCCGCTGTCCGTACGACGCTTCAAGAAGATGTGAGCCACTGGCGCCGCAGCCGGTCCACGACCTCGGCGGCGCCCGGCTGCAGCTCCGGGCCCGGACGGTCGCCCAGCTCCTCGACGAGCTGGGCGACCCGTCCGGGCAGCGCTGCGTCGGCGAGCGCGACCATCGGCTCCCACGCCATCACCGGGATGCTGCGGTTGTAGGCCCAGCGGTGGGCGACCGCGAGCAGGCGTACGCCGTCCTCGTGCTGCTCGGCCGGCCCGAAGCGCAGCACCCACGTGCCGAGCGCGACGAGCATGACGCCGTTGAGCGGGAGGTCGGCGAACCACAGCGACCGGTCGGCGAGGCCGCCCGCCGAGCCGATCAGCAGGTCCCGGAGCTCCGCGGCGCGGGGGTCGTCGTCCACCCCGCCGTGCCGCACCCGGGCGACGAGGGCCGCGGACGCGGCGAGCATCAGCCACGGGTTGATGCCCGCGGCCGGGTCGGACTCGACCACCATGTCGACGATGTCGTCGTAGCGACGGATCGCGCCGGCGTGGTCGCCCCGGGCGAGGGCGAGCTCGGCCTGGGCGGTCAGCCAGGTCAGGCGTGCGCCCATCTGCGCGGTCTCGCCGTCCGGCTCGCCGAACTCCTCCAGCATCGCCGCGGCTCGCTCGGTGTCACCGTCGAGCAGCGGGGAGATGGCGGTCGCCATCCGCAGGCTGTAGGAGTCCGTCATCGAGTGCACGCGGGCCAGCAGCGGCCAGGCGACCTCGGCGTGCTCGGCGGCGCGGTGGTGGTCGCCGACGGCCATCGCGAGCTGGCTCAGCTCGGCGTGGAGCGACGCGGTGAGGTAGGGCGGCAGCGGTCCGAGGGCGAGCGCCTGCTCGGCACGGGCGCGGGCCGTCTCCACGTCGCCGACGTTCTCCCCCACGATGGCCGCCCACATCAGCAGCGCCCCGGCGAGCGCGGTCGGCTGGGTGGCGGCGACCTCGACGAGTCGCTCGGAGGTGTCGGCCGGCTCGGTCGCGACGTGGACCGTGTGGCCGATCAGCCCCCACGGGCCGCACCGGTCGCTCGCCCTGCAGCAGCAGGCCGCGCAGCCCGCCCAGGTCGACGCTCGGCATCCAGCTGAGGTGGATCATCAGGACTCCCGCCGCCTCCTGGGCGTGCCCGAGCAGGTCGACGGGCACCTCCCAGCCGGTGAGCAGCTCGGTCGCCGGGTCGCAGACCGCGAAGATGCGCGGCTGGTCGCCGGTGACCGTCCAGAGGCTCCCGAGCAGCGACACCAGGCGCGCGACGACCTCGCGGTCGCCGGCGGACAGCGCGTTGCGCAGCACGTCGGTGAGGTTGTTCTGCTCCCGGACCAGCGCGTCCAGCAGCTCGACCTGGTGGTCGGCGACGACGAGGTCCGCGGACCGGTCCGCGAGCTCCAGTGCCCACCGGCGCTGGGCGTCGACCGCGTCGTCGTGCTCCCCCGTCGCGACCAGCCGCGTGGCGGCGTACTCCCGGATCGTCTCGAGCGCACGGAAGCGGGCGCCGCCGTGGTCCTCCCCCATCACGATCAGCGACTGCTCGACCAGCGCGCCGACCAGCTCGGGCCCGTCGACCCCCAGCACGCTCGTCGCGGTCGTGCGGTCGAAGCCGTCCTGGAAGACCGACAGCCAGGCCAGCGCCCGCTGCTCGTCGGCGGCCAGCAGGTCCCACGACCAGCCGATGACGGCCTCGAGCGTCCGGTGCCGGTCGGGGGTGCTGCGGTCGCGGCTGCGGAGCGTGGCGAACCGGTCGTCGAGCGCCGCGGCCACCTCGGCGACGGTCATCGTGCGCACCCGGGCCGCGGCGAGCTCGACCGCCAGCGGGAGCCCGTCGAGCCGCTCCACCACGGCCTGCACCGCCGCGGGGTCGAGGACGGCGTCGGGCCGGGTCGCGGACGCCCGCCGCACGAACAGGTCCCCGGCATCGCCGGGTGACAGCTGGGTGAGCGGCACCGCACGCTCCGCCGCCAGCCGGAGCGGCGCCCGGCTCGTCGCGAGGACCCGCAGGTCCCGCGTGGTCGCCAGCAGGAACGCCACGAGTGCCGCGACCGGTTCGAGGACGTGCTCGCAGTTGTCGAGCACCAGCAGGGTCGGCCCGGCGTCCAGCTCGGCAGCGATCCGGCTGCGTACGTCGGCCTGCTGGGCCGGCGTGAGGATCGCCCGGGTCGTCACCGAGCCGCGGACGCCGAGGCCGGCACCGACCGCCGCCACGACGTCGTCACCCGCGCCGACGCCGACGAGCTCGACCACGCGCACGTGCGGCAGCGCCGACTCGCGCGCCAGCGCCTGGGCGACGCTGGTCTTGCCGATGCCGCCGGGACCGAGGACCGTCACCAGCCGCGACGAGGCGAGGGCGGACCGCAGCCGGGCGAGGTCGTCGTCGCGTCCCAGCAGCCGGTCGCCGTCGTACCTCAGTCCGGTGCGCACCGGGTCGTCGGCGGCGAGGAGCTCGCGGTGCAGGTGCTGCAGCTCGGGCGCCGGGTCCACGCCGAGGCGATCGGCGAGGTCCTCCCGGTAGGCCTCGTAGCGGCCGAGCGCGACCGCCGGGCCGCCGATCGCCGCCATCGTGCGCAGCAGGTCGGCGAGCACGCCGGAGTCGTCGGTCCAGCGCGCGGCGGCGGCCTCGAGCAGCGGCAGCGCCTCGGCGTGCCGGCCCTGCCGCGCGAGCGCCCGGCCGAGCACGTCGTCGGCCGCGGCGAGCGTGCGGGCGGACATCGCCCGGAGCCGCGCGAGCGGGCCGGACGGGTCGTCGTCCGCGCTCTGGGGAAGTGACCTGGCCGCCTCCGCAAGCGCTGCTGCACCGCCGGCGTCGCCCGCGCGCAGCAGCTCGCGCGCCTGCGCGACGTGCAGTCCGAGCGCCAGCGCGTCGACCTCGTCCGGGCCCAGGCCCAGGCGGTAGCCGCTCTCGGTCAGCTCGATCACCTGCGGCGCCGTCCCCGCGCGCAGCCGCGAGACCAGGACCTGGAGGGCCTTGCCCGGGTTGGCAGGGGGTGCGTCCTCCCACACCTGATCCACCAGCTGGGCGACGCTGAGCCCGCGGGGCTCGAGGACGAGAGCGGCGAGCAGCGCCTGCGGCCGCGCCCCGACGAGCGGCGCGCCGTCCCAGCTCGGCGGGCCGAGCAGGCGCAGGCGGACGGTCATCTCTCGGGGTCCCTGTTCGGAGCGGAGCGGAGCGAGCATCCGGATGGGGTGATCATTCTCGTGCTCGCGGGTGCGCGGTGGCGAAGACCTCGCGGAGGTTGTCGACGGTGACGAGCGTGTAGACCTGCGTCGTCGTGACGGACGCGTGGCCCAGCAGCTCCTGCACGACGCGTACGTCGGCGCCACCGTCGAGCAGGTGCGTGGCGAAGGAGTGGCGCAGCGTGTGCGGCGAGACCGACGCCGTCACGCCCGCGCGCTCGGCGGCCTTGACCAGCACCGCCCACGCGCTCTGCCGCGAGAGCCGGCCGCCGCGGGAGTTGAGGAACATCGCGGGTCCGCCCCGTCCCGTGCCGACGATCTCCGGGCGGGCACGGGTGAGGTAGGCGGCCACCGCGTCGCGGGCGTAGCCGCCGACCGGCACGAGCCGCTCCTTGCCGCCCTTGCCCCGCAGCAGCACGGTGCCGTCGACCGCGTCGAGGTCGTCGACGTCGAGCCCGACCGCCTCGGAGATGCGGGCACCCGTGCCGTAGAGCAGCTCGAGCAGCGCCCGGTCGCGCAGCGCGAGGACGGTGTCGGGGGCACCGGCTGCCTCGAGGATCGCCTCGACGTCGGACAGGGGCAGCGCCTTGGGCAGCCGCTTGGCCGGCGTGGGCGGCTTCACCGCGGCCGCCGGGTCGGCGACGGCCAGCCCGTCGGAGACGGCGAACTTGTGGAACCCACGCACCGCCACGACGGTCCGGGCGGCCGACGTCGCGCTCAGCGGCGGGTGCCCCTCGCTGCCCTCGCGCAGGCTGACCAGGAACGCGGCCACCGTCTGCTCGGTGACCGCGTCCAGGTCGTCGATCCCCTGGCCGACGAGGAACTCGTCGTACCGGCCCAGGTCGCGCCGGTAGGAGCTGAGGGTGTTCGCGGCCAGGCCGCGCTCGACCGTGAGGTGGTCGAGATAGGTGCGGACTGCCGTCCTCAGCATCACGGCAGTCAACGGGTCCTCACGCCAGGACGGTGTCGAGACCCACCGACTCGATGCCGACGGCGTCGCCGACGGGACCGTTGGTGAGCTGGCCGGCGTGGGTGTTGAGGCCCAGCGCGAGGCTCCGGTCGTCGCGCAGCGCCTGCTGCCAGCCCTTGTCGGCCAGCGCCACCGCGTAGGGCAGCGTCGCGTTGGTGAGGGCGTACGTCGAGGTGTTGGGCACCGCGCCGGGCATGTTGGCCACGCAGTAGAACACCGAGTCGTGGACGGCGTAGGTCGGGTCGTCGTGGGTGGTGGCGTGCGAGTCCTCGAAGCAGCCGCCCTGGTCGATGGCGATGTCGACGAGCACCGAGCCGGGCTTCATCCGCGAGACCAGGTCGTTGCTGACCAGCTTGGGCGCGGCGGCACCCGGGATCAGCACCGCGCCGATGACCATGTCGGCCTCCATCACCTGCTGCTCGATCGCGAGCTTGGAGGACGCGAGGCCGTGGACGCGGTTGTTGTAGCGCCAGAACGACATCCGGAGCTTGTCGAGGTCGGTGTCGAGCAGCGTCACGTCGGCACCCATGCCGAGCGCGATGTTGGCGGCGTTCTGGCCCGAGACGCCGGCGCCGATGATGACGACCTTGGCGTTGGCCACGCCGCCGACGCCGCCCATGAGGACGCCGCGGCCGCCGTTGGCCTTCATCAGGGAGTAGGCACCGACCTGGGGCGCCAGGCAGCCGGCGACCTCCGACATCGGGTAGAGCAGCGGGAGCCCGCCCGAGGGGAGCTGCACGGTCTCGTAGGCGATGCCGGTGACCTTGCGCGCCATCAGCTCCTCGGTGAGGGGCTTGTCGGCGGCGAGGTGGAGGTAGGTGAAGAGGGTCTGGCCCTCCCGCATCCGGTCGTACTCCTCGGCGATCGGCTCCTTGACCTTGAGGACCATGTCGGCCTCGCCCCACACGTCGTCCGCCGTGTCGAGCATCGTGGCGCCCGCGGCGACGTACTCCTCGTCCGGGATCTGCGAGCCCTCGCCCGCGGTCTTCTCCACGACCACGTCGTGACCGTGCTGGACCAGCTCGTGCACGCCGATGGGGGTCAGGGCCACGCGGTACTCGCGGTTCTTGACTTCCTTGGGTACGCCGACCTTCATGCCTTGCTCCTCGTGATGAAAGAGGGGCCACGGATGTGGCTCGCCTCACAGCGGGAGCGAGACTACTCCGGAGAGTGCCTAGGCGCCGTCGAGGGTCCCGCGCTGCTGGAGCACGGCGTACGCCAGCACGGCCTGGGCCAGCGGACCCTGCCGGACCCGCCCCTCGAGCACCGCGTCGAGCAGGTCCGCCATCGGCACCCGGAAGGTCTGCATCTCGGCCTCCTCGTGGCGCATCTCGAAGTCGCCGCGCGGTGCGTGCGAGAGGCCACGGGCCAGGAAGATGTCGTGGACCTCGTCGCTGATCCCGGCGCTCCCGAAGGTGCTCAGCAGCAGCCGCCAGTCCGTCGCCTCGAGCTCGACCTCCTCGCGCAGCTCGCGCTTCGCGGTCTCGACCGGCGGCTCGTCGCCGGCGTCCTTGAGGCCGGCGGGCAGCTCGACGAACTCCCGCTGGGTGGTGTGGCGGTACTGGCGCAGGCACACCACCTGCTCGTCGTCGTCGACGGCCAGCACGACCACGGCGCCCGGGTGCTCGAGGCTGATCCGGCTGAACTGCTCGTCGTGGCCGGGGCGCGTGATCACGTCCTCGCGCAGCGCGACCACCCAGTCGTCGCGGTGCAGGTCGTGGCTCGAGACGACGGGCCAGGACATCGGTCGGTCGGCGAGCGGTTCTGCTGGAGCATCTCCTGACGAGGTGGCCATGCCCAGCACGCTAGCGCGGTCCCGGGGTAGGTACGGTCACCACATGACGTTGTCGACCCTGACCCAGTCCGAAGCCGCGACCCGTTCGACCCTCCTCGAGGTGCAGCGCTACGACATCGCGGTCGACATGACCGGGCTGCTCGAGGGCGAGGTGTTCTCCTCCGTCAGCACCATCACCTTCACCTGCAGCGAGCCCGGCGCGACCACCTTCGTCGACGTCGCGATGGACGTCGCCCGCGCCACGCTCAACGGCGCGGACGTCGACGTCTCGCAGGCCGTGGACGGCCGCCTGCCCCTCCCCGCCCTCGCGGCCGACAACGTCCTCGTGGTCGAGGCCAGCACCACCAACACCGCGACCGGCGAGGGCATCCTGCGCACCGTCGACCCGACCGACAAGCTCGTCTACGTCTGGACCAGCCTCGAGCCCGACGAGGCCCGCCGCGTCTGGGCCTGCTTCGACCAGCCCGACCTCAAGGCGCCGCACCGCTTCGTGGTGACCGCGCCGTCGTCGTGGGTCGTCACGTCCAACGGCGCACCGGAGTCGATCGAGGACGCCGAGGGCTCGGACGCCAGGGTCTGGACCTACCCCGACACCCCGCGCCTGTCGACGTACGTCGTCGTGGTCAACGCCGGCCCCTTCCACGAGGTACGCCGCCAGCACGACGGCTACGACCTCGGGTTCTACTGCCGCCAGTCGCTCGTGCCGATCCTGGAGCGCGACCTCGACGAGCTCGTCACCCTCACCCGCCAGGGCCTCGCCTTCTTCGGCGAGCAGTTCGGCTTCCCGTTCCCGCAGGAGCGCTACGACCAGGTGTTCGTGCCCAACCTCGGCGGTGCGATGGAGAACTGGGGCTGCGTGACCTACGGCGACGGCCAGCTGTTCCGCACTCCCCCGACCCACGCGCAGCGCAGCGTCCGGGCCGAGTTCATCTTCCACGAGATGGCGCACATGTGGTTCGGCGACCTCGTGACCATGCAGTGGTGGGACGACCTCTGGCTCAACGAGGCGTTCGCGTCGTGGGCGGCCAACTGGGGCATGGCCGGCGCGTCCGAGTTCACCGAGCAGTGGGCCACCTTCCTCGCGCTCTCCAAGCGCACGGCCTACGAGATGGACATGAGCCCGGCCAGCCACCCGATCCGCAGCGACGTCGCGGACGTGTCCTCCGCGATGGCCAACTTCGACGCCATCACCTACGTCAAGGGCCAGAGCGTGCTCCACCAGCTCGTCGCCTTCATCGGCGAGGACGCCTTCGTCGCGGGCCTGCGTGACTACTTCAGCCGCTACGCCTTCTCCAACACCCGGCTCGACGACCTGATGGACTGCTACTCCCGCGCGAGCGGTCGCGACCTGTCCGGGTGGACCCGCGCCTGGCTCGACGAGGCCGGCACCGACGTGATCTCCCTCGACGGCGACGAGCTGGTCGTCGAGACCGCCGGTGGCGGCGAGCCGCGGCCGCACCACCTCGACATCGCCGTCTTCGACACCTCGGGCGACGAGCTGGTGGCGGTGGGCCGCTCCTCCCACGAGGTCACCGGCTCGCGCACGCCCGTCGAGCTGCCGGCCGGCGACCTCAGGCTGGTGAACTCCGGCGACTACACCTTCGCCGCGGTCAAGCCCGACGCCACGTCGCTGGAGCAGATGCTGACGCGCATCGACCAGCTCCCCGACTCCCTCGACCGGGCGCTCGTCGCCGCGACCGCCGGCCAGCTCCTCCTGCTCGGCGACGTGGCACCGCGCGACGTGGCGGCCGCGCTCACCCGCGCGCTGGCGAGCGAGACCAGCCCGTCGCTCATCGAGCCGTTCCTCGGCCAGGCGCTCCTGGTCTCCGACCGCTGGGCGCCGGCCACGGAGTCCCCCGGCCTGCTGCGCGACCTCGCCGACGCCGTCGTCGGGCTGGTCGAGCTCCCCGACGCCCGCCAGGCCGCCCTGCGCACCCTGGCCGCGTCCGCGTCGACCGACGAGCACTGGACGGTGCTGGAGGCCGCTGCCGAGCAGGCGACCGACCTCGACCTCGCGTGGCGGATGGCCACGCGCCGCTCCGAGCTCGGCGACTACGACGAGGACGTCGTACGCCGCCTGCTCGAGTCCGACCCCGACCCCGACGCCGGCATGCGCCGCCTCGCCGTCCTCGCCGCCCGGCCGGACAAGGAGGCCAAGGAGGAGGTCTGGCGCGCGTTCTTCGTCGACTACGCCGTGCCGGCGAGCCGCGAGACGCTGGTGCTGGGCTCGACGTTCTGGCGGCCCGGCCAGGCCGAGCTGCTGGCGCCGTTCACGCACCGCTACCTCGAGGAGCTCCCCACGCTCAAGGGCGGCCTGCTCAACCAGGGCCTGACGATCCGCGCCATGTACCCGCTCGGTGCGGGCGACGCCTCGTTCCTCGCCGCAGCCGAGAAGGCCGCGGGCGACACCACCCTCAGCTCGTACGCCCGCAACCAGCTCGGCGCGAACTCGTTCGTCCTCAGCCGGATCCTGCAGGCCCGCCAGCTCTGAGCCTGTCGCCGGCCTCTTCAGTGATCCCCGGCTGGCCGGGGATCACTGAACATGTCAGGCCGTGCACGGGCCGACATGTTCAGGGAGAGCCTGACCAGTCAGCCGCGCCCGTCAGTCCTCGGCGTCGTCCTTGCGGCGCAGCCCGGTCTCGTCGATCGGGAAGCGCTCCGACCGCTGGCGCTCGATCGCCGCACCGACCAGGCCGGCGAACAGCGGGTGCGGGCGGGTCGGGCGGGAGCGCAGCTCGGGGTGCGCCTGCGTCGCGACGTAGTAGGGGTGCACGTCGGCGGGCAGCTCGACGAACTCGACGAGCCCCAGCTCGGGGTTGACCCCGGAGAAGACCAGTCCGGCCTCGGCGAGCGTGTCGCGGTAGGCGTCGTTGAACTCGTAGCGGTGGCGGTGCCGCTCCTCGACCACCTCGGCGCCGTACGTCGCCCGCACGACGCTGCCCTCCGCGAGGGTCGCCTTCTGCAGGCCCAGGCGCATGGTGCCGCCGAGGTCGCCGGCGCCGTCGACGAACTTCTTCTGCTCCTCGATCGTGGAGATCACCGGCTCGACGGTGTCGGGGTCGAACTCCGTCGACCCCGCCTTGCCGAGGCCGGCGACGTTGCGGGCGTACTCGATGACCATGCACTGCAGGCCGAGGCACAGGCCCAGGGTCGGGATGCCGTGGGTGCGGGCGTAGTGCAGCGCGCCGAGCTTGCCCTCGATCCCGCGGACGCCGAACCCGCCCGGCACCAGGACCGCGTCGACGTCGGCGAGGTGCTTCGCCGCACCGGGCTCGGTCTCGCACTCGTCGGAGGCGACCCAGCGGATGTTGACCTTGGCCTCGTGGGCGAACCCGCCGGCCCGCAGGGCCTCGCTGACCGAGAGGTAGGCGTCGGGCAGGTCGATGTACTTCCCGACCAGCGCGACGGTCACCTCCTCGGACGGGTGGTGGACGCGGCGGAGCAGGTCGTCCCAGGTGGTCCAGTCGACGTCGCGGAACGGCAGGTCGAGACGGCGTACGACGTAGGCGTCGAGGCCCTCGCGGTGCAGCACCTTCGGGATGTCGTAGATCGACGGCGCGTCGGCCGCGGTCACCACGGCCTCGTCGTCGACGTCGCACATCAGCGCGATCTTGCGCTTGATGCCGTCCGGGAGCTCGCGGTCCGCACGGCACACGATGGCGTCGGGCTGGATGCCGATGGAGCGCAGCGCCGCGACGGAGTGCTGCGTGGGCTTGGTCTTCAGCTCGCCCGACGGGCCGATGTAGGGCACCAGTGAGACGTGGATGAAGAAGCAGTTGTCGCGACCGATCTCGTGCCGGGTCTGGCGCGCGGCCTCGAGGAACGGCAGCGACTCGATGTCGCCGACCGTGCCGCCGACCTCGGTGATCACGACGTCGATCTCCGGGCCGCCCATCGCGAGGATGCGGTCCTTGATCTCGTTGGTGATGTGCGGGATGACCTGCACGGTGTCGCCGAGGTAGTCGCCGCGGCGCTCCTTGGCGATCACCGTCGAGTAGACCTGCCCGGTCGTCACGTTGGCGATCTGGTTGAGGTCGGTGTCGAGGAACCGCTCGTAGTGACCGATGTCGAGATCGGTCTCCGCCCCGTCGTTGGTCACGAAGACCTCACCGTGCTGGAACGGGTTCATCGTGCCCGGATCCACGTTGAGGTAGGGGTCGAGCTTCTGCATCGTGACGCGCAGGCCGCGCGACTTGAGCAGGCTGCCCAGGCTGGAGGCGGTGAGCCCCTTGCCGAGAGAGGAGGCGACGCCTCCGGTCACGAAAACGTGCTTGGTCGGCGTGGGGTTCTTCACGGGCTTCGATCCTACCCGAGAGGGACCGGACCGTCGGCACCCGACGCACCGAAGGATCCGCCCGGCGTCGTGAGCGAGCGTGCCAGCGTCATCACGACGCCGGCCCGGCCGGCCAGGGTGTCCACGCCGTCGAAGGTCGCGACCCGCGTCGCGGTCGGGGTGGTGCGCAGTCGTGCGAGCTGCCCGTCGCCGCCGTCGGCGAGCGTGCCGGCGACCACCACCGCGGCCGCCTGCGACGCGAGTCCGTCGACGAGGCCGGACAGGATCGCGTCGGACCCCTCGTCGCCGGCGTCGGTGCCCAGCACCATCAGCACCAGCGGGGCGCGTCGGTCGACGTCGGCCGGCAGCTCCATCAGGCCGGCACCGCTGACCGCGTCGGCGACCGCCCGCGACCTGCGCGTGACGTCCTCCCCGCCGGCCTCCTTGCTCGCCACCGCCAGGCCGATCAGCTGGCCGATCCGGTCGTACGTCGACGCCTCGGCCGGCACCACGCCCTCGGCCTGCTGGGTGAGCAGCTGGCTGCCGAGCGTGTCGACCAGTGACTTCTGGGCCGGGTCGACGAGGTCGGCGCCGAGGTCGTAGCGCCCGGCGACGGTGCCGCCGGCGGCCTCGACCTGGCTCGTGAGGTCGGTGACGACCTGTTCGTCGGCCCCCGGGACCGTGACCAGCACGACCGACCGGTCGGCGAGCCGGCCGCTGAGGACCGGTCCGGCGAGGCTGGAGACCCAGGCCTCGTTGTAGCCGTCCGCCGCGCTGCTCGTCTCGGGCGCGTCCGTGCCCTCGTTGCTGGCCGCGGCCGTGACGGCCGGGCCGACGTCGGACAACGGTCCCCCGCCGAGGACGATGCCCGCCGCCAGGGCCAGGAACACGGCGACGATGGTCAGGAGGTGGTGGCGCAGGGTGATCACGGGAGGAGTCCTCGGACGTCGTCGATCAGGTCGGTGGTGGTGCTCGAGATGGCGGGCGCGACCTCGTCGACCCACTGCTGGCCGACGGGCGTCACGCTCACGGCCGCGCCGAGGGCGATCACGCCGGCGAGGAGCGCACCGAGGAGGTGGCGCGGGCGTACCGCCCCGTCGTAGAGCTGGGGCAGCGCCGAGGCGTCGACGAGGTCGGGCCCGACCTTGAGGCGGGTCAGGAACGTGCTGGCGAGACCGGTGCGGCGCCGGTCGAGGAACTCGCCGAGCGTCGCGTGCAGGCCGACGCCCACGATGAGCGACGCCTCGTGCGCCGAGGCCAGCAGCAGGGCCGCGTCCTCGGTGGTCGCGGTCGTCTCGAACCGGAGGGGGCGGATGCTCATCCGCTCGAGGTGCTCGACCGCGCTGCGCGGCGAGCCGGGCTCGACGAGCACCACGACGTCACGCGCCCTGCGCAGCACTGCCGCGCTCGGGAGGTCGTCGCTCGCGGCGGTGAGCACGACGACGTCGGGCCGGTGGCCCGCCGACACGAGAGCG
The DNA here is from genome assembly GCA_963795275.1 of uncultured Actinomycetota bacterium. Classification (GTDB taxonomy): domain Bacteria; phylum Actinomycetota; class Actinomycetes; order Propionibacteriales; family Nocardioidaceae; genus Nocardioides. The sequence continues at coordinate 361,710 of CAWCHD010000004.1, forward strand.
TCGGCGCCGCGGTCGACCCCGACCAGCACGGGCCGCTGCTCGCGGACGAACGGTCGGATGCCGCGCAGCTCGCCCTCCCAGCCGTGCGACCGGACGACCACGACGACGGGGCGGCCCGCCATCTCGGTGGCCGTCTCGGGGATGCCGTGGCCGTGGAGCAGGAGGTCCTGCTCGCGCCGCAGGAACTCGGTGGTGTTGTGGGTGAAGCTCTCGAGCTGGGCGGTGAGCCCGCTGCGGGCGTCGCCCATCTCGCGGCGTACGACGTCCTCGGTGACGTCGCGCGCCGCCACGACGAGGGTGGAGCCCGCGTGCACGACGCCGGCGTCGATCCGCAGGTCGGTGCCGTCCTTGACCCGGTCGAACACCTCCGGCCCGGCGCCGTCGACGAGCGTCACGCCCGCCTGCACCAGCAGCTCCGGCCCGAGGCTCGGGTAGCGACCGGAGATCATCGGCCCGGCGTTGACGACGGCGGCGACGCCTGCGTCGATCAGCGCCTGCGCCGTGCCCCGGTCCATGTCGAGGTGGTCGATGACGGCGACGTCACCGGGCTGCAACCGGCCGAGCAGGCTGGCCGTACGCCGGTGGAGCCGGGCGGGACCGTGGACACCGGGGAGAGTGGGGGCGGGACGGGAGCGGACTGCGAACTTCATGACCGCGCCATGGTGTCAGCCGCTCGGGTGCCCTTCCGGGAGGCACGCCCGCTCGGGCGCGGCGGCCACGAGGAGCTCGCGGGCGTGGGCCCGGGCGCTGTCGGAGTCCTCGACCCCGGCCAGCATCCGCGACAGCTCACGCTCCCGATCGGCCTCGTCGAGCGTCACCAGCCCGGAGGTCGTGACCGAGCCGTCGCTGGACTTGTGGACCACCACGTGGCGGTCGGCGTAGGCCGCCACCTGGGGCAGGTGGGTGACGACCAGGACCTGGGAGGTGCGGGCGAGCGCGGCGAGCCGGCGGCCGACCTCGATCGCCGCCTTGCCACCCACGCCGGCGTCGACCTCGTCGAAGACGAAGGTCGGCACGGACCCGGTCTCGGCGAGCGAGACCTCGAGGGCGAGCATCACGCGCGACAGCTCGCCACCGGACGCGCCCTTGTGGAGCGGGCGCGGGTCGGCGCCGGTGTTGGCCGCCAGCAGCAGCTCGACGTCGTCCACGCCGTGCGACCCGGCCCGCAGCCAGCGACCGTCCACGTGCAGCACCGGACCGCCCGGCGTCTCCGGCTCGGGCGCCTCGTGCTGCGACACGGCCACGGTCACCGTCGCGTGCGGCATCGCCAGCGACGTCAGCTCGTCGCTCACGGCCGCCCCGAGGCGGGTGGCCGACCGCGACCGCTGCGCGCTGAGGGTCGCCGCGAGCGAGCCGAGCTCGGCCCGCAGCCGGTCGCGACGCGCCTCCAGCTCGCCGATCTGGCCGTCGGTGTCCTCGAGGTCGAGCAGGCGCTTCGCGCCGTCCTCGGCCCAGGTGAGCACCTCGTCGATGGTGTCGCCGTACTTGCGGGTCAGCGCGGTCAGCGCCGCCCGCCTCTCGGACACGCCGGCGAGTCGCGCGGGGTCGGTCTCGAGGCTGGAGGCATACGACGCCACGTCGCCGGCCACGTCGACGAGGAGGTGGCCGAGCTCGGCGATCCGGTCGGCGAGCTCGCCGGCGGTCGCGTCGTGCTCGCGGACGCCGTCGAGGGCGTGCCGCGCCACGCTGGTGGTGCCGAGCGCGTCGGGCGAGCCCTCCTCGCTGGAGAGCGCCTCGCGGGCGGTCTCGGCGGCGGTGCGCAGGGTGTCGGCGAACCCGAGCCGGGTCTCCTCCGCGGCGAGCTCGACGTCCTCGCCCGGCCGGGGGTCGACCGCCTCGACCTCGCCGAGCCCGAACCGGAGCTGGTCGGCCTCGCGGGCTCGTTCGCGCGCCGAGCCGAGCACCTCTGCCAACGTCCGCTCGGTCTGCGCGAGCTCGGCCCACCGGGAGGCGTACGACGTCGCGGTGGCGGCGAGCTCGTCGCCGCCGAACCGGTCGAGCGAGGCCCGCTGCGCGCCCGGGCGGAGCAGCCGGTGCTGGTCGGACTGGCCGTGGACCGCGACCAGCGGCTCGGCGAGCTCGGCGAGCGTCGTCACCGGGACGGACGCCCCGCCGACCCACGCGCGCGAGCGTCCCTGGGCGGCGACGTTGCGGGCGAGCACGACCCGGTCGTCCTCCACCTCGCCGCCGGTGGCCTCGACGGCCTCGCGGAACCCGACCAGCGACGCGGTCGACACCACTCCTTCGACGCGGGCCTGCTTGGCGCCCGTGCGGACGGCACCGGGGTCGGCGCGGCCGCCGAGCAGCAGCCCGAGCGCCGTGACGACCATCGTCTTGCCGGCTCCGGTCTCACCGGTGATGACGGTCAGCCCGGGACCGAGCTCCAGCGTCGAGGAGTCGATCACGCCGAGCTGGCTGATCCGCAGCTCCTCAAGCATGCCGGTCGCTCCCGTCGGGTTCGCCGCCGTCGCGCCGACGCCGCTCGGAGGCACCGCGCCAGCCCTCGACGGGCAGCCCGAACTTGGCGACCAGGCGGTCGGTGAACGGCGCGTCCCGGAGTCGGACCAGGCGCACCGGACGATCGCCGCGCCGCACCTCGATCCGCGCGCCGGGGGGCAGGTCGACCGTGCGGCGGCCGTCGCACCACAGCACGCCGGCGCCCTCGTTGTTGGCGAGCACCTCGACCGCCAGGACGGACGTCGGCGCCACGACCATCGGTCGCGCGAAGAGCGCGTGCGCGCTCAACGGCACCATCAGCAGCGCCTCGACCTCCGGCCACACGACGGGTCCGCCGGCGCTGAAGTTGTAGGCCGTCGAGCCGGTGGGCGTGGCGCACACGACGCCGTCGCAGCCCCACCTCGACAACGGTCGCCCGTCGACCTCGACGACGACCTCGAGCATCCGCTCGCGGGCGGCCTTCTCGACGCTGGCCTCGTTGAGCGCGAAGGTCGAGAACAGGACCTCCTTGCCCACCAGCACCTGCACGCCGAGGGTGAGCCGGTCCTCGGCGGTGTAGTCGCGGTTGACGATCGCGGTGATCGTCGACTCGACGTCCTCCTGCTCGGCCTCGGCGAGGAACCCCACGTGCCCGAGGTTGACGCCCAGCAGCGGGGTGCTCGTCTCGTGGGTCAGCTCGGCGGCGCGCAGGATCGAGCCGTCGCCCCCGATGACCAGGGCCAGCTCGCACCCCTCCCCCGGGAGGTCGTCGGGCTGGGCGGTCTCGACGAGCCCGTCGATGCGGGGGCCCGGGTCGAGCCCGAGGTCGGCCGCCTCGGCGGCCAGCAGGCGTACGGCGATCCCGTGGCCGGTCAGCCACTGGACGCACTCGCGGGCGACCTCGCGCGCCTCCGCCCGGCCCGTGTGGGCCAGCACCAGGACGCGACGCCCGGCTGACGGAGGGGGTTGGGTGGTCACGGATCCACCCTCTCAGACGCCACCCCCAGTGGGGCCGCCCTCTCCACCTCGGCACGGATGTCGTCGGCGTCGATCGCCGGCCCACCGCGCCTCAGGAGCAGGAAGAACTCGACGTTGCCCGACGGTCCGGGCAGCGGGCTGACGGTGACGGCGACCGCACCCCACCCCCGCGCGGCGGCCAGGTCGGCGATCGCCGTGACCGCCTCGGCCCGCAGCGCGAGGTCGCGCACCACCCCGCCCTTGCCGACCCGGTCCTTGCCGACCTCGAACTGCGGCTTCACCATCAGGGCGAGCTCGCCGTCCTCGCGGGTGACCGACAGCAGCGGGTCGAGGACCAGCGCCAGGGAGATGAACGACAGGTCGCCGACCACGAGGTCGACGGGTTCTCCGACGATGTCGAGCGTCAGCTCGCGGATGTTGGTGCGGTCGTGGACCTCGACCCGGTCGTCGCTCTGCAGCGACCACGCGAGCTGGCCGTAGCCGACGTCGACGGCGACGACCTCCCGGGCGCCCGCCCTGAGCAGGACGTCGGTGAACCCGCCGGTCGAGGCGCCGGCGTCCAGGCAGCGCTTGCCCTCGACGCTCACACCGTGGTCCGCGAAGGCCGCCAGGGCACCCGCGAGCTTGTGGCCACCGCGCGAGACGTAGTCGACCGAGGTGGGGTCCTCCCGGACGACGATCGCCACGTCGGTGGTGACACCGGTGGCCGGCTTCGAGGCGCGCGCGCCCGACACGGTGACCCGTCCGGCGGCGACGAGCTCGCTCGCGTGCTCGCGCGAGCGGGCGAGCCCGCGCCGGACGAGCTCCTGGTCGAGCCGAAGGCGTCGAGGCGGCACGGTCGGGTCAGGCGCCCTGCTCCGGCTGCGCGTCGAGCGCTCGCCGCAGCTGGTCGTGCGCCCGCTCGAAGACGGCCACGTGGCCCGCCACCGGCGTACCGGAGACGGCTGCGACGTCGGCCAGGACCTGGTCGACCGCGGCGACGCCGGTCGTGCCGTCGGGCACGGTGGTGTCGGGGTCCCCCTCGATGTCACTCGGCCGCTCGTCCATGACCGCGAGCCTACTCGGCGACGAGCCGGCGATCCGGCCCGGGCGGCGTCGTGTTGCCGATGTCGACGGGCGTCCCGGAGGCATCGAGGTGGAGCCAGCTCGCGGTCGCGACCACCCGCCACCAGTCGGCGTCGCTGCCCTCGCCGCTGACCGCCAGGCGACCCTCGTCGACGCTCGCGGTCCACCCGCCGAGCTCGACCTGGCCGTCGTCGGTCCGGCGAGGCACCGGGTGCGGCTCGAAGAGCCCCTCCAACGTCGGGGAGATGTAGGAAGGTCGCAGCTCAGGCGTCGCGGCCACCAGGTCCTCGAGCCAGCTCACGCCGGTGAGGACGAGCAGGGACGGTACGTCGATCGCGTGGGCGCCCTCGATGTCGGTGTCCAGGCGGTCGCCGACCATCAGCGGCCGGTCACCTCCGACGCGGCGGACCGTCTCCTCCATCAGCGGCTTCTCCGGCTTGCCGGCCACCGTCGGCCGGACGCCGGCGAACCCGGCGATCGTCTGCACGAGCACGCCGTGCCCGGGGGCCAGGCCGTAGGCCGTCGGGATGGTCATGTCGGTGTTGCTGGCCACGTAGGGCAGTCCGTCGCGCACCAGGGTCGCGACCCGCATGATGTCGCGCCAGCGCACGTCGGGGCCGTAGCCGCTCACCACCGCCACCGCGCCTTCCGGGTCCTCCACCGGCTCGAGCCCGGCCTCGACGAGCGCGACCTGCAGCCCCTCTCCCCCGAGCAGCAGCACCTTGGCTCCCGCGCCGTGCTCGTCCACCAGGACCCGGGCCGCCGCCTGGGCAGACGTCACCACGTCCTCGGCCGCCGCTGTCACGCCCACCTTGGCGAGCTTCTCGGCCACCTGGGCCGGCGTCCGCGACGCGTTGTTGGTGACGAACGCGACATGGGTCCCGCTGTCCCGGAGCCGGTCGATCCGGGCCGGCACGCCCTCGATCCCGGCGTCACCGACGTAGACGACACCGTCCAGGTCGAACATGACCAGGTCGTACGGCCTCCGCGATCGGACCCGTCGACTCCTCGAGCATGCTCCACCCCTTCTCCGGATTGTGACGCCTGTCCCCCTACGATGCTCCGATGGACTTCGCCACTGACGTACCCCCGTACGTCGCGAAGCCCCTCGAGCTCCTGCCCTTCCGCGCACTGATGCTCGCGCCGGGGCGGGTCGGCGACCCGGCATCCGCACGGGCGCTGGCGCGACCCTACCGTGACGTCGCGGCCCGCCTGACGACCTGGATCGAGCAGGGGCGAGCCGTCGCCGACACCGCTCCTGCCCTCTACCTCCACGAGTACACCGTCGGCGGACTCACCGTCCGCGGCCTCGTCGGTGCGCTCGCGATGTCGCGTCGTACGTCCTCGCGCACCGACCGGGCGGTCTGGCCCCACGAGGAGATCCACCCCGAGCAGGCGGGCGAGCTGGCCGACCGGATGCACCAGATGGAGCTCAACCCGGCACCGATCCTGCTCGTCCACCACGGTGAGCCGGAGCTGCGCGAGCTGCTCGTCGAGGTCGCCCGCACGCGGCCCGAGTGGCGCTATCTCGACCGCAGCGGACACCGTCAGCGCATCTGGGCCATTCGCGACACGGACCTGCTCACCCGGATCGGCGCCCTGCTGAGCACCACCCGGTGCCTCCTCGCTGACGGGCACCACCGCTACGCCGCCTACCTCCGGCTGCAGCAGGAGCACCCGGGGACCGCCTGGGACGCCGGACTGGCGATGCTGGTGGACCAGGTCGACACTCCCCTGTTCCTCGGGGCCATCCACCGGACCCTGACCGGTGCCACGCTCGAGGACCTGGTCCGCGCCGCGCGTGACGCGGGGGCGACGGTCACCGCCCATGACCGGCACGCAGCCCTGGGCGCGCTGGACAGCACGCACCTGGTCCTGACCGACGGCGTCGTCTGGTACACCGTCAGCCCGACCGACCTCGACCGCGACGCGGCCGTGTCCTGGTTGCACCAGCGCGTCCTGCCCGGGCTGTCCGCCCCGCTGACGCGGATCGAGCACCACCACAACGTCGAGGACGCCCTCGCGGCCACGAGCACGTCGTCACCGGCAGTCCTGCTGCCGAGCCCGGACTTCGAGCAGGTCCGGGCGCTCGTGGAGTCCGGAGGGCTCCTGCCGGAGAAGGCCACCTCCTTCCAGCCCAAGCCGAGCCTCGGCGCACTCATGCGGCCGATGACCGACGGATGATCTTCGCCGTGGTCGCCTCGACCTCGACGCGCGACCTCGTGGCACCGCCGGCCTGGTAGAACCGGCACCGGACGCCGCCCGACACCTCGACGATGTCACCGGCCCGCCATCCGGCGATGCTCCGCCGCAGCCGTGGTGCCCACGCCGTGCACGGCACGGAGTCCACGCGCTGGCCGTTGGTGGCCCCGGCCGCGCTCGGTC
>CAWCHD010000005.1:0-123225 GCA_963795275.1 uncultured Actinomycetota bacterium
GAGGAGGGCCAGCACATCGAGGTCGGCCACCACATCACGTCCGGTACCCCCGACCCGCAGGACGTCCTGCGCGTGCTCGGCGTCCGCAAGGCGCAGGAGCACCTCGTGGACGAGGTCCAGGAGGTCTACCGGTCCCAGGGCGTGTCGATCCACGACAAGCACATCGAGATCATCATCCGGCAGATGCTGCGCCGGGTGACGGTGATCGAGTCCGGTGACACCAACCTGCTCCCGTCCGACCTGGTCGACCGGGTGCGGTTCGAGGAGGAGAACCGTCGCGTGGTCTCCGAGGGCGGCAAGCCGGCCTCGGGTCGCCCGGTCCTCATGGGCATCACCAAGGCCTCGCTCGCGACCGAGTCGTGGCTCTCGGCGGCCTCCTTCCAGGAGACCACCCGCGTGCTCACCGACGCCGCGATCAACGGCCGCTCCGACAGCCTCCGTGGCCTGAAGGAGAACGTGATCATCGGCAAGCTCATCCCGGCCGGAACCGGCCTGGAGCGCTACCGCAACATCCGCGTGGAGCCGACCGAGGAGGCGCGCGCCGCGGCCTACTCGGTCACCGGCTACGACTCCTACGACTACGACTTCGGTCCGTCGTCGCAGGCCGTCGCGCTGGACGACTTCGACTTCGGTTCCTACCAGAACTGACGCGTCGTCACCCGAGCCCCGGTCCCCTGAGGGAGGCCGGGGCTCGGCCCATTTGGGTGCTCCCCCCGCCCGACGCACACTGGACGCCATGGTCCGTTCCGTCTGGCACCGCACGCTCCTGCTCATGATCGGCGCCTGCGCCGTCGCGCTGATGGCCACGCTCCACGGCCATCCCGGCTCCACGACCGCCGCAGCGAGCCCGTCGCGGATCGCGTCCTCCCCGGTGTCCGCGGCCGTGCCCGAGTGCCGCAGCACCGACCTGAGTGCCGACTACCGGGCCCGGGACGCCGCGGCCGGCCACCGCTACGGCGTGATCCGGCTGCGCAACACCAGCAGTCGCGCGTGCGTCGTCCAGGGCTACGGAGGACTGTCCTACGTGGGCGGCGGCGACGGCACCGCGGTCGGCGCCCCGGCGGACCGCGAGCCCGGCACCGCCCCGCGGGTCGTGCTGGCCCCCGGGGACCGCGCCCGCAGCCTCGTCACCGAGACCGTCGCGCAGGACTACCCGCGCAGCGCCTGCCGGCCCACCGGCGTCGACGCCTTCCTCGTCTACCCGCCCGACGCCACCCGGCCCTTCTTCGTCAAGCACCGCACCACGGGCTGCCTCGACGAGTCGGTCCACCTGATCTCGCACCGGCCCTTCCGCGGCTGACGCCCCACCGGTGTCGCGGGGGTTAGGTGCGGCAGGCGAGAATCTCCCCGTGCACACACCTCCCACCGCGACCGACGTCCTCGTCGTCGGCGCCGGTCCGGCCGGGTCCGCCGCCGCTGCCTGGGCGGCGCGCGCCGGGCTCGACGTCGTGCTCGCCGACGCCGCCACGTTCCCGCGGGACAAGACCTGCGGCGACGGGCTGACGCCGCGCGCGATCGGCGAGATGCAGAAGCTCGGCCTCGAGGACTGGCTGCGTGCCCACACCGTCAACCACGGCCTGCGCGCGCACGGCTTCGGCCAGACGCTCCTGCTCCCGTGGCCCGGCGGCTCGCTCCCCGACTGGGGCTCCGCGGTGGCCCGCACCGAGCTCGACGACCACCTGCGCACGGTGGCGATCGAGAGCGGGGCCACGGCGATCGACGACGCCCGCGCGGTCGGCGTACGACGCGACGGTGAGCGCGTCGCGGCGGTCGAGCTCCGCGGTGCCGAGGGCACCTTCGAGATCGCGTGCCAGTGGCTGGTGGTCGCGGACGGCGTACGGTCGCCGCTCGGCAAGCTGCTGGGCCGCGAGTGGCACCGGGACACCGTCTACGCCGTGGCCGGGCGGTCCTACGTCGACTCCGACCTGTCCGACGACCCGTGGATCAGCTCGCACCTCGAGCTGCGCGACGAGCAGGGCGAGCTGGTGTCGGGCTACGGGTGGATCTTCCCGCTGGGCGACGGCACGGTGAACCTCGGCGCCGGCACGCTGGCGACGAGCAGGCGTCCGGCCGAGGTGGCGATCAAGCCGCTCATGCAGACCTACGCCGACACGATCGGCAAGGACTTCGGCCTGTCCGGCGAGCTGCGCATGCCGACGTCCGCCCTGCTCCCGATGGGGGGCGCGGTGAGCAACGTCGCCGGTCCCAACTGGGCCCTCATCGGCGATGCGGCCGCGTGCGTGAACCCGCTCAACGGCGAGGGCATCGACTACGGCCTCGAGACGGGGAGGTTCGTCGCCGAGCACATCGCGAGCGGCACCGGCCTCGGCGAGGCGTGGCGCTCGACGCTGGTCGAGCACTACGGCGAGTCCTTCTCGATCGCCCGGCGCCTGGCCGGCATCGCGACCCAGCCCAAGGTCGTCTCCGCGCTCGGCCCGGCCGGGATGCGCTCGGACTGGCTGATGACGCTGGCGCTGCGCTGGATGGGCAACCTCGTCGACGACGCCGACCGCGACCGGGCCGCGCGCGTGTGGCGCTGGGCCGGTCGCCGCTCGATGGCGCGCGACGCCCGCCCGCCGTTCGCGTGACCCGCCGGTGACCGAGCGCGTCTACCGCGCGACCAACGTCCTGGGACGGGGCGTGCTGCGGCTGCTCGGCGTCGACACGCGCTGGACCGGGATCGAGCACCTGCCCGACCGGGGTCCGGTGATCCTGGCCGCCACCCACGTCAGCTACCCCGACTTCGTCCTGCTCGAGCAGGCCGCGGTCGAGCGGGGCCGCTACGTCCGCTTCCTGTGCCGCCACGACATCTGGGGCGTGCCGCTCGTGCGGACGGCGATGGAGCGGATGCAGCACGTGCCGGTGGACCGCGAGGCGCCCGCGGCGGCCTACCTCGCCGCGCGGCGCCTGCTCCGCGAGGGCGAGGCGCTGGGCGTCTTCCCCGAGGCGGGGATCAGCTGGTCCTACACCGTCCGCTCGCTCATGCCCGGCGTGGCGAGCCTGGCCCGGGAGACGGGCGCGCCGGTCGTGCCGGTCGCGATCTGGGGCTCGCAGCGGCTCTGGTCGGTCGGCCTCCCGGACGGACGCGGCCGCAAGCCACGGCCCAGCCTCCGCCGCCGTCGTCGCGTCGACCTCTCCTTCGGCGAGCCGCTGACCTTCGGTGCGGGGGAGGACCTCGCCGGGTTCACCCGGCGCCTCGGCGGCGTGCTGACCTCGCAGCTCGAGGAGCTGCAGCGGCTCCCGCACCACGTGCCGGGGCCGGGCCAGCGAGCGCCCTGGTACCCCGCCCACCTCGGCGGGCACGCGCCCACGCGCCTCGAGGCGGCGACGTACGACGTCGTGCCGCGCGCGGCGCTCAGCCCGACGTGGGGGCCGGGTCCCGGTGACGGTCCGCGCGGCGCTGCTCCAGCCAGCCCAGCGGGTTCGTGAGCGGCTCCAGCACGCGGCGTACGGGCGGGCTGGCGAGCAGCAGAGCGAGGGCCACCGCGCCGAGGATCGTCAGCACCAGCCCGAGCATCGGGTGGGCTGCGGTGAAGTCGGGGTAGCCCAGCCCCAGGAACGACTTGATCACGAAGCCGTGGAACAGGTAGATCACCATCGTCGCGGTGCCCATCGTGGTGAACCAGCCGAGCGAGCGGCGCGGGATCAGCGACATCGCCGCGAACGCGCCGAGCAGGCCGACCATCATGACCGTGAGCCGGGTCTGGAAGACGATCTCGTTGTCGATCGGGATCTCGTTGTAGCCCGTGTCGTACCAGAGCAGCGCGGCGTCGGCCCAGGTGTCGGTGTAGACGGCCATCACCCCGATGCCGATCAGCGTCGGCACCGCCGCGACCCGCACCCAGACGTCGTCGAGGTGGGCGAGGTGGCGCGGCTTGAGGTGGAGGCCGAGCACGAAGAAGGGCAGGAGCCCCAGGAAGCGCGGGATCATCAGCGCCTCGGTGTCCCACAGGCCGCCGGCCAGGCTGACGATCACCGACAGCGGCAGGAAGAGCCAGTGCCTCTTGAGGATCGGGGTGACCAGGCGCCACATGAGCAGCACGATCAGGTACCACATGGTCCAGTGCGGCTCGATCCACAGCGGGTACTCGACGCCCTCGCCCACCACGTCGCGGCGGAAGTAGAACAGGGCGGGCTCGAAGATCAGGTAGGGGATCGCGAGGGTGTAGAGCAGGCTCTTCATCCGGCGCCGGTCCCACTCGAACGACTTCGACAGGTAGCCGCTCACGAAGACGAACGCGGGGATGTGCCAGAGGTAGATGAAGTCGTAGACCCAGTGGCTGCCCGTGGTGGCCTCGACCAGGCCGATCGCGTGCCCGATGACGACCAGCGTGACCAGCACCATCTTGACGTTGTCGAGCCACGGATCACGGGACGCGGGGGACACGGCGCTCACGCTACTTCACAGATGAGTGAGTCCGCGGGGTCGTGCAAGCGAGCGGCGCCCGGCGCCACGCTCGCAAGGCGCCGGAGCGATGTCGTACCTGGTCGTCCTTCGAGCGACGGCAACGCAGCGAGCGGGGATGCCGGGCGTCGTGGAGCGTGCGAGCTCGTGGAGTCACTCATCTAGGTTGGGGGCATGGCATCCCTTCCGCACCGTCAGCGCGTGGGGGCGTACGCCGTCCTGCTCCGCGAGCACGGAGGCCGCATCGAGGTGCTGCTGAGCCGGCTCGCGCCGAAGGTCTCGCGCACCGAGCTGTGGACCCTCCCGGGCGGTGGCGTCGACCACGGCGAGGACCCCCGGCTCGCGGTCGTCCGCGAGATCCACGAGGAGGCCGGGCTCGACGCGACGGTCAGCGAGACCGCCCACGTCTACAGCTCGCACCTGCCACGCGCCTCGCGCGACGGACAGCTCGTGAACGCCCACGCGATCCGCATCGTCTACGCCGGCTGGGTGGCCCCCGACGCCCCCGAGCCCCGCGTCCTCGAGGTCGACGGATCGACCGTCGACGCCGCGTGGAAGCCGTTCGACGACATCCTCTCCGGCGCCGTCCCGACCGCGGGGCTGGTGGGGGAGGCCCTCGCCGACCACCTGCCCTTCCGGCTGCAGCGGGTGGCGGCGTACGCCGTCGTGCTGCGCGGGAGCGGCGAGGACCGGCAGGTGCTCCTGACGCGGCTGTCCGCCCGCTCGCCGCACCCCGGTCGGTGGACGCTGCCCGGCGGCGGCATCGACCACGGCGAGCACCCGTCCGTCGCCCTCGCGCGCGAGGTGGAGGAGGAGTGCGGGCTGGTGTGCGAGGTCGGTGCCCTGGTCGGGGTGCACGACACCCACTTCGCCGGCACCGCCCCCTCCGGTCGGCTCGAGGACTACCACGGCGTGCACCTGCTCTACGCCGGGACCGTCGGTGACGGGGAGCCGGTCGTGCGCGAGGTGGACGGCACGACCGAGTCAGCCGCGTGGGTCCCCGTCGCCGACGTCCGCGCCGGCCGCGTCGAGGTGCTCGACGTCGTGACCCACGCGCTGGACGTCGTCCGGTGACCGCCGACCTAGACTGACGGGATGAACCCACGCCACCGCCGACTCGTGATCCCGGTGGCGCTGGGAGCGCTGATCCTCATCGTCGTCCTCGCCGCCGTGCTGTGACGGAGTGGGAGCGGCTGCGTGCCGCGGTGCTCGACGCGGACCGGCTGGTGCGCGCGCTGGCGAGCGGTCGGCGCAAGGGTCAGCCCGCGCCCGTCGTGGCGGGTCGTGAGGTGAAGCGGATCGAGGTCCGGGTCGTCGACCTCAAGGCCGGTCGCCACCTGCAGGTGGTGTCGTACGACGACACGCAGGCGCACACCTCCAACCACCTGCTCGGCGAGGACGCCGCGGCCGCGGTGGACGCGCTGGTCGCCCAGCCGTTCGCGAGCTGGCACGTCGACACCACCGACGCGACGCACCAGGTGCGGGTGACCAAGAAGGGGGCACCGCTGCTGCACACGAAGGCGCGCAGCGAGGCCGTCGAGGTCACCCACGACCACGACCGGGCCAAGGACCGGCTGCTCGCCGAGGACGACCCGGTGCTGGTCGCCCTGGGGATCAGCGACGCGCAGGGCCGGGTGAAGCCGACGCGGCAGGCGAAGTACCGCCAGGTGGAGGAGTTCCTGCGGCTGCTCGACGCCAGCCTCGCCGAGGCGATGGAGCAGGGGCAGGTCCGGACGCCGACCGACGACGACCCCCTGCGGATCGTCGACCTCGGGTGCGGCAACGCCTACCTCACCTTCGCGGCCCACGCCCACCTGAGCCGCCGGCTGCCGGTGCGGATGACCGGTGTCGACGTGAAGCAGCAGTCGGCCGACCACAACTCCCAGGTGGCCGCCGGGCTGGGCATCGACGCCGACTTCGTGGTCGGCTCGATCGGGGAGGCCGCCCTGGACCGGGCCCCCGACGTGGTGCTCGCCCTCCACGCCTGCGACACCGCCACCGACGACGCGCTCGCACGGGCGCTGGACTGGCACGCGTCGCTGGTGCTTGCCGCGCCCTGCTGCCACCACGACATCGCGGCGCAGCTGCGCACCGCCGACGCCCCCGAGCCCTACGCCATGCTCACCCGCTACGGCATCCTCCGCGAGCGCTTCGCCGACACCCTCACCGACGCACTGCGGGCGTCACTGCTGCGCCGCGAGGGCTACCAGGTCGACGTCGTCGAGTTCGTCGAGAGCGCGCACACCCCGCGCAACACGCTGCTCCGCGCCGTACGGCTGCGCAGCCAGGCCGGGTCGCACCGACGCGCGAGCGACAGCGAGGACGCTGCCGCTCGCGAGTACGACGACCTGCTGGCCGCGTGGGGCGTACGCCCCCGGCTGGGCGAGCTGCTCAGCCGGTGAACAGGGCCGACGCCTTCACCAGCGTCTGCCACAGGCCGTAGGCCAGCGGGATCCCGACGAGGGCCCATGCTCCGGCCACGAGGGCCGGGCTGGTCGTGGTCCGGGTGGTGGTGTCGTGGTCGCTCATCGGGTGGCCTCCTGGCGGTTCGCGATGCGGTCCTCGTTGGCGGTGTGGGCGTCGTGGTCGAAGTGCTCCTCGGCCACGGGCTTGATCATCAGGTTGGCGAGGAAGCCCACGGCCAGCACGCCGACCATCGTCAGCAGCGCGGGCCGGTAGTCGGCGGCGACGAGGTTGCCCGGCTCGCCCACCGTGTCGAGGATCCCGTTGACGATGAGCGGCCCGGCGACGCCGGCCGCTGCCCATGCGGTGAGCAGGCGACCGTGGATGGCGCCGACCTCGAGGGTGCCGAAGAGGTCCTTGAGGTAGGCCGGGACCGTCGCGAAGCCGCCGCCGTAGTAGGAGATGATCACGACCGCGAGGGCCACGAAGACCACGGTCGAGCTGCTGCCGAAGAGGGCGAGCAGCAGGTAGAGCACGAGCCCGACCCCGAGGTACATGACGTAGGTCGGCTTGCGCCCGATGCGGTCCGACAGGCTCGACCAGACGAAGCGGCCGAGCATGTTGGCCAGCGAGAGCACGCCGACGAACCCGCCGGCGGCCGCGGCCGAGATGGAGGAGTCGCCGCCGTCGCGGAAGAAGTCCTGGATCATCGGCGCGGCCTGCTCGAGGATGCCGATGCCGGCCGTGACGTTGCAGAACAGCACGACCCAGAGGAAGTAGAACTGCGGGGTGCGGATCGCCTTCGACGCCCGCACCAGCGCGCCGTTGGTGCCCGGCGAGTGCTCGGCCGTCGCGTCGTCGCCGTGGCCGGGCGGCACCCGGACGAGGGCGGCGCCGATCAGCATGAAGACGGTGTAGACGATGCCGAGGGTGACGAACGTCGAGGCGAGCGCCGAGCCGGACGCCACGGCGCCGGGCTCCGTCGCGACGAAGCTGGGGTCGTACATCGCCATCAGCCGGTTGGACAGGGGCGAGGCGATCAGCGCGCCTCCGCCGAAGCCCATGATCGCCATGCCGGTGGCCAGGCCCGGACGGTCGGGGAACCACTTGATCAGCGTCGACACCGGCGAGATGTAGCCGATGCCGAGGCCGATGCCGCCGATGACGCCGTAGCCGAGGTAGAGCAGCCAGAGCTGTCCGGTCGCGATGCCGGCGGAGCCGACCATGAAGCCCAGGCCCCAGCACAGTGCTGCGGCCAGCATCGCCTTGCGCGGCCCGGAGCGCTCGACCCAGGTGCCGAGCACGGCGGCGGAGAGACCGAGCATCACGATCGCGATCGAGAACACCCAGCCGATCGCGGTCAGGCTGGTGTCGAAGGTGGCGACGAGGGAGTTCTTGAAGACCGAGAACGCGTAGACCTGGCCGATGCTGAGGTGGACGGCGAGCGCGGCCGGGGGGATCAGCCAGCGGCTGTATCCCGGTCCGGCGACGATGGCCTTCTTGTCGAGGCGCGACATGGGGGTCCTTTCGGAGGTGACCGTCGTCACGCTGCCCCATGGATAGTTGATCTGTCACCGACCTCAGGGGTGGACGCCGGACGAACGGTCAGTCGGGCGCGACGAGCGGCTCCCGACTACGGTGGCGGGGTGAGGGAGCGGTACTTCGTGGCGGGCGTCCTCGTCCTGCTGCCGTTCCTGGCGGGAGCGGCCTCCGGTGGCGCGCGCACGGCCGGCGACGACGCCTTCCGCTTCTCCGACCCCGACATCGTCGAGTCCAGCGGGCTCGTGGCGCCAGGACGGCCTCGTCGTCACGACCAACGACTCCGGTGACTCCGGCCGCGTCTTCGTCGTCGATCCCGCCACCGGCGGCACCGTCGGCGTCACGAGCTGGCCCTCGGCCCCGGTGGACGTCGAGGCGATCGCGCCCGCCGGACCGGGGCAGGTCTGGGTCGGCGACCTCGGCGACAACCGGGCCGTGCGGGACTCCGTCGAGGTCTTCCGGGTGCCGGTCGGCCGGGGGGACGTCGCGGCCACGCCGACGGCGTACGAGCTCGTCTATCCCGACGGCGCGCGCGATGCCGAGGCGCTCGTCCGGCACCCCGTGACCGGGCAGCTGTTCGTGATCACCAAGGGCATCTTCGGTGGCACGGTGTACGCCGCCCCGGTGCCGCTGCGGGCCGACCGGCCCAACCGCCTGGTCGAGGTCGGCGAGGCGCCGGGCATCGTCACCGACGCCACCTTCCTGCCGGGCGGGGGCGGGGTGGTGATGCGCACCTACACGGACGCGTACGTCGCCGACTTCCCGTCGTGGCAGCCCGTCACGTCGTGGGCGCTGCCGGCGCAGGACCAGGGCGAGGGGATCACGGTCGGCCCGGACGGGCTCCTGCTCAGCTCCGAGGGTGCGCGCTCGAAGGTGCTGTCGGTCCCGCTGCCGCCCGAGGCGAGCGCGACCGACCTGCGCGGCCCGGCCTGGACCGCCCTGCGCTGGCTCGCGACCGCGCGCGGCCTGCCGCTCTAGGCGAGGGCTGCGTCGAGCGCGGCCTGCACGTGGAGCGTGGTGCAGGGGAAGACCGGCAGCTCGACGTCGGCCTGCTTGACCAGCAGCTCGAGCTCGGTGCAGCCGAGGAGCACGCCACCGGCACCGGCGTCCCACAGCTCCTCGATGATCGAGACCACCCGGCTGCGGGTCCGCGGGAGCACGACACCGTGGACGAGCTCCTCGTAGATCGCGTCGTTGAGGAAGTCGTGGTGCGACTCGTCCGGCACGATCACCGACAGGCCGTGGCTCGCGAGCCGGTCCACGAAGAACGACTCCGACATCGCGACCTTGGTGCCGATCAGCCCGACCGTCTCCACGCCCGAGGCGCGCACCGCTTCGGCGACGACGTCGGCGAGGTGGAGGACCGGGATGTCCACGGCCTCCTCGACCTGGTCGGCGACCTTGTGGAACGTCGTCGTGCAGAGCAGCAG
The DNA here is from genome assembly GCA_963795275.1 of uncultured Actinomycetota bacterium. Classification (GTDB taxonomy): domain Bacteria; phylum Actinomycetota; class Actinomycetes; order Propionibacteriales; family Nocardioidaceae; genus Nocardioides. Next base: position 9,778 of record CAWCHD010000005.1, read on the forward strand.
GAAGTCGGCTCCCGCACGCTCGACACCCCGCGCCGCGTCGGCCAGGAGCGTGCCGACCTGGTCCCAGCGCTCGTCGTCCTCGAGGTGGGTGATCTCGGCGAAGTCGACGGTCGTCATCGCCAGCCGCGGGCTGGCGAGGCCGCCGAGCCGCTCGCGCATCCCGAGGTTGAGGTCGCGGTAGTAGGCCGCGCTGCTCTCCCAGCTCATCCCGCCGACGAGTCCGATGGTCTTCACGCGCGGCAGTCTCCCATGCCTCAGGTCCGGTGCACCTTGTGTGCCGCGGCTTGGGCACGGGGCTTGATGACGAGCTCGTCGATGTCGACGTGGGACGGCCGGGTGGCCACCCAGGCGATCGCGTCGGCGACGTCCTCGGCGAGCAGCGGGTGCTCCACGCCGGCGTACACCGCGTCCGCCCTGGCCTGGTCGCCGCCGAACCGCTTCACCGAGAACTCGTCGGTCCGCACCATCCCCGGCGCCACCTCGGTGATCCGGATCGGCTCGCCGTTGAGCTCGAGGCGCAGCGTCTCGGAGACCACCTTCACGGCGTGCTTGGCCGAGGTGTAGCCCGCGCCACCCTCGTACGCCCAGCGTCCGGCGGTCGAGCCGACGTTGACGATGACACCGTCCCCGCTGGCGCGGAGCGCCGGGAGCAGCGCCTGGGTGACGCGGACCAGGCCGAGGACGTTGACCTCGTACATCCACCGCCAGTCGTCGAGGTCGGCGTCCTCGACGCGGTCGGTGCCGAGGGCCCCGCCGGCGTTGTTGACCAGGACGTGGCACACCGGGACGGCGTCGGCGAGCGCTGCCACCGAGGCCGCGTCGTTGACGTCGCAGGTGACGGCCGTGCCGCCGATCTCGGCCGCCAGCTCCTCGATCCGGTCGCTGCGTCGCGCCGCGCACACGACGTGGAAGCCGTGTGCGGCCAGGGCGCGGGCGCTGGCGGCGCCGATGCCGCTGGAGGCGCCGGTGACGACGGCGGTGCGGGACTGGGTCGTGTCTGTGGACATGCCCCCATCCTGCCAAGATGGCGCAGTGATCATCGCGGCGGCCGACGGTTCGGCACTCGGCAACCCCGGCCCGGCCGGCTGGGCGTGGTACGTCGACGACGGCTGCTGGGCCTCCGGCGGCTGGCCGCGCGGCACCAACAACATGGGCGAGCTGATGGCGGTGCTCGACCTGCTCCAGCAGACCGCGCACGTCGACGACGACCTCCACGTCTTCTGCGACAGCAAGTACGTCATCGACTCGGTGACGAAGTGGATGCCGGGCTGGAAGCGCAAGGGCTGGAAGAAGAGCGACGGCAAGCCGGTGCTCAACGTCGAGCTGATGAAGGCCCTCGACGCGGCGATGGAGGGTCGCCGCGACCGCGTCCGCTTCGAGTGGGTGAAGGGCCACGCCGGCCACGAGCTCAACGAGGCGGCCGACAAGCGTGCCAACGCCGCTGCGACGGCCTACCAGCGCGGTGTCGAGCCCGACGCAGGCCCCGGCTTCGTCGGCGGCAGCTCGTCCCACCCGGCCGCGGCCGTCGGCCAGGTCGAGGAGGAGCCCGACCTGTTCAGCGACGGCGGAGGTCTCGCCGGCGCTCCCGAGCCCTCCGACGAGGAGCACGTCGTCGCGATGGAGCGGGCGATGCTGACCGACGAGGTGCGCACGGACCGCGCCGCGATGGCGGCACTCCTCCACGCCGACTGGCAGGAGGTCGGCCGGTCCGGACGGCTCTGGACGCGCGACGACGTCCTCGACGAGATCGGCCCGATCGAGCCGGTGGGGTTCGAGGTGGTCTCGACCGACCGGATCGGTCCCGACGCGATCCTGCTGCTCTGGCGTACGTCGACCGCGGACCGCTCGACGCTGCGCAGCACGCTGTGGGTGCGCACCGGCGGCCAGTGGCAGGCGCGCTTCCACCAGGGCACCGACGAGCCGTGAGCGCCCCCGCGCCGCGTGGCACACTCTCCCGGTGATGCCCGCCCGACTTGCCGCCGGAGCCGCCCTCCTGGGTGGTCTGCTGTGGATCGTGCACGCGCTGCTCGGTGGCGGTGACGCCCCTCTCGAGTCCACGCTGCACTTCGTCGGCCTGGCCTGCATCGTCCTGGCCGCCGCGGTCCTCGGCAGCACGCTGGTCAAGAGCGACGCGGTCGCCATGCGGATCACGGTCGGCCTGGCCTCCGGGCTGCTCGCGGTGGCGCTGGTCGAGGCGTTCCGGGGCACCGACAGCGGGTGGTACGACGGCTTCTGGGGCGTCGTCGCCGCGGTCGTCGGCGCCCTCGTGCTGGTCCGCGGCCGTCGCGCCGAGCCACGCACGCCGCGTGCCGGCGGCGCCCACTCCCGCTGACCCCACCCCTCGGGGCTGGTCGGGAATCCCGTGCACCGCTGCGTGGTTGCACCGAAGGTGCCCTCACACGGGTGGCACCCCGGACCGGCGGACGAAGGAGACGAGCGTGGGCGAACGGGTGGCGATGATCAGCCTCCACACCTCACCGCTGGACCAGCCGGGGACGGGCGACGCGGGCGGCATGAACGTCTACGTCATCGAGCTCGCCAAGCGGCTCGGTGCCCGGGGCATCGACGTCGACGTCTTCACGCGGGCGACCTCCTCGACGCTTGCCGCAGGTGGTCGAGGCCGCGGACAACGTGCTCGTGCGGCACGTCGCCGCGGGCCCGTTCGAGGGTCTGACCAAGGGCGAGCTGCCCGGTCAGCTGTGCACGTTCGCCCGGGAGGTGCTGCGCTCGGAGGCGCTGCAGCCGCTCGGCCACTACGACGCCGTGCACTCCCACTACTGGCTCTCCGGCCAGGTCGGCGCCCTCGCGCGCGATCGCTGGAACGTCCCCCTCGTGCACTCGATGCACACGATGGCCAAGGTGAAGAACGAGGCGCTCGCCGCCGGTGACACCCCCGAGCCGATGTCGCGGGTCATCGGGGAGGAGCAGGTCGTCGAGGCCGCCGACCTCCTCGTCGCCAACACCGCGATCGAGGCGCGGCAGCTCGTCGACCTCTACGACGCCAGCCCGGACGCCGTCGAGGTGATCCACCCCGGCGTCGACCTCACCGTCTTCGCGCCGCGCGACCGCGCCGCGTCACGGCGGCAGCTCGGCCTGCCCGAGGACGCGACGGTGCTGATGTTCGCCGGCCGGATCCAGCCGCTGAAGGCGCCCGACGTGCTGCTCCGCGCGGTCGAGGTGATGCTCGCCGAGGACCCGTCGCTGCGCCAGCGCCTCGTCGTACCCGTCGTCGGTGGCCCGTCCGGCTCCGGCCTCGAGCACCCCACCGCGCTCGCCGACCTGGCCGCCGACCTCGGCATCAGCGACGTCGTACGGTTCGTGCCGCCCGTGGCGCAGTCCGAGCTGGCCGTCTGGGCGTCCGCCGCCACCGCCGTGGCCGTGCCGTCCTACAACGAGTCCTTCGGCCTCGTGGCCGTCGAGGCGCAGGCGACGGGCACGCCCGTCGTGGCGGCCGCCGTCGGTGGCCTGACCACCGTCGTGCGCGACGGTGTCAGCGGCCTGCTCGTCGACACGCACGAGCCCCGCGACTGGGCCGCCGCGCTGCGCCGCCTCGTCGACGACCCCGCACTCGTGGAGAGGCTCGGCCAGGGAGCGATCGCGCACGCGCAGGACTTCAGCTGGGAGCACACCGCCGAGCTCACGCTCGCCGCCTACTCCCGCGCCGCCGGCCGGATGCGTGCTGAGATGGTGTCGTGAAGGAGCTCGAGATCGTCCGCGCCTACCTCGCGGACAACGAGATCGAGCACGAGGAGACCTCGCGCGACGGTGTCGAGGGCGCGCGGTTCTCGCTGAGCCTGCCCGGTGAGAAGAAGCTCCAGACCCCGGTCCGGCTCGACGTCGGACCGCACGCCCTGGGCGTGCACGCGTTCGTCTGCCGCAACCCCGACGAGAACCATGCCCGGGTCTACCGGTGGCTGCTCGAGCGCAACCTGCGGATGTACGCCGTCTCGTTCGCCGTCGACCACACCGGGGACATCTACCTCGAGGCCCGGCTGCCGCTGGCGTCGGTGAGCCACGACGAGCTCGACCGCGTGCTGGGCTCCGTCCTGGCCAACGCCGACGAGTCGTTCAACGCGATCCTCGAGCTCGGCTTCGCCTCCTCCATCCGCAAGGAGTGGGACTGGCGGATCTCGCGGGGCGAGTCGACCCGCAACCTCGACGCCTTCCGGGGCTGGCTCGAGCAGTCCTAGGCCGCGACCTTCGGCTTCTTCCGCGTCATCAGCACGCCGACGATCGCGAGCGCACCGCCGACGAAGGTGAGTGACGGCGGCACCTCGTCGATGGTGAGCCAGGCGATCAGCGTCGCGATGCCCGGGACGAGGAAGGTCGTCAGCGACAGCGCCCCGGCGTCGGTGTGGGTCAGGGCGTAGGCCCAGGTCGTGAAGGCGACCGCGGTGGGCAGCACGCCGAGGTAGACGATCCACCACAGGTCGGCGCCGCCGTCCGCGACGATGCCCGGCAGGTCGCCCGAGAACGGCAGGCAGATGACCGCGCCGGTCAGGAACGACACGAACACGACCTGCACCGACGGCAGGCGCCGCAGCAGCACCTTCTGGGTCAGCACGCCGACGGCGTACATCGCCGCGGCGACGAGCACGAGCAGCACGCCGACCAGGCTGGCGTCGGCGTCGGTCGTGGAGCCCCGCGCGATCACCGCGACGCCGGCGAAGCCGACGACCATGCCGGCGACCAGCCAGCCGTGGAGCCGCTCGCCGAACATCGGCACGGCCAGGAGCGCGACGATGACCGGGCCGATCTGGATGATCATCGCGGCGGTGCCGGCGTCGACGTGGCGCTCGCCGGCGTTGAGGGCGAGGTTGTAGACGCCGAACCAGCCGATGCCGCCCAGTGCCAGGAGGGTCCACTCGCGTCGGGTCGGTGCCACCCACCCGCGGCGCAGCACGAGCGGCAGGACCACGAGCGCCGCGACGAGCAACCGGCCGGAGCCGAGCGCGCCCGGGACTGATGTCGCCCGCGACGTGGCGGATCACCACGAACGCCGAGGCCCACATGACCAGCGTGACCGCGCCCGCCGCGACCGGCAGCCAGGCCGGCGGCGCGGTGGTCGTGGGGGAGGTGGTCTCAGCCGTCGTCGTCACGGGTCAAGACTAGGAACGGTCATGACGTACCGCCAGCGCATTTCGGACGTCGTACGCCGACATCCCGCCGGTCCGCGGTGCGGCAGCGACGGGCATGCGATCGGAGGTCAGTCCATGGCCCAGAGGGGGTCGGCCTCGACCTCCACGCGCCAGCCGTCGCTCGACGCGGTCAGGTCCTGCTCACCGGGGTCCGGCCTGGCGGACCGGTCGAGCCGCTCGCCGGTCGCTGCGTCGAGCACGACGACCGTGCCTGCGGAGTCCGGCGCGTCCCGGACGGTCAGCACGACCTCGTCGTCGTGGCGGGCCCGCGCCCTGAGCACGTAGGTGCTCGCGGAGGTCGGTGCGAGGGTGCGCCACATCAGCGTCCCGAGCTGCGTGTCGATGCCGTAGACCGAGCCGTCGGCGCTCGTGACCACCAGCACGTCCCCGACCGGGGTCAGCACGGGCTCCCGCGCCACCGGCAGCGACACCGTCCACAGCTCGTCACCGCCACCGGCGTACTGCGTCACGCCCACCGGTCCGTCCTCGCGGGGCAGGACGTAGAGGTGCTCGCCGACGGTGTACGCCTGCTGCTGCTGCCCCGGCGTGACGAGGTCGCGCCGGTCGACCTCGCCGTCGCTCGTGCCCTCCTCCACCGGCTCGCCGCTGACGGTCTCGCCGTCGTCGCTGTAGGTGTAGACCCAGCCGCCGGCCACTCCCGCTGCCTTCCCGTCCCCCTCGCGGACCACCCGGCCGTCCTCGAGGTCCAGGGCCGTCCAGCTGCAGGGGTGCCGGACGAGCACGTAGCCGCTGGCGACCGAGGGCGGCTCGATGGTGACGTCGGTCGTCCGCTGCCAGGTCCGCCCGTCCGGTCCGGTCGCGGTGACCACAGCGGTGCCACCGGGCTCGCAGCTCCCCGGGGCGCTGCCGGTGCATCCAGTCAGGCCGGCGAGCGCGCAGGCCAGGGCGACGACAGGTAGGTGGTGGCGGGCGTTCCTCACGCGGGTCGGACGCCCGCGGGCGCGCGGCGGTTGCCGTCGGCGGTCAGAGGTCGAGCTTGTAGCCCAGTCCCCGGACGGTGACGAGGTAGCGCGGGTCGCTGGGGTCGGGCTCGAGCTTGGCCCGCAGCCGCTTGACGTGCACGTCGAGGGTCTTGGTGTCACCGACGTAGTCGGAGCCCCAGACCCGGTCGATGAGCTGGCCGCGGGTGAGCACCCGGCCCGGGTTGCGCAGGAACATCTCGAGCAGCTCGAACTCCTTGAGCGGCAGCCGCTGCTCGGTGCCGTCGACGGTGACGACGTGGCGCTCGACGTCCATCCGCACGGGGCCGGCCTCGAGGGTGTCGGGCATCAGCTCGGGCTCCTGGCCGCGGCGGAGCACCGCGCGGATCCGGGCGACCAGCTCGCGCGGGGAGTAGGGCTTGGTGACGTAGTCGTCGGCGCCGAGCTCGAGCCCGACGACCTTGTCGACCTCGTCGTCCTTGGCGCTGACCATGATCACCGGCACCGACGAGGTCTGGCGGATCTGGCGGCACACCTCGGTGCCCGGGATGCCGGGCAGCATGAGGTCGAGCAGGACGATGTCGGGGCCGAAGCGGTCGAACTCGGTGAGGGCGGTGTTGCCGTCGGCGGCGATCGCCACCTCGTAGCCCTCCTTGCGCAGCATGTAGGCGAGCGCGTCGCTGTAGCTCTCTTCGTCCTCGACGACGAGTACGCGTGTCATGAACTGGTCTCCTGCTGTGCTCTGCGGGTGGTCGTGGGTCGGGGGGGAGCGGGCCGGACGTCCGGGTCGAGGGGTACGACGACCTCGACCGGGGTGCTGCTCGAGCCGTGCTCGGGGGTGGAGTTGCGGGGGAGGGTCAGGGTGAAGGTCGAGCCCTGCCCCTGCACCGACCACACCGAGATGTCGCCGCCGTGGGTGGCGGCCACGTGCTTGACGATCGCGAGGCCGAGGCCGGTGCCGCCCGTGGAGCGGTGCCGGGCCGGGTCGACGCGGTAGAAGCGCTCGAAGATGCGATCGATGTCCTGGGCGGGGATGCCGATGCCCTGGTCGACCACGCTGATCTGCACCTGGTCGCCCTCGGAGCGGGTGGTCACGACGACCCGCGAGCCGGAGCCTGAGTAGGCGACGGCGTTGGCGACGAGGTTGCTCACCGCGGCGCCGATGAGCTCCTGGGAGCCGAACACCTCGAGGCCGTTCTCGCCGCGGGACTCGACGGTGATCTCCTTGGCCGCGGCCTCGATGGCGCTGGTGTCGACGGCGGTCGCGACGGCCGCGTCGAGGTCGACCATGACCGGCTTCTCGAGCGGGTCGTGGGCCTGCAGCCGCGACAGCTCGATGATCTGCTGGACGAGCTTGGACAGCCGGTCGCTCTCGGTGCGCATCCGCCCGGCGAACCGCTGCACGGCCTCCGGGTCGTCGGACGCGTCGGTGACCGCCTCGGCGAGCAGCCGGATGGCGCCGACGGGTGTCTTCAGCTCGTGGCTGACGTTGGCCACGAAGTCGCGGCGCACCTCCTCGACGCGCTTCTCGCGGGTGCGGTCCTCGACCAGCGCGAGCACCAGCCGGGCGCCGAGCGGTGCGACGCGGGCGGTGAGCGTACGAGCCGTGCCGCCGGCGGGCGCGGGCAGGACGAGCTCGCTCTCGCGGATCTGTCCGTCGCGGCGCACCAGCGCGACGAGCTCCAGCAGCTCGGGCACGACGAGCGTGTTGCCGCGCACCAGCCCGAAGGCGTACGCCGGTGCCGAGGCCTTGAGGACGTGGTCGGACTCGTCGACGACGACCGCGCTCGAGCGCAGGATGCTCAGCACCGCGGCGACACCGGCCTGGACGACCGGCTGCTCGGCCTCGGGCAGGGTGTGTCGCTGGCGGTCGCTGATGTGCCACGCCAGCACCGCACCGCCTGCCATGACGGCTCCGACGATCGCGGCCAGACCAGCCTGCGTCGTCGGATCCACGCTCACATCGTACGCATCGCGGCACCGCCGACCGCCGCGATGGACGCCCGGCGCCGAGTGTTCACGCGCCGTTCATTCCTCACCGACGTCTGTTCGCTTGGGCTGCCTACAGTCCGGTGCATGCGTGAGGCTTTCCATGACCAGCTCGACGGCATCTTCGCCGACCTGTCCGAGATCTGCGGACAGGTCGAGGTCGCCGTACGAGAGGCCACCAAGGCACTGATGACCGGCGACATCCACACCGCCGACCAGGTGATCAGCGGTGACAAGGCGATCGACGCCGCACGCGAGCGGGTGGACGACACGTCGTTCCAGCTGCTGTCGCTGCAGCAGCCGGTCGCCGGCGACCTCCGGATGATCGTCTCGGCGCTCCGGATGGTCAGCGAGCTCGAGCGGATGGGCGACCTCTCGGTCCACGTCGCCAAGATCGCGCGGCTCCGCGTGCCGCAGGTCGCCGTGCCCGAGGAGCTGCGCCCGACGATGGAGCGGATGGCCGAGACGGCCGAGGACATGGTCCGCCGGGTGCGCGGGATCATCGTCGACCGCGACGTCGACGCCGCCATCGAGCTCGGCCGCGACGACGAGGTCATGGACCAGCTCCGACGCCGCAGCTTCACCGAGCTGCTCTCGACCGACTGGAAGCACGGCGTCGAGGCCGCGGTCGACATCGCCCTGCTGGGCCGCTACTACGAGCGGATCGCCGACCACTCCGTGTCGGTCGCCAACCGCGTCGTCTTCGTCGTCACCGGCCAGCGCCCCGAGCGCGACTGACCACCCCCACCCCCACCCTCGCACCGAGCGGTGCTGGAGCCACATTGCTGGCGCCCGCCAGGTGGGTGGACCACCGCTCCCGCGCGTGTCGTACGGCGGCGCGCCCGGCAGCGGTGGTCGAGCCACATTCCGTAGGTCGGAATTGTGGGTGGACCACCGCTCGAGGAGGTCGGGGCTAGCGGCCCTGGTTGGCGACGGCCGCGGCAGCCTCCGCGGCGGCCTCGGGGTCGAGGTACTCGCCACCGGCGACCGTCGGCTTCAGCGACTCGTCGAGGCGGTAGAGCAGGGGCATGCCGGTCGGGATGTTGAGCCCGGCGATGTCCTCGTCGCTGATGCCGTCGAGGTGCTTGACCAGCGCGCGCAGGCTGTTGCCGTGGGCGGCGACCAGCACGGTCCTGCCGCTCTGCAGGTCGGGCACGATCTCGGCGTCCCAGTAGGGCAGGAACCGCGCGATGACGTCCTTGAGGCACTCGGTGCGGGGCAGCTCCTCGCCGAGGTCGGCGTAGCGCGGGTCGCCGGCCTGCGACCACTCGTCGGAGTCGTCGAGCGGCGGCGGCGGCACGTCGAACGAGCGGCGCCAGAGCATGAACTGCTCCTCGCCGTACTCCTCGAGCGTCTGCTTCTTGTCCTTGCCCTGGAGCGCGCCGTAGTGGCGCTCGTTGAGCCGCCAGCGAGCGCTTGACCGGGATCCAGTGACGGTCGGCGGCGTCGAGCGAGAGCGCGGCGGTGTTGATCGCGCGGCGCTGGAGCGAGGTGTGCACGACGTCGGGGAGGATCCCGGCCTCCCGCATCAGCTCGCCGCCGCGGACGGCCTCGCCGCGACCCTTCTCGGTGAGGGCCACGTCGACCCAGCCGGTGAAGAGGTTCTTGGCGTTCCACTCGCTCTCGCCGTGGCGGAGGAGCACGAGGGTGTGGGTCATGAGGCGTCCATGCCTTCCCAGTAGCCGGTGTCGTCGGACACGACGGGGACGTTGAGCGAGACGCGCTCGCCGTTGCCGAAGTCGACGGTCAGCGGGACGACGTCGCCCGCGGCGAACTCGCCGGTGAGCACGATGTCTGCGGCGGGCTCGGCCAGGTTGACCAGGCCGCCCGGGGGGACGGTGATCGGCTCGAACTCGGCGGCCGTCACCGTGGTGTCCTGGCCGGTGACGGCGGTGAAGGTCTGCTCCTTCGTCTCGTCGTTGTTGGAGAACGACGCGACGAACGTGCCGGAGCCCTCGGCGGCGGACACCACGACCGCGCCGAGCACGTCGACCACTCCGTCGCGGTTCTCGTTGGCACTGGTGACGCTGTACTCGCGGTCGGTGGCGTAGTCGAAGCCGCAGGAGGACAGCGGAGCGGCGAGCGCGACGACTGTTGCGGCGCTCACGAGGAGTCGATGCTGCATGGCGCACAGCCTAGCGCCGGCCGGCCGGTCCGCTCAGGCAGGCTCAGGTGAGGCCGACGGTGCGCCCGGCGACGAAGATCGCGACCACGACGACGGCGGTGAGGACGCTGCTGGCGAGCAGCAGCCGGGGGGTGCCCGTCCGGAGCGCGAGCACCATCGGGAGCGACCGCTCGCCCTCCTCGTGGTCCTGCACGAGGCCCGGCAGCGCGGACAGCAGGTGCAGGCCCAGGCCGAGGGCGGCGGCGAGGACGGTCATCACCACGGTGGGTGGCGTCGTGGTGCCGAGGCCGTTCCAGCCGCCGTACGCCAGGAACGCGGGGTAGAGCGCGAAGCTCGCCATCCACGGCACGAACGACAGCACGCGGGCGTGGAGGTAGCGGTCGCCGACGGCCGAGACCGCGACGACGGCGAGGTAGGCCAGCCCGGCCCGCCGGCCGTGCGACACCGCGAGGGGTACGACGAGGAGCACCGCGCACGTGAGCGCGAACCAGACGGTCCCGGGGTCGAGCCCCCGCACGAGCGGCTTGTCGGGCCGGTGGCGCTCGTCGCGGCGTCGGTCGGTGAGGTCGTCGGCCCACCCGATGATGCCCTGACCGACCAGCACCGTGCCGGCGACCAGGGCCACCTCGCGGAGCGGACGGCCGCTGACCGCGGCCGCCGTGCCGAGCCCGACGGCCATGCCCAGCGCGCGTCCTGGCTGTGCCGCGAGCAGCAGGAGCACGGCGGGAGGCGTGGGCATGGCCGAAGTATGCCCGGAGGGGTCCGTGACGGCGGCGCCACCACAGGAACGGCCGATCTGTCAAGCCCGCATGTGGCCTCTGACCTGCACAAACGCGTCAGGAGGTGCTCCGGGGCCGTGTTAGAATGGTCACCTAGGAAAGGGAACTGAACATATGACTTTCACCGTTGGCGAAACGGTCGTCTATCCCAATCACGGGGCCGCTGTCATCGAGGAGATCGAGACGCGGACGATCAAGGGAGAGGACCGCGAGTACCTCGTCCTCCGGATCGTCGCCCAGCAGGACCTGGTCGTTCGCGTGCCGGCCTGCAACCTCGATCTGGTCGGCGTCCGCGACGTCGTCGACAAGGAAGGTCTCGACCGCGTCTTCGACGTGCTCCGGGCCGCCCACGTCGAGGAGCCGACCAACTGGTCGCGCCGCTACAAGGCCAACCTGGAGAAGCTGCACTCCGGCGACGTCATGAAGGTGTCGGAGGTCGTCCGCGACCTGTGGCGCCGCGAGCGTGACCGCGGGCTGTCGGCCGGCGAGAAGCGCATGCTGGCCAAGGCGCGCCAGATCCTGGTCTCCGAGCTCGCGCTCGCGGAGAAGACCAATGAGGACAAGGCGGAGGCCACGCTCGACGAGGTGCTCGCCTCCTGAGCCTGTACGACGCCGATCGAGGCCCCTGGGACGACGGTCCCCGGGGCCTCGGTCTCGTTCTGGACGACGAGCGCGGCTCCCTGCCCTACGAGCTCGTCCACGGCGAGGCACTCGTGGCGTGCGCGGCCTGGGCGCTGGGGGAGTCCGGGGTCGACCTGGTCGACGCCAGCGTCACCTGGGAGGGCCTGGTCGACGCCGGTGAGGACGTCGTCCTGCACGACGCGCTGTGCCCGATGACGCCGCCGTCCTTCATCGTCGCGTGCCTCGATCAGGCACGGGACTCCGGCGACGTGGTGGTGGGGTGCCGACCGGTCACCGACACCGTCAAGGTCGTCACCGACGCACGCGTCGGCGAGACGCTGGACCGTGACGACCTCGTGGCGATCACCTCGCCCCTCGTCCTGCCGGCCGGCGTCGTCGCGCGGCTGGACCACCGTCCCGCCACCGACCTCGCCCGGGCCGTGGCCGACCTCGCCGCGGCGGGGCACCGGGTCCGGATGGTCGAGGCGCCGTCCGAGGGGCGGCGGGTCTCGACGGTCGAGGACGTCCGGCTCCTCGAGGCCCTCACGTCCGCGCGCTGAGCCCGCTCACCTCGGCCGCGAGGGCCACGTCCTCGGGGAAGGTGACCTTGAGGTTGAGCGACGTGCTCGGCACCGCGGCGACCGGCACGTCGGCGTACGCCGAGACGCCGGCCGCCGTGTCGGTGCCCTCGAAGCCGTCGTCGGCCGCGGCCCGGTAGGCCGCCAGCAGCACGTCCGCGCGGAACGCCTGCGGTGTCTGCACCGCACCGGCCGCCTCGACGACCGGCGACAGGTCGGCGTGCAGGAGGTGGCGCACCGGCACCACCGGGATGGCTCCGCCCACCTCGCGTGCGGCGTCGACCACGGCCCGCCAGAGCGCGACCCCGGCGAGCGGCCGGGCGCCGTCGTGGACGACCACGACGTCGACCTCGCCCGACTCGATGTCACCGGCGAGCACCTGGATCGCCGCCCACTCGGACCGGTGGCGGGTGGCGCCGCCGTCCACCACCAGCACCTCGCGGTCGCCGAGGTGGGGCGCCACGGCCGCCTCGACGGCGGCCCGGTCCTCGGGTCGCACGACGAGCACGAGACGTCGTACGTCGGGCAGGGCGAGGGCGTCGCGCACCGACCACACGAGGACCGGCGCGTCGCGCAGGGGGAGCAGCACCTTGTTGACCTCGGCGCCGACCCGGGTGCCCGAGCCCGCGGCCAGGATGACGACGGCCGTGCCGCTCGCGTCCGTCATCCGCGGGTGACCAGCGCGGTGGCGATGGCGGCCACGCCTTCGCCCCGCCCGGTGAGGCCGAGCCCGTCGGTCGTGGTGGCGGAGAGGCTGACCGGGGCTCCCAGCGCGGCGGAGAGCGCGGCGGTCGCCTCGTCGCGGCGGGGGCCGAGGCGCGGGACGTTGCCGATCACCTGCACCGCGACGTTGCCGATCTCCCACCCCGCTGCGCGCACGCGGCGGGCCGTCTCGGTGAGGAGCGTGGCGCCCGAGGCGCCCGCCCACTCGGGCTCCGAGGTGCCGAAGTTGGTGCCGAGGTCGCCCAGGCCGGCGGCGGAGAAGAGCGCGTCGCAGGCGGCGTGCGCGGCGACGTCGGCGTCGGAGTGCCCCTCGAGGCCGGCCGGCTCGTCCGGCCAGGCGAGGCCGGCGAGGTGCATCGGCACGCCGGGCACCAGCCGGTGCACGTCGGTGCCGATGCCGATGCTCATGGGTGTTCCGTAAGCAGGCGGTAAGGACGTCACGTCGGCATCATGCCCGGTCACGCGTCACAATGGACACGTGACCGATCGCCGCCTTCCGTGGATGCTCTCAGGGGTCCTCGCCGGAGTGGCAGGCCTCGCCACGAGCTATGCCACCGCCAACGTGCTGAGCATCCGGGAGTCCCCGGTGGTGGCGGTCGCCGAGTCGGTCATCAAGCTCACTCCCGGCGCGGCCGCCGAGCGGGCCATCTCGGTCCTGGGCCACTGGGACAAGCCCGCGCTGGTCACGGGCATCCTCGTCCTGCTGCTCGGCTGCTTCGTCGCGGCCGGCCTGCTCGCGCGAGGTGGCTGGTGGCGTCCGATGCTCGTGTGGGTCGCGATCGCCGCGCTGGGGCTGCTGGCCGTGCTGTCGCTGCCGAGCTCGGGGACCACCGACGTCCTCCCGATCGCGGTCGGGTTCGTCACCTGGGTCGCCGTCCAGTCCGCCCTGGTCGACGCGCTGCGCCGCGGGCGCCAGCGACCCGACCTGGAGTCGCGCGAGCGCCGCGTCTTCGTCATGGTCGCCGGCGCGGTGGGGCTGGCCGCGTTGGGGATCGCGGTCGCCGGGCGTTTCGTGGGCGCCGGGCGGCGCCAGGTCGAGTCCAGCCGCCGCCTGCTGCGGATCCCCGGCGTCACCCGGCGTCAGCCGCCCCCCGCCACGTCGGTCGGGTTGTCGGGCGTCGCCCCGTGGCAGACACCCAACGAGGACTTCTACCGGATCGACACCGCCATCGCGCTGCCGACGATCGCGCCCGAGGACTGGTCCCTGCGGATCCACGGACTCGTCGACCGGGAGCTCACCCTGAGCTACTCCGACCTGGTCGCCCGGGAGATGGCCGAGTCGTGGATCACCCTCAACTGCGTCAGCAACGAGGTGGGCGGGGGCCTGGTCGGCAACGTGCGCTGGAGCGGCGTACGCCTCGCGGACCTGCTGGCCGACCTCGGCGTCTCCGCCGACGCGGACTGCGTCTTCCAGACCTCGCACGACGGCTGGTTCTGCGCGACGCCGCTGGCCGCGCTGACCGACGACCGCGACGCGATGCTCGCCGTCGCGATGAACGGCCGCCCGCTCCCCATCGAGCACGGCTTCCCGGTCCGCACCGTCGTCCCCGGGCTCTACGGCTACGTCTCGGCGACCAAGTGGGTCGTGGACATGGAGGTCACCACCTTCGACAAGGCGGTCGGCTACTGGACGACCAAGGGGTGGTCGGCAGAGGGCCCGGTCAAGATCGCCTCACGCATCGACGTGCCGCGCTCGGGGGACGGCGTCACCGCCGGCGAGGTCTCGATCGGCGGCGTCGCCTGGCACCAGCACACGGGCATCGAGGCCGTGGAGGTGCAGGTCGACGGCAGTGCCTGGGAGCGCGCCGAGCTCGGCGAGACCCCGTCGGTCGACACGTGGGTGCAGTGGAAGGTGACCCTCGACGTCCCGGAGGGGGACCACACCGTCCGGGTGCGGGCCATCGGCAAGGACGGCCAGACCCAGACCGACGTCGTGCGCGCGCCCGACCCCGACGGGTCGACCGGCCTGCACACGATCGAGATCAGCGCGTCTGCCTGACCGGACCGGTCAGCCGTTGCTGATGACGTACGCCGTCCCGCCGGAGGCGGCGATCCAGATCCGCTCGAACTGCGCCCGGTCGTAGACGCGGCGCACCTCCGCGTCCGTCGCGCCGGCCGGGTCGTTGACCACCACGTCGCCGTCGGCCTCGAAGCCGACGATCACCATCAGGTGGCCGTTGCTCGCCGAGATCGGTGCGCCCGTCAGCTGGTTGCGCCCGAACGCGACCGAGACGACCAGCGGCACCCCGGCGGCGATGTAGTCCTCCGCCTCACGCAGGCCGCTCATCCGGGTCACGTAGGAGTCGCCGGCCACCAGGGTCGCGGCGTAGGCGGTGTTGAAGGCCCAGTTGCCGGTGCCCTCGTAGCCGTGGTCGTAGACCATCTTGGCGGTGTGGTCGACGACCGCGTCGACATGGCCTGCGGCGATGCCGGTCGGCGTGGGGGAGATGCCGTAGTAGCCGAGCACCATCGCCGTCGACGTGGCCGAGCACCACGCCTCGCCGCCGCCGCCCCACTGCGGGTAGTGCCCGGTGTGGACCATCTGGGAGAGCGTCGGGACGGGCGAGGACGGTCCCCACGGCCGGTCCGGGCGCCGAGGTGGGCCGCGGCGCGCTCGCGTCGACCGAGGCGACGGCACCGACGCGCTCGAGGCTCACCGGCAGGCTCGACCCGCGCGGACGCATGAGGGTGACCCGCACCTGCCACGACGTGATCGAGCCGGCGGCGTACCAGGTGTCGACGCTGACCCGGCCGAGGTCGTCGGCCTGCCCGGAGTACGTCGTCCGCGCGACGGGGCGGCCGGTGCGGGACCAGTCGGCCATCGTGTCCCAGGTGCCGGTGGATCCGTCGGCGGCCATGGCCCGCACCTCGACCCGGACCAGGCTCTTGCCGGGGGTGGTGGCCTCCCACGTCGGGACGAGCGCGGTCGCTCCGAACCCCGGGGTCGACCACGGGGACGTCCAGGTGCCGGCCTCGTAGCGACGGCCGGCGACCGTGCGCGGCCTCGCGTCCAGCAGCGACACCTGGCCGCGCCCGAGCTTGAGACCACTGCGGGTGCCGGCCTTGAGGTCGGCGTACGAGCTCCACGACACGAGGGAGACCTGGGGTGTCGCGCGGACGCGCGCCCGGGCGTCCGACGCGCTCGCGGCCGGAGCGGGGGCGAGGGCGCCGAGGACGAGCGGGAGCAGGAGGAGCGCGGCGGCGCGGCGTCGGAGCACCCGACGACGGTACCCCGCTGGTTCCCACGCGTCTCAGGAGTCACAGGAGGCGCTTGTGAGCGGACGTCGCGACTTCGGTCCAACTGACGTGGCGCCCCTAGACTCTGCGGGTGACTCTGAGGCTCCACGACACCGCGACGCGCGAGACGCGCGACTTCGTCCCCCTGCAGCAGGGCCGGGCGGGTATCTACGTGTGTGGCCTCACCGTGCAGTCGGAGCCGCACGTCGGCCACGTCCGCTCGGCGGTGAACTTCGACGTGCTGCGCCGCTGGCTCACGGCCACCGGCTACACCGTCGACTTCATCCGCAACGTCACCGACATCGACGACAAGATCCTGACCAGGTCCGAGGAGCAGGGCGTCCACTGGTACGCCCTCGCCGCCGCGATGAAGCGTGAGCTCGACAAGGCGCTGGCCGCGATCAACGTGCTGCCGCCGACGTACGAGCCGGGCGCCACCGGCCACGTCCCCGAGATCGTCGAGCTGATCGAGCAGCTCGTCGCCCGCGGCCACGCCTACGCGGCCGAGGACGGCAGCGGCGACGTCTACTTCGACGTGCGGAGCTGGCCGGCCTACGGCGAGCTGACCCGCCAGAAGGTCGAGGACATGGAGCCCGCCGGCGACGCGGACCCGCGCGGCAAGCGGGACCCGCGTGACTTCGCGCTGTGGAAGGGCTGGAAGAAGGAGTCCGAGCCGCAGACCGCCTCCTGGCCGTCCCCCTGGGGCCCCGGGCGTCCCGGTTGGCACATCGAGTGCTCGGCGATGGCCGGCAAGTACCTCGGCCCCGCCTTCGACATCCACGGCGGCGGCGTCGACCTGCGCTTCCCCCACCACGAGAACGAGCAGGCGCAGTCGCGGGCTGCCGGGCGCCCGTTCTCGTCGTACTGGCTGCACAACGCCTGGATCACCACCGCCGGCGAGAAGATGAGCAAGTCGCTCGGCAACTCGCTGCTCATCCCGTCGGTGCTCGAGCGGGTGCGCGGCATCGAGCTGCGCTACTACATGGTCTCGGCGCACTACCGCTCGCACGTCGAGTTCAGCTTCGAGGCGCTCGACGAGTCGGCGAAGGGCTTCCGGCGCATCGAGGACTTCCTCGAGCGGGCGGCGGGCGCGGTCGGGACCTGGTTCGCGTCGCTGCCCGAGGCGTTCACGCAGGCCATGGACGACGACCTCGGCACGCCCGCGGCGGTCGCGGTCATCCACGACTCGGTCCGCGAGGGCAACCGCCTGCTCACCGACGGCCCGTCCGACGAGCTGAGCCAGAAGTTCGGCGAGGTCATCGCCATGCTCGACGTGCTCGGCCTCAACCCGGCCGACGAGGCGTGGGCGAGCGGCGGCAGCAACGACGACAAGCTCACCGGCGTGGTCGACGCGCTGGTCCAGGGACTGCTGGCCGACCGGACGGCGGCGCGCGAGGCCAAGGACTGGGCCCGCGCCGACGCCATCCGTGACCAGATCACGGCAGCAGGCATCGAGATCGAAGACACGCCCTCCGGGCCGAAGTGGAGCATCTGACATGGCCGGCAACTCCAAGCGCAAGGGCGCGATCAAGAAGACGGGCAAGGGCAACCCCACCGCCGGCTCGGGCGGTCGCGTGCGTCGCGGGCTCGAGGGCAAGGGGCCCACGCCCAAGGCCACCGACCGTCCCTACCACCAGGCGCACAAGGCCGCGAAGCGCGCCGAGCGCGACAAGTCCAAGGGGACCAAGCGGCGCACGACCTCCGACGCCGAGTGGGCCGCCGGCCGCAACTCCGTCGTCGAGCTCCTGCGCGGCGGCGTGCCGGTGACGGCGGTCTACGTCGCCGAGGGCGCCGAGCGCGACAACCGGCTCCGCGAGGCGTTCAAGCTCGCCGCGGAGCAGGGCGTCAAGCTGCTCGAGGTCACCCGCAACGAGATGGACCGGATGACCAGCGGTGCGGTGCACCAGGGCCTGGCGGCACGGCTGCCGGCCTACGAGTACGCCCACGCCGACGACCTGCTCGACCGTGCCGACGAGGCCAAGGAGCCGGCGCTCATCGTGGCGCTCGACTCCGTCACCGACCCGCGCAACCTCGGGGCCGTGGTCCGCTCGGCGGCCGGCTTCGGCGCGCACGGCGTGCTGATCCCGGAGCGTCGTGCGGCCGGCATGACCGCCTCGGCCTGGAAGACCAGCGCCGGCGCCGCCGCCCGCCTCCCGATCGCCCAGACGGTCAACCTGACCCGCCAGCTCAAGGCCTACCAGGACGCCGGCTGCATGGTCGTCGGCCTGGCCGCCGACGGCGACATCTCGCTGCCCGAGCTGGTCGCGCCGGGCGGCCTCGCCGACGGCCCGCTGGTCGTCGTCATCGGCTCCGAGGGCACGGGCCTCGGCCGCCTGGTCGCCGAGACCTGCGACCAGATCGTCTCGATCCCGATGGTCGGCCAGCTGGAGTCGCTCAACGCCGGGGTGGCCGCCTCGATCGCCCTCTACTCGATCTCGCAGGCCCGCCTGCCCCGATGAGCCACTGGTGAGCCACCGATGAGCACGCCCCGCCGCCTGCTCGTCGGCGCCCTGCTCGTGAGCGGCAGCGTCGCGCTCGGGCTCGTGGTCGCGGTCTCGCTGTTCCTCAACAGCAGCCGCACCACGGTCGTGGCCGGTCACGACGCCGTCGTACGCCCCACGATGGCGCGCGACGCGGTCGTGCAGACGGGGCCGCTGCTGCCGGACCTCCGGTTCCGCGACGTCGGGCCGGTCGGTGTCACCATCGCCCTCGGCAAGACCGAGGTCGGCTCGATCGAGGAGCTGGTCGAGCGCTACGCCTACATCGCCGGCGACCCGCCGCCCCGGTCGAGAAGGTGCGGGGCGTCGTGGTGGACATGGCGGTCTCGGCGGCCGTCCGTGGCCTCGGTGTGGGCCTGCTGCCGGTGGCCGTCTTCCTGCTGCTCGGCCGGCACCGGCGCGGCCAGCTGTTCCGCGGCCTCGGCACGCGCCAGGGCGTGCTCGCCGCCGCACTGCTGGCGGTGCTGCCGCTGCTCATCTGGCAGCCCTGGGAGTCGAGCGAGGAGACCCAGGAGGAGCAGGGGAGCTGGCAGACGCTCGCCGAGCTCGCCGGCCCCGACGTCGAGCTGCCGGCGGAGGTGCGCGACATCGAGGTGCGCTCCGGTCCCGTCACGACGCAGAGCAAGCGCCTCGTGCTGAGCGCGATCGACACCTACGACAAGAGCAAGGAGTTCTACTCCACGGCCGCCGGGGGCGCGGCGGACCTCGACCTCCGGCAGCCCGAGGACGGCGAGACCGTCGCCCTGCTCGTGAGCGACCGCCACGACAACATCGGCATGGACCGCGTCGCCCGCGCGATCGGCGAGGCCGCCGGGGCGACCGTCGTGCTCGACGGCGGCGACGACACCTCGACCGGCCAGCCGTGGGAGGCCTTCAGCCTCGACTCGCTCGCGGCGGCGTTCGACGACTGGGACCGCTTCGGCGTCGCGGGCAACCACGACCACGGCACCTTCGTCAGCACCTACCTCGCCGACGAGGGCTGGACGATGCTCGACGGCGAGGCGGTCGACGCTCCCTGGGGCGGGACCCTGCTGGGTGTGGACGACCCGCGCAGCAGCGGCCTCGGCAGCTGGCGTGACGAGTCCGGCCTCAGCTTCACCGAGGTGGGGGAGCGGCTGGCCGACGCCGCCTGCGCCGCTGCGGACGACGGCGAGCGGGTCAGCACCGTGCTGGTGCACGACGCCAACCTCGGCCGCGAGGCGTTGCAGCGCGGCTGCGTCGACCTCGTGCTGGGCGGCCACACCCACGTGCAGTCCGGGCCGACCGAGGTGACGGGCGAGGGCGGTGAGTCGGGCTGGACGTGGACCAACGGCACCACCGGCGGTGCGGCGTACGCCATCGCGCTCGGCAGCAAGCCGCGCCGCGACGCCGACGTCAGCCTGGTGACGTACGCCGACGGGCGTCCGACCGGCCTCCAGTGGGTGCGGCTGCGCACCGACGGGTCCTGGCTGGTCGGCGACTGGGAGCCGATCACTCCTCGCCCGTGATCGCCTCGTCGGGCTTGGCCGTCAGCATCCGGTCGATGTAGTCGCGGGCGGTCTCGTGGATGTCGATCTCGTGGCCGGCCTGCTCCGAGAGGTACCACCGGTGCTCGAGGATCTCGTGGAAGACCTCCGCCGGCTCGAGCTTGCCGGTCGCGTCCGGCGGGATCATCGCCATGATCGGCTCGAAGATCTGGTGCATCCACCGGCTCGCGACGAGGTGGCGGTCCTCGCGGCCGAGGTCGTAGTGCGTGGTGTAGGAGGCGATGTCGTTGAGGATGCGACGTGCCTGGTTCTCCTCGACGCTCATGCCGGTCAGCGCCTGGAGCTCGCGCGCGTGGTGGCCGAGGTCGACGACCTTGGGCTGGATGCGGATCGTGTCGCCGTCGAGGTCGGTGACGATGTCGAGCTCGTCGACGTCGAAGCCGAGGTCGTTGAGCCGCTCCACCCGCTGCTCGATGCGCCACATCTCGTCGGCGCGGAACTCCTCGAGGCCCGTGAGCTCGGACCACAGCGCCTCGTAGCGCGAGCGCAGGCGATCGATGATCGCGAAGCCGTCGATCTCGTGGACGGCGCCGCTGGCCTCGAGGTCCATCAGCTCGGCGAAGATGTTCTCGCAGCCGACGGTGATGTCGTACTCCCGCATCCGGTCGCCGAGCTCCTCGCGCAGCTCGCCGGTCTCGGCGTCCACGAGGTAGGCCGAGAACTCACCGGCGTTGCGGCGGAACAGGACGTTGGACAGCGACACGTCGCCCCAGTAGAAGCCCGACAGGTGCAGGCGCACCAGCAGCACGACGATCGCGTCGATGAGGGTCGGGACGTGCTCGGCGGTCATCCCGCGGCTGAAGAGGCTGCGGTAGGGCAGCGAGAACTGCAGGTGGCGGGTGATCAGCGTCGCCGGCAGCTCCTCGCCGTGG
Organism: uncultured Actinomycetota bacterium; assembly: GCA_963795275.1. GTDB lineage: Bacteria > Actinomycetota > Actinomycetes > Propionibacteriales > Nocardioidaceae > Nocardioides. The sequence goes on from CAWCHD010000005.1 coordinate 30,805, forward strand.
CTGCCGACGCGGCCGGTGACCACGCCCTGCGGGACGACGGACGGCATCCCGATCCGCTGGAGGTCGCGGAGCAGGCGGTACTCGCGGAAGGCGATGTCGTCCTGCGTCTCCTTGATCGCGTAGACCCGCTCGCCGAGCCGCACGATGCGCACGACGTGGCGCGACAGCCCCCGCGGGAGCGGTACGACGACGTCGTCGGGCCACTCCTCGAGGGGCAGGTGCCACGGCAGGCCGACGATGGCCGGGTCCGGCCGGTTGGCGACGATCCGCATGGCCATGACGACGACCCTAGTGGTGCGAGGCCTCGCTGCCGAGTGCCCAGATGTCGACCCGCGGTCCGTCGGCCGCCGGCACGGCCACGCCGGCCGGGCCGCTGGTGAGGTCGGCGCCGCCGGGCTCCGAGCCGAGGACGTGGCGCCCCGGCTCGAGGGGGAGCGCGAAGCCGGGAGCCGCTGCCCGGCGCGCCACGACGAGGACGTCCCCGTCGGGGTGCTCGCGCACGAAGGCGATCGTGTCGACGTCGACGTGCGCCCACCGCAGCCCGCCGCGCCGGAGGGCGACGTGGGCACGGCGCACCTGCGCGAGGTCGGCGTACGCCGCCAGGGTGGTGCGGTCCCAGTCGTCGGGCCGGTGCCACGGCATCGTGCGCCGGGAGTCCTCGCCGTTGACGCCCTCGAGCCCGATCTCGTCCCCGGCGAAGAGCATCGGCACGCCGGGCAGGGTGAACTGCAGGCCGGCCGCGACCCGGTGCACGGCTGCGTCACCGCCGACGACGGTGCGGATCCGGGCGGAGTCGTGGGAGCCGAGGATGTTCCAGCTCGACGCGGTCGCGCGCCAGCCGAGCGTCCCCTGCCACGCGCGCAGGGTCTCGACGACGGCCGCACCGTCGCGCCGGGGCACGGGCACCGGGCGGCCGAAGGCACGGGCGGGCGACGACGGGTCGCGCAGCCACGACCACACCGGCCAGGAGAAGCCGGAGTAGTTCATCGTGCCGTGCCAGCCGTCGCCGTCGACGTCGCCGGTCGCGTCGTGGTTGTGCTCGCCGATGACCCACGGGTCCTCGCGGAGCTCGGCGGCGGTGGCGCGCACCGCGCGGGCGACCTCGTGCGCGACGTCGATGTCGGCCAGCCGGCCGGTCATGTTGGCGACGTCGATGCGCCAGCCGTCGACGTCGTACGGCGGCCGGAGCCAGCGCCCGACCACCGAGTGCGGACCCTCGACCATCGCGTGCCGGACGTCGAGGTTGGCGTGGTTGATCTTGGGCAGCGTGCCGTGGCCCATCCAGCAGGCGTAGGTGCCGTCGTCGTCGAAGTAGTAGAAGGAGCGGTGCGGGTCTTCCGGGTCGTCGACCGCCGCGAGGAACCACTCGTGGGTGTCGCCGGTGTGGTTGGTGGTGAGGTCGCCCAGGATCCGCCAGCCGCGGGCGTGCACGGCCTCGCTGAGCCGGGCGTACGCCTCGTCGCCACCGAGCAGCGGGTCGACCTCGGTGAAGGTGGTCGCGTTGTAGCGGTGGTTGCTCTCGCCCGGGAAGACGGGCGTCGTGTAGACGACGTCCGCACCGACCTGCTCGATGTGGTCGAGGTGGTCGGTGATGCCGTCGAGGTCCCCGCCGAAGAGCTGCATCGGGGTGCGCGGGTCGTGGCCCTCGAAGCAGACCTCGTCGTCCCACTCGGCCGCGAGCGCCCAGTCGGGGACGGCGCGCTCGTCGGCCGCGGCGGAGCGGGCGAACCGGTCGGGGAAGACCTGGTAGACCACCGCGTCCCGGCCCCAGTCGGGAGCGGACGGGAAGGCCGCGAGCCGGAAGTCGTCGGCGTCGGGGACGTCGTGGTCGACGGTGCCGGCGCCCGTCAGCCACTGCTGCGTGCCGTCGCTCCGCACGAGCAGGAAGCGGTAGTGCGTGACCGGGTTGTGCACGAGCAGCTCGGCCGCCCACCACACGACGGCGCCGTCCGCCCCGGCCGTCGAGGTGGTCGGGTGGAAGACCGGCTCGGCGTCGTACGTCGTCCGCACCCAGACCGCCTCGACCGGGTCGTCCGCACTGGTCCTGACGCGCACCGTGACCGTCTCGCCCAGCCCGGGCGCCTCGTCGGAGACGTAGAGCGGGGAGCCGTCGTGGTGCGGCAGGTGGAGGAGGCTCACGGGCCTCATCCTCGCAGCCCCTCAGCCGCTGACTAGGATTGCCGCCGCGTCCCCGGACGCACGCCGCGTTAGCTCAGGGGTAGAGCACCAATCTTGTAAATTGGGTTGCGAGAGTTCGAATCTCTCACGCGGCTCGCTGTCGGTTGCGGTCCCTAGCGTGGGCGCATGAGCTGCCTCGGGTGCGGCGCCGCCCTCACCAAGCGCCACCAGAAGGTCTTCTGCAGCAATCGCTGCCAGCGCGCCATGGAGCGCAAGCGCAACATCTCCCTCTGGCTGGAGACCGGCGCCGCCCAGCCAGCAGCGGCATCGGCCACTACGTCCGGTCCTACCTCCTCGAGCAGCAGGAGAGTCGATGCGCCCTGTGCGGCTGCTCGACGACGTGGCAGGGCAGTGAGCTGAGGCTCGTCCTCGACCACGTCGACGGGGACTCGACCAACAACCGCCGCGAGAACCTGCGGCTGGTCTGCCCCAACTGCGACTCCCAGCTGCCGACGTTCAAGGCGCGCAACCGCGGTCGCGGACGCGCGTGGCGCCGGCAGCGCTACGCCGACGGCAAGTCCTACTAGGCCGACCCGAGCTGGTCGGTCTCGATACTTCTCGCTCGGCTGCCGACCGCGACGGTCAGCGGACCTGCTCGACCTCGAACTCGCAGGCCGGCGACGCGATGGCGTCCTGGGCAGCGATCAGGCGCAGCTCGCGCTCGCCGGAGTCGAGGGTCTCCTTGAGCACGGCGAACACCGAGGAGGCCGTACGGGCCAGCGCGTCGGCGGGGGAGCCGTCCCTGAGGTGCGCGGTGAACAGGGCTGCGGTGATGTCGCCGGAGCCGTTGGCCTTCATCGGCAGGCGGGGCGTGCTGACCAGCCAGGCGCCGTCGCCGGTGACGGCCAGCATCTCGATGGTGTCGTCGGCCGCACCCTCGCGGTCGACCGAGGTCACGAGCACCGTCGACGGACCCATGCCGCGCACCTCGCTCGACCGCGGACAGGATGTCGTCGAGGGACGACGTGCCGCTGAGGGCGTCGCGCTCGGTGATGAAGCCGAGCTCGAACTGGTTGGGCGTCAGCACGTCGGCGACGGGGATGACCGTCGAGACGTACTTCGGCGGGATGGCCGGGTTCACGAAGCAGCCCGACGTGGCGTTGCCCATCACGGGGTCGCAGGTGTACGTCGCCGCGGGGTTGGCCGCCTTGACCTGCGCGACCGCGTCGGCGATCACGTCGGCGATCTCCGGCGACCCCTGGTAGCCCGACAGGATCGCGTCGCACGTCTCGAAGGCCCCGCGCTCGCCGATGCCGGTGATCACGGCGGCGACGTCCTCGGCCGAGATCAGCGGCCCGCGCCACGCGCCGTACCCGGTGTGGTTGGAGAAGTTCACCGTCAGCACCGGCCACACCTCGTGGCCGAGGCGCTGGAGCGGGAAGACGGCTGCGGAGTTGCCGACGTGCCCGTAGGCGACGTGGGACTGGATCGAGAGGACGCGCATCCCTCGAGGTTAGTACCGGACGTCAGGCGACCTGCAGCGACCGCTTCGAGAGCCCCATCCAGTAGCCGTCGATGACCTGGATGCCGGGAGCGTCGGCGGTCGTCGCGGCACCGAGCGTCACGAAGAGCGGCGTGTAGTGCTCGACGGTCGGGTGGGCGTACGGCATCCCCGGCGCCTTGGCCCTGTAGTCGGAGAGCAGGTCGACGTCGCCGCGCGACAGCGCCTCGGCGGCCCACAGGTCGAAGTCGACCGACCAGCCGGGCGCCTCGGCCTCGATGCGGAACTCCTTGAGGAACGGCAGGCCGTGGGTGAGGAAGCCCGAGCCGATCACCAGCACGCCCTCCTCGCGCAGCGGACGCAGTCGCTCGCCGAGCTTCATCAGGCGGTGCGGGTCGTCGGTCGGCAGCGACATCTGCAGGACGGGGATGTCGGCCTCGGGATACATGATCTTCAGCGGCACCCACGCGCCGTGGTCGAGCCCGCGGGAGACGTGCTGGTGGACGGGCTCACCGTCGGGCATCATCGCCGCGACCCGCTGCGCGAGCGCCGTCGCGTCGGGCGTCTCGTAGGTCATCTCGTAGTACTTCGGCGCGAACCCGCCGAAGTCGTAGACCAGCGGCGCCCGGCTCGCCGACAGGCTGACCGGCGCGGACTCCCAGTGCGCGCTGACGATGAGGATGGCCTTCGGCCGGGGCAGGTCCTTCGCCCACGCAGCCAGCTGGCCGGACCAGATCGGGTCGTCGAGCAGCGGCGGCGCACCGTGGCCGATGTAGAGGGCAGGCATCGCAGTGGTCATGACATCCTCAATAGTTTGAGATTCAACTATATTCCCGCGGGTAGTCCAGTGGCAAGTGGTGGCTGGGACGCCCGATCGACGACAGGTTGCCACTGGACTACCTCGGGGGTACGTCGTCGTAGGTCGGAAGGGCCCAGTCGATCGGGTCCGCGCCCTGCTCCTCGAGCAGCGCGTTGACCGTGCTGAACGGCTTGGAGCCGAGGAACCCGCGGTGCGCGCTGAGCGGTGACGGGTGCACCGACTCGACCGACGGGATCGCGCCGAGCAGCTTCTTCAGCGACTGCGCGGGACGCCCCCAGAGCACGGCGACGCACGGCCCGCCGCGCTCCGCGAGCGCCGTGATCGCGCGCTCGGTGATCGCCTCCCACCCCTTGCCCTGGTGGCTGTTGGAGTCGCCGGGGCGCACGGTGAGGCACCTGTTGAGCAGCATCACGCCCTGGTCGGCCCACGCCGACAGGTCGCCGTGGCGGGGCGGCATGATCCCGAGGTCGTCGCGGAGCTCGAGGTAGATGTTGCGCAGGCTCGGGGGCAGCGGCCACACGTGCCGCTCGACGGCGAAGCTGAGCCCGATCGGGTGCTGCGGGTTGGGGTAGGGGTCCTGTCCCACCACCAGCACGCGTACGTCGGCCAGCGGGCGCTCGAAGGCCCGGAACACCCGGTCGGCGCTGGGCTGGTAGCCGCGGCCGGCCGCCGACTCCTCCTGGAGGAAGCGGCCCATCGCGGCGATCTGGTCGTCCACCGGGGCGAGCGCGGCCGCCCAGTCCGGCGCGACGCGGCCCTTCTCGACGAGCCCGGCGAGCGAGCTCATGCCGCGGTCCCGGAAGGCCGGTCGCTGCAGCCGGTCGAGGAACGCCACCAGCAGCGCCTCGCGCATCGCCGGGGACGCCACGTCGAGCATCGCGTTGACCTCGGCCATCCGGGTGGGCAGCTCGAGGTCGCCGTCCTCGGACGCACCGACGAGTCCCGACGCCGCCAGCAGCCCGTCGAAGTCGTCGTCGCCCAGCGTCGCCGGGTCGAGCGCCTCGATGAAGGCGACCACGCCCGCGTCGACCGCGACCGGACCGGCCGCCTGGGCGGCCGCCACCGACTCGCCCAGAGCCGACGCGAGCTCCTCGACGTGCGCGAGCGTGCCGGCGCTGACGGACAGGTGGATGCTCGGGCCGTGGTCGCCGTACGACAGCTGCGGCTGGACGTACCACCCGCGCGAGAGCAGCTCGTCGGTCAGCGTGAAGGGGTCGAGCGTCTCGTCGGTGGCCATCGCGACGAGGGTCGAGTCGGGCGCGACCACGAGGCGCAGCGCGGGCTCCTTCTCGATGCACGCGACGATCGCGTCGACGGCGGCGAACGCCCGGTCGGTGAGCCCGACGTAGCCCTCGTCCCCGATGTGCTCGACGACCGCCCACGTCCCGGCGATCGGCCCGCCCGACCGCGTCGACTGCGTCGTCGCGTTGAGCATCGTGTAGCCGGGCCAGGCCGCCGAGGCGAAGTACTGCGGCTTGCGCAGCGCCGCGTCGCGGTGCAGCAGGAGCGACGTGCCCTTGGGGGCGTAGGCGTACTTGTGGGTGTCGACCGAGATCGACGTGACGCCCTCCACCGCGAACGTCCACGCCGGCACCGCGCGACCGAGCCGCGCGGCGTAGGGGAGCACCCACCCGCCGATGCACGCGTCGACGTGGCAGCGCACCCCGCGCGCCGCAGCCGCGGCGGCGATCTCGGTGACCGGGTCCACCACCCCGTGGGCGTACGACGGCGCGCTGGCGACGACCAGCACCGTGTCGTCGTCGATCGCCGCGGCCATCGCCGCAGCGTCTGCCCGGAAGTCGGGGCCGACCGGCACGAGCACCGCCTCGACGCCGAAGTAGTGCGCCGCCTTGTGGAACGCCGCGTGCGCGGTCTCCGGCAGCACCATCCGCGGGCGTACGACGTCCGGGCGGGCGTCGCGGGCACCCTGCACCGCCAGCAGGATCGACTCCGTGCCGCCGGAGGTCACCGTCCCCACCGCACCGTCCGGCGCGTCGAGGAGGCGGCACGCGAAGCCGACGAGCTCGTTCTCCATCTGCAGCAGCGAGGGGAACGCCGTCGGGTCCAGCGCGTTGGACGCCGCGTAGGCGGCGACGGCCTCGCGCGCGATCCGGTCGACCTCCGGGTCGCCGGAGTCGTAGACGTAGGCGAGGGTGCGGCCGCCGTGCACCGGCAGGTCCGCGCCCTGCAGGGCGCGCAGCCGCTCGAGCGGGTCAGACATCGGAGCCTCCTGGTGCGGAGGTGGCAGCCGCCACCTCCGCGGGATCGAGGGTGTACTGCCGCAGCCACCACAGGCTGGCGAACGTCAGCGCCGCCGGCACGAGCGAGAAGCCCAGCGCGATCGCGGTCAGTGCCGAGCCGGGCTGGGTGATGTCGCGGCCCTCGCTGGAGAGGTAGCCGCCCAGCGCGAGCGCCAGCGCGAACACCGCGGTGCCGAGGGCCAGGCCGAGCGTCTCGGCGGCCGTCCAGACGCCGGTGTAGACGCCGGCCCGGTTCTCGCCGGTCCGCGCGGCGTCGACCGCGGCCACGTCGGGCAGCATCGCCATCGGGAAGACCTGGCACCCGGCATAGCCGAGGCCGACCAGCCCGGTCGCGACGTAGGTCCACACGTCGTTGCCCCCGCGCGCGAGCACGGCGAGCGCGGCGCCGGCGGCCAGCACCAGCGACGCGGCGACGTAGCCCCGCTTCTTCCCGACCCGCTGGCCCCACCGGGCCCACAGCGGCGTCAGGAGGAGGGCGGGACCGACGAAGCAGACGAAGAGGACGGTGGCAGCCGCCGTGCTCCCGAGGAGGTCGTCGGCGACGTAGGGGACACCGGCGAGCATCGAGCCGGTGGCGAGCGCCTGCAGGACGAACGTCGTCAGCAGGACCCGGAAGTCGCGGGCCTGCCCGACCACGCGCAGCTGCTCGCGCAGGCTCCCCGCACCGGCGCTGACGGCACCGATCGGCGCGGAGCGGGTGCCCCACCACGCCCCGACGACCCCGACGAGGATGACGACCGCCATCGCGACGCCCATCACGCGGTAGCCGTCGCGTCCGCCGACCGCGTCGCGGATCACCGGCGCCGTCGCGCCGGCCAGCATGATCGTGAGGGCCAGGATGGCGACGCGCCACGTCATCAACCGGGTGCGCTCGTCGTAGGACGCCGTGATCTCGGCGGGCATCGCGACGTAGGGCACCTGGAAGAAGGCGTACGCCGACGCGGCGAGCACGTAGAACACCAGGACCCACCCGGCCTCGAGCCACTGGCTGTCGAGGTCGGGCGCCGCGAAGATGAGCGCGAAGGCGCCGGCCAGCATCAGTCCCGCGCGGATCAGCCAGGGCCTGCGCGGCCCGGCGGGGTCGAGGGTGCGGTCGCTCACGCGCCCGGCGACCGGGTTGAGCACGACGTCCCACGCCTTCGGCAGGAAGACGATGACGCCGGCCCACAGCGCGGCGATCCCCAGCTCGTCGGTCAGGTAGGGCAGGAGCATCAGCCCGGGGACCGTGCCGAAGGCGCCGGTCGCGACCGACCCGCTGCCGTAGCCGACCCGGACGCCCTGCGACAGGCGGGCGGACGCGCCCGGAGGGGCGGTGGCCGTCACCGCTGGCCCAGCGCGCGCGAGCCCGACGAGCCGTAGCGACGCGCCGGGTTGGAGCCGATGGCCTCCGAGGAGGCGGCCTTGCGCGGCGCGGCCTTCGTGGCAGACGTCTTCTTCACAGCGGTCTTCTTGGCCGGAGCCTTCTTCGCGGCCGCCTTCTTGGCCGGCGCCTTCTTCGCAGCCGGCGCCTTCTTGGCCGCCGCCTTCCTGGCCGGTGCCTTCCTCGCCGCGGCCTTGCGCGCCGGGAGCGTCCCCGCCGACCACTCGGCCACCCACTCGTCGATGGTCTCCCACGTCGTGCCGCGGGCGGCCCGGCCGGTCAGCATGCCGAGGTGGCCTCCCGGCACGACCTCGAACTGCACCCGCTTCGAGCCCGTCAGCAGCGGCACCACGGCGCGTACGGCCGGGAGCGGCGCGATGCCGTCGGTGTTGCCGGCGAAGACCAGCACCGGCACCGAGATGTCGGCCAGGTCCACCGTGCGGCCGCCGATCTCCATGCTGCCCGCCGCGAGGGCGTTGCCCTTGACGAAGCGGTGGTAGAGCTGGCCGAAGGTCCGGCCGGGGTAGGCCGTCATGCTGGACATGAAGCGGGTGACGGCCTCCATCTGCTTGAGGTAGTCGGCGTCGTCGAGGTGGGTCGCCACTGCCAGCGGCTTCATCACGACCTTCTGCGCCGACGCCGCGGTGAACGCCCAGTTCACGAGCGGCACCGGCACCCCGCCGAGCGCCCGGTAGGCACGCGTGACGAGCCCGGTCCCCTGACCGAGGTTGAGCAGGGGCCGGACGGGGGCCACCAGCGGCACCTTGGTGACGTCGACCGGCGAGCCGACCACGGTGAGCGAGGCGATCGGCAGGTCGGCACGGTCGGCGGCGACGAGCAGCGCGAAGATCCCGCCCAGGCTCCACCCGACCAGGTGCACGCCCTTGCCGCCGGAGTGCTCGTGGACCGCACGGATCGCCTCCGGCAGCACCTCCTCGATCCAGTGCTCCATGCCGAGCGCGCGGTCCTTGAAGGAGACCTGCCCGTACTCCACGAGGTAGGTCGGCCGCCCGCCCGTGACCAGGTGCTCCACGAGGGAGCAGTCGCGTCGCAGGTCGTAGCAGAGCGACGGCGCGGCCAGCGGGTTCACGAGGAGCACCGGGTCGCCGGTCTGCTCCACGTCGACCGCCGGCCGGTAGTGGTAGACCTCGCGCAGGACCCCGTCGTCGATGAGCGTCCGCGGCATCGGACGCAGGTCGGCGAGCCCGCCGTAGAGCAGCGTGTGGGCGACATTTCCGGCCGCCGCGACCACCTGTTCGGGCGTGGGGATGAGATCCATGCGAGAAATCTACGCACCCGTGCATCCGGACGCCCCGCTCGCTCGGAGAAGGGGGTGACGGGCGCCGACCGGCGCCCCTGACGGAAGGACCCCTGATGCGACGCGTATCCGCACTCCTCGCCACCTCCGCCCTGGCCCTCGGCGCCATCACGGCTGCCGCCCCCGCCGCCAACGCGAAGGCGGTCGGCGAGGACAGCCTGGCCGCGCTCCTCACCTCCGACGGTGACGAGTTCGACAACAACGCCAAGGACTTCGACATCCTCACCCAGGCGGCCCTCGCCGTGGTCGCCGCGAAGCCCGACTCGCCGGTCGCCGTGGTCGCCGACGGCACCACGCGCGCCACCGTCTTCGCGCCCACCGACCAGGCCTTCCGCGTGCTCGTGAAGGACCTGACCGGCAAGAACATCAAGAGCGAGAAGAAGATCTTCGAGTCGCTCGTCGCGCTGGCCGGCGTGGACACCGTCGAGGCCGTCCTGCTCTACCACGTCATCCCCGGCAAGACGCTGACCAGCGGCAAGGTCCTCAAGGCCGACGGCGCCAAGCTGATGACGGCCGCCGGCGAGACCGTCAAGGTCGACGTCCGCATGAAGCCGTCGCTGAGCGTGACGCTCAAGGACAAGGACAAGGGCGCCCAGGACCCGAAGGCCGTGCTGACCGCCCTCGACCTGAACAAGGGCAACAAGCAGATCGCGCACGGCATCGACCGCGTGCTGCGCCCGATCAAGCTCAGCTGATCGGTCTCGCCGGTCGAGCGGCATCGGTGCTGCTCGACCGGCGAGGACCCCGCCGGTACGTTGACGCGGTGGTCACCGGCGTCCAGGAGTCAGAGGAGCAGGACGACGTCGTCCGTTCACTGGCCGAACGGCTGGTGCAGGGCGACGAGCTGGCCCTCGCGGACGTGTACGACCGGTGGTCCGCACTGGTCCACACCTTCGCCCTGCGTGCGCTCGGCGACACGCACGACGCCGAGGACGTCACGCAGCAGGTGTTCGTGTCGGCCTGGCGCAGCAGGCACACCCTCACGCCGAGCGCGTCCGCGCTGCCGGCCTGGTTGATCGGCATCGCCCGCCACAAGATCGCCGACGTCCGCGCCGCCCGCGCGCGCGATGCCCGCCGTGCAGAAGCCGCGGCCGCGCTGCCCCTCGACACGGTCGACCAATCCGCTGACGAGGAGGTCGCCGAACGTGTAGTAGTGCGACAGGCAGTGGACGAGCTGCCCGACCCGCGCCGCACCATCGTCCTGCTGGCGTTCTGGCAGGGCCTCAGCCACACAGAGATCGCCGAGTCGGTCGGACTGCCGCTCGGCACCGTCAAGAGCCACGTGCGTCGTGGCCTGATCCAGCTCCAGCAACAGCTCGAGGGGGTGCGCAGTGAACCACGTTGACCTCGACGACCTGGCCGACCTCGTGCTCGAGCCTGACGCCACCCCCGACTCCGTGCGTGCGCACGTCGAGTCCTGTGCCGAGTGTCGCGACCGGCTCGACGCCCTCCTCGACGTACGCCGCCTGGCTGTCGGCGAGCCGCTGGTGGCCCCGCCCGACCGGGTCCGCGCGCAGGTGCTGGCGCAGGTGCGTGGCACCGACGTCACCGCCGTCGAGCCTCCGATGCTCCACGTGCCCGACGGACCACGCGACGAGCTCGCCGCACGCCGTCGCCGCGTCCCGGTCTGGGCGGCAGGCCTCGCCGCCGGCGTCGCCCTCGTCGCCGGCCTCGGCCTGGGTCGGTTGACCGGGGACGGCGGAGTGGCCCCGGTGCCCGGCCCGCAGGAGTCCGTGGTCGCCGCGACCGACCTCACCGCCCTGGACAGCACCGCCGGACGCGGCGATGGCGAGCGCCGTACGCTCCGACGACACCCTCACCCTGCGGGTCAAGGCCCGCGAGCTCGGCGACGAGGACGGCTTCCACGAGGTGTGGCTGATCAACGTCGACGGCACCCGCATGGTCGCCCTCGGCGTGCTGGCCGAGGGTGACACCGGCGACTTCCAGGTGCCGCAGGGGATGCTCGACGAGGGCTACCGCATCGTCGACATCTCGGTCGAGCCCGACGACGGCGACCCCACCCACTCGGGTGTGAGCCTGGCGCGCGGGGAGCTCGCGTAGCGCGGGATGCTCGACACGGCCCCGGCCGAGGGCTAGGCATGTCTCCATGAAGTGGAGGTACGCGATCCTCGGCGGCACCGCGGCGGCCGCGGCCGCGACGACGGTGCACGACCTGGTCCAGACGAAGCACGCGATCATCCGCAACTTCCCGGTCGTGGGCCACGCCCGCTACTTCCTCGAGCGCTTCGGCCCCGAGCTGCGCCAGTACATCGTCACGAGCAACGACGAGGAGCGCCCCTTCAGCCGGGACCAGCGCAGCTGGGTCTACGCGAGCTCCAAGCTCGAGAACAACTACTTCGGCTTCGGCACCGACAACGACGTCGAGCAGGTCGTCGGCTACCCGGTCATCAAGCACCGCACCTTCACCGGTCCGGGGGCGGCGACCATGCCGCACGCGCAGGAGGAGATCGTCCTGCCGTGCGCCAAGGTGATGGGCGCGGCCCGCGGCCGTCCGCAGGCCTTCCGCCCGCAGAGCGTGGTCAACATCTCCGGGATGAGCTTCGGCTCGCTCTCGGGCAAGGCGGTCGAGGCGCTCAACAAGGGCGCCGCCATGGCCGGCTGCCTGCAGAACACCGGCGAGGGCGCGCTCTCGCCGCACCACCGCCACGGCGGTGACGTCGTCTTCCAGATCGGCACGTCCTACTTCGGCTGCCGCGACGAGCACGGGAAGTTCGACATGGGTCGGCTCGTCGACCTCGTGCAGTCCGCGCCGGTCCGGGCGATCGAGGTCAAGCTGAGCCAGGGCGCCAAGCCCGGTCTCGGCGGCATGCTCCCCGGCGAGAAGGTCAGCAGGGAGATCGCCGAGATCCGCGGCATCCCCGAGGGCAAGGACTGCGCCTCACCGAGCCGCCACGAGGTGTTCGGCGACGTCGACTCGATGCTCGACTTCGTCGAGAGCGTCGCCCAGCACACCGGCCTCCCGGTCGGGATCAAGTCGGCGGTCGGCAACCTCACCATGTGGGACGAGCTCGTCGAGGCGATGTCCGGCGGCGGTCGCGGCGTCGACTTCATCAACATCGACGGCGGCGAGGGCGGCACCGGCGCCGCGCCGATGATCTTCGCGGACTCGGTCGCCTACCCGTTCCGGATCGGGTTCGCCGAGGTCTACCGGCGCTTCGCGCAGGCCGGGCTCAGCGACGACGTCGTCTTCATCGGCGCCGGCAAGCTCGGGATCCCGGAGAACGCCGTCGTCGCCTTCGCCCTCGGCGTCGACATGGTCAACGCCGGCCGCGAGGCGATGATGTCGATCGGCTGCATCCAGGCCCAGAAGTGCCACACCGACCACTGCCCGGTGGGCGTCGCGACGCAGAACCCGCGCTACACCCGCGGTCTCGACGTCACCCTCAAGAGCGTCCGGGCGGCCAACTACGTCCGCTCGCTGCGCCGGGACCTGCTCAAGGTGTCCGAGGCCATCGGCGTGGTGCACCCGGGGCTGATCTCGCCGCGCGACGTCGACTTCGCCACCGGCACCCGCTCGACGATCGGCCTGGCCGAGACCTACGGCTACGACCCGTCGTGGCCGCGGCTCGGGCCGGACCTGGTCCGCGAGATCGAGGCGATCATGGTCGCGCAGGACGACACCGCCCACCACGTCGCGGCGGAGGCCCGCCCCTGACGGGTGGCTGCGGGGCCGGTCAGCCGGCGCGCGAGCGGCGTACGGACTTGTCGTGCTGCTCGGGCAGCGACCCGAGCGCGTCGAGGAAGTCGCGCGCCCACTTCGACACGTCGTTGGCCACGACCTGCTTGCGCATCGCCCGCATCCGGCGGCCGGTCTCCTTGCTGTCGGCGGCGTAGGCCTCCAGCAGCGAGGCCTTCATCCCGTCGATGTCGTAGGGGTTGACCAGCCAGGCCTGCCGCAGCTCCTGCGCCGCCCCGGCGAACTCGGACAGCACCAGCGCGCCGTCGTTGTCGAAGCGGCACGCGACGTACTCCTTGGCGACGAGGTTCATCCCGTCGCGGAAGGGGGTGACGACCATGACGTCGGCGGCGCGGTAGAGCGCGGCCATCTCCTCGCGCGGGTAGGAGGAGTGCATGTAGGAGACCGCCGGACGACCGATCCGTCCGTGGTCGCCGTTGATGCCGCCCACCAGGCGCTCGATGTCGTCGCGCAGGATGCGGTACTGCTCGACGCGCTCGCGCGAGGGCGTGGCGACCTGCACGAAGACCGCGTCCTCCACGTCGATCTCGCCGTCGCGCACCAGCTCGCCGAAGGCACGCAGGCGCGAGTAGATCCCCTTGGTGTAGTCGAGGCGGTCGACACCGAGGAAGATCCTGCGCGGGTTGCCGAGCGCCTCCCGGATCTCCTTGGCGCGCGCCTCGACGGCCTCCGAGCGGGCCAGCTCCTCGAAGCCGGCCGTGTCGATCGAGATGGGGAAGGCGGTCGCCTTCACCGGCCGGCCGTCGGGGAGGTAGATGGTGTCGCGGTGGGTCTTGTGGCCCACCCGGCTGCGCACGAGGCGTACGAAGTTGGCCGCCGCCCCGGGCAGCTGGAAGCCGATCAGGTCGGCGCCGAGCAGCCCCTCGAGGATCTGGCGGCGCCACGGCAGCTGGGAGAACAGCTCGGCCGGCGGGAAGGGGATGTGGAGGTAGAAGCCGATCCGCAGGTCGGGCCGCTTGGCGCGGAGCATCTGCGGGACCAGCTGCAGCTGGTAGTCCTGCACCCACACGGTCGCGCCGTCGGCGGCGACCTCGGCCGCCCGGTCGGCGAAGCGCTGGTTGACCTCGACGTAGGCCTCCCACCACTCGCGGTGGAACTCCGGCTTGGCGATGACGTCGTGGTAGAGCGGCCAGAGGGTGCCGTTGGAGAAGCCCTCGTAGAACTCCTCGACCTCCCGCGCGCTCAGCGACACCGGGACGAGCGAGAGGCCGTCCTCGACGAACGGCTCGACGTCGTCGGTGTCGGCCGAGCCCGGCCAGCCGATCCAGGCGCCGTCGTTGGCCCGCAGCACCGGCTCGAGCGCGGTGACCAGGCCGCCGGGGGAGGTCCGCCACGACACGCTTCCGTCGGCGTTGTGCACCCGGTCCACCGGCAGGCGGTTGGCCACGATGACGAGGTCTGCCTGCTGCGATGGGCTCACGCGCCAACCCTAACGAGCGCCGGCGACGCGTAGATCACCCCGCGGTGTCCTCCTCCGGTCCGGAGGGGGTCCGTGGGGCATCCCTCGGATCCTCACGGTTTGTCCAGACGACTCGCCGGGAGCGAATGACATCGTTGTCGTTCGTCGCCTAGACTCACCGCTGTCCACCCGGTCACGGGTGGGTGTGGGGTCGAGGAGGAGATGGCAATGGAAGCCGCTAAGCACGCCGCCGCCGAGCAGGAGACTGCAGCGGGGCTGAGCCAGCGCGACCGCGAGATCCTCGAGTTCGAGCGTCACTGGTGGAAGTACGCCGGCGCCAAGGAGCAGGCGGTCCGCGAGAAGTTCGACATGTCCTCGACCCGCTACTACCAGGTCCTCAACGCGCTCATCGACCGCCCGGAGGCCCTGGAGGCCGACCCGCTGCTCGTCCGCCGGCTGCGCCGCCTCCGTGCGTCCCGCCAGCGCCAGCGCTCCGCCCGCCGCCTCGGCTTCGAGGTCTGACCCACCGAGCTCGACCCACCACTCACGATCGGCTTCCTTCCCCATGGCCTTCTTCCCCAGTCCGAGCCGAACCTCCCGTCGCCCTGCCCGCTCCTCGGCCCGCCGTGCGCGTGACGAGCGCGGTGTGGCCTTCCCGTCACCCGTCGTGATGCTGTCGGTCCTCGCCGTCGCGATGGCCGCCATCACCTTCGTCGCCACCCGCGACCAGGCTCCGACCGAGCGCCGCGTCGACAACACCGCGACGATCGCGAGCGCCGAGCAGACGCCGAGCCCCACGCCCGAGCCGACCAAGGAGCCGAAGCCCAAGCCGCAGCTCAAGCGCGGCGAGGTCTACGTCGAGGTCTTCAACAACTCCGGCATCAAGGGCCTCGCGGCCACCTTCGCGCCAGAAGGCGACCACGGTCGGCTGGGCCGTCGTCGGTGAGGACAACTGGTACGGCGTCGTGCCCACGACCACGGTCTACTTCCCGCCGCGGCTCAAGGCCGCCGGCAAGCAGCTGGCCCTCGACCTCGGCATCAAGCGCACCGCGCCCGCCGTCGGCGAGATGAACCGCGACCGGTTGACGATCATCCTGACCACCGACGCTCCCCAGTAGGGCGGTCGCGCGCCACGCGTGATTGGCTTGGCCGCATGGAGTTCACCTCCGACGACGCGCGCGCCCACTACGACGCCGTACGCGCCGTCCTCGACGGTGTCGTGGTCGGGCTCGACTTCGACGGCACGCTGTCGCCGGTGGTCGACGACCCCGAGGCGGCCCGGCTGCACCCCGGTGCGCCGGGTGCGCTGCTCGAGCTGGCGGAGGTCGTCCGGGCCGTCGCGGTGATCACCGGCCGGCCCGCCCGCCAGGCCATCGCCATGGGCGACCTCGACGCGCTGGGCAACGCGATGCTCGACCGCGGGGCCGAGCTCTTCGTCTTCGGGCAGTACGGCAACGAGCGGTGGTCGGCCACCGAGCAGCGGATCCGCTCGCCGCGACCGCCCGCCGGGCTGGCGTCGTTCGAGCGCGAGCTCCCCGCCGTGCTCCGCAAGGCCGGCGCGGGCGATGCCTTCATCGAGCAGAAGGGCCTCGCCGTCGCCGTGCACACCCGGCGGATGGCCGACCCGGCCGAGGCCCTCGAGCGGCTCCGGCAGCCCGTCGCGGACCTCGCCGCCCGTCACCACCTCAGCATCGAGCCGGGGCGCAACGTCGTCGAGGTGCGCTCCGGTGACATGCACAAGGGCCAGGCCGTCCGTGCGTTCGTCGCCGAGCAGGAGGCCACCGGGATCGTCTTCGGCGGCGACGACCTGGGCGACATCGAGGCGTTCGAGGCCGTCCGTGCGATGCGCGCCGACGGCCTTCCCGGCCTCGTGGTCTGCTCGGCCTCCCACGAGCAGCCCGACCTCGAGGACCTCGCCGACGTCGTCGTCGACGGTCCCGCCGGCGTCGTCGAGCTGCTCGGCCGGCTGGCGTCGCCCCTCCGCGCCTGACCCTGTCCACTGGTCGAGACGCCCATCCACATGGTGGACCTCTCGTACCCGGCGCCGCGGAGCCTGCCTAGGCTGGCCCTGCTCATCACGAGGGACTGAGGGAACGGCCCGTCGAAGTCCCGGCAACCACCCATGAGCCTCCTGCGCGGACCTGTCCGGGCAGTCATGGGAGCAGGTGCCAAATCCGGCCCACGCGAGAGTCGCGGGGACAGATGAGAAGGAGGACTTCATGAGCACCGTGCTGGACGAGAACACCACTTCCGCTGCGACCAAGGTGTTGCGGGAGGGTGCCTTCGGCAACGCCCGCTCCCTCGCCTGCCGCGAGTGCGGGCACGAGGTCGAGCTCGGCCCGTCGTACGCCTGTCCGGAGTGCTTCGGCCCCCTCGAGGTGGCCTACGACTACCCGGCCGTGACGCGCGAGGAGATCGCCGCCGGCCCCCGCAACATCTGGCGCTACAAGGCGCTGCTGCCGGTGCCGGACGACATCGAGCAGAGCCCCAACACCGAGCCCGGCTTCACCCGCCTGCTGAAGGCGCACAACCTCGGTCGTGAGCTCGGGATCGACAACCTGTGGGTCAAGGACGACTCCACCAACCCGACCAACTCCTTCAAGGACCGCGTCGTCGCCTGTGCCCTGAGCGCCGCGATCGAGCTCGGCGCGAAGGTCTTCGCCTGCCCCTCGACCGGCAACCTGGCCAACGCGGTCGCCGCCGCCGGCGCCCGTGCCGGGATCAGGACGGTCGTCTTCATCCCGAGCAACCTCGAGAAGCCCAAGCAGGTCAACTCGGCCGTCTACACCGACCGCCTCGTGGCGGTCGACGGCAACTACGACGACGTCAACAAGCTCGCCTCCGAGATCGCCGGCGAGGAGGACGGCTGGGCCTTCGTCAACGTCAACGTGCGCCCCTTCTACGCCGAGGGCTCCAAGACGCTCGGCTACGAGATCGCCGAGCAGCTCGGCTGGCGGCTGCCGGACCAGGTCGTCATCCCCGTCGCCTCCGGCTCGCAGCTGACGAAGGTCGACAAGGCGTTCAAGGAGCTGATCGCCCTCGGCCTCGTGGAGGACAAGCCCTACAAGGTCTTCGGCGCCCAGGCCACCGGCTGCTCGCCGGTCTCGGTCGCCTACAAGGCCGGCACCGACGCGATCCGCCCGGTGAAGCCGGACACCATCGCCAAGAGCCTCGCGATCGGCAACCCCGCCGACGGGATCTACGTCCTCGACATCTGCCGTCGCTCGGGCGGCGCCGTGGAGGACATCTCCGACGAGGAGGTCCGCGAGGGCATCCTGCTGCTCGCCCGCACCGAGGGGATCTTCACCGAGACCGCCGGCGGCACCACCGTCGGCGTGCTGAAGAAGCTCGTCGAGACCGGACAGCTCGACACCTCGCTCGAGACCGTCGTCATCAACACCGGCATGGGGCTCAAGACCCTCGACGCGATCTCCGACCGCGTCGGCCCGGCCGCCACCATCGCACCGAGCTATGACGCGTTCGTCGCTGCCGGCATCGTGTGAGCGACTCTGGTGGACTGCGACCGCACGCACAGCACTCACACGACACCCGATCCAAGGAGCTCCCGATGACCGTCTCGGTCCGCATCCCGACCATCCTGCGCACCTACACCGGCGGTGAGTCCGAGGTGAGCGCCGAGGGCGACACCCTGTCCGCGGTGATCGACGACCTCGACGCCAGCTACTCCGGCATCAAGGGGCGCATCCTCGACGAGGCCGGCAAGCTGCGCCGCTTCGTCAACGTCTACGTCGGCAACGACGACGTCCGGTTCCTCGACGACCTGGACACGCCGACCCCGGACGGCGTGCAGGTCTCGGTCATCCCCGCCGTCGCCGGCGGCTGAGCCCGCCCTCACGGAACCGGTCGCCCGTCCGCGGGCGTCGTACCGACCATGACGACGATCACGCGCGCCCTGCTCGCAGCCCTGCTCCCGCTCACCCTCGGTGCGGTCGCCGGGCCGGCCGCCGCGGCCGACCCCCAGCCGGTGCAGCCGTTCGTGCCCGGCATCAACGAGGACCCTGCGCTGTCGAAGGCGTGGCAGCACTGGCAGGCCAAGGGCATCGACGACTACGTCGTGAGCGTCCGGCTCAGCTGCTTCTGCGTCCGCACCGCGCCCGTCGTGACGGTCATCCGGGACGACCGCACCGTCCGCGTCACCCGCGGCGACCAGCGGCTGAGGGCCTCCCGCGGGTGGTCCATGGACGAGCTCTTCACCCTCATCCGCAGCGCAAGGACCGACTCGGACCGGGTCGAGGTCGAGTGGACCAGCCGCGGCGTCCCCAGCTCGATCGCGATCGACCCGAGCACGATGATCGCCGACGAGGAGACCTACTACACGGTGTCCGTCAGGAAGCTGTAGGCGGTCACGGAGCCCGTACGCCGACCACGGCGGCGTTGCCGCGCGAGTCGATCCGGACCTCCGCGACGGCACCGTCCTGCAGCAGCCGCTCGGTCTCGCGGGCCTCGTCCTGCGGCAGGAACCAGCTCTCGATGCCGCAGCGGAGCTGCCACGAGCGGTCGTCGCAGGCGAGGTAGGGCCCGTCGTCCGGCCGCTGACGGCTCCAGTCGTCGGCGACCCACACGCCGTCCTGCTGCACGAGGCTGACGTAGACGTCGCCCCCGCTGCCGGATGAGTGCGAGTCGTCCTGGCGCAGGCCGGGGTAGTCGAGGGCGACGTACGCCCCGCGGAACGGGTCGACCGGGTCGATCGGCGCGACCTCCATCAGGTAGGTGTCGCCGCGCAGCCGGGCCGAGAGCTGGGGTGCGACGGCCACGCCGACGAGGACGAGCTGGCTGACGGCGACCAGGGCGACCCTGGCGGTGGCGGTGCGGTTCATCGGAGCTCTCCGTTCGAGGGGTCGGTGTCGAGGGCCTGGACCAGCTCGCGGCGGGCCCGGTCGAAGATGAAGCCGGAGCCGAGGAAGACGGTGCCGAGCACGACGAAGAGCCAGGCGCCGGTCACGATGGGCGCGAAGACCGCGAAGCTCTGGAAGGTCGTGAAGACGACCAGGCCGGCCATCGCCATCCAGGTCAGCACGGTGTGGTCACGGACGGTGCCGAGCGCGACGAGCGCGACGGCGAGCACGACGTACGCCCCGACCGAGACCGCGGCGTGCAGCCAGTCGGACGCGTCGATGTCGGAGGTGTCGGACCCGGTCGACCACAGGGCGAGCAGGGTCGCCACAGCGAGGACCACGATCGCCCCGACGGGCTCGAGGCGTCGTACGCCGCTGCCGGTCGACGATCGCAACCAGCGCGGCCACGGCCGCAACGGCCAGGTGGGCGACGAGCCACGGCGACCAGCGGACGCCGTCACCGCCGATGTCGGGGATGGCCGCGGCGAAGAGGGCGAGCAGCGCCATGCCGCCGGCGACGGTGCGCCAGGTCCAGGCGAAGCGGGGGAGCCGGTCGTCGTGGACGATGGCGAGGCCGGCGGCGAGGACGGACGCGGCGCCGAGCAGGACGACGACGGTGAGACCGCTCTGCTCGTCCCACAGGGGCTGGGCGAACCACCAGCCGAGACCGGCGAGGATCCCGACGACGAAGGGCATGTGGGCGCGGACCAGGTAGCCGTGGAGCAGTGCGCCGGCGCCCCACAGCCCGACGAGGCGGGGCTCGAAGGCGGGCACCTGGAGCGACTGGGCGGCCTGGAAGATCACGGCGCCGGTGCCCAGGGCGGCGAGCAGCCGGATGGCGCCGACGAGGGTCGGCGACGCCTTGCGGGCGGCGAGGACCTCGCCGCCGACGAGGAAGGCCAGCCAGAGGACGGTGACGGCGACGAAGCGCGTCACGGGGGAGAGCTGCTCGAGGTTCGCGGCGACCAGCCAGATGAGGCCGATGCCGACGAACCCGCCGCCGATGTTGAGCAGGACGCGGCCGATGCTGAAGCGGGTGTGCAGGTCGGCCCGGTAGCTCTCGGAGATGCGGGCCGCCTGGTCGGGGCTGATGATCCCCCGGGAGGTCCAGTCGGCGACCTCGGTGCGCAGCCAGGCGAGCTGGCGCGGTGGCACGGATCGGGTGGGCAGGACGGCTGTGTCGGTCATGGTCCCAGCGTGGCGGGGTGCGCGGCCGGTGTCCTGAGTACACGGACCCAATCCGGGTGAGCCGTTCGGCCACCCGTCGCCCCGGGTTGGGCGCCGGTCCACCTCGGTGTGGTTGAAGAGGGGTGTGGGCACGCACCTGACCCGGACCGGGGTCGCACTGACCGTCGTCGGCGGCACCGTCGCGGGAGCGGCGTACGGCGCCCGCGGGCTGCTCGCACGCCAGGCCGCGCAGGCGCGGCGCGCGATCGGCAAGCCGCTCGGCGAGCAGGCGCCGGAGGCGGACCGGCACTGGAAGAAGGCCTACGGCGACCCGGTGGACCTGCTCGTCCTCGGCGACTCGATCGCCGCCGGTCTCGGCGCCGAGAAGGCCAAGCACACGCTCGGCGGCCGGCTGGCCCGCGGCATCGCGCGACGGGCCGGGCGCTCGGTGCGCCTGCGGACGGCCGCGGTCGTCGGCTCCGAGAGCAGCATGCTCGCTGCACAGCTGGCATCGCTGCCGGCGTCGTACGCCCCCGACGTCGCGGTCGTCGTGGTCGGCGGGAACGACGTCACCCACCGGGTGCCGGTGACCGAGTCGGTGCGTCACCTGGTCGAGGCCGTCGACGCGCTCCGCGCCCGCGGCGCCGAGGTGGTGGTGGGCACGTGTCCCGACCTCGGCGCGCTCCGACCGGTGCCGCAGCCCCTGCGCGCGCTCGGGTCGCGGGCCTCGCGGCAGCTCGCGGCCGCGCAGCGGGTGGCGGCGCTGGAGCACGGTGCGCACGTCGTCTCGCTGGCCCACGTGGTCGGCCC
The DNA here is from genome assembly GCA_963795275.1 of uncultured Actinomycetota bacterium. Lineage (GTDB taxonomy): Bacteria > Actinomycetota > Actinomycetes > Propionibacteriales > Nocardioidaceae > Nocardioides. The sequence continues at coordinate 52,133 of CAWCHD010000005.1, forward strand.
GTTCTTCATCACCAACCCCGACGAGATGTTCAGCCTCGACCGCTTCCACCCCAGCGCGCACGGCTACAAGCGGACCGCCAAGGCCATGCTGCCGTCGGTGCTGGCAGCGCTGGGCGTGGTGCAGGACCTGCCGTTCGGGCACCACGCACCCGGGGCCGGTGGAGCAGGTTAGGGTTCGCGGGTGCGTACGACTGCTCGACGAGCCGGCCAGGTCGTCAAGAGAGCCGCCCAGAAGGCCGGTCGGATGCAGGAGCCGCCCGCACCGGAGCGGTCCGAGGCCGTCGCCGACCCCAAGGCCGAGCGCCGCCAGCGCCTGCTGGCGAGCAACCTGACCGATCTCGCGGTCGAGTTCAAGACCGACAAGTGGGGCGTGCACCGCTACACCCCGCACTACGAGCGCCACCTCGAGCACCTGAGGGGCGAGTCCTTCACCCTGCTCGAGCTCGGCATCGGCGGCTACAAGAAGCGCCGCAAGAGCGGCGCCTCGATGAAGATGTGGCGCTGGTTCTTCCCGCGGGCGCGGATCGTCGGCCTCGACATCGAGGACAAGACGTGGCTGACCCGCGGCCACATCCACACCTACCTCGGCGACCAGACCGACCCCGAGATCCTGCACCGGATCATCGAGGAGCAGGGCGCGCCGCTGGTCGTCATCGACGACGGCAGCCACATCCCGGCCCACGTGCGCGCGTCGTTCACGATCCTCTTCCCCCTGATGCCCGACGGCGGGATCTACTGCATCGAGGACATCCAGACGTCCTACTGGCCGGCCTGGGGCGGCGAGCTCGACCCCCGCGCGCCGGGCACCTCGATGGACCTCGTCAAGGACCTCATCGACGGCCTCAACCACGAGGAGTTCCTCGTCGAGGGCTACGAGGCGACCTACACCGACCAGTGGGTCCGGGCCGTGCACTGCTACCACAACCTCGTGATCATCGAGAAGGGCGACAACCGCGAGGGCTCCAACCGCGACGCCGTCGCCCACGAGCTCTACGGCAAGTCCGAGCTCCCCGAAGCATGAGCACCCCATGACCGTCCTGCTGGTCACCAGTCGGGACCTCCCGACCGGTGAGCCGGGCGCCGCCGCGCTCGACGCCGCCCTCGCCGCCCGTGGCGTCGCCGCGCGCTGGGTGGTCTGGGACGACCCGGCGGTCGACTGGTCGGAGGCCTCGCTGGTCGTCGTGCGCTCGCCGTGGGACTACACCGAGCGGCCCGCGGAGTTCCTCGAGTGGGCCCGCTCGCTCGACCAGTCGCGGCTGCTCAACGGCGCGGACGTCTTCGCCTGGAACCACGACAAGCGCTACCTGCTCGACCTCCACCGGCTGCCCACCGTGCCGACCGCGTGGGTCACCAGCGCGGCCCAGCTCGTCGCCGCGGTCGACGACCTCGGCACGGCGGTGGTCAAGCCCGCCATCGGCGCGGGCGGCCAGGGCCTGGTCGTGCTGGGCGCCGGCCTCGACCAGGCAGCGGCCGAGGCGCACGTCGAGTCGGGCGCGGTCGTCGTACAACCGCTCGTGACGTCGATCCGCACGCGGGGCGAGGTCTCGGTCTTCCTCGTCGACGGCGTCCCGGTGTGCCAGGTCGTCAAGGTGCCGGTCGGTGAGGAGGTGCGGGTGCACGAGGAGTACGGCGGCTCGTCCACCGTGGTGCCCCTCGACACGGCCTGCGTCGACCTCGCGCTCGCCGCCGACGCGGAGGCGACCGACCGGTTCGGCCGCCGCCTCGACTACGGCCGCGTCGACATGCTCTGGTGGGAGGACCGGTGGGTGGTCAGCGAGCTCGAGCTGATCGAGCCCGGTCTCTACCTCGACGTGGCTCCGGGGAACGCCGACCCCTTCGCAGACCTCGTCGTACGACGGCTGGCCGCGGACACCCGTTCTGCCTAGTCCGCGCGTGGTCATTTCGGACTAGCAAGTCGGTCCGGAGTGCTGAGGCGTGCCGATCGTCCAGTCGCTAGCGTGCTTGACAGCCGGGCCCTCTGCGCTTCCGCGCATCTCGCGGGTCGGTGTCGGTGGGGTTGGAGATTGCTCGGTGACGGGCGACGAGGGGAAGTAGCTCATGAGCGTGTTCCGCCGACGCAAGGGCGATCGGGGTGCTGCTGCGGTCGAGTTCGCCCTGGTGGTCCCGCTCCTGCTGACCTTTCTGTTGGGGACCGTGGAGCTCGGGCTCTACATGAAGGACTACGTCTCGATGAGCAGCAGTGTGCGCGCAGGCGCTCGGACGGCCTCAGCGGCTGCTGGCGCCGGCCCCGCAATGTGTGGGGCCAATCCGTGCAGCCCACGCCGGCCGACCTTCGCCCAAGCGGCGGCCGACACCATGCAGACCGCCGGCATGGCCATGAACTCCGACGACATCAACTGGATCATGATCTTCAAGGCCGACACCACCGGCACGATCCCCGCGTCCTGCACGGCCAACTGCGTGAAGTACGTGTGGAACCCCACGACCAACAAGTTCGTGTATTCCAGCGGCTTGTGGGACTCGCGGCTTGTGAACGCGTGCCTCAACGACGTGGCGCGAGACTCTATCGGCGTGGCGATGGAGGCCAGGCACAGGTGGATGTCCGGCCTGGTAAGTGGACTGATGGGTGGGAACAAGATCATGACCGAGCGGACCGTCATGCAGTTCGAGCCGTTGGAGCAGGACCGCTGCAAGCCCACGACCACCAACCCGCATCCGTGACTGGGGAACTGACATGAAGCGGTTCGTGCCGTCGCGACAGCTGCGCGACGAGGTAGGCGCCACGGCGATCCTCGTGGCTCTCTTCTTCTCGTTCATCGCGCTACCGATCGGCGCCGTCGCGGTCGACGTGGCGCGCCTCTACGTCGAGCTCGAGCGCGTCCAGGCGGCGGCCGACGCTGCCGCCACTGCTGGCGTGACCTTCATGCCCGACGACTTCCCGAAGGCCAAGGCACGCGCCATCGAGATCGCGGAGGACAACGGGTTTCCCAACTCGGGGACGAGCACCGTCACTGTGGCCATGGGCGCGAAGCCCACTCAGCTGCGGGTCACCGTGTCCTCCACGGTCCAGAACGCGTTTGCCCGCACGTTCGGCGTCCCCACCTCGACGATGCGGCGGACGGCCGTCGCAGACTTCAACGGTCCGGCTCCCATGGGTAGTCCATGCAACACCTACGGGAACGAGCCAGCGGGTGGCAGCAACGGGGTACCCCCGTCGCGTCGGTGCTCAGCAAGCCGCCTCTCGCCCAGTGCGACACGCAATCCGGAGTTCTGGTCGAACATCGGTGGTCCCAACTGGCCCAAGGGCAACGGCGACCAGTTCATGACGCGCACCTGCAGCGGCACGGTCGACGGCTGCACGGGCACTGTCAACAACGAGTTCGACCCGCGCGGTTACTTCTACATCCTCCGCATCCAGCCGGGCGCCGTCGGCCGAACGGTCAAGATCGAGCTGTACGACCCGTCGTTCGTCGAGGTCGGCGACTACTGCGAGGCGTCGCCCACTGGGGCGGCCGTCGACAACGACACGTGGAACAGCTACACGCGCTCGGACGCCAAGACGCGCTACAAGGTCCAGGCAAATGGGTCGACCAACACGATGTGCACCGGCGACGTGATGTCGGGCAGCGTGCCGACCGTGACGTCGTTCGGCCTCCGCGGACAGACCGTGACCAACGACCCGCGTCAGGCGCCGCCCATCACCACCTGCGTCAAGCAGTACCCCGGTTACGCCAAGGCCGCCGTCACCAGTGCCGCCATCAAGGGTAGCGGCGGCTCCCGGACCGGAACCTCGCCGAACGAGAACCTGACGAAGGTGTTCCGCCAGTGGGTGCCGTTCTGCTCATTCACGCCGTCCGCAGCGGGCGACTACTACCTGCAGGTGCGCACCAACGTGCGGCCTGAACACCAGCTCGCCCGACGGCGAGGGAGGCGTACTCAGGGAACCAGGCGGTGTTCAACCAGACTGGGGACGACACGTCGGTCGGCGGCGACGGCGCCAACCGGTACGCGATCCGTGCCTACGCCTCCGGCGCGTCAGAGGGTTCCATCTCGGTCTCGGCCTTCGAGCGGATGCCGATCTACGCCAACGCCACCGGCGCGGACACGACCTTCAACCTCGTACGGGTGGTCCCGGCAGCCGCGAGCAAGACCCTGGTGTTCACGTTCTTCGACGTCGGCGAGGGTGCCAGCGGCGGCACCATGACGGTCGTCCCGCCCGACGACTCGAACATGGGCGGAAGCATTCGGGTGCACGGGATCGGGCAAGGTCAACGGGAATCTCACCGGATGCCAGATCACCGGCATCTCCTCTGCAGCCGGACTGGAACGGCGCAGCCAGACCATCAACGTGCCGATCCCAGACAACTACAGCTGCACGACCACCGACCCCGGAGGCTGCTGGTTCCGGGTGAGGGTCAACTTCGGCGGAGCAACCCGGTGAACGACTCGACCACGTGGACAGCCTCGGTCGACGGGGAGCCGGTGCGGCTCATCGAGTAGCCCTGCAGTGCTGCAACGCCGTCTCGGAGCACCGGGACGGCGTTTGCACTCTCGGGGGTCGAGTGCTAGACATGACGCTGGCACTCTCGACACGAGAGTGACAACGACCCGGGTGGCGCTGAGGTCCGCAGAAGCCGGTGTGAATGGATCACCGGGGGACGCGGTCCGTCCGTCGCGGGCAGCCCGTCCGAGGTCCCCACACAGACTCACGTCGAAGGAATCGCCCGAGTTATGGCTAAGTTGATTGCTTTCAACGAGGAGGCCCGCCGCGGCCTCGAGCGGGGTATGAACACCCTTGCTGACGCGGTGAAGGTCACCCTCGGCCCCAAGGGCCGCAACGTCGTCCTGGAGAAGAAGTGGGGCGCCCCCACGATCACCAACGACGGTGTCTCGATCGCCAAGGAGATCGAGCTGGAGGACCCCTACGAGCGGATCGGCGCCGAGCTGGTCAAGGAGGTCGCCAAGAAGACCGACGACGTCGCCGGTGACGGCACGACGACGGCCACCGTGCTGGCCCAGGCCATGGTGCGCGAGGGCCTGCGCAACGTCGCGGCCGGCGCCAACCCGATGGGCCTCAAGCGCGGCATCGAGGCCGCTGTGGCCGCCGTGTCGGAGCAGCTCTCCAGCATGGCGATCGACATCGAGACCAAGGAGCAGATCGCCGCGACCGCGTCGATCTCCGCCGCTGACACCACCGTCGGCGAGATCATCGCCGAGGCGATGGACAAGGTCGGCAAGGAAGGCGTCATCACCGTCGAGGAGTCCAACACCTTCGGGCTGGACCTCGAGCTGACCGAGGGCATGCGCTTCGACAAGGGCTACATCTCGGCCTACTTCGCCACCGACCTCGAGCGCATGGAGGCCGTGCTGGAGGACCCCTACGTCCTCATCGCCAACTCCAAGGTGTCGACGGTCAAGGACCTGCTCCCGCTGCTGGAGAAGGTCATGCAGTCCGGCAAGCCGCTGCTGATCATCGCCGAGGACGTCGACGGCGAGGCGCTGTCGACCCTGGTCGTCAACAAGATCAAGGGCACCTTCCGCTCCGTCGCCGTCAAGGCGCCGGGCTTCGGTGACCGCCGCAAGGCCATGCTCCAGGACATCGCCATCCTCACCGGTGGCCAGGTCATCTCCGAGGAGGTCGGCCTCAAGCTCGACACCGCCGGTCTCGAGCTGCTCGGCCAGGCCCGCAAGGTCGTCATCACCAAGGACGAGACCACCATCGTCGAGGGTGCCGGCGACCAGGCGCAGATCGAGGGCCGGGTCAACCAGATCCGCGCCGAGATCGAGAAGTCGGACTCCGACTACGACCGCGAGAAGCTCCAGGAGCGTCTCGCCAAGCTCGCCGGCGGCGTGGCCGTGATCAAGGTCGGCGCGGCCACCGAGGTCGAGCTCAAGGAGCGCAAGCACCGCATCGAGGACGCCGTCCGCAACGCCAAGGCCGCGGTCGAGGAGGGCATCGTCGCCGGAGGCGGCGTCGCGCTCGTCCAGGCTGCTGCCGTCGCGTTCGACAAGCTCGACCTGACCGGCGACGAGGCCACCGGCGCGAACATCGTGCGCGTCGCCACCTCGGCCCCGCTCAAGCAGATCGCCATCAACGCCGGCCTCGAGGGCGGCGTCGTGGCGGAGAAGGTCGCCAACCTGGAGGCCGGTCACGGCCTCAACGCGGCGACCGGTGACTACGTCGACATGATCGCCGAGGGCATCCTCGACCCGGCCAAGGTCACCCGTTCCGCGCTGCAGAACGCCGCGTCGATCGCCGCGCTGTTCCTCACCACCGAGGCCGTCGTGGCCGACAAGCCCGAGAAGGCGCCCGCCATGGGCGGCGGCGACATGGGCGGCGGCATGGGCGGCATGGACTTCTGAGCGAAGCGAAGAAGCACGGGCTCAGCTGAGTCCAGCTCCACCCAGCTCCACCAGTGCGCACCACCAGCAGGGCCCCCGCTCCGGCGGGGGCCCTGCTGTCGTTGACGCATCGGTCTGGACCTCTGCCGAATCGTGACCTTCCATGCCTGCCCGCCGACGGATCCGTCCCTTATCGTCAGGCCCGGCACGCAATCCGTCGTCTCGTCGCCTCTGGGGGTCCGTGTGAGCACACCAGCCGTCGAGCTCGTCGGACTGAGCAAGTCCTTCGGTGACGTGACGGCCGTCGACCACCTCGACCTCACCATCCGCGACGGCGAGTTCTTCTCGATGCTCGGCCCGAGCGGCTCCGGCAAGACGACGGTGCTGCGGATGATCGCCGGCTTCGAGCAGCCGAGCGCCGGCGTGGTCCGCCTCGCCGGCCAGGACGTCACCGGCCGCCCGCCGTTCGCCCGCGACGTCAACACGGTCTTCCAGGACTACGCGCTCTTCCCGCACATGGACGTCCTCGCCAACATCGAGTACGGCCTGCGCGTGAAGAAGGTGCCGCGCGCCGAGCGCCGCGATCGCGCGATGGCGGCCCTCGACTCCGTGCAGCTCGGCTCGTACGCCGCGCGCCGGCCCACCCAGCTCTCGGGCGGCCAGCGGCAGCGGGTCGCCCTGGCCCGCGCCCTGGTCAACCGTCCCCGGGTGCTGCTCCTCGACGAGCCGCTCGGTGCCCTCGACCTCAAGCTGCGCCGCGCGATGCAGCTCGAGCTCAAGCAGATCCAGCGCGACGTCGGCATCACCTTCGTGTTCGTCACCCACGACCAGGAGGAGGCCCTGACGATGAGCGACCGGATCGCGGTCTTCCGCGACGGTCGCATCGAGCAGGTGGCCACGCCGGCCGACCTCTACGAGAGCCCGTCGTCCCCGTTCGTCGCGGGCTTCGTCGGGACGTCGAACCTGCTCGAGGGCGAGGCCGCCCACACCGTCGTCGGCCGCCCCGGCGTCTTCAGCATCCGGCCCGAGAAGATCCACCTCGGCGACGACGTGCGCGACGGTGACGCCACGGCACGTGGCGTCGTGCAGGACGTCGTCTACCTCGGGTCGGTCAACCACTACCTGGTCGAGCTCGATGCCGGGCCGACCCTCACCGTGCTGCGCCAGAACCTGCGCGGCACCACGGACGAGGCGATGGCACTGCGCGGTCAGCAGGTCACCGTCGGATGGGCTCCCGAGCACGTCATCGAGCTCGGCGGGCACCCACAACAGCTGGAGAAGGAGGAGTCATGAGGAGATCGACAGTGGCCCGGGCGGCGACGGGCGTGGTGCTCGCACTGGCCCTGGCCGGGTGCGGCACGTCCAGTGGTGACGACGACGGCGGCGGTGGCGCTGCCACCGGCTCCGAGGAGCAGGGCGGTTTCACCGCTCCGGACATCCCCATGGCCGAGTCCCTCGGCGACGGCGAGGGATCGCTCAGCGTGCTCGCGTGGCCCGGCTACGCCGAGGACGGCTCGACCGACACGTCCGTCGACTGGGTGACGCCCTTCGAGAAGGAGACCGGCTGCCAGGTCGAGGTGAAGTACTTCGGCACCTCGGACGAGGCCGTCAGCCTGATGAAGTCGGGGCAGTACGACGTCGTGTCCGCCTCGGGCGACGCGTCGCTGCGACTCATCGCCGGTGGCGACGTCGCGCCGGTCAACACCGACCTCATCGACAACTACGCCGACGTGTGGTCCTTCCTGAAGGACCGCGACTGGAACTCCGTCGACGGCCAGATGTACGGCGTCCCGCACGGCTACGGCGCCAACCTGCTGATGTACAACACCGACGAGGTCGACCCGGCGCCCACGAGCTGGAGCTCGGTCTTCGACGACGCGAGCGCCTACACCGGCAAGGTGACGTCGTACGACTCGCCGATCTACATCGCCGACGCGGCGCTCTACCTGATGAACACCCAGCCCGACCTGGGCATCGAGGACCCGTACGCCCTGGACGCCGACCAGCTGGCCGCCGCGGTGGACCTGCTGAAGTCGCAGCGCGAGCACGTCGGCGAGTACTGGTCGGACTACCTCAAGGAGACCCAGGCCTTCAAGACCGGCGACTCGGTGATCGGCACGACCTGGCAGGTCATCGCCAACCTCGCGGAGTCCGAGGGGGCGAAGGTCGAGGCGTTCCTGCCCGACGAGGGGTCGACCGGCTGGTCGGACACCTGGATGGTGGGCTCGAAGACCGAGCACCCCAACTGCGCCTACGCATGGCTCGACCACATCGTCAGCCCCGAGGCCAACGCCGCGGTGGCGGAGTGGTTCGGTGAGGCGCCGGCCAACGAGAAGGCGTGCGACCTCACCAGCAAGGGCTTCTGCGAGTCCTACCACGCGGGTGACGAGGCCTACGCCGAGAAGATCCACTACTGGACGACGCCGATCGAGCAGTGCCTCGACGGACGCACCGACGTGTCGTGCACGACGTACCAGGACTGGACGCAGGCCTGGACCGAGATCAAGGGCTGAGCCATGACCCAGCAGCAGCTCGAGCGGCCGGGGGGTGGTGCGGCGTCCCGGCCAGGGGCAGGAACGCTGCACCGCCACCCGCGGCTCCGGCTCGGGCTGCTGCTGGGCCCGCCGATGCTGTGGCTCGGGGTGCTCTACCTCGGGTCGCTGGCCGCGCTCCTCCTCACCTCGCTGTGGTCGGTCGACGCCTTCGGCGGCAACATCGAGCGGATCTGGAACCTGGACAACTACCGGGACCTGTTCACGCTCGACGTCTACCGGACCATCACGGTCCGCACGCTGCTGATCGCGGCGTCGGTGACCGTCATCGACGCCGTGCTGGCGTTCCCGGTCGCGCTCTACATGGCGAAGGTCGCGTCGCCGCGGCTGCAGAGGATCCTCGTCATCGCGGTGCTGACGCCGCTGTGGGCGTCGTACCTCGTCAAGGCCTACGCGTGGCGCGGGATGTTCGCGAGCGGCGGCCCGCTGGACTCCCTCGGCATCTCGCCGGGCTACGGGCTGGCGGCCACCGTGCTGACGCTGTCCTACCTGTGGCTGCCCTACATGATCCTGCCGATGTACGCCGGCCTCGAGCGGCTGCCGAGCTCGCTGATCGAGGCCTCCGCCGACCTCGGCGCCGGGACGGGCACCACGATGCGGCGGGTCGTGCTCCCGGTGCTGTTCCCCGCAGCCGTGGCCGGGTCGATCTTCACCTTCTCGCTGACGCTGGGCGACTACATCGCGGTGAAGATCGTCGGCGGCGCCAACCAGATGCTGGGGAACGTCGTCTACGACTCGTTCCTCACCGGCAACAACCTGCCCTTCGCCGCGGCGGTGGCGACGATCCCGGTCGCGGCGATGCTGGTCTACCTCGCGGCCGTGCGGCGGACGGGAGCGCTGGACTCGCTATGACGTTCTCCGGGCCGACCCGCACGCTGCTGCGGGTGTTCACCGCGCTGGTGCTGCTGTTCGTCTACGCGCCGCTCGCGCTGGTGGTGCTCAACTCCTTCAACACCTCGCGCACCTTCGAGTGGCCTCCGCCGGGCTTCACCACCCGCTGGTGGTCGGCCGCGGTCGAGAGCGACGGCGCGCGCAACGCGATCGTCGTCTCGCTCGAGGTGGCGCTGATCGCCACGGCGATCGCGCTGGTGCTGGGCACGATGGCGGCGCTCGCGCTGCAGCGGTTCCGCTTCTTCGGCCGAGACACCGTCTCGCTGCTCATCATCCTGCCGATCGCCCTGCCCGGCGTGGTGACCGGCATCGCCCTGGCCAACGCCTTCCTCACGGTGTTCGGCATCCAGCTCGGCATGCTGACGCTCGTCGTCTCGCACGCCACCTTCTGCATCGTCACCGTCTTCAACAACGCCATCGCGCGGCTGCGCCGGCTCGGCGGCAACCTCGAGGAGGCGTCGATGGACCTCGGCGCCGGCACCTTCCGCACCTTCTGGTCGGTGACCCTCCCGATGATGCGGTCGGCGCTGCTGGCAGGCGGGCTGCTGTCCTTCGCGCTGTCCTTCGACGAGATCATCGTGACCACGTTCACCGCGGGACAGGGGATCCAGACGCTCCCGATCTGGATCTACCAGAACCTCTTCCGGCCCAACCAGGCTCCCGTCGTCAACGTCGTCGCGGCCGCCCTCATCGTGCTGTCCGTGGTCCCGATCTGGATCTCGCAGAAGCTGGCCGGGACCGACGAGTCGGTCGCCGCTGCGCGGTAGCAGCACGCCAGCCCGCTGGTAGGAATGGCGCATGCGCCTGCCCGTCCCCGGACCCCGCGACGTCCTGTCCGCCCTCGAGCGCGGCGGTGACCAGCTCGAGGCGCTCGTCGGCGCCGTGCCGCGGGCCCTCGCGCTGCTCGACCAGGCAGAGGTCCTGCTGGCCCGGGCGGGCGGCGTGATCGACCGCATCGAGGCGGTCGCTGCGTCGGCGACCGCCGAGGTCGAGCGCGTCGCCGGTGTCGTCGACAGCGCACAGGTGCAGATCGACCGGGTCGGGACGGTGGTCGACGGCGCGCAGGAGCGGATCGACAGCGTGGGGACGGTCGTCGACGACGCCAAGGTGCAGATCGACCGGGTCGGGACGGTGGTCGACGACGCGAAGGTGCAGATCGACCGGGTCGGGGCCGTGGTGGACGGCGCACAGGAGCGGATCGACAGCGTGGGCACGGTCGTCGACGGTGCGGCCGTCCAGGTCGGGCGTGCGGCGTCCCTGATGGACGTGCTCGAGCCGCCGCTGACGACGCTGCAACCCACGCTCCAGACCCTCGCGGACACGACGAGCCCCGCCGAGGTGGAGGCACTGGTGCGGCTGGTGGACCAGCTGCCCGAGCTGACCGACGCGATGGAGAAGGACGTCATGCCCGTCCTCGCCACCCTCGGCTCGGTCGCGCCGGACCTGCACGAGCTGCTCAACGTCTCGCGCGAGCTCAACGAGATCCTCGGCAAGATCCCCGGCATCGGCCGCCTCAAGCGGCGGGTCGAGGAAGAGGAGGACCCGGCACGGTGACGGGCCGGAACCCAGACACCGCCCGGCCCGTCCCACTGGCACACGTCCGACCAGGAGGAACAGTGAAGACCACCCGAAGCCGCACCCTGCTCGCCGCGCCCCTCCTCATCGCGCTGGCCTCCCTGGCCGCGTGCGGGGCGGACGCCGGCTCCGACGACACGGCCGACACGAGCACGTCGACCAGCACGCAGGACCCCACGGCGGAGTCCACCCCCGAGTCCGGCGACAGCGCCGGCGCCCTCGCGCTCACGGCCGACGGATCGGCCGCCGCGAAGTGCGCGATGCCGGCCGCGGAGACGCTGGCCACCTTCGAGACCGCCTTCTCCGGCACCGTCACCTCGGTGACCGACGGCACGGCGACGCTCGAGGTCGACCAGTGGTTCGCCGGCGACGGGCCGTCGACCGTCACGGTCGAGTCCCCGAGCAACGACCTCCAGGACCTGCTCATGGCAGTCGACTTCCAGGAGGGCAGGACCTACCTCGTCAGCGCCGCCGACGACCGGGTGTCCCTCTGCGGCTACACGGCCGAGGAGACCCCCGAGCTGAAGGCGATGTACGCCGAGGCCTTCCCGCAGTGACCCCCGCGGTGCCGTCGGTCATCGGCGTGCTGCTGGCTGCGGGGTCGGGGGAGCGCTTCGGCGGTCCCAAGGCCCTCGCCCGCGACGACGACGGCACCTCGTGGCTGCTGCGCTCGGTCCAGGCGCTGCGTCCCTGCGCCGAGGTGGTGGTCGTGCTCGGTGCCGAGGCCGAGCAGGCAGCCGCGCTGCTCCCGCTGTCGGTCTCGCGGATCCGCGCCGAGGACTGGGCCGAGGGGATGGGCGCCTCCCTCCGCGCCGGCCTCGCGGCGCTCGCGTCGACCGACCACGATGCCGCCCTCGTCTCGCTGGTCGACCTGCCCGACGTCGACGGCGCCGTGGTGGCCCGCCTGCTGGCAACGGCCGGCGGGAGGGACGACCTCGCGCGGGCGGCGTACGACGGCGTGCCCGGGCACCCCGTGCTGATCGGGCGGGACCACTGGGCCGGGGTGGTCGAGGGCGCGACGGGTGACCGCGGGGCGCGCGACTACCTCGCCGCCCACGACACCCGCCTGGTCGAGTGCGGAGACCTGGCGAGCGGCGCCGACGTCGACAGCCGCTGACCCAACGTCCGACCAACGTGCCGGGTCGTAGCCTGACGCCATGGCTGCCTCCGTGCTCACAGGACTGGACTCCGCAGCGGACGTCGCCGCGCGCCTGGGCACGACCGGTTACCTCGCCGACGACGAGCTGGCCACGGTGGTGTTCCTCGCCGCCCGGATGCAGCGACCGCTGCTGCTCGAGGGCGAGCCCGGCACCGGCAAGACCGCGCTGGCCGAGGCGCTCGCCGCGAGCCTGGAGCTGCCGCTGGTGCGGCTCCAGTGCTACGAGGGGATCGACGCGAGCCAGGCGCTCTACGACTGGGACTTCCCGCGCCAGATCCTCCACCTGCGGGCACTCGAGGCAGGGGGGCACGTCGACTCCGACGAGGCCGAGAAGAGCCTGTACGACGAGCGCTTCCTGCTGGCCCGTCCGGTGCTCTCCGCACTGCGCCAGGCACCTGCCGTGCTGCTGGTCGACGAGGTGGACCGCGCCGACGACGAGTTCGAGGCGTTCCTGCTCGAGGTGCTGTCGACCTGGCAGGTGACGATCCCGGAGTTCGGCACGGTCACCGCCCCCGAGCCGCCGCTGGTGGTGCTGACGTCCAACCGCACCCGCGAGCTGCACGACGCGCTCAAGCGCCGCTGCCTCTACCACTGGATCGACCACCCCGGCTTCGAGCGCGAGGTCGAGATCGTCCGGTCGCGCGCGCCCGAGGTGAGCGAGAGCCTCACGCGCCAGGTCGTCGGCCTCGTGCAGCAGCTCCGCACGCGTGACGACCTGCTCAAGCCCCCCGGGGTCGCGGAGACCCTCGACTGGGCGCGGGCGCTGACCTACCTCGGCACCGCCGAGCTCGACCTCGCCTCGGCTGCCGCGACCCTCGGCGCGCTCCTGAAGTACCGCGAGGACGCCGACCGGGTGAAGGCCGCGCTCGACAGGATGATGGCGCAGGCATGAGCCACCCCACGGGCACGAGCGCCGCCCAGCACGAGGTCGACGAGGTGCTGCTCGGCTTCACCCGGGCGCTGCGCGCCGCCGGCGTACCCGTCACCCAGGACCGGGCGCAGACCTTCCTGGCCGCGGTCGTCGAGGTCGGTGCCGACGACGGGCAGGCGACGTGGCGGGCGGGCCGCGCGACCCTGTGCGCGTCGCCCGACGACCTGCTCCGCCACGACCAGGTCTTCGCGGCGTGGTTCAACGCCCGCGACGGGCTGCCGCAGGCGCGTCCGCGCGAGGCCTCGCGTCCGGCGACGGCGCACCTGCTGCCCGACGCCGAGGGCGCCGGCGGTGGCGACGAGGGGGGCGACGAGGACGTGGTCCGGGCCGCCGCGTCCGAGGCCGAGGTGCTCCAGCACCGCGACGTGGCCTCGCTCGACGCCGGCGAGAAGCGCCGGCTGGACCGGATGTTCGTGCGGCTGTCGCTGCGCCCGCCCACCCGTCGTACGGCCCGGCACCAGAGGTGGCACCGCGGCGAGGTCGACGCGTCCCGCACGCTGCGCAACTCGCTCCGCCACCTCGGTGAGCCCGGCGAGATCGCCTGGCGCCGCCGCGGCGTCCGCCCGCGCCGGGTGGTGCTGCTCGTCGACGTCAGCGGCTCGATGAGTGCGTACGCCGACGCCCTCCTGCGCCTGGCCCACCGCCTCACCCAGTCGGCGCGGACCGCGGGTGGCACCGTCGAGACCTTCACGGTCGGCACCCGGCTGACCCACGTGACCCGGGCGTTCCGCTCTCCCGACGCCGACCGCGCGATCGTCGCGGCCGGTGAGGTCGTCCCCGACTGGTCCGGCGGCACCCGGCTCGGCGAGACGCTCCGGGTCTTCCTCGACCGCTGGGGGCAGCGCGGGATGGCGCGCGGCGCGGTCGTCGTGGTCTTCAGCGACGGCTGGGAGCGCGGCGACGCCGAGCTCCTCGGTGAGCAGATGGCGCGCCTGCAGCGCGTCGCCCACCGCGTCGTCTGGGTCAACCCGCACCGCGGGAAGGCGGGCTACGAGCCGCTGCAGGGCGGTGTCGTGGCCGCGCTGCCGCACTGCGACGACTTCCTCGCCGGCCACTCGCTGGCGACCTTCGCCGAGCTGACCGAGGTGATCGCCCGTGCGTGACGTGCTGTCCGAGCTGATGCAGTGGTGGGAGGCCGGCGAGACGATCGGCGTCGGCACCGTCGTCGCCACCTTCCGCTCCGCGCCGCGCCCGCCGGGCGCGTCGATGCTCGTCGGCCCCGACGAGACCGCCGTCGGCTCGGTGTCGGGCGGCTGCGTCGAGGGCGCCGTCTACGAGCTCGCCCAGTCCGTCGTCTCCTCCGGCGAGCCCGTGCTCGAGCGCTACGGCGTCTCCGACGACGACGCCTTCGCCGTCGGCCTGACCTGCGGCGGCATCCTCGACGTCTTCGTCGAGCAGGTCTCGCGCACCACGTTCCCGCAGCTCGGCGAGGTGGCCGCCGACATCGAGGCCGGCCGCCCGGTCGCCCTGGTGACCGTGATCGAGCACCCGGACCCGGAGCGGGTCGGGCGGCGGATGGTCGTCCGGCCGGACGTCGCGGCCGAGGGCAGCCTCGGGTCCGAGCGGGCCGACGCGGCCGTGCACGACGACGCGCTGGGCCTGCTCGCGGCCGGCACCAACGCCACGCTGACCTACGGCCCCGACGGCGAGCGGCGCGGCGAGGGGATGCGCGTCTTCGTGTGGGGCTTCGCCCCCAAGCCGCGGATGCTGGTCTTCGGAGCCATCGACTTCGCAGCCGCGGTGGCCAAGGTCGGCTCGTTCCTCGGCTACCACGTCACGGTGTGCGACGCCCGCCCCGTCTTCGCCACCAGCTCCCGCTTCCCGGGCGCCGACGAGGTCGTCGTCGACTGGCCGCACCGCTACCTGCAGGTCGAGCTCGACGCCGGTCGGATCGACCGGCGCACGGTCCTGGCGGTGCTCACCCACGACCCGAAGTTCGACGTGCCGCTCCTCGAGGTCGCGCTGCGGCTCGAGGACGACGTACGCCCCGGCTACATCGGCGCGATGGGCTCGCGGCGCACGCACGAGGAGCGGATGGAACGGCTGGTCGAGGCCGGGCTGTCCGGCGCGGAGCTCGCGCTGCTGTCGTCGCCGATCGGCCTCGACCTCGGCGCCCGTACGCCCGAGGAGACCGCCGTGTCGATCGCCGCGGAGATCGTCGCGCGGCAGTGGGGAGGGTCGGGGGAGCGGCTCGCGGCCACGGAGGGCCGGATCCACCACGACGACTGAGCGGGCCGGCGCCGATTGGCCGGTCCGCCGGACCTCGCCTAGGGTCGTGCGAATGTTTTTCGTACCCCCGCACCACCGCTCCGCCTCCCGGCTGGCCGCCCTGCTCGTCTCGCTCGTCCTGCTGGCCTCCGGCGCGACGCTGGTCGCCGCGCCGGCCCAGGCGCGCGACGAGGCCCGGACGCCCTCGGTCGAGCGGGTCCCGAGCGGTCGCTTCACCGTGGCGACGCTCAACCTGATGGGCGGGATGCGCGTCCCCGGGATGCGCCACGACATCAACCAGGTGCTGTCCAGCGGCGCCTCGGTCATCGGCTTCCAGGAGCGCCTCTCCAGCCGGTCGGCGCTGCGCGCGAGCCTCCCGAAGTCGTGGACGCTCCTCATGCCCAGCGGCCCCACCGGCACCGACGACAACCCGATCGCCTTCGACAAGCGCGTGTGGGAGCTGGAGAAGACGTGGCCGGCGCTGCTCACCGGCACCACCTGGCGACGGCGTACGGGCCAGATCGCGCACGACCAGTACGGCGTCGTTGCGGTGCTGCGCCACCGCGTCAGCGGCCACGTGGTCCGCGCGGTGAGCTTCCACCTGCCCAACCACCTGCACAACCGCCGCACGGGCGGGCCCAACTACGCCAACCGGGCCGGTGTCGCGGCGATGTGGCGGATGGCCTCGAGGATCCGCTTCCTCGCCGAGGACGCGCCCGCCGCGCACCAGTTCGTCGGGCTGTGCGACTGCAACGTCACCGAGAACCGGGACACCACCGACGACCTCGTCAAGGGCCGGATCACCGGGCCGCTGGACCTGGAGACCAACTACAGCGGTCGCGGCGGCGGCTCCGGCATCGACTACGTGATGGGGGAGCGCGACTCCGACTTCCGCATCGACTCCTTCGAGTCCTACCGCCACCTGGTCACCGACCACCCCGGCATCGCGGCCACGTTCCGGCGCGTGGGCTGAGGACGGACGGGCCGGTCGGACCGGCCCTGTTGCGAGCGTCACACTCGGGCTAGGTTGGCCGCGACCCGTGGGGAGCTGCCATGTCGACGAGTGAGGACCTGCACGCACGCAGGCTGCGAGCCGTGCGCGCGTGGACGCAGTTCGTCTCCGACGGGGACGAGGAGGGCGACGCCGTCCGCCCGGAGATCCTGAGCAGCTGGCAGCTCTCGGGCGTGGTCTCGCCGGCCGTGACCCACGCGCCGCTGGCCGACGAGGGCGACACCGCCGACTTCTGGAACCAGTCGCCCCTGCAGACCGCGGTGAGCCGGGTGCAGGACGACCTGCGGCGCACCGCCGAGGACGGCGACCTGGTCATCGCGGTCACGGACGAGCAGACCCGCATCCTCTGGACCTACGGCGGGCGCGTCATGCGCCGCAAGGCCGAGACGGTCAACTTCGTGCCCGGTGGTCGGTGGGACGAGGCGAGCGTCGGGACCAACGCCCTCGCCATCGCCGGCCGGACCGGCGCCCCGTCGATGGTCTTCAGCGCCGAGCACTACGCCGAGGTCGTGCACAACTGGGTGTGCTGGGCCGCGCCGGTCTTCGACCCGGTGACCGGCCGACCGCTCGGCGTCATCGACCTGTCGACGACCTGGGACCGCACCCACCCCATCGGCCTGGCGACCGCGCGGGTGATGGCGAGGCTGATCGAGCAGGCGCTCCCCGCCGACCGGCGTACGACGCCTCTCGGCGCCGCAGCGCCCGACCAGCCCGGACTCACCCTCACGCTGCTCGGCACCGCCGAGGTGTGGCTCGACGGCCAGCGACTCCTGCTCAACCGGCGCCAGACCGAGATCCTGGCGCTGCTGGCGATGCACCCGGGCGGACTGTCGGTGGAGCACCTCCACTCGCTGCTCTACGGCGACTCCGCGGTCACCACCTCGACGCTCAAGGCCGAGGTCTCGCACCTGCGCGCCGCGCTCGCCGGCCAGCTGTCGTCGCGCCCCTACAAGCTCACGCTCCCCGTCACCACCGACGTCGAGGAGGTGCAGCGCCTGCTGCGCCGCGGCGACGTACGAGCGGCGGTGCGGGCCTACGGCGGCGACCTGCTGCCCGGCACCGAGTCGCCGGCGCTCGTCCAGATGGGCGACTACCTCGCGGTGAGCGTCCGTGAGGCGCTGCTCGTGCAGCCCGACCCCGACGCGGTCCTGCGCTACAGCGACCTCGCGCCCTACGACACGGCCGTCATCGAGGCGTGCCTCGCCTCGCTCCCGGTGCACCACCCGGTGGCGGCGCTGCTCAAGGGCAAGCTCGCCGCCGGCCGGGGCTAGTCACTCCAACCATCCGCCAACCAGCGCGACCTAGGTTCGCACCCGTAGTGACACGCCTCACACTGGACCTCTATGGGAGTGGCCTGATGACGAAGATCGAACTCACCGTCGACGGGGCTGCGGTCTCCGACGACGTCGAGCCGCGGATGCTGCTGGTGCAGTACCTCCGCGAGAAGCTCGGCAAGACCGGCACCGTGATCGGCTGCGACACCTCCAACTGCGGGGCGTGCACCGTGCACCTCGACGGCACGAGCGTGAAGTCGTGCAACGTGCTCGCCGTGCAGGCCAACGGCCGGACGGTGACCACGATCGAGGGCCTCGCCGACACGGCCGAGGGCGACCTCCACCCGGTGCAGGAGGCGTTCCGCGAGTGCCACGGCCTCCAGTGCGGGTTCTGCACGCCCGGGATGGTGATGCAGGCCGTCGACCTGCTCGGTGAGAACCCGAACCCGACCGAGGAGGAGGTGCGGCTCGGCATGGAGGGCAACCTCTGCCGCTGCACCGGCTACCACAACATCGTCAAGAGCGTCCTCCACGCTGCCGCAGACCCAGGGAGCGAAGGCATGACCGCCACCCAGGACCGTCCGGCCGCCGAGATCGGCAAGGACCGCCGGCGCAAGGAGGACCAGCGCCTCATCACCGGCCGGACCCGCTGGACCGACAACATCACCCTCCCCGGGATGCTCCACCTCGCGATGGTGCGCAGCCCGTTCGCCCACGCCAACATCACCTCCGTCGACACCGAGGCCGCCAAGGCCTCGCCCAACGTCGTCACGGTGCTGAGCGGCAAGGACTTCGGCGAGGAGCTCGGCGCGTGCATCAACGCGTGGCCGATCACGCCGGACCAGAAGACGCCCGCCCACTCGCCGATGCCCGCCGACCGGGTGGCGTTCGCCGGCGAGATCGTCGCCGTCGTGGTGGCCCGCACGGCCGCCGAGGCACGGGACGCCGCCGAGCTCGTCGACGTGGAGTACGAGGAGCTGCCGGCCGTCGTCGGCATCAAGAACGCGCTCAAGGACGAGGTGCTCGCGCACCCCGACCTCGGCACCAACAAGTCGGCCCTGTGGGTCTTCGACTCGGGCGAGGCCGGCACCGGCACCGACGCGGACGAGGCGATCGCGGCGGCACGCACCGACGGCATCGTCATCGAGCGGGAGTACCGCCAGCAGCGCCTGATCCCTGCCTTCATGGAGCCGCGCAGCGTCGTGGTCGACCCGACCGGCGAGCAGATCACCATGTGGTCGGCGACCCAGATCCCGCACATCCTGCGCTTCGCCCTGGCGGCCACCACCGGCGTGCCCGAGAGCAAGATCCGGGTCATCGCCCCCGACGTGGGCGGTGGCTTCGGAGGCAAGCTCCAGGCGACCCCGGAGGAGTGGATCGCCTGGGCCGTGGCCCGCCGGCTGATGAAGCCGGTGAAGTACACCGAGACCCGCAGCGAGAGCCTGATGGCGGCCCACCACGGCCGCGACCAGGTGCAGACGCTCACCCTCGCGGCCGACAAGGACGGCAAGGTCACCGGGCTCAAGGTGCACCTCGACGCCGACCTCGGGTCCTACGTCGCGATCGTCGGAGGCGGCGTCCCGGTGCTGGGTGCCTTCATGTTCAACGCGATCTACAAGTTCCCGGCGTACCGCTTCGAGTGCCAGACGGTCCTCACCAACACGACGTTCACCGACGCCTACCGCGGCGCCGGCCGGCCCGAGGCGACGTACGCCATCGAGCGGCTGATGGACGAGCTCGCCGCGGAGGTGGGCGTGGACCCCCTCGAGATCCGCGAGCGCAACTGGATCACCCACGAGGAGTTCCCGTTCACCACGGTCGCCGGGCTCGAGTACGACACCGGCAACTACGAGGCGGCGACGGCGAAGGCCAGGGCGTCCTTCGGCTACGACGAGCTGCGGGCCGAGCAGGCCGAGCGGCGCGAGCGCGGTGACCGCGTGCAGCTCGGGATCGGCGTCTCCACCTTCACCGAGATGTGCGGCCTGGCGCCCAGCCGGGTGCTCGGCAGCCTCGACTACGGCGCCGGCGGCTGGGAGAGCGCCAGCGTGCGGATGACGCCCCTCGGCAAGGTCGAGGTCGTCACCGGCGCGAGCGCGCACGGCCAGGGCCACGAGACGGCGTTCAGCCAGATCGTCGCCGACCGGCTCGGCGTGCCGTTCGAGGACGTCGAGGTGCTGCACGGCGACACCCAGGTGGCGCCCAAGGGCCTCGACACCTACGGCTCACGGTCGCTGGTCGTCGGAGGCGAGGCGCTGGTCAAGGCCGTCGACAAGGTCATCGACAAGGCGAAGGTCCTCGCGGCGCACCTGCTCGAGGCCAACGCCGACGACCTCGAGTACGCCGATGGCCGGTTCACCGTCCGCGGCACCGACCAGGGCATGGCCATCCAGGAGCTGTCGACGGCGACGTTCGCCGGCCACAACTACCCCGACGGCATGGAGCTGAGCCTCGACGCCGACGCGACCTACGACCCGGTGAACTTCAACTACCCCCACGGCACGCACCTGTGCGCGATGGAGGTGGACACCGAGACCGGCGCGGTGAAGATGCGCAAGTACACCTGCTGCGACGACATCGGCACGATCATCAACCCGCTGATCGTCGCCGGGCAGGTGCACGGCGGCCTGGTGCAGGGCATCGCGCAGGCGCTGTGGGAGGAGGCCGTGCACGACGAGGCCGGCACCCTCGTGTCGGGCTCCTTCGTCGACTACCTCCTGCCGACGTCGGCCGACACGATCTCGTTCGACGTCGTCCACACCGACGACCCGAGCATCTGCACCACCAACACGCTCGGCACGAAGGGCGTCGGCGAGGCGGGGACCATCGCGTCGACCCCGGCGGTGGTCAACGCCGTCGTCGACGCCGTACGCCACCTCGGTGTCAACGACATCCAGATGCCGTGCACGCCGGAGCGCGTGTGGCGCGCGATCCATGCCAACGACGGCGACGCACCGACACCCGCCGATGCGATGCCCCACTTCGACGCCGATTCCCTCAACCAGGACCAAGGAGCGGGCCAGTGATCCCGGTCAAGTTCGACTACCTCTCGCCGACCTCGGTCGAGGAGGCGCTGTCCGCGCTCGGTGAGCACGGCGACGACGCGAAGATCCTCGCCGGCGGCCAGAGCCTGCTGCCGGTCCTGCGGATGCGGCTCAACGCCCCCGAGGTCGTCATCGACCTCGGCGGCATCGACTCGCTGCGCGGGATCCGCGACGACGGCGACGCCATCGTCATCGGCGCGATGACCACGCACCACGACGTGCGCGACCACGACCTGGTCAAGGAGCACGCGCTGCTGCTGTCCAAGGCCGCGGCCGAGGTCGCCGACTCGCAGATCCGGCACCGCGGGACCTTCGGCGGCGCGCTCGCGCACGCCGACCCGGCCGGTGACCTCGGTGCCCCCGCCCTCGCGCTGGGCGCGCAGTTCGTGATCGCCGGCGCAGGTGGCACGCGCACGGTCGAGGCCGACGACTTCTTCGTCGACCTCTTCGAGACGGCGATCGGCGAGGACGAGATCCTCACCGAGGTGCGGATCCCGAAGCACACCGGCTGGGGTGCGCACTACGAGAAGTTCGTGCGCGTCGCCCACCAGTGGCCCATCGTCGCGGTCGCGGCGACCGTCCGGGGCTCCATCGACGAGGCGAGGATCGGCCTGACCAACATGGGCTCGACGCCCCTGCGGGCCCGCGCCACCGAGGCCGCGCTCGCCGGTGCGAGCGCGACCGAGGACGGCGTACGGGCAGCGGCGGAGCAGGCGGCCGAGGGCACCAACCCGCCCTCGGACCTCAACGGCGCGGCCGACTACCGCCAGCACCTCGCTCGGGTGCTGACGGGCCGTGCGGTGCTGAAGGCTGCGGGGGCGTAGTGGAGCTGAGCCACCACTTCACCGTCCCGATCGGCGTCGAGGAGACCTGGGAGCACTTCAACGACATCGCGTCGGTCGCCGAGTGCTTCCCGGGTGCCCAGGTCACCGAGGCCGACGCCGACTCGTTCGCCGGGTCGGTCAAGGTCAAGCTCGGCCCGATCGCGCTGCTCTACAACGGCACGGGCACCTTCGTGGAGAAGGACGAGGCCGCGCACCGCTTCGTCGTCGACGCCAAGGGCAAGGACAAGCGCGGCAACGGCACGGCCGGGGCCAACGTGGTCGTCACGATGACCGACGCGGGCGGGTCGACCGACGTGTCGGTGCAGACCGACCTCGCGATCACCGGCAAGCCCGCGCAGTTCGGCCGTGGCGTCATGCAGGACGTCTCGGACAAGCTGCTCGGCCAGTTCGTCGCCTGCCTCGAGCAGCGGCTGACCGCGCCCGAGCCGGCAGCCGAGCCCGAGGCCACCCCCGAGCCACCGTCCGGCGCGGGCGACCCTGCGCCGGGCGGTGACCCACTGGCCGCGGCCGCCTCTGCTTCCGCTCCCGCCGCCGCCGTACCGCCGCCGAGGCCGGCGGCTCCGCGGCCGCCGCCCCCGCCGGCACAGCCCGAGGCACTCGACCTCGGCAGCGCCGTGCTGCCGGTCCTGCTCAAGTCCTACTGGAAGCAGGCGCTGGCGGCGGTCGTCGGTCTCGCGGTGCTCCGGCGGCTCCTCAGCCGCTGACGCCCGCGCGTCAGAAGACGTTGCGCGGGCGGAACTGCACGGAGATCCGCGGCCCGGAGTGCGCGACCTTGGGCACGGCGTGCTCCCAGGTGCGCTGGCACGAGCCGCCCATCACCACCAGGTCGCCGTGGCCCATCGTCAGCGCGACCGACGCGCCGCCGCCGCGCGGGCGGAGCAGGAGGCGGCGCGGGTCGCCGACGCTGACGATCGCGACCATCGTGTCCTCGGCGCGGCCACGGCCGATGGTGTCGCCGTGCCAGGCCACGGAGTCGCGGCCGTCGCGGTAGTAGCAGCAGCCGGCACTCACGAACGGCTCGCCGAGCTCGGGCAGGTAGTGGCTGCTCAGGTCGTCACGCGCCCGGTCGAGAGCCGGATGGGGCAGCGGATCGCCGTCCAGGTAGGTGTGGAGCAGGCGCGGGACGTCGAGCACGGCGTCGTACATCTCGCGGCGCTCCGCACGCCACGGCACCCGCTCGACGAGCGCGGCGAAGACGCCGTCGGGGTCGGGGAGCCAGTTGCGCTGGACGTCCACCCAGGCGCCGTCGGTCAGGACGCGGCGCTCGGGCGCGAGGTCCGCAGCGGCGGCGGCCTCGTCCGCGAAGAGGGACGACTGGAAGTCCACGGGAGCACGATACCCGATGATCGAACGCGTGTTCGATCGTCAAGATCGGGCGAATGTTTTACCACATGGTTCGTCAATTTCCGGACACCGGTCCAGCCCAGTCCTAATCTGGCTCACATGGATCAGGTGGACCTCGTCGTACCGCGCCAGCGTGCGCTCAAGCATGTCCAGGTCCGTGAGCACGTCCGCGGCCTCATCGAGGCCCAGCCCCCCGGGTCTGCGGCACCGTCCGAGCGCGAGCTGGTCGCTCGCTTCGGCGTGGCGCGCATGACCGTACGACAGGCGCTCGACGCCCTCGTCGCCGAGGGTCTGCTGGAGCGCATCCCAGGACGTGGCACGTTCGTCGCGCAGCCGCCCAAGACCGCCGGTCGTCTGACCTCCTTCACCGAGGAGATCAAGCGCCGGGGGATGCTGCCGGAGTCCCAGACGCTGTTGGCCCGCGTCGAGCAGGCCGGCCCCGGTGTGGCCCGCGCGCTCGACATCTCGCCCGGCGACCCCGTGCTGCACTGGCGCCGGCTGCGCCGTGCCGACCAGGCCGTCGTGTGCGTCGAGGACGCCTACCTCAACGAGGTGCTGCTGCCGGGGTTCCTCCAGCACGGCACGCCCACCAGCCTCTACGAAGCCCTCGCCTCCCGCGGCCTCCGGCCGACCGAGGTCGAGGACTCGATCAGTGCCGACCGCGCCAGCGCGGAGGAGGCGACGGTCCTCGAGATCGCCGAGGGCGACCCGGTCCTGCGCCACGCACGTCGTGCGGTGTCGGGCGGCCGGATCGTCGAGGTGTCCCGCACCTGCTACCGGCACGACCGCTTCACCGTCTACCAGCAGCTCGCGGACCACTAGGCCCGCAGCCGGCAGCGGCTACCCGCGCCGGAGCTCCTCGAGCTCCCGCGCGAGGTTGGCGCGCGCCCGGTCCTCCCACAGCTCGCGCCCCTGCGGCGTGTGGAACATCGACGGCGTGGCCGCCAGGTCGTCCAGCACGGCGGCCCGTCCGGCTCGGAAGTCCTGCTCCGCGACGTGGGAGAAGTCGGCACGCACCCCCGCGGCGTACGCGTCGTAGCGCTCCCGCGGTGCCGCGAGGATGCCGAGGTCGGCGTCGCTGAGCGCGCAGCCGGCCGGGTCGTCGTCGGCCGGCCGGTGGTGGACGGTCATCCGGACCAGCCGGGCCACCTCGTCGGCGTACGCCGGTGGCAGCGCGCGCTCGGCCCACTGCGCCGAGCGTTCCTCGTCGTCGTCGGCCCCGTCGTAGACGGCATCGTGGAACCACGCGGCGAGCGCGACGGTGGTGGCGTCGAAGCCGGCGCCCGCACCGGCGAGCAGGTCGAGCCGGTCGAGCACCTCGGCGAGGTGGAGCTGGTCGTGGTAGCCGCCGCGGTCCCAGGCGACCAGCAGCTCGTCGCGCAGGGCGAGGTGGTCGTCGAGCGGCCAGCGGTCGGCGAGGCTCATGCCCGGGACGCGGTCTCGCGCTGGAGCGACTCGGCGTGCTCGTGGCCGGACGACATCGCCCACCGGATCGTGCGGGTGCCGACCTGGCCGAGCACCCGGTTGGTGACCGGCGGCACCCACGGCAGCCGCAGCTCGCGTCGGGCGTAGGTGGGCAGCAGGCCGATGGCCGCGGTGGCGAGCGACAGGTATCCGGGACGGGCCGCGAGGGGCAGGTCGGGGTGGAGCAGCAGGAACCGGATGGCGTCGTGGGCCGCGGGCGTGCCGCGGAGCTCGGGACCGTACGCCGCCAGCATCCGGCGCAGCTCGTCCTCGGTCTGCGGCGGGTCGATCACCCCGAGGTGGGCCGCGGCGACCCCGGTCTGGGCGACGTACTCGTCGCGCTCCGGACCGATGAGCGGCCGGACCCCGTAGCGGTCGTGGGCGGCGAGGAAGCTGTCGATCTCGGCGACGTGCACCCAGCCGAGCAGGTGCGGGTCGTTGGCGGCGTACGGCGTCCCGTCGGGCATCGTGCCGACGACCGACTCGTGGGCGCGCTGGACGGCCCGGATGATCTGCAGCGCGTCGCGCTCGGTGCCGAAGGTGGTCATCGCCAGGTAGGTGGAGACCTGGGCGAGCCGTCCCCACATGTCGCCCTGGTAGCCCGAGTGGTCGGCCACGCCCTGCATGGCCGCAGGGTGCAGCGACTGCAGCATGATCGCCCGGATGCCGCCGACGAACATCGAGGCGTCGCCGTGCACCCGCGCGATGGCGGAGTCGGGAGCGAACCAGCGGGGGCCGGGGGTGCCGTGCACGCGCTCGCGCGCCTTGTCGCCGTCGGGTCCGGCGACCTTGCGGAAGAGCTCGGTCCCGAGGCGCTCGCGGAGGGTCACGTCGTCGAGGCTAGCCAAGGCCTCCACGCCACGAGAGCCACGTCACCCGGCCGGCCTTTGACTTCGAGTGCTCGAAGTTCCTAGCGTCGTGGACATGACCATCGCAGACGTCCTCGCGCAGCTACTCCATCAAGGAGGCGGCAGCCCTGACGGGCCTTCCCGCCAGCACGCTGCGCTACTACGAGCAGGTCGGCGTGATCGCCCCCGTCAGCCGCGGTGCCACCAGCGGGCACCGGGTCTACGACGAGGCCGACCTCGACCAGCTCGTGGCGGTCTCGTGCCTGTCGGCCACCGGCATGTCGCTCGACGACATGCGGACCTACCTGGCGAACGCCCAGCTGGGCCCCGCGGCTGCCGCGGACCAGCAGGCCCTGCTCCAGCAGCAGGCGCGGCACCTCGCCGTCGAGGCCGAGCGGCTGGTCCTGCGTCGGCGCTACCTCGACCTCAAGGTCGCCTACTGGCAGGCCGTCATCGACGGCGACCCGGAGCGGCGCGACCGCGTCGCCGCCCAGGCACTCGAGCTCGCCGACGAGCTCCGCGACACCACCCACCCCTAGCTCCACTCCCGGTCCGCACCCCAGCCCCGGACCATCCCTCCGGGCCCACCCGAGAAGAACGGACGACTTCCGCATGCGCGTCAACGCCTACGCAGCACCCGCCTCCGGCCAGCCGCTGGCCCCCACCACGATCGAGCGCCGCGAGGTCGGCGCCAACGACGTGCTCATCGACATCGAGTACGCCGGCATCTGCCACTCCGACATCCACACCGTCAACGGCGACTGGGGTCCGCAGCCCTTCCCGCTGGTGCCCGGCCACGAGATCGTCGGCCGGGTCACCGAGGTCGGCCCGGACGTCACCCGCCACCAGGTGGGCGACCGCGTCGGCGTCGGCTGCATGGTCAACTCCTGCGGCGAGTGCGACCGCTGCACGAGCGGGGACGAGCAGTACTGCGTGAAGGGCATGGTCGGCACCTACGCCGCCACCGACCGCGACGGTACGACGACCCAGGGCGGCTACTCGACCCACGTCGTCGTCGACGCCGACTACGTCCTGTCGATCCCCGAGAGCCTGGACCCCGCGGCCGCCACGCCGCTGCTGTGCGCCGGCATCACGACGTACTCGCCCCTCAAGCACTGGAACGCCGGACCGGGCAGGCGCGTCGCGGTCGTCGGCCTCGGCGGCCTCGGCCACATGGCCGTCCAGATCGCCCACGCCATGGGCGCCGAGGTGACCGTGCTGTCGCAGTCGCTGAAGAAGCAGGAGGACGGCCTGCGGCTCGGCGCCGACCACTACTTCGCGACCAGCGACCCCGACACGTTCGACGCGCTCGCCGAGTCGTTCGACCTGATCATCAACACGGTGAGCGCCCGGATCGACGTCAGCGCCTACCTCGGCCTGCTCGACGTCAACGGCGCGCTGGTCAACGTCGGCGCCCCGCCGGAGCCGCTCGACGTCAACGTCTTCGCGCTGCTCACCAACCGGCGCTCGTTCTCCGGCTCGATGATCGGCGGGATCGCGGAGACGCAGGAGATGCTCGACTTCTGCGCCGAGCACGGCATCGCCTCCGAGGTCGAGGTGATCCGCGCCGAGCAGGTCAACGAGGCGTACGAGCGCGTGCTCGCCTCCGACGTGCGCTACCGCTTCGTGATCGACGCCAGCACGCTCGACTGATGCCGCTTCACCATGGGATGTCGACCAGTAGGCACTTCCCCGTGTCAATTGACCTGGGGAAGTGACTGCTCACCGACATCCCATGGTGGACAGGCGCGTCAGCTGGGCTCGGCGCGCAGGTCGCCCGCGTCGATGATCCGGTAGGCGTAGCCCTGCTCGGCCAGGAAGCGCTGGCGGTTCTGCGCGAAGTCGGCGTCCACGGTGTCGCGGGAGACGATCGTGTAGAAGTGCGCGCTGCGGCCCTCGGTCTTGGGGCGCAGCAGCCGGCCGAGGCGCTGGGCCTCCTCCTGCCGTGAGCCGAAGGAGCCGCTGATCTGGATCGCCACCTCGGCCGAGGGCAGGTCGATGGAGAAGTTGGCGACCTTGCTCACCACCAGCAGCCCGATCTCGCCGGTGCGGAAGGCCGCGAAGAGCCGCTGGCGCTCCTTGACGGGCGTCTCGCCCTTGATCACGGGGGCGTCGAGCATCGCCGCGACCTCGTCGAGCTGGTCGATGTACTGACCGATCACGAGCGTCGGCTGGCCGGCGTGCTGCCGCACCAGGTCGCGTACGACGTCGATCTTGGCGTGGGTGCACGACGCCAGGCGGTAGCGGGTGTCGGGGTCGGAGGTGGCGTAGGCGAGTCGCTCCCCGTCGGGCAGCGTCACCCGGACCTCGACGCAGTCGGCGGGCGCGATGTAGCCCTGCGCCTCGATGTCCTTCCACGGGGCGTCGTAGCGCTTCGGGCCGATCAGCGAGAAGACCTCGCCCTCGCGACCGTCCTCGCGGACGAGGGTCGCGGTGAGGCCGAGGCGTCGACGCGCCTGGAGGTCCGCGGTCATCCGGAAGATCGGCGCCGGCAGCAGGTGCACCTCGTCGTAGACGATGAGGCCCCAGTCGCGGGCGTCGAGCAGGTCGAGGTGCGGGTAGACGCCCTTCCGCTTGGTCGTCAGCACCTGGTAGGTCGCGATGGTGACCGGACGGACCTCCTTGACGGCGCCGGAGTACTCGCCGATCTCGTCGGGAGTCAGGGACGTGCGCGCGACCAGCTCGTCCTTCCACTGCCGCGCGCTGACGGTGTTGGTGACGAGGATCAGCGTGGTGGCCTGGGCGTGCGACATGGCGGCCGCGCCGACGATCGTCTTGCCGGCCCCGCAGGGCAGCACGACGACGCCCGACCCGCCGTCCCAGAACGACTCGGCCGCCTCGCGCTGGTAGGGCCGCAGCGTCCAGCCGTCCTCGGCGAGGTCGATCGCGTGCGCCTCGCCGTCGACGTAGCCGGCGAAGTCCTCGGCCGGCCAGCCGAGCTTGAGCAGCGCCTGCTTGAGGTTGCCACGCTCGCTGGGGTGCACCGCGACGGAGTCGTCGTCGAGCCGCGCGCCGACCATCCCGGCGATCTTCTTGGCACGCAGCACCTCCTCGAGCACCGGGCGGTCGGTGCTCGACAGCACGAGGCCGTGCACCGGGTGCTTCTCGAGGCGGAGCCGGCCGTAGCGGCCCATCGTCTCGGCGATGTCGACGAGCAGCGCGTGCGGGACGGCGTACCGGCTCCACGTCAGCAGCGCGTCGACCACCTGCTCGGCGTCGTGGCCGGCGGCCCGGGCGTTCCAGAGGCCGAGCGGGGTGAGCCGGTAGGTGTGGATGTGCTCGGGCGAGCGCTCGAGCTCGGCGAAGGGGGCGATCGCCTTGCGGGCCTCGGGGGCCGACGGGTGGTCGACCTCGAGGAGGAGGGTCTTGTCGGACTGGACGATCAGGGGGCCGTCGTTCACGCGGACGCCGCCTTCTGGCGCGCCCGGAAGGCGGCGACGTTGGCTCGCGACGAGCACCGGTCGGAGCAGTAGCGGCGCGACTGGTTGGGGGAGGTGTCGACGAAGACGTTGTCGCACCGCGGCTCCGAGCAGATGCCGAGCCGGGTCGCGCCGAGGTCGCAGACCAGGTTGGCCAGGCCCATGAGCGACTCGGCGATCAGCAGCTCCGCGACGGACGAGGCCCGGTTGGTGACGTGCATGTGGAGGTGGGCCGGGTCGTGGTCGGAGATCATCGGCGTGACCGGGTGGCTGGCGAGCAGGTCGTTGAGCGACCCGACGACCAGCGGCACGTCGTCCACGTCGGACGCCTCGAAGACCGGCCGCAGCTCGACCTGGAACGACCGGAGCGACTCGATGTCGGCCGGCGCGACGGACCGGTGCAGCCAGCCGCGGTCCGACAGGTGCTCGCGCAGCGCCTCCTGGTCGGGGAGGTCGGCGTTGACGAGCGCGGCGGCGCGCTCGGCGTATCGGATGAAGTCCACCGACCCATCCTACGGTCGTGGTCCTTACACCCCGACCCGGCTCACGCCGGCCGGACCGTCGTGATGCGGTGCACCGCGAACTCGCGTACGTCGTCCGCGCGGTGGTCGAACGCCGCGAGCCGACCGCCGTCGAGCCGCCGCGGGTCGACGACCCGCTCGCCCGTGGCGCCGTGGTTGTCGACGTAGCCGATGACGACGGTGGTGCCGGCCTCGATCGCGTCGCGCAGGGCGGCCAGGGCATCGGAGGGTGTGGTGGTCGCGGCGCTGGCCGGCCGCGACGACTCGGCCCGGTCGCCGGCGCGGATGGCGGTCGCGACGGCCTGCACCTGCGCCGCCTGTCGGGCCGACACCGCGCCGGCCGGCCGGCGACCCCGGCGACTGCGTGCCCGCTGCAGGTCGGGGCGGCTGACCCGCACGGTGCCGTCGGCCGCCTCGACCACGGGGGCGGCGCCGAGCTCCCGCAGCCGGGGCAGCAGCACGTCGAGCGGTGAGGTCGAGATCGCGACGGTCGGCGCGAGCAGGCGCAGGCCGAGGGTCCGCGCCCGCGGGTCGTGCACGAGCGCGGCCAGCGCCGCCTCGTCGTCCGCGCGCAGGAAGGCCTCGGCGTGCCCGACCCGGACGCTGCCGAAGGTGCGGGCCACGTCGTCGACGAGGAACTCCAGCGGCTGCGGGACCGGCGTCTGGGAGACCCCGGTCAGGAACTCGCGCACCTCGAGCGCCGACCAGCCGGCGTCGAAGCCGCGGCGCAGCGAGCCGGGGGTGAAGCGGTAGACGGTGGCGCCGCCCCGCGACTCGACGTCGGCCAGCAGGTGCAACCGGCGGGCCACCTCGGTCTCGAGCGGCCCGGGCGCGACGGCCGTGAGGTCGGCCTGCAGCAGGACGTGGTCGACGGGTTGCGGCAGGTGCGGGGCCAGCGCCTTCGCGGCCCCGACGAGGTCGTCCTCGGCGACCATCCGCCCGCTCGGCGGAAGGCCGCCGGCACCGCTCACGCCGAGGGCGGCGGCCTCGTCGAGCGCGGCCGTCACCAGGTCGGCGAAGACCGTCGGCCGCCGCGGTCGCAGCCACTCGACGTGCTGGACCACCGAGGCGACGCCTGTCCCGACGGCCAGCACCTCGCCCTCGGGCACGCCGGCGAGCACACGCAGGGCGAGGCGCCGGGCCTCCTCGGCGAGGCCGCTCGACAGCTCGGGTGCCAGCGCGTTCCACGACTTGCCCGCCTGGTCGCGCGAGCCCACCAGTGACGGCACCCGGCTGCTCGTCAGCCACCCGCCGACGAGACGGGCCCACCGCTCGGCGGTCGGACGCCCGGACCACACGTCGAACTCCTCGGTCGGCAGCCAGGCCGGGGTGCCGTCCGGCTCCGTGCCCTCCGCGATCAGCCCGGCCGACAGCGCGACCTCGACGAGCAGCGCGGCACCGACGTCGTCGACGTGCAGCTCGCGCGCCACCGCCTTGAGGTCGCGGACGGCGAGGCCGCCGCTGCGCAGCACGCTCGGCGGCTGCACGCCCCAGTGGTCCAGCAGCAGCTCCGTGCGGCGTACGACGTCGAAGGCAGCGCCCGCGGCCGTCCGGGCCACGAGGGCGGGGTCCCGCGACGCGGTGGCGAGGGGCGGCACCTCGTCGACCGGCTCGGTCGTCGTCCGCCCGCCGCGCAGTGCGAGCCCGACCTCGCCCGGGAGGACGACGCGTGTCACCGTCCCGGGGCACCAGCAGCCGGCGGCTGATCAGCTCCTCGGCCGGGCTCGCCGCCTGCTCGGGCGAGACCGTACGCCGGGCGGCACCGGTCGTGCCCTCGCCGCCGTGGGCGTCGACGTGGCGCAGCAGGGCGGTCGCGGCCGGGCTCAGCTCGGCGAGCAGCGTGGCCACCCGGTCGGGCGTGGGGGGCTCGGGACTCGACGGGCGCAGGCCGCTCACCAGGCCCGGCATGCCGCGCATCGCGTCGGCGACGCCGCTCAGCGCGCGGATGCCCCCGGGGGCCTCCCAGACGAGGGCCAGGTCGAGCAGCCGCTCGACCGCGGCCGTCGCCCGGCGCGCGTCCGCGTGGACGATCGAGACAAGTCCCGATGAAGTGGTTTGACCTGCAACCAGCAGGGCATCAAGCACGGAAAGCTCCAGGCGGTCCAGGCCGTCGAGAGCACGGTGGATGGACGAGCGCGTGGCGGCCCGCGAAGCGAGCTGCGACGAATCCTGAGGGGCGGGCGTGGCGAGATCTGGACGGGCCTGCAGGAGCGCGACGAGTCGCTCGTCCGGCCAGCTGCGCAGCTGGTCGGCGAGAGTACGTGCGGGTGTCGCCCGCCCACGACTGGACATCCCTCTTACGCTACTCGGCGGGTCGGGACCACCGCCCCGCACGACGCGAAGAGGACCGGCATGAGGAACGTTGATCTGCACCACGGGGCGGCGAGCGACGTCGGCCTGGTGCGCAAGGTCAACGAGGACTCCTACCTCGTCGCGCCGCCGGTCTTCGTGGTCGCCGACGGCATGGGCGGGCACGCCGGCGGCGACGTGGCCAGCCAGATGGTCGTCGAGGAGTTCCAGCGCCTGGCGGAGGCGTACGACCCCGCGCGCGGCGCCGAGCAGGTCGCCGACAGCTTCGCGCGCGCGCAGGCGCGGATCGTCGACTTCGGCAACGCGCACCGCGCGATGACCCCCGGCTGGCACGCCGGCACCACCGCGGTCGTCGCCGTGCTGGTCGACGACAACGGCGTGGTCAAGTGGCTGCTGGCCAACCTCGGCGACTCGCGCATCTACCGGATCACCGACGGTCGGCTCGAGCAGATCAGCGTCGACCACTCGGTCGTCCAGGAGCTGATCGACGCCGGCCAGATCACGGTCGAGGAGGCCGCGACCCACCCCGAGCGCCACGTCATCACCCGCGCGCTCGGCAGCCCGGAGGGCATCGAGCCCGACTTCTTCCTGCTCCCGCTCGGCTCGGTCGAGCGGCTGCTGCTGTGCAGCGACGGCGTCACCGGGATGATCGAGGACAAGGTGATCGAGGACATCCTCGAGACGATCGCCGACCCGCGCGACGCCGCCGACCAGCTGGTCCGAGCGGCCGTCGCGGCCGGAGGTCGCGACAACGCGACGGCGGTCGTCGTCGATGTGGTGGGATTGGTGAAGGACGCCTCGTACGACTCCCAGCGCCAGCTGGAGAGCCTCGAGTCCAAGCTGGGGGGACGACTGTGAGCACTGACGCCAGGTTCGCGCCGGGAGACTGGTACGCCGTCGTCGGCGACCACGTGACGGTGCTGCTGCCCGGCAGCCAGCGCTACCGCGTGGCTGACCTCTGGGACCTCGCCGACTCCGGCGCCGACCGCGGACGCCGTGCTCGACGCCCTGCTCGCCGGCGGGCTGTCCTCGCTCGACCACGTCGCCCTCGTCTCCCACGGCGACGACTCCACCCGCCTCATCGTCCGCGGTGCGGCCACGGCGACGGTCGTGTCGACCGAGGGCGAGGAGGTCGTCAGCGCGACGGCCGGCACGGCCTGGGCCGAGCGCCTGGTCACCGGCGTCACGAGCATCCGGGTCGTCCTGGACACCGGTCACGACGCGGCAGCCGACCACGCCCTGACCGCCGGCATCGCCCGGGTGTCCGTCGTCGAGATCGGTACGCCGTCGGCAGCGCCGGCCGCACCGGCCGCACCGGTCGAGGAACCGGCCGACGAGCCGGTCGCACCGGTGATGGCGGTCGAGCCCGAGCCGAGCCCGAGCCGGAGCCCGAGCCGGAGCCCGAGCCGGAGCCCGCTCCCGAGCCGGTCGCCGCCACCCCGATGAGCTTCGGCGAGCCCGAGGACGACCCCACGCCGACCGGGGAGACCCCCGTCGGTCGAGGCCCCGGTGGCCGACGACTGGTCCGACCGCGACGGGCAGACCGTGGCCGGCCCGCCCGCGCCCGACTTCGACCGCCCGCCGATCCCCGGCCAGGAGATCGCGCCGGAGGTCGTCTCGCAGCCGGTGGCCTCGCTCGTCTTCTCGACCGGCGACGTCGTGCTCGTCGACCGCACCGTCCTCGTCGGCCGCGCTCCCGAGGCCCGCCGCTTCGCCTCCCACGACCAGCCGCACGTCGTGACCGTCGCGAGCCCGCACCAGGAGATCTCCTCGACCCACCTCGAGATCCGCCCGGGCGCCGGCGCCGACCACGGCTCCGCCGTCGCCACCGACCTGGGCTCGACCAACGGGACGCTGCTGGCCCAGCCGGGCCTCGACCCGGAGGAGCTGAAGGCCGGCATCGCCGTCAGCCTCATCCCGGGCGCGGTGCTCGACCTCGGTGACGGCGTCACCATCCAGGTCACGAACCCCTGAGCAGGCCCCACGTGAGCCCGCCCGACCCCCGCACGCCATGACGTACCCGATCGCCGAGCTCGAGCGACGGTTCACGGCGTTCGCCGTCGACCGGCTGCTGGCCTGGAGCCTGCTCGTCGCCGTCGGTGTCGTGACCGCGATGTTCGTCTCCGACGAGGTGTGGACCGTCGTCGGAGCGGTCGCCGGCGCGGCCGTGGTGCTGTGGCTGGTCCTCTCGGTCGTGCTCGGCCTCACGGGGAGCTCGCCCGGCAAGGCGATGACCGGCCTGCGCGTGGTCCACCACGGGACGGGGACGCCGATCGGGGTCGGCCGCGCCCTGCTGCGCTCGCTCGTCCTCGGCGCCTCCGCACTGCCCACCTTCGGCCTCGGCCTCGCCACCCTGGCCTGGACGGCCGTCGAGGACCGCGGCCGCCAGCGTCGCGGCTGGCACGACCACCTGACCCACACGATCGTGGTCGACGTACGCCCCGTCGTGGAGGTGGCCGACGCCGCCGACGAGGGCCCTCGCCACATCGTCAACCTGACCGCGATGCGGCTGGTCCCGGCGCCGCCGGCGGAGGTGGTGCGGACGCCGGAGCGCTCCGAGCAGTCGATGCGTCGCCAGCAGCTGCCGCCCGAGGTGACCCAGCCGCCCGCCCCCGCGGCGCAGCCCGTCGCCCGGGCCGTCCCGCCGCCCGCCACCCAGCAGGCGCCGCCGAGGGTGGTGCCGCAGGTCGTGGCCCAGGCACCCGCGCCGCCCCAGCAGCAGCGCGCGCGGCCGGCGAGCGCCCCGCAGGGCCCGCCCCCGCGGTGGCGGGTGCACTTCGACAACGGCCAGAGCTTCGTCATCGCCGGCCTGGCGCTGGTGGGCCGGCGCCCCGAGGCACGCAACGGCGAGCAGGTCGCGCACCTGATCCCGCTGCAGTCGGCCGACATGTCGGTCTCCAAGACGCACGCCCAGTTCGGTCCCGCATCCGACGGCACGATCGTGGTGATGGACCGCGGGTCGACCAACGGCACGGTGCTCGTGCGTCAGGGGACGTCGCGCCAGCTCGCCCCCGGCAGGCCCGCTGCCCTCCTCCACGGGGACAAGGTCGTCTACGGCGACCGCGAGATGACGATCACCCGCGAGGCCTGAGGCCGCTCGTCCGACGGCGGCGCAGGATGATCCTCGCTCCGCCACGACCGGGTGCTCAGCGACTGAGCGGAAACTTCCGCTCACCGACACCGGACCCCTGACGCACGGCGCGAGTGTCGTCGCCCCGGGTCAGCGGGTGAGGGCCACCGGCACGCGGGTCGTACCGCCGCGGGCGCCGAGCCACACCAGCTCACCGTCGTCCAGGCCGCCGGGCGTGGTCGGGCCGGTCACCGTGATGGTGAACCGGGCCGACTGCCCCGGCGCGAGGCGTACGGCGAGGGGCTGGACCGTGACGCGGTGGGAGGTGAAGCCGCGGGCGGTGACCGAGAAGTACTCCGGCCGGGGGCCGACGTTGGTCAGCGTGCGGACGGCGGTGCCGCGTCGCGCGGGCAGCAGGAGCGAGCCGGTGTTGAGGCCGGCCAGGTCGTGCTGACGCAGTGCGCGGCGCCAGGCACGGGCCGGCACGTCGAGGGCGAGGTGGGCCGTGGGCGCCCGGCCCGGCAGCGCGCCGGCCCCCTGGGCGAGCACGGACGAGCCCGGGATCGGGCGGGCCGATCCCGCGACGAGCGAGCGGACGACCGGCGCCGACCAGTCGTGCTCGGCACGGACGAGGGCGGCCAGGCCGCTCGCGTGCGCCGTGGCGGCCGAGCTGCCGCTGAAGACGCCCCACGTGCGACCGGTCGACTCGGGCAGCGCGCCGAGGACGGCGTCGCCGTCGGCGACCGCGTCGGGCTTGACCGACGGGCCGCGCGGGTCGCCCGAGGCGCTCCACGGGGCCGTACGCCGGGTGCCGGGGTCGCCGCCCTCGCGGGACATCCGGACCCGGGCGCCGGGGTGGGTGGCCACCCAGCGGCTGAAGCTCCGGCCGGCGGACGCGGAGAGGTGGACGGTGGGGACGGCGTGGAAGTCGGCCGTCACCGACCCCGGGCGGAGGTTGACCAGCACCATCGCGCGGCCACCGGCCAGGGCGACGCTGTCGGACTTGTCGATGCGGCCGATGCCACCGCGCCGGCACACCACGATGCGGCCCGCGACCCTGCGTGAGTCGAGCGAGCCGCTGC
This sequence comes from uncultured Actinomycetota bacterium, assembly GCA_963795275.1. Classification (GTDB taxonomy): domain Bacteria; phylum Actinomycetota; class Actinomycetes; order Propionibacteriales; family Nocardioidaceae; genus Nocardioides. The sequence continues at coordinate 87,982 of CAWCHD010000005.1, forward strand.
GGCACTCGCCGGCGGCCCGCCGGGAGACCCCCGGGGCTGCGGCGTCCTGGGCCAGCACCGCGCGACCGCGGACCGCTGCGGGCCGACCGCCGCCGGTGAAGGTGCGCCCGCCCGGGCCGGTGACCACGCCGCGCGAGAGGCGGCCGACGGCCGAGCCGACCGTCGTCACCCACGGCGAGCCGTGGGCGGCGTACGACGTCCCGCCGGAGTTGCCGGCCGCGCCGACCACCACGATGTCGGCCTCGGCGGCGCCGAGCAGCGCCCGCTGGAGGGTGTCGATGCCCTCGCCCCCGGCCAGCGCGAGGTTGAGCACGTCGACCCCGTCGGCGACCGCGGCGTCGACGGCCGACACGACGTCCGCCGTCGAGCAGCCGTCGTCCGCGGGGTCGGGGGCACCCCAGCACGCCTTGTAGGCGGCGATCCTCGCCTGCGGAGCCACGCCGCCGAACTGGCCGGCGTCACGGCCGTCGACGCGGACGCTGACGCCGGCGTTGCCGGCGGCGACCGAGGAGACCTGGGTGCCGTGGCCGAGCACGTCGCGGGCCGAGAGCGACTCCGACGAGCGGACCCGGTCGGTGCCGAAGCCCGCGGCGAACCACCGCGCCCCGACGACCTTGCGGGTGCAGTCGTCGGCCGTCCACCCGTCGCCGGGGGCGCAGACGCCGGCGAAGTCCTCCGGGTCGCGTCCGAGGCCGGGGACGTCGGCGAAGGCAGGGGAGTCGGGGGCGATGCCCGAGTCGACCACGCCGATCACCACGCCGGCCCCGCCCCGGAGCCGCGGGCTGGACCCGGAGCCGCCGACGGTGGAGAGCGACGTGAGACCGGCGAGCGGGCGTACGGCGTCGGGCTCGATGACCGCGATGCCGGGCTGGTCGTCGAGGACGGCGAGCTGGGCGTCGGAGAGGGGGAGTGCGAATCCGTTGAGGGCGGTGGTCCAGCGGTAGACCGGCTCCCCGGCGTCGATGGCGTCGAGGACCGCGTCCTGGCGGGCGAGGAGGTCGCCGGCCTCGCGGGTGCCGGCGGAGGTGCCCGGTCCGTCCAGCGTGACGAGCGTCAGCGACGCGTCGGTCGACGCGGGTGCGTCCTCGGCCAGGGCCACGCTCGTGACCGACAGGGCGAGGCCGAGCGCGAGCAGGCCGCAGCCCACGATCCGCCCCCCGCGTCGTGCCCGCACGGTCCCCACCTCAGCTGTCCGTCGTACGTCCTGGTCCCCGAGCCGACCATGATCGCAGGAGGGGCGGCCCGGGACAAAGCGTTCCTCAGGGCAGAACCCCGTGGTGGGGCGCTGCGGGAGCCGCCTATCCTTTGCCCGCGCCCGCGGAGTGCGGGCGGCGAGGACCCGGACAGGTGGGGGAGAGACCGTGCCCAGTGGCAAGGTGAAGTGGTTCGACGTGGAGAAGGGCTTCGGCTTCCTGTCGCAGGAGGACGGCCCGGACGTCTACGTCCACTCCGACGCGCTCCCCGAGGGCACCACCGTCCTCAAGGCCGGCACCAAGGTCGAGTTCGGCATCGCCCAGGGCCGCCGCGGCGACCAGGCCCTCCAGGTGCGCGTCATCGACGCGCCCGCCTCCGTCTCGCGCAACCAGCGCAACGCGCAGCGCAAGGACCCCGAGGTGATGGTCACCATCGTCGAGGACCTCATCAAGATGCTCGAGGGCATCGAGGAGGGCTACCGCCACGGCCGCCACCCCGAGCGCAACGCCGCCCGCGGCACCGCCAAGGTGCTCCGGGCGCTCGCCGACGAGCTCGAGCTCTAGGCAGCCGCCGGCCGCATCCGTGCCGGCCGGGTGACCAGCACGAACGTCGCCCACGCGCCGAGCACACCTGCTGCGATCCCCAGCCCGAGCTGGGGGTTGAGCGGCATCGCGATGCCCACGAACCCGCCGATCACCCAGGCCAGCTGCAGCGTCGTGTCGGACCGGGCGAACGCGCTCGCCTGGATCCGGCTGGGCACGTCGCGCTGGATCGTGGAGTCGAGCGAGAGCTTGGCCAGCGCCTGGGCCAGGCCGGCCGTGAGGCCGAGCAGCGCGAGGGAGACCGGGCCGTAGAACAGCGCGGCGACGACCGCCACCGCGGTGTCGGCCAGCAGGGCGAGGACGACGGTCACCGACGGGCTGAGCCGTCTGAGCAGCGAGCCGATGGTGATGCCGAGCGTGTTGCCGAGGCCCGCGGCACCGATGACGAGGCCCAGCAGGACCTCCGGCCGCCAGCCCTCGATGGGGTTCTCGCGGAGCAGGAACGCCATGAACATGACGAGGAACCCCGAGAGCCAGCGTGGGCCGCAGTTGGAGCGCAGCGCGAAGGCGACGGCCGAGGGGATCCGGGTCCTCGCGCGGCGGCTGCCCTGGGCGACCTCGGTCGTCCCGGTCAGGGTCAGCTCGCCCTCGCCGTGGCTGGCGTCGACCTGCTCCGGCAGCCTGATCGCCCAGATGGTGGCGAGCACGAAGATCAGGAACCCGTAGCGCAGCGACCACTCGGGACCGAAGGTCGAGGCGAGGACGGCGAGCGGCGCCGAGATGCCGGCGCCGACGATGCCCGCGAGCGAGACCCGGGCGTTGGCCTTGACGAGCGTCAGGTCGGGCGGGAGCAGGCGGGGGACCGCGGCGGCGCGGGTGACGCCGTAGGCCTTGGAGGCGACCAGGCAGCCCAGCGCCGCCGGGAACAGCCACACGGACTCGGTGACCACCGCGGTGGCGAGCACCCAGCAGAGGAAGCCGCGGATCGCCATCGTCGAGCCGACCGCCCAGCGGCGACCGTGGCTGAAGCGGTCGAGGAACGGCCCGATCAGCGGCGCGACGATCGCGAAGGGCAGCATCGTCAGCGCGAGGAACAGCGCGACCTGGCCGCGGGCCTCGCCCGTCGGGACCGAGAAGAAGAGCGTCCCGGCGAGCGAGATGGTGACGGCCGCGTCGCCGGCGGCGTTGAAGGCGTGCAGCTCGATCAGCCGCGAGAGACCGGAGTCCCCGGCGCCCTCGGCCCGCGCCGCACGCCGCGCCTGGGTGACGGCGAACTGCCCGGCCGTCCCGGCGCCCCGGCCGGCGACGCGGGCGCCCCGGCCGGCCGCCTTCGCACCGCGCCCGGCTGCCTTCGCGCCCCGCGCCGCGCCCGACAGCGAACGGCGTACGACGCTCGGCGGGGGAGGCGAGGGGGCCGAGGAGGGGGGCGGCGGCGACGTGCGGAAGGGCTGGGTGTCCTCGCCCAGGTCGTGCTCCGGTTCATGCTCGGTCGCTCCGGATCCTGCTCCCGCTCCTGCCCCGGAGCGGGGTCGGGGCGGTCGCTGGTCACGGGCACCATCTTGGACTACCCGCCCGACAGCACGGCGGCGCCGTACCGGGCCGGGGTGCCGACAGGACAGGACCGCACACCATTTGTCATGATGGCGCCCGTGATCGCTCTCCCCACCCGTTCCGGCAAGCCGGACTCGGCCCTCGCCAAGGCAGCCGACCTCGCCCGCGCCGTCGTGCTCGAGGTCGCCGACGCCGACGAGGTGGGCGAGCACCAGGGTGCGTACGCCGAGGGCGAGCGGATCGTCACGCACCACTTCGCCTGCACCCGGCCGGGCTACCCCGGCTGGCACTGGTCGGTCACCCTGACCCGCGCCAAGCGCGGCAAGGACGTCACGGTCAACGAGGTCGTGCTGCTCCCGGGCGACGACGCGATCGTCGCCCCCGCGTGGGTGCCCTACAAGGAGCGCCTCCAGCCCGGTGACCTCTCGCCCGGCGACCTGCTGCCCGTGGAGGACGAGGACGTCCGCCTGGTCCCGACCTACCTCGTCGGCGACGACCCGCTGGACGACGACGACCGCGCCCAGGTGCGCCGGGTCGCGCAGGACCTGGGCCTCGGCCGGGTCCGCACGCTGAGCCGCGAGGGCCTCGACATGGCCGCCGAGCGCTGGCACGCCGGCACCGGCGGCCCCGACGCACCGCTGGCCAAGAGCGCTCCCGACCAGTGCTGGTCGTGCGGCTTCCTGGTCCGCCTCAACGGCTCGCTCGCCGACCGCTTCGGCGTCTGCGCCAACGGCAACGCCAACGACGACGGCTCGGTCGTCACCTTCGACCACGGCTGCGGCGCGCACTCCGAGGTCAAGCTGGCGCGCAAGCAGCAGCCGCTGCCCATGCCCGACCACGCCTTCGACACGCTGACCGACGACGAGCTCGAGAAGCTGTAGGCCTCAGCCGGCTGCCGGCGCGGCCTGCGGCTGGAGCACCCAGACGGCGTACTCGTCGTCGGGCTCGTGCAGCTCGTAGCTGCCGAAGCGGTGCACGACCCGCAGCCCTGCGGCGGTCGCGTCCGCGACGAACTCGTCCGCGGGGTAGGTGCGGCTGCCGGCCTTGATCGCGGTGAGGTGGAAGCCGATGACGGCGCGGCCGCCCGGGGCGAGCAGCTCGCGGACCCGTTCGAGCACGCGTCGCTCGGTGCCCTCGCCGAGGTAGACCATCACGTTGCCGACCACCGCGACGACGTCGAAGGCGCCGACCTCCGCCGGGTCGAGGGCGAGGGCCTCGTGGGGGAGCACGGCCAGGTCGGCGTACGTCGCCTGCGACTGGGCGCGCAGGGCCGGGTCCGGCTCGGTCGCGACGACGTCGTGGCCGCGTGCCCGGAGCGCCGCGGCCACCCGGCCCATGCCCGAGCCGATGTCGAGGATGCGTGCGCCGCGTGGCGCGAGCGCGTCGAGCAGCCGTGCCTCGCCGTCGACGTCAGCGCCCTCGGCGACCCGCTGCGCGAAGGTCTCGCCGTAGCCGCGGTTGCGCTCGCCGGCGAGCTCCCAGCGGGTCTTCGGCAGGTCTGCGGGCGCGCTCATCGCGATGCTCGACGTCCGGCCTGCTGGGCGGCGCGTTCCTTGCGGCGGCGCCGGCAGTACTCGAGTCCGCAGAGGCCGAGCCCGAAGCCGGCCAGGCAGGTCCAGAGCCACCAGGTGCGTCCGCTGTCCTGCAGCGTCCCCCAGAAGGGGAGGAGCCCGAGGAAGCCGAGCAGCCACAGCGCCGTACCGACCTCGGTGGTGCGGACGCCGTCGACGTCGAGGGGCTCGACCTGCGCGACGATGTAGGTGCGGTTGCCGATCTCGTGCTGCGTCGGCTGCTCGTCGCCCAGGTCCACGGCGCCACGCTACAACCCGGTGGCGGCCCGAAACACGCGCGTCACACTCCTCTGCCACACTGCGGTTCCGTGAGCGACGACACCAAGACCACGCGGCAGACCCCGAAGGCCTCCGGCCTCGACGGATTCTTCAAGATCACCGAGCGCGGCTCGAGCGTCGGCAGCGAGGTCCGCGGCGGCGTCGTGACCTTCCTGACGATGGCCTACATCATCGTGCTGAACCCGCTCATCCTCGGCTTCGTGCCCGACTCGACGGGGGCCTTCCTCGGTGGCGGGTCCGGCGACGGGTCCAACCTCCCCGTGATCGCCGCCGGCACCGCGCTGGTCGCCGGCGTGCTGACGATCCTGATGGGAGCCGTCGCCAACTTCCCGCTCGCGCTCGCGACGGGCCTGGGCCTCAACGCGTTCGTCGCCAACGCCATCGCCACCCGGTCGACCTGGGAGGACGCGATGGGCCTGATCGTCCTCGAGGGCATCATCATCCTGGTCCTGGTGCTCACCGGCTTCCGGAAGGCCGTCTTCCACGCGGTGCCCCAGCAGCTCAAGGTCGCGATCTCGGTCGGCATCGGGCTCTTCATCGCCCTCATCGGCTTCGTCGACGCGGGCTTCGTGACCCGCATCCCGGACGCCTTCAAGACCACCGTCCCGGTCCAGCTCGGCAACGGCGGCACCCTGACCGGCTGGCCGGTCCTGGTCTTCGCGATCGGCGTCGTGCTCATCGTCGCGCTGTGGGTGCGGGGCGTGCGCGGGGCGATCCTCATCTCGATCGTCGTCACCACCGTGCTGGCGTTCGTGGTCCAGGCGGTCCTCGACCTCGGCGCGGCGTCGCAGGAGGGGCCGGGCAACTGGGCGCTCAACGTCCCGGAGCTCAACGGCGTGGTCGACGTGCCCGACTTCGGCACCCTCGGCCAGTTCTCGCTCTTCGGCGCCTTCTCCTCCGTCGGCTTCCTCGCCGCGCTGCTGCTCGCCTTCACGCTCCTGCTGGCCGACTTCTTCGACACCATGGGCACGATGACGGCCATCGGCGCCGAGGCCGGCCTCAACGACGAGGAGGGCATCCCGCCCCACTCGCAGCGGATCCTCATCGTCGACTCGGTCGCGGCGATGGCCGGTGGCGCCGCCGGCGTCTCGTCCAACACCTCCTACATCGAGTCGGCCTCCGGCGTCGGCGAGGGCGCGCGCACCGGGCTGGCCTCGGTCGTGACCGGCGTGCTGTTCCTGCTGGCGACGTTCTTCGCGCCGCTGGTCGAGGCGATCCCGTCCGAGGCGGCCGTCCCGGCGCTCGTCCTGGTCGGCTTCCTGATGATGCAGCAGGTCAAGGGCATCGACTGGGACGACCTCGAGATCGCCATCCCGGCGTTCCTGACGATCGTGCTGATGCCCTTCACCTACTCGATCAGCGTCGGCATCGGCGCCGGCTTCCTCGCCTACGTGCTGATCAAGCTGGTGGTCGGCAAGGCGCGCGAGGTGCACCCGCTGATGTGGGTCGTCGCCGCCCTGTTCGTCGTCTACTTCGCGATCGCCCCGATCACGTCCTGGCTCACCTGACGGGTCCGTCGCCCCCCTTCAGTGATCCCCGGCTGACCGGGGATCACTGAAGTTGTCGGCCCGTGCACGGCCTGACAAGTTCAGCGAGAGCCTGACAAGTGTCGGGTCGTGAGCTGTCGGCCGCCGGAATAGTTAGCACAGGTAATGAGTTATGCTAACGACATGCCGACCACCGACCTCCGCACCGACGCCGGGCTCGCCTCCGAGCTCCGGGCCGGTGTCATGCGTCTTCGCCGCCGCCTCGTCTCCGAGCGCCACCCCGACAACGACCTGAGCATCCCGCAGATGGTCGTGCTCGGGCTGCTCGTGCGGTTCGGCGAGCAGACCGTCGGCGAGCTGGCCCGCGCCGAGCGGGTGCAGCCGCCGTCGATGACCCGCACGGTCAACTGCCTGGAGTCCGACGGCTACGTCGTACGCCGTCCGCACGAGACCGACGGCCGCCAGGTCGTCGTGTCGCTGACCGACGCCGGTCGTGCCGCCGTGCTCGCCGACCGGCAGCGCCGCGACGCCTGGCTCTCGCAGCAGCTCGCCCGCCTCACGCCCGCCGAGCGGGCCACCCTCCGCGAGGCCGCCCCGATCCTGGCCCGCCTCGCCACCACCGACTGACACACCGACTGACACACCGGCTGACCGCAGCCCGACCGAGGAGTCACCACGAGTCCCACGTTCCGTTCCCTCTCGAACCCCAACTACCGCCGCTACGCAGCCGGCGGCGTGGTGTCCAACACGGGCACCTGGATGCAGCGCGTCGCCCAGGACTGGCTGGTCCTCGAGCTGGCCGCGGGCTCGGGCGCCACCGCGCTCGGCATCACCACGGGGTTGCAGTTCCTGCCCTTCCTGCTGCTGACGCCGTTCGCCGGCCTGGTCGCCGACCGGGTGCCGAAGCACCGCCTGCTCCAGCTGACCAACCTCGGCATGGCGCTCCCCGCGCTCGTCCTCGGCCTGCTCGCCGTCACCGGCACCGCGCAGGTGTGGCACGTCTACGTGCTCGCCCTGCTGCTCGGCTCGGCCTCGGCCTTCGACGCGCCCGCGCGCCAGTCCTTCGTCTCCGAGATCGTCGACCCGGTCGACCTGACCAACGCCGTCGGCCTCAACTCCGCCAGCTTCAACGCCGCCCGCCTCGTCGGCCCCGGCCTCGCCGGCCTGCTCATCGCCGCCTTCGGCGGGGGAGCGGTCGCGACCGGCTGGGTCATCCTCGCCAACGCGGTGTCGTACGCCGCCCCGATCTGGTCGCTGCGCCACCTCGACGTCAGCCGCATCGACGCCGCCCCCACCAACCGCGGCCCCGGTGCGATCCGCGAGGGCGTCGCCTACGTCCGCGCCCGGCCCGACCTGCTCCTCGTGCTGAGCCTGGTGTTCTTCGCCGGCACCTTCGGCCTCAACTTCCAGATCACGTCCGCGCTGATGGCCACCGAGGTCTTCGGCAAGGGCCCCCAGGAGTTCGGCCTGCTCGGCTCGTTCCTGGCGGTCGGCTCGCTCGCCGGCTCGCTGCTCGCCGCCCGCCGGCCCGAGGTGAGGCAGCGGCTGGTCGTCGGCGCCGCGATCGCCTTCGGGCATCTCGGTGATGCTGGCCGGGCTGATGCCGTCCTACCTCACGTTCGCCCTGCTGGCCCCGGTCACCGGCCTCACCGCGCTGACGTTCATCACGAGCGCGAACACCTACATGCAGCTGCACACCGACGCCGGCGTCCGCGGCCGGGTGATGGCGCTCTACCTGATGATCTTCATGGGCGGTACGCCGGTCGGCGCGCCGATCATCGGCTGGATCGGCAACGAGTACGGCGCGCGCTGGACGCTGCTCGGCGGCGGCCTGATGACGATCCTCGGGGTTGTGCTGTCTGCGATGATGTACCTGAGGCTCGAACGTGCCCGTCACGCACGGGTCGCCGCGAACGACGAGGCGGTCCGGGACGAGGCGCACGACGGCGTCCGGACGGCCCCTGCGGCGTTTTGACCGTGCGTGCGCGCCCCGAGTAGCCTCAATCCTTGTGTCTGGCACGTCCAGACCCCTGCGCATGCCCACCACAGCTGACTGACAGGGACGCGGCCCTCGCGGCCGCGCAGGCACACAGCGTCCATCGCAACACCCCCGAGTCCGACACGGCGTCGGTCCGAGACGAGAGAACAGAGAGAGGGAACCACCCGGTGCCCACCATCAACCAGCTGGTCCGCAAGGGCCGCCAGGACAAGGTGTCGAAGTCCAAGACGCCCGCCCTGAAGGGATCCCCGCAGCGCCGAGGCGTCTGCACCCGCGTCTACACGACCACCCCGAAGAAGCCGAACTCCGCCCTCCGCAAGGTCGCCCGCGTGCGCCTGAGCAGCGGCGTCGAGGTCACGGCGTACATCCCGGGTGTCGGTCACAACCTGCAGGAGCACTCGATCGTGCTCGTGCGCGGCGGCCGTGTGAAGGACCTTCCCGGTGTCCGCTACAAGATCATCCGCGGCACGCTCGACACCCAGGGTGTCAAGAACCGCAAGCAGGCCCGCAGCCGCTACGGCGCGAAGAAGGAGAAGTAATGCCTCGCAAGGGTCCCGCGCCGAAGCGCCCCCTCGTCTCCGACCCCGTCTACGGCTCGCAGCTGGTCACCCAGCTCGTGAGCAAGGTCCTCCAGGACGGCAAGAAGGCTGTTGCCCAGCGCATCGTCTACACCGCTCTCGAGGGCGTGCGCGACAAGACCGGCTCCGACCCCGTCGTCGCGCTCAAGCGCGCGATGGACAACGTCAAGCCGGCCATCGAGGTCAAGTCCCGCCGCGTCGGCGGTGCGACCTACCAGGTCCCCGTCGAGGTCAAGGCCAACCGCTCCACCACGCTGGCCCTGCGCTGGCTCGTGGGCTACGCCGCCGACCGTCGCGAGAAGACCATGGCCGAGCGCCTCATGAACGAGATCCTCGACGCGAGCAACGGCCTCGGTGCCGCTGTGAAGAAGCGCGAGGACACCCACAAGATGGCCGAGTCCAACAAGGCCTTCGCCCACTACCGCTGGTGATCTGAGCGGGGCTCCCACCGGGAGCCCCGCCCCCACCAAACCCAACTCTTACGAGGGACTGAGACTTTCAGTGGCTGTCGACATCACCACCGACCTCAACAAGGTCCGCAACATCGGCATCATGGCGCACATCGACGCCGGCAAGACCACCACCACCGAGCGCATCCTCTTCTACACCGGCATCACCTACAAGATCGGTGAGGTCCACGAGGGTGGCGCCACGATGGACTGGATGGAGCAGGAGCAGGAGCGCGGCATCACGATCACGTCCGCCGCGACGACCTGCTGGTGGAAGGACCACCAGATCAACATCATCGACACGCCCGGTCACGTGGACTTCACCGCCGAGGTCGAGCGCTCGCTGCGCGTCCTCGACGGCGCCGTCGCCGTGTTCGACGGTGTCGCCGGTGTCGAGCCCCAGACCATGACGGTGTGGCGCCAGGCCAACAAGTACTCCGTCCCCCGCATGTGCTTCGTCAACAAGCTCGACCGCACCGGCGCGGACTTCTTCCGCTGCGTCGACATGATGGTCGAGCGCCTCAACTCCACCCCGCTCGTGCTCCAGCTGCCGATCGGCGCGGAGTCCGACTTCCTCGGTGTCGTCGACCTGGTCGGCATGCGTGCCCTCACCTGGCGCGGCGAGACCACGATGGGTGAGGACTACGAGGTCGAGGAGATCCCGGCCGAGCTCGCCGAGCAGGCGGCCGAGTACCGCGAGAAGCTCCTCGAGACGCTGGCCGAGGCCGACGACGACATCATGGAGAAGTTCCTCGAGGAGGGTGAGTTCACCGTCCCCGAGCTCGAGGCCGCGATCCGTCGCGCGACCCTCGCCGACAAGCTCAACCCGGTCCTGTGCGGCACCGCGTTCAAGAACAAGGGCGTCCAGCCCCTGCTCGACGCGGTCGTCAAGTACCTGCCCTCGCCGCTCGACATCGACGGCATCCAGGGCCACTCGGTCAAGGACGAGAACGAGATCATCGTCCGCCAGCCGTCCGACGACGAGCCGTTCTCCGGCCTCGCCTACAAGATCGCCTCCGACCCGCACCTCGGCAAGCTGATCTACGTCCGGGTCTACTCGGGCAAGCTCGAGGCCGGCTCGACCGTGGTCAACTCGGTCAACGGCCGCAAGGAGCGGATCGGCAAGGTCTACCAGATGCACGCCAACAAGCGTGAGGAGATCGCGTCGGTCGGTGCCGGTCAGATCGTGGCGGTCATGGGTCTCAAGGACACCAAGACCGGTCACACGCTGAGCGACCCCAACAACCAGGTCGTCCTCGAGTCGATGACGTTCCCGGCCCCGGTGATCGAGGTCGCGATCGAGCCCAAGACCAAGGGTGACCAGGAGAAGCTCGGCACCGCGATCCAGCGCCTCTCCGACGAGGACCCGACCTTCACGGTCAAGGCCGACGAAGAGACCGGCCAGACGATCATCGCCGGCATGGGCGAGCTCCACCTGGAGATCCTCGTCGACCGGATGAAGCGCGAGTTCCGCGTCGAGGCCACCGTCGGCAAGCCGCAGGTCGCCTACCGCGAGACCATCCGCAACACGGTCGAGAAGCACTCCTACACCCACAAGAAGCAGACGGGTGGCTCGGGCCAGTTCGCCAAGGTCGTCATCAACCTCGGGCCGAACATCGACCCCGAGACCGGCCAGGGCGCGGGCTACGAGTTCGTCAACAACGTCTCCGGTGGCCGCGTGCCCAAGGAGTACATCCCCTCGGTCGACCAGGGCGGCCAGGAGGCCATGGAGTTCGGCGTGCTCGCCGGCTACCCCATGGTCGACGTGAAGTTCTCCCTCGAGGACGGCGCCTACCACGACGTCGACTCGTCCGAGCTCGCGTTCAAGATCGCCGGCAACCAGGCCTTCAAGGAGGCCGCCCGCCGCGCGAAGCCGGTCCTGCTCGAGCCGATGTTCGCCGTCGAGGTCACCACGCCCGACACGTTCCTCGGCACGGTCATCGGCGACATCAACTCCCGCCGCGGCCAGATCCAGGCCCAGGAGGAGCGTCACGGCGACATGGTCGTCAACGCGCTTGTGCCCCTGTCGGAGATGTTCGGGTACGTTGGCGACCTGAGGTCGAAGACCTCCGGCCAGGCGTCGTACTCGATGGAGTTCGACTCGTACGCCGAGGTTCCCTCGAACATCGCCGAGGAGATCGTCAAGAAGGTCCGCGGCGAGTGATCGCCCCGGGCTCGCGCCCGGACAGCTGGACCAGCACCACCCCGTTCCACACCCATGAGTTCAAGTTCAAACCCAACCAGGAGGAGCCCCAGTGGCTAAGGCGAAGTTCGAGCGGACCAAGCCGCACGTGAACATCGGCACCATCGGTCACATCGACCACGGTAAGACGACGCTGACCGCGGCGATCACCAAGGTGCTGCACGACAAGTACCCGAATCTGAACGAGGCCTCGGCCTTCGACCAGATCGACAAGGCTCCCGAGGAGCGTCAGCGCGGCATCACGATCTCGATCGCGCACGTCGAGTACCAGACCGAGGCGCGCCACTACGCGCACGTCGACTGCCCGGGTCACGCCGACTACATCAAGAACATGATCACCGGCGCGGCCCAGATGGACGGCGCGATCCTCGTGGTCGCCGCCACTGACGGTCCGATGCCGCAGACGCGTGAGCACGTGCTCCTCGCCCGCCAGGTCGGCGTGCCGGCCCTGGTCGTGGCGCTGAACAAGTGCGACATGGTCGACGACGAGGAGCTCATCGAGCTCGTCGAGATGGAGGTGCGCGAGCTCCTCTCCGAGTACGAGTTCCCCGGCGACGACATCCCCGTCGTCCGCGTTGCCGCCTTCCCGGCCCTCCAGGGTGACGAGAAGTGGGGCGAGTCGATCATCGAGCTGATGAACGCCGTCGACGAGTCGATCCCGACGCCCGAGCGCGAGACCGACAAGCCGTTCCTCATGCCCGTCGAGGACGTCTTCACGATCACCGGTCGTGGCACCGTCATCACCGGTCGCATCGAGCGCGGCATCGTCAAGGTCAACGAGGAGGTCGAGATCATCGGCATCCGCGAGACCGCCCAGAAGTCGACCGTCACCGGTGTCGAGATGTTCCGCAAGCTGCTCGACGAGGGCCAGGCGGGCGAGAACGTCGGTCTGCTCCTCCGTGGCACCAAGCGCGAGGACATCGAGCGCGGCATGGTCGTCATCAAGCCGGGCACCACGACGCCTCACACGAACTTCGAGGCCTCGGTCTACATCCTCAGCAAGGACGAGGGCGGCCGTCACACGCCGTTCTTCAACAACTACCGTCCCCAGTTCTACTTCCGTACGACTGACGTGACCGGTGTTGTGACCCTGCCCGAGGGCACCGAGATGGTCATGCCGGGTGACAACACCGAGATGTCGGTCGAGCTCATCCAGCCCATCGCCATGGACGAGGGCCTCCGGTTCGCGATCCGTGAGGGTGGCCGCACCGTCGGCGCCGGCCGGGTCGTCAAGATCACCAAGTGATCTAGCCGCCACCTCGCACCACACACCGAGACCCCGTCTCCCGCAAGGGAGGCGGGGTCTCGTGCGTGCGGACGACGTCAGGCGGCCCACAGCGGCGGGAGCAGCCCGTGGTCGCGCAGCAGGAGCTCGACCCGCCTGCGCTCCCGCTCGAGCTCGGCACCGGGTGGCAGCAGGCCCAGCAGGTGGGTCACGCCCATCATCTCGGCCGCCTCGGCGAGGACGTCCTCGTAGGCCCGCCGGCAGCCCTCGTACTTCGCGAACGGCATGCCGCCGCGGTGGAACGCGTCGTGCAGCCGCCGGAGGTCGGCGCAGACCTGCTCGATCGGCCGGCGCAGGACCACCACCTCGGCCCGGCGCCGGTGCAGGCGCCGGGCCAGTCGCGTGATCGCGCGCCCCGTGCGGGTCTGGTCGAGCTCGTCGAGGAAGGCCGCGAGCCCGAGCCGCAGGCCGAGGGCGACGAGCAGCATCGCTCCGACGGTGATGAGCCAGCGCCCCATCGCTCCACGGTACGACGGGCCGGGCGCGCCGTCACCCGGGCATGATGGACGCATGGGGTTCACCAGGGCGGAGCTCGAGTCGTTCCGCGACGTCGAGGTCCCTGACCTGCTGCCGCCCGCCGGCCAGCCGTTGCGGCTGCTGTTCGTCGGCATCAACCCGGGGCTCTGGACGGCCGCGACCCAGACGCACTTCGCCCGGCCGGGCAACCGGTTCTACCCCGCCCTCCTGCGCGCCGGGATCCTCGACCACCCGGTCGACCCGTCCGCCGGGATGACCGACGAGGACCGTGAGCTCTTCCGGCGCCGGGGGATCGGGATCACCAACGTCGTGGCGCGGGCCACGGCACGGGCCGACGAGCTCAGTGTCGACGAGCTCCGGACGGGAGGGCAGCGGCTGCGGGCGCTGGTCGCCGAGCGCGAGCCCGTCGTCGTGGCCGTCGCGGGGATCACGGCCTACCGCTCCGCGTTCGGCGAGCGTCGCGCGGCGGTCGGCGAGCAGCCCGAGCGCTGGGGCAGCTCTCGCGTCTTCGTGGTGCCCAACCCGTCCGGCCTCAACGCGCACGACACGGTCGACTCACTGGCAGCGGCGTACGGCGACGCGGCTCGCGCCGCCGGGGTCCTGGCCGCTCAGCCCAGGTCGACGCCGTCGAAGTCCTCGGGCACGTAGTCGCGCCTCTCGACCATCACCATCCAGTTGCCCGAGTTGTCGCGCATCAGCGCCTCCACGCCGTAGGGCCGCTCCTCCGGCTCCTGCAGGAACTCCACGCCCTTCGCCCGGAGGTCCTCGTAGGTCGCCCGGCAGTCGTCCACGGTCAGCCCGACGCCGGGCAGGCCACCCTCGTCCTGGGCGCGCTGCATCGCCTCGATCAGGTAGTCGGGCAGCGGGCCGCTCGGGGTGGTCAGGTGGAGGTGGACCTCGGGCTGCTTCGGGTGGAGGACCGTCGTCCACCGGAAGTCGGGGCCGAGCTGCAGGTCGTCGCCGACCTCGAAGCCGAGGACGTCGGTGTAGAAGGCGAGGGACTCGTCGATGTCCTTGACCCAGACGGACACGAGGGAGATGTGGGTGATCATGCGACGAGCCTAGGGAGCGTCGGCGTCGTCCTGCTTCTCCTGCGTTGCTGTCCCGCCGGACCGCTCGACCAGGCCCGCCATGAAGACCCAGCAGCCGGGGATGCGCGGGTTCCCCGCGGCGGCGTAGCGCCTCTGGAAGTCGCTCGGGGACTCACCGACGATCTCGCGGAACCGCGTGCTGAACGAGCCGAGGCTGCTGTAGCCCACGGCGTGGCACACCTCGGTCACCGTGAGGTTGGCCGCCCGCAGCAGGTCCTGGGCCCGCTCGACGCGCCGCTCGGCGAGGTAGGCCGCCGGCGTGGTGCGGTAGGTCACGGCGAAGGACCGCAGGAAGTGGAAGCGGCTCATCCCGGCGAGGTCGGCGAGGTGGTCGAGGTCGAACGGCTCGGCGAAGTGGCGGTCGAGGTGGTCGCGGGCCCGGCGCAGGTGGATCAGCACGTCGCCGGGCACGCGGCGCGGGCCCGTCATCCGAGCAGCGCCTCCACGGCGCTCCGGAAGACGGTCGTGTGCGCGTCGACGTCGGCCTGGGTGTGGAACGGCGAGAAGAGCGACATGTTGTGGAAGGGCGCGAGCAGCACGCCGCGGTTGACCGTCCAGAGGTGGAAGAACGCGTCGAGCTCCTCGTCGATCGCCGCCGCAGCCTCGGCCCCGCCGCGCGGGGGCGGGCAGAACCAGTACTCCGCGCGGCACCCCAGGCGCTGGACGTGCCAGGGGAGGCGGTGGTCGTCGATCACTCCCCGGATGCCGTCGGTGAACGACTCCGCCAGCGGGATCGCGACGTCGAAGTCCTCCTGGCGCAGCGCGGTGGACAGCGTCGCGCGGACCGCTGCCATCGCCAGCGCCGAGCCCGACAGGGTGCCGCCGACACCGGCCACGTCGATGTCGTGGCCGAGCATCGGACCCTCGAGCCGGGCCGCGACCTCGGCACTCATGCCGTACGCCGCCACCGGGATGCCCCCGCCGATGGGCTTGCCGATCACGACGAAGTCGGGGTCGAGGTCCCACGCCGCGGTCGCGCCACCCGGACCGGCGCAGATCGTGTGCGTCTCGTCGTTGACGAGCAGCACGCCGTGCCGGCGGGTGATCTCGCGCACGCCGGCGAGGTAGCCCTCGTCGGGCAGCACGATGCCGATGTTGGTGAGCGCCGGCTCCATCAGCAGGCAGGCGACGTCGCCCTCCGCCAGCCGGGAGTCGAGCGCGTCGAGGTCGTTGAACGGCACGACGGCGGTGGTGAGTGCGACGTCGACCTGCGGACCGAGCGCTCCCGGCCGGGCCACCACGCGGTCGCCCGCGCGGCCGTGCTCCAGCACGCCGAGGGTCTCGTCGACGGTGCCGTGGTAGCACCAGTCCATGACGGCGATCCGGGGCCGACCGGTGAGGTGCCGGGCGAACCGCAGGACGAAGCGGTTGGCGTCGGTCGCGGTCATCGCCATCTGCCAGCGCGGCAGCCCGAAGCGCCGGCTGAGCTCGGCGGCGACCCAGGTCGCGTCGGTCGAGGGGAGCATCGTGGTGATGCCGCGCTCGGTGCGCTCGCGCACCGCCTCGGCGACCGCGGGCAGGCAGTGACCGGTCATCGAGCCGGTGTCGCCGAGGCAGAGGTCGACGTAGTCGAGGCCGTCGACGTCGGTGAAGCGGCCGCCGCCGGCCGTCTCCACGAAGAGCGGGAACGACCCCGGCCACCGCGTCATCCACGGCATCGGCACGCCGGCGAGCAGGTGCTCACCCGCGGCGGTGGCGAGGTGGGCCGAGGTGGGGTGCAGGTCGACGAACCGCTGCTCCTCCTCCGCGTGCAGGGCGGCCAGCCGGGTGCGGTCGACCTCCGCCGTCGTCACGGCCCCCACCTCACAGTGCGCTGCCGACGTACTTGGTCTCGAGGTACTCCTCGATCCCCTCGAAGCCGCCCTCGCGGCCGAAGCCCGAGTGCTTCACCCCGCCGAAGGGGGCCGCGGGGTTGGACACGATGCCGGTGTTGACGCCGACCATGCCGAACTCCAGCGCCTCGCTGACGCGGATCACGCGGGTGTGGCCCTGCGAGAACAGGTAGGCGACCAGGCCGTACTCCGTGTCGTTGGCGCGCTCGATCGCCTCGTCCTCGCTGTCGAAGGTGGTGATCGGTGCGACCGGACCGAAGATCTCCTCGCGGAACACCCGTGCCGACGCAGGTACGTCGACGAGCACGGTGGGCGGGTAGAAGAAGCCCGGGCCGTCGGGGATCTCGCCGCCGACGACCGCGCGGGCACCGGCGGAGACCGCGTCGGTGACCAGCTCGTGCACGCCGTTGCGGGCCTTGTCGGTGATGAGCGGGCCCACGTCGGTGCCGTCCTCGGTCCCGTCGCCCACCGTCAGGGCGCCCATCCGCTCGGCCAGCCGACGGGAGAACTCGTCGGCCACGGACGTGTGGACCAGGAAGCGGTTGGCCGAGGTGCACGCCTCTCCGATGTTGCGCATCTTGGCCAGCATCGCGCCCTCGACCGCCGCGTCGAGGTCGGCGTCGTCGAAGACGATGAACGGGGCGTTGCCGCCGAGCTCCATCGAGACCCGCAGCAGCTGGTCGGAGGCCTGGGCGACGAGCTTCTTGCCGACCGCGGTCGAGCCGGTGAAGGTGAGCTTGCGCAGGCGCGGGTCCTTGATGATCGGCTCGCACACCCCACCGGAGTCGGTCGTCGTGACGACGTTGAGGACCCCCTTCGGCAGCCCGACCTCCTCGAGCAGGGCGGCCAGCGCCAGCATCGTGAGGGGGGTCTCGGCGGCGGGCTTGACGACCATGGTGCAGCCGGCGGCGATCGCGGGACCGATCTTGCGGGTGCCCATGGCGAGCGGGAAGTTCCAGGGGGTGATCATCAGCGTCGGCCCGACGGGGCCCTTCATCGTGATCAACCGGGAGCTGCCCGTCGGCGCCTGCGAGTAGCGCCCGTGGATGCGCACCGCCTCCTCGGAGAACCAGCGGAAGAACTCGGCGCCGTAGGCCACCTCGCCCTTCGCCTCACCGAGGGCCTTGCCCATCTCGAGCGTCATCAGCCGGCCGAAGTCGTCGGCGCGCTCGGTGAGCAGCTCGAAGGCGCTGCGCAGGATCTCGCCCCGCTTGCGCGGCTCGGTGGCGCGCCACTCGCGCTGGGCCTCGGTGGCCGCTGCGAGCGCGCGCTCGCCGTCCGCAGGCGTGGCGTCGGCGATGCTGGTCAGCACCTCACCGGTGGCGGGGTTGGACACCTCGAAGGTGGCGCCGCCGCTGGCGTCGACCCACTCGCCGGCGATGAGCAGCTGGGTCGGGACGGTCTCGATCACGGACTGGTTCTGGTCGGCCATCACTCCACCTTGCCACTGACGGCCGCATCGAACGCCGCCTCGAAGATGTCGAGCCCCTCACCGAGCAGGTCGTCGCCGATGGCGAGCGGCGGCAGGAAGCGGAAGACGTTGCCGAAGGTGCCGCAGGTGAGCGTCACCAGGCCCTGCGCCGAGCACGCGCGGTGCACGGCGCCGGCGAGGGCCGCGTCCGGCGTACGTCCGGGGCCGTCGCTGACGAGCTCGACGGCCAGCATCGCGCCGCGACCGCGGATCTCGCCGACGCGGTCCGGGTGGCGCTCCGCGATCGCCTGCAGGCGCGGGACGAAGGCGGCCTCGATCGCGCGGGCGCGGGCCGGGAGGTCCTCGGCCTGCATGGTCTCGATGGCGGCGAGCGCGGCCGCGCACGCGACCGGGTTGCCGCCGTAGGTGCCGCCGAGCCCGCCGACGTGGACGGAGTCCATCACGTCGGCGCGACCGGTCACGGCCGCGAGGGGGAGGCCGCCGGCCATGCCCTTGGCGGTGGTCACCAGGTCGGGCACGACGCCCTCGTGGTCGCAGGCGAACCAGTCACCCGTGCGCGCGAAGCCGGTCTGGATCTCGTCGGCGATGAAGAGGATGTCGTGGTCGCGGCACCACTCGGCGACGCGGGGGAGCCAGCCCGGGGGCGGCACGATGAACCCGCCCTCGCCCTGGATCGGCTCGACCAGCACGGCGGCGCAGTTGTCCTCGCCGACCTGGGCGTGGACGGTCGCGACGAAGGCGTCGAAGGCCTCGTCCGCGCACGCCTCCGCGCCACCCGGCCACCGGAAGGGGTAGGCCATCGGTGCGCGGTAGATCTCGCCCGCGAAGGGGCCGAAGCCGTGCTTGTAGGGCATGTTCTTGGCGGTCAGCGCCATCGTGAGGTTCGTACGCCCGTGGTAGGCGTGGTCGAACACGACGATGGCGTCACGACCCGTGTGGTGGCGCGCGACCTTCACCGCGTTCTCCACCGCCTCGGCGCCGGAGTTGAAGAGCGCGGAGCGCTTCTCGTGGTCGCCCGGGGTGAGCTCGGCGAGCTTCTCGCAGACCTGCGATGTACTCCTCGTAGGGAGTGACCATGAAGCAGGTGTGCGTGAAGTCGGCGACCTGGCGCTGCACGGCCTCGATCACCCGCGGCGCGGCGTTGCCGACCGTGGTGACCGCGATGCCCGAGCCGAAGTCGATGAGCTGGTTGCCGTCGACGTCGCGCAGGATGCCGCCGCCCGCCTGCTCGACGTAGACCGGGAGCGTCGTGCCGACGCCGGCCGAGACCGCCGCGACCTTGCGGGCCTGCAGCTCCTGCGAGCGCGGGCCGGGGATCTCGGTGGCCAGGATGCGTTCTTGCGAGAGTGTCATCGTTCGTCCATTCCCCACGGGGATCCGTATCCCTCGGGCTTCGGTGCGGCGAGCAGGTCGAGGAAGGGCTTCGGGGGAAGCGCCTCCGGGCCGAGCACACCGGTGCCCGACCAGGTGCCGTCGGCGAGCAGCTCCAGCGCGACGACGGGGTTGATCGCGGTCTGCCAGACCACGCACTGCGCGCCGTAGTCGCGCATCGAGTCGGCGTTGTCGACCACGTGGTAGAGGTAGGTCGACCGCGGGGCGCCGTCCTTGCCGGTGCCGGTGACGAACAGCCCGGCGCAGGTCTTGCCCTCCATCCGGGGACCGATCGTGGCGGGGTCGGGGAGGCACGCGGCGACCACGTCGCGCGGCGAGACCTGCACCCCCTTGACCGTCACCGGCTCCGTGGAGTCGAGGCCGAGGGTGTGGAGCGTGCGGAGGATGGTGATCATCTCCTCGCCCAGGCCGTACTTGAACGTCACCCGGTCGGCGTCGACCCAGCGCGGCATGAGGAGCACCTCCTCGTGCTCGACGTGCACGCACTCCACCGGACCGATGCCGTCGGGGAAGTCGAAGACCTCGGGCTCGGAGAAGGGCGGCAGCGTGAAGAAGCCCTTCTCCAGGTCACCACCGCCGCGCTCGCGCTCCCACACCACCGGCGGGTTGAGGCACTCCTCGATGATCGTCCACATCGAGAAGCCGGGGGCGAAGACCTCGTTGCCGTCGTCGTCGCGGATCACCAGGTTGGCGCCGTCGCGGGTGCCCAGCTCGTCGATGTGGTCGAAGAGCTCGTCGGCGGCGTAGCGGGCGAAGACGTCGGACAGGCCCGGCTCGACGCCGATGCCGAGGAGCGCCAGGCGGCCGGCCGCCTCCCACTCGCCGGCGCGGGCGAACTGCTCGTCGCCGAGCTTGACCCCGACCTGCTCGTAGGGCTGGTCGGGGTGACGGACCGACAGGCTCATCGCCATGTCGAGGTAGTTCGCGCCGGCCGCCAGCGCGCCGGTGAAGATCGGCATCACGAACCGCGGGTCGACGGCGTTGAAGACGTGGGTCGCCCGCACCTCGCGGGCGAGCGCCGCGACGGCGTCGGCGTCGGAGGCGTCGACCTGTGCGGCGGTGAACCGCTCGTCACCCGTACGCCGTCCGCGCGCGGCGGCGACGGTGGTCTCGGCACGGCCGAGGTCGTAGTCGGCGACGACCCAGGCCTCGAAGAAGTCGCGCTCGACGGCGATCCGGGCCGCGGCGTCGCCGACACCGCCGGCCCCGACCATCAGCACGCGCATCGGCTGTGGCATGTCACTCCTTGATCTTGGACGCCCGCAGCGAGCTCAGGAGCTGAGCGCCGACGACGAGCAGGACGGCGAGCACGAACATCGAGAAGCCGATGACGTTGGCCTCGGCGGGGATGCCGCGGCGCGAGGCGACGTAGACGAACTTGGGGAACGTCGACTCGTTGCCGGAGACGAAGTTGGTGATGATGAAGTCGTCGAAGGACAGCGAGAACGCCAGCATCGCGGCGCCGAGGATGCCGGGCAGGATCAGCGGGAAGGTGACCTTCCAGAAGGTCTGCATCGGGCTGGCGTAGAGGTCCTGCGCCGCCTCCTCGATCCGCGGATCGAGGGACTGGATCCGCGCCTTGACCGTGACGACCACGAAGCTCAGGCAGAACATGATGTGGGCGAAGACGATCGTGGTGAAGCCCAGGCTGATCCCGACGTTGCTGAAGCCCTGCACGAAGATCGTCAGCAGCGCGGCACCCATCACGATCTCGGGCGTCGCCATCGGCACGAAGATCAGCACGTTGCTGGCCGCCTTGCCGCGGAAGCGGTAGCGGACCATGGCCAGCGCCATCAGGGTGCCGAGCACCGTCGCGACCACCGTGGAGATCGCGCCGACCTGCAGCGAGGTCACCAGCGAGCCGCAGACGCCGTCGACGCGGCAGGGGTCCTGCCAGTGCTTCCACGTGAAGCCCTGCCACACGATGTTGGTCTTGCCGTGGTCGTTGAACGAGAAGGCGAAGGTGTAGGCCACCGGCAGGAAGAGGTAGAGCAGCACCAGGACGGCGGACAGCATCGCGAAGTGGTTGGCCAGCCAGAGCTGGGCCCGCTTGGCTGCGGAGGGCCGGTAGGGGCTCGTGGTCGTGGTCGTCATCTCACACCAGCTCCTCGGTGCCGAAGCGGCGGACGTAGAGGAAGACCATGACGAGGATCGCCGCCATGAGCGTGAACGAGAGCGCGGCCGCCACCGGGTAGCCACCCGGGATCGCGAGGAACTGGTCGTTGATGACGTTGCCGACCATCTTCCCGCGCTGGGGGCCGAGGAGCTCCATGTTGACGAAGTCGCCGGCGGCCGGGATGAAGGTCAGCAGCGTCCCGGCCAGCACGCCCGGCATCGACATCGGCAGCGTCACCGTGCGGAAGGTCGTGAAGCCGTTGGCGTAGAGGTCGCCGCCCGCCTCGATCACCCGCGGGTCGGCCCGCTCGAGCGAGGCATAGATCGGCAGCACCATGAAGGGCAGGAAGTTGTAGGTCAGGCCGGCGATGACGGCGAGCGGGGTGTTGATGATGTGCCCGCCCGGCAGCAGGTGCAGGAAGTTGAGCGCGCCCGCCACCCAGCCCTCGTCGGCCAGGATCTGCGACCACGCGAAGGTGCGCAGGATGAACGAGGTGAAGAACGGCGCGACGACGCAGATCATCATCAGGTTGCGCCACTTGCCGGCCTTGAACGCCATCGCGTAGGCGAGCGGGTAGGCCACCACGAACGCCAGGAACGTCGCGAGGCCGGCGTAGAGGAAGGAGCGCGCGAAGTGGGGTGCGTAGTCGGTCAGCGCACTGACGTAGTTGTCGTAGTTGACGTCGCGGTAGTAGTAGCCGGGGAAGCCCGGGAACCGGCTCTGCAGGCTGACCGCCGCCAGCTGCACCAGGGGAAGCACGAAGAAGACGCCGAGCCACAGCGCGCCGGGGAGCAGCAGGAGGTACGCCGTCCAGCTGCGCTTCGTCGCCTCGGGTGCGTGCGGTGCCGGGTCCGCCCCCGGGTCGACCGCCGCGTGGGCCAGCGCGGTCATGCGGGGTCCCCGGGGCGTTGTGCGACGGCGGAGCGCAGCGGGGGAGGCGTAGAACGCACTGGGGTGCTCATGACTCGTCCACGGGCACGCCGAAGGCGTGACCGGGGTTCCAGGTCAGCCACACCTCGTCGCCGGGCTTGAGGTCGAGCGGCTCGACGTCGAGGTTCTGCTCGTAGCAGCTCCACGTGGTCCCGCTCGGCATGTCGACGAGGTAGCTGGTGGCGACGCCGAGGAAGGACACGTCGCGCACGATGCCCTTGACGTCGTTGCCGGCGCCGTCGGGCCGGGTGCGCGAGACCGTCACCTTCTCGGGACGCACACCGAACAGCACCTCGCCCTCGTGCACCTGCGAGCGGGACTTGAGGATCTTCACCGGGGTGCCGAGGACGTCGGCGACGAGGTGGTCGCCGTCCGTGTCCTTGATGGTGCCGACGCCGGTGTTGGCCTGGCCGAGGAAGTTCGCGACGAACCGCGTGCGGGGGAGGTCGTACAACGCAGCAGGTGCACCGAGCTGCTCGATGTGGCCCTTGTTCATCACCGCGACGGTGTCGGCCATGGTCATGGCCTCCTCCTGGTCGTGGGTGACATGGATGAAGGTGAGCCCGACCTCGGTCTGGATCCGCTTGAGCTCGACCTGCATCTCGCGGCGCAGCTTGAGGTCGAGCGCGCCGAGCGGCTCGTCGAGGAGCAGCACCTCGGGGTGGTTGACCAGTGCCCGCGCCAGCGCCACCCGCTGCTGCTGGCCGCCCGAGAGCTGGGCGGGCTTGCGGGCGGCGAACTGCGTCATCTGCACCAGCTCGAGCGCATCGCTGGCGAGCTTGGCGGCGTCGGCCTCCTTGCGGCGCTTGGGCCCGAAGGCGACGTTGTCGCTGATCGTCAGGTGCGGGAACAGCGCGTAGGACTGGAAGACCGTGTTGACCGGGCGCTCGTAGGGCCGCGAGCCGGTCAGGTCCGTGTCGCCGATCATCACGCGCCCGGCGGTCGGCTGCTCCAGCCCCGCGATCATCCGCAGGGTCGTCGTCTTGCCGCACCCCGACGGCCCGAGCAGGGCGAAGAACGAGCCCCGGGGGACGTGCAGGTCGATGTCGTCGACGGCGGTGAAGTCACCGAACGCCTTGGTGACCTTCTCGAGCTGGAGGTCGCCGCTCGCCTCGCGGAATCCGGCCATGTCAGTTCCCCATCACCTTCGTGGACCACAGATCGGCGAACTCGATGTCCTCGTCGGCGTCGAGCACGCGGAAGGACTGGATGTTGTTCTCCGCGATGTAGTCGGCGGTCGGGAAGATGAACGGGCTCTCGGCGAGGTCCGGGTCGATCTTCTCCATCTCGGCCTGCGCGCCGTCGACCGGACAGACGTAGTTGACCCAGGCGGCCACCTGGGCCGCGACGGCCGGGTCGTAGTAGTAGTTCATCAGCGTCTCGGCGTTGCGACGGTGCGTCGAGGTGATCGGCACCATCATGTTGTCCGACCACAGCGTCCCGCCGGACTCCGGGATCGTGAAGGTCCAGTTGGGGTCCTCCGTGTCGGCGGCCAGCACGAAGATGTCGCCGCTCCACGTGATGCCGGCGACCGCGTTGCCGCTGGTGAGGTCCTCCAGGTAGGAGTTGCCCTTCACCTTGCGGATGTAGCCGTCCGCGATCTTGCCCTCGATGAAGTCGAGTGCCTTCTCGAACTCCGCCTTGCCCCAGCCGCTCGAGATGTCGACGCCCTGGGACTGCATCACCAGGCCGGCGGTGTCGCGGAACTCCGAGAGCACCACGATCCTGCCCTTGAGGTCGTCGGTCCACAGGTCGTCGAGCGACTTCAGCTCACGGCCGACCTTCTCCCTGTTGTAGCCGATGCCGGCGAAGCCGCTCTGCCAGGTGATCGAGTGCTGCCGGCCGGGGTCGAACGAGACGTCCTTGAGCGGCTGGAGCAGGTTGCCGACGACGTTGGGCATCTGGATCAGCTCGAGCGGCTGGCACAGCTGGTCGCGGATGACGCGGGTCGCCATCCAGTCGGTGAGGGTGAAGATGTCGCGGTCGATGCTCTGGCCGGCGCGCAGCTGCGGCCCGACCTTGGCGTAGTAGGAGTCGTTGTCGTCGACGTCCTCGCTGTAGCTGACCTCGATGCCGGTCTGCTCCATGAAGGCCTCGAGCGTCGGGGACTGCGTCTCCTTGCCGTTCATGTCGATGTAGGCGGTCCAGTTGGCCCACTTGACGATCTTCTCGGTGTCGGAGACGTCCTTCGGCAGGTCGAGGCTCGCGACCCCGCCCGACGGGGGCTTCGGCGGTGCGCACCCGGTGAGGGCCATGCCGGCCGTCGCGGCGGCGCCGGTGCCGAGCAGGGCGCGTCGGCTCAGCCCGCCGGACGCGGCCGCGGTGAGCGCGGCCGCCGGGGGAGACAGGTGTCGCCGTGACCGGCGCGGGATGGGTGTCATCAGTGAAGTCCTCCGTCAGCCCCGAGTTGATCCGATGTCGTGCGGCGGTGCGGTCGTGCGATCGATCAGCTCTCGATGTTGGCCATGACGTGCTTGATCCGGGTGTAGTCCTCGAACCCGTACATCGACAGGTCCTTGCCGTAGCCCGACTTCTTGTAGCCCCCGTGCGGCATCTCGGCGACGAGCGGGATGTGGGTGTTGATCCACACGCAGCCGAAGTCGAGCGCCCGCGACATCCGCATCGCCCGGCCGAAGTCCTTGGTCCACACCGACGACGCGAGGCCGTAGTCGACGCCGTTGGCCCAGCGCACCGCCTCGTCCTCGTCGGTGAACCTCTGCACGGTGATGACGGGGCCGAAGATCTCGTTCTGGATCGCGTCGTCGTCCTGGAGCAGCCCCGACAGGACGGTGGGCTCGAGGAAGTAGCCGTCGCCCAGGTCCGTACGCCGGTTGCCGCCGGCCGACACGGTGGCGTGGGAGGGGAGGTTCTCGATGAAGCCGGTGACGTGGGCGAGCTGCCGCTGGTTGTTGACCGGCCCGAACAGCGCGTCCTCGTCGTCGGGGAGCCCGACCGGGGCCGAGCTCTTCGCGTAGTCGGCGAGCGCGGCGACGAAGTCGTCGTGGATGCCCGGGGCCACGAGCACCCGGGTGGCCGCGGTGCAGTCCTGGCCGGCGTTGAAGTAGCCGGCGATCGCGATGCCCTCGACGGCCGCCTCGATGTCGGCGTCGTCGAAGACGACGACCGGTGCCTTGCCGCCGAGCTCGAGGTGCACCCGCTTGATGTACGGCGCCGCGCTGGCGGCGACCTCGGCGCCCGCGCGCACGGAGCCGGTGATGGCCACCATGCTCGGCGTGCGGTGCTCGACGAGCAGCCGGCCGGTCTCCCGGTCGCCGGTCACGACGTTGAGCGTGCCCGCCGGCAGGAACTCCGAGGCGAGCTCGGCCAGGCGCAGGGTGCTCTCGGGCGTGGTGTCGCTCGGCTTGAGGACGACGGTGTTGCCGGCCGCCAGTGCCGGGCCGATCTTCCACACGGCCATGAGGAGCGGGTAGTTCCAGGGCGTCACCTGCCCGACGACGCCGATCGGCTCGCGGCGGACCCACGAGGTGTGGCCGGCCATGTACTCGCCGGCGGCCCTGCCCTCGAGGACGCGCGCCGCCCCGGCGAAGAACCGCAGCTGGTCCACCATCGGCGGGATCTCCTCGCTCGCGGTGAGCGCCTTGATCTTGCCGGTGTTCTCCGACTCCAGGGCGATCAGCTCGTCGGCGTGGGCCTCGATCGAGTCGGCGAGCTTGAGCAGCGCCTGCTGGCGCTCGCTGGGCGTCGTACGACCCCACTCGGCGAAGGCCGTGTCCGCCGCCGCGTAGGCCGCGTCGACCTCCTCGCCGCCGCTGACGGGCGCGTGCGCGACGACCTCGCCGGTCGCCGGGTTGACCACCTCGCTGGTGGCGCCGGCCTCGGCGTCGACGTAGGCACCGCCGATGAAGTTGCGCAGCGTGCGTGGGCTCGTCACGGAAGGTCCTCCCTGTCGGGTGCGGTGAAGGGAGAGTAGGCCGCGATCGGTCGCCGTCGCCATAGTCTGCGACGAGTTTTCTGCGGTAATCGCGGAATTCACCTGCCTGAAACACGGATTCCGTGCCGAACGGCTTGCGTTCCGGAGCTCTGCTCCCTCACCATGTGGACCATGACCGAAGGAGCCATCCGCCTGGACGCGACGGCGAAGCGGATCATCGAGCTGCTCCAGGAGGACGGCCGGATCTCCTACGCCGCGATCGCCAAGGCCGTCGGGCTGTCCGAGGCCGCGGCCCGGGCCCGCGTCCAGAAGCTGCTCGACTCCGAGATCATGCAGGTCGTCGCGGTCACCGACCCGACGCAGGTCGGGTTCACCCGGCAGGCGATGATCGGCGTCCGCACCGAGGGCGACCCGATGGTGGTGGGCGACGCCCTCGCCGAGGTGCCGGAGGTCGACTACGTCGTGACCACCGCCGGCAGCTTCGACCTCCTCGTCGAGGTGGTGTGCGAGGACGACCCGCACCTGCTCGACGTCATCCGACGAGTCCGTGAGCAGGACGGCGTGGTCTCCTCCGAGACGTTCGTCTACCTGAAGCTCAACAAGCAGCACTACAACTGGGGTACCCGATGAGCCAGACCATTGATTCCTCCTTCGACTACCAGTCGGCGGGCCGCGACCACCTGTGGTTGCACTTCACCCGGCACTCGACCTACGAGAACGGCGGCGAGATGCCGCTCATCGTCAAGGGCGAGGGCCACAAGATCTGGGACAGCCACGGCCGCGAGTACATCGACGGCCTCGCCGGGCTGTTCGTCGTCCAGGTCGGCCACGGCCGCGACGAGCTCGCCGAGGCCGCCGCCAAGCAGGCCAAGGAGCTGGCGTTCTTCCCGCTCTGGTCCTTCGCCCACCCGCGCGCCGTGGAGCTCGCGGACCGCATCGCGTCGATGGCGCCCGGCGACCTCAACCGCGTCTTCTTCACCACCGGCGGCGGCGAGGCCGTCGAGTCCGCGTGGAAGCTGGCCAAGCAGTACTTCAAGCTCACCGGCAAGCCCAACAAGCACAAGGTCATCTCCCGCGCCGTCGCCTACCACGGCACGCCGCAGGGCGCCCTGTCCATCACGGGCATCCCGCCGCTCAAGGAGATGTTCGAGCCGCTCGTCCCGGGCGCGCACAAGGTGCCCAACACCAACTTCTACCGCCGTCCCGACTACGTCGGCGACGACGAGAAGGCCTTCGGTCGCTGGGCCGCCGACCGGATCGCGGAGGCCATCGAGTTCGAGGGTCCCGACACCGTCGCCGCAGTGTTCCTCGAGCCGGTGCAGAACGCCGGCGGCTGCTTCCCGCCGCCGCCCGGCTACTTCGAGCGGGTCCGCGAGATCTGCGACGAGTACGACGTCCTGCTGGTCTCCGACGAGGTCATCTGCGCCTTCGGCCGCGTGGGGGAGATGTTCGGCGCGTCCGAGTTCGGCTACCAGCCCGACATCATCACCTGTGCCAAGGGCATGACCTCGGGCTACTCGCCGATCGGCGCGATGATCGCCAGCGACCGGCTCTTCGAGCCCTTCAAGTCCGGCACGACGGCGTACGCCCACGGCTACACGTTCGGCGGCCACCCGGTGTCGGCCGCGGTCGCGATGGCCAACCTCGACATCTTCGAGCGCGAGGGCCTCACCGACCACGTCCAGCAGAACGCCCCGGCGTTCCGCTCGACCCTGGAGAAGCTCTACGACATCCCGATCGTCGGCGACGTGCGCGGGCACGGCTACTTCTACGGCATCGAGCTGGTCAAGGACCGCGAGACCAAGGAGACCTTCGACGACGCCGAGTCCGAGCGGCTGCTGCGCGGCTACCTCTCCGGCGCGCTGTGGGAGGCCGGGCTCTACTGCCGCGCCGACGACCGCGGCGACCCGGTCATCCAGCTCGCTCCGCCGCTGATCATCGGCCAGCCCGAGTTCGACGACATCGAGCAGCGGCTGCGCTCCGTGCTCACGGGGGCGATGGCGCGGCTCTGAGATTGGCGCTCGCTCCGCTCGCGCGTGTGCTCGATGGGCTCGCTCCGCTCGCCGTGGTCGGCGCCCCTGTAGACGTTGTCTTCCCTCCTCGACTTGCTCGCTGCGCTCGCGTCGCTCGTCAGTCCAGACAACGTCGGGCGCCGACCCTCCCGATGGCCTGACCTCGGGCTCGCCACGCTCGCTGCGTCACCGAGGTTCAGCGGCTCCTCCACCGCTGGTCGAGGAGGTCGCGCAGCGACCGTCACGAAACCAGGTCAGTGGTCTCGTGACAGGACTCGCGTCCTTCCTCGACCAGCGGGAGACGCTCAGCCCACGACGCTCGGCGCCCGACGTTGTCTGGACTGACGAGCGAGCAAGCGCGCGAGCGCAGCGAGCGCAGCGCCGTCGAGCGAGGAGGGAAGACATCGCTTTGGGGGCGCCGAGCACTCGCGAGCGGAGCGAGCGACAATCGGTCAGTGACACGACGTACGCCCTGCCCGCCCGCACCTCAAGCTCACCGAGGACGGGCGCCGGATGCGGGAGGTCCTCACCTACTCGCGACGCGGGAGCCGGTTCACGCCGCGCCAGGCCGAGGCGTGGGCGGCGCACCAGGCCGACTGGGTGATCCCCGACGAGGCGGTCGACCGGCCGGACTTCTCGCTGGCCGAGTGGTTCGGGCGCGAGGCGCCGCTGATCCTCGAGATCGGTCCCGGCGTGGGGGAGGCGACGGCGGCGCTCGCGGCCGCCCGGCCCGACCACGACGTGCTGGCGCTCGAGGTGTGGCGCCCGGGGATCGCCGACTCCCTGTGGCGGGTCGCCGAGGCGGGTGCGGACAACGTGCGGTTCTGCTCGGTCGACGCGGTCTGGTCGCTCGAGCAGCTCATCGCCCCGGGCAGCCTCGCCGAGATCTGGACGTTCTTCCCCGACCCGTGGCGCAAGACCAAGCACCGCAAGCGCCGCCTGGTGAACCCCGCCAACGCCGCGCTGGCCTCGTCCCGCCTCGTGCCGGGCGGCGCCTGGCGCCTGGCCACCGACTGGGCCGACTACGCCGACCAGATGCGCGAGGTGCTCGACGCCGAGCCGACCCTCGAGGGCGGTCGGGTCGAGCGCTGGGCCGAGCGTCCGGTCACCCGCTTCGAGCGCAAGGGCCTCGACGTCGACCGGGACATCGCCGACTTCTGCTACCGCCGCACCACCTGACGCTCGTGCGCACCGGCGTGCCGAGCTGTCGCTGCGCGTGCACACGCGTCAGGTCGGCCCGCGCCTATCCTCGGGACCATGCGTACGACGAGGGGCGGGGGAGCGGTGCTCGCCGTCCTCCTGCTGCTCGCGACCGGCTGCAGCGACGGGCAGGTGGCGGGGGAGCGGCTGCCGACACCACCGCACCACCGACCGCCGAGCAGTCCGCGGACCCGACTGCCGCGCTGCGCGAGCGGTGCCTCTCGGCGATCCCGGAGGAGGCCGAGCTCGAGGCGTTCACGCTCACCGGTGCCACCGGCGGTCGGATCGAGGCGGCCCGCATCGGGCCCGCCACCAGCACGGACGTGGCCGTGCTGCTGCCGCAGATCTCCGGCATGTGCGGCTGGGGCCGCTGGGCGGTCGCAGCGGCCGAGGCCGGCGTGACCTCGATCCTCGTCAACCCCTGCGGCTACGGCGACTCGACCTGCACGGGGGAGGAGGACGCCGACCCGCTCAACGAGGTGGCTCCCGCCGTCGCCCTCGCGCGCGGCGACCTCGGGGCCGAGCGCGTCGTCCTGCTCGGGACGTCCATGGGCGGGTCGCTCACCGTGATGGCCGCCGCGGCCGGGGCGGACGTCGACACGTGGGTCGACGTCTCGGGGCCGTCCGCCTGGGAAGGCGTCGAGCTCTCGTCGCTCGCCGCGTCGCTGCCGGACGACGGCATGGTGGTGATGGCGCCGAGCGACGGCAAGGCGCTGTACGACGCCGCCGAGGCGCTCGCGGCCGCCGCCGGCGTACCCTTCGTCCCGGGCAGGTCCGGCCACGGCTGGGAGCTGCTGGTCGACCCCGTCACCGGGGCGGTCACGCGCATCGGGCGCCGGCTGATCACGGTGGCGACGGGCTCCTGAGCGTGGGGGACGGGCCCGGAGCGGCCCCCCGTCAGTCCGATTTGGCGTGCGGCTCCTGCGTCTGCCAAGATGTTCCGGTTGCTCCGGCGGGTCGCCAGGGCACGGCACACCTTGACTTCTGAATCGCGTCTCCTTGATCGAGCCAGTCGTCTGCGTGCGCCGCACCGGATCAGAAACTTGATCGGAGACCCGACCAGATCCGACAACCGTCGGGTGCCATCCAGAGCAGTACCGCCCTCGGAAACGGGGGCGTGTCACGAGTTACCAGCGCGACACGCCCGACCGCGGGGGTCGGAGGATGGCGGAGAGACAGGCGGTGCTCGCCCAACGGGGGCTGAGCGCCGAAACAAGACCAGGCGTACGAGATCGAAGAGGACACGGACCTATGGCGGGACAGAAGATCCGCATCAGGCTCAAGGCCTATGACCACGAGGTGATCGACACCTCGGCGCGGAAGATCGTGGACACCGTCACCCGTACGGGTGCGAAGGTCGCCGGCCCTGTGCCGCTGCCGACCGAGAAGAACGTGTACTGCGTCATCCGTTCGCCCCACAAGTACAAGGACTCCCGCGAGCACTTCGAGATGCGCACCCACAAGCGCCTCATCGACATCATCGACCCGACGCCGAAGACCGTCGACTCGCTGATGCGCCTCGACCTGCCTGCCGGTGTCGACATCGAGATCAAGCTCTGAGGGCTGAGATGACCAACACTTTTGAGCGCAACGCGAAGGGCCTGCTGGGCACCAAGCTCGGCATGACCCAGCTCTGGGACGAGAACAACAAGGTCGTCCCCGTGACCGTGATCGCGGCGAGCACCAACGTGGTGACCCAGGTCCGCCAGCCCGAGGTGGACGGCTACAACGCCATCCAGATCGGCTTCGGCGAGATCGAGGCCCGCAAGGTCAACTCCCCCGAGGCCGGTCACTTCACCAAGGCCGGGGTCACCCCGCGTCGCCACGTCGCCGAGATCCGCACCGCCAACGCCGCCGCGTACACCGTGGGCCAGGAGCTCAGCGTCGACACCTTCGCCGCCGGCGAGGAGATCGACGTCACGGGCACCAGCAAGGGCAAGGGCTTCGCCGGTGTCATGAAGCGTCACGGCTTCCACGGTGTCTCCGCCTCGCACGGTGCCCACCGCAACCACCGCAAGCCCGGCTCGATCGGCGCCTGCGCCACCCCGGGTCGTGTCTTCAAGGGCACGCGCATGGCTGGTCGCATGGGTAACGACACGGTGACCACGCAGAACCTGACGGTCCACGCCGTCGACGCCGAGAAGGGCCTGATCCTGCTGAAGGGTGCCGTTCCCGGCCCCCGCGGCGGACTCGTCGTCCTGCGCTCGGCCGCCAAGAGCACCGTGAAGGAGGCCTGAGCATGGCTGTCAAGACCATCAAGGTCGACCTCCCCGCCGAGATCTTCGACGTCGAGGTCAACATCCCCCTGATCCACCAGGTCGTCGTCGCGCAGCAGGCTGCCGCGCGTCAGGGCACGCACGCCACCAAGACCCGCGCCGACGTGCGCGGTGGTGGCCGCAAGCCCTACAAGCAGAAGGGCACGGGCCGCGCCCGCCAGGGCTCGACCCGCGCGCCGCAGTTCGCCGGCGGTGGCGTCGTCCACGGCCCGCAGCCGCGCAGCTACGACCAGCGCACCCCCAAGAAGATGAAGGCCGCCGCCCTGCGCGGTGCCCTCTCCGACCGGGCACGCAACGGCCGCGTCCACGTGGTCGACGCCCTGGTGTCGGGCGACAAGCCCTCCACCAGGTCCGCGCTGGCCTCGCTGATCTCGCTGACCGACCGCGTGGGCTACCTCGTGGTGCTCGAGCGCT
Source organism: uncultured Actinomycetota bacterium (assembly GCA_963795275.1). GTDB lineage: Bacteria > Actinomycetota > Actinomycetes > Propionibacteriales > Nocardioidaceae > Nocardioides. The sequence goes on from CAWCHD010000005.1 coordinate 120,184, forward strand.
CCGACGCGATCACCTGGCTCTCGCTGCGCAACGCGCCCGAGGTCCACATCGTCGCCGTCGACCAGCTCAACACCTACGACGTCCTCAACTCCGACGACGTGGTGTTCACCCAGGGCGCCTACGACGCCTTCGTGGGTGGCTCGTCCGCCCCGGCCAAGGCCGAGAAGCCTGCCGCTGCGAAGGCCGAGAAGCCCGCTGCTGCTGCGAGCCGGCCGCGTCGACCGAGGTCAAGGCGTTCGCCGACGTCCCCGCCGACGACGAGTCCGACGCCCCGGCCCTGCCGAAGGGTGCCAAGGCCCCGCTGAAGAGCGGCAAGGCGCCCAAGGGCTACGAGGTCAAGGGCAACGCCGACTCGGGCAAGTACCACGAGCCGGACGGCCAGTGGTACGACGCCACCGAGGCGGAGTTCTGGTTCAAGAGCGCCGAGGACGCCGAGGCCGCTGGCTTCGAGCGCGCCGGTGGTCCGAAGGAGGACGACAAGTGAGCACCCTGCACAAGGACCACCGCGACGTACTGATCGCGCCGGTCGTGTCGGAGAAGAGCTACGGCCTCCTCGACGCCAACAAGTACACCTTCATCGTCCACCCGGACGCCAACAAGACCGAGATCAAGATCGCGGTCGAGAAGGTCTTCGACGTCAAGGTCACCTCGGTCAACACGATCAACCGCCAGGGCAAGACGCGCCGCACCCGCTACGGCGTGGGCAAGCGTCCCAACACCAAGCGCGCGATCGTCAGCCTCGCCGAGGGTCACCGCATCGACATCTTCGGAGGTCCGGTCTCCTGACCGGGCTCCTGACTAGGAACTGACTATGGCAATCCGCAAGTACAAGCCGACCACCCCGGGCCGTCGTGGCTCGTCCGTGGCCGACTTCGTCGAGATCACCCGGACCACGCCCGAGAAGTCGCTGACGCGTCCGCTGCCCAAGAACGGCGGCCGCAACAACCAGGGCCGCATCACCACCCGTCACAAGGGTGGCGGGCACAAGCGCGCCTACCGCATCATCGACTTCCGTCGCTACGACAAGGACGGCGTGCCGGCCAAGGTCGCTCACATCGAGTACGACCCCAACCGCACCGCCCGCATCGCGCTGCTGCACTACGCAGACGGCGAGAAGCGCTACATCGTGGCCCCCAAGGGCCTCGTGCAGGGCATCGCGGTCGAGTCCGGCCCCAACGCCGACATCAAGCCCGGCAACAACCTCCCGCTGCGCAACATCCCGGTCGGTACGACCATCCACTGCGTGGAGCTTCGTCCGGGTGGCGGCGCGAAGATCGCCCGCTCGGCCGGCAACTCGGCCCAGCTGATCGCCCGCGAGGGAAGCCGCGCGACGCTCCGCATGCCCTCGGGCGAGATGCGGTTCGTCGACGTGCGCTGCCGCGCCACGATCGGTGAGGTCGGCAACGCCGAGCAGTCCAACATCAACTGGGGCAAGGCCGGCCGCATGCGGTGGAAGGGCGTTCGCCCGACCGTCCGCGGTGTCGTCATGAACCCGGTCGACCACCCGCACGGTGGTGGTGAGGGCAAGACGTCCGGTGGTCGCCACCCCGTCTCCCCCTGGGGCAAGCCCGAGGGCCGTACGCGCAAGCGCAAGGCCAGCGACTCCCAGATCATCCGTCGTCGCAAGTCCGGCAAGGGTAGGAAGTAACCGACATGCCTCGCAGCCTGAAGAAGGGCCCCTTCATCGACGACCACCTTCAGAAGAAGGTGGACGCCGAGAACGCGAAGGGCAGCCACAACGTCATCAAGACCTGGTCACGCCGGTCGATGATCGTGCCCGACATGATCGGTCACACCATCGCCGTGCACGACGGTCGCAAGCACGTCCCCGTCTTCGTCACCGACTCCATGGTCGGTCACAAGCTCGGGGAGTTCGCGCCGACCCGCACCTACCGCGGGCACGTGAAGGAAGACCGGAAGGGACGTCGTCGATGAGCACCACCGAGCGCAGCCGCACCAGCGCGCGTCGCAGCTCGGTGCTCGGCGACCAGCCGGGCGCCTACGCGAGCGCACGCTACGTGCGGATCACCCCGATGAAGGCCCGCCGTGTCGTCGACATGGTCCGCGGCCTCCAGGTCGACGAGGCCCTCACCCTGCTGCAGTTCGCGCCGCAGGCCGCCTCCGAGACCGTCTACAAGGTGCTGGAGAGCGCCGTCGCCAACGCCGAGACGACCGAGGGCCTCAACCGGGCCGACCTGGTCCTCTCCGTCGCGATGGTCGACGAGGGCCCGACGATGAAGCGTTGGCGTCCGCGTGCCCAGGGCCGGGCGACCCGCATCAACAAGCGCACGAGCCACATCACCCTCGCGGTGCAGCCGTCCGAGTTCGTCGGCAAGTCGGGCAAGAACGGCAAGAGCGGCTCCACCAACACGAACGGAAAGGGTGCCTGATGGGCCAGAAGATCAACCCGAACGGGTTCCGCCTGGGCATCTCCACCGACCACAAGAGCCGTTGGTACGCCGACAAGCTCTACAAGTCGTACGTCGGTGAGGACGTCGCCATCCGCAAGCTGCTCTCCAAGGGCATGGAGCGGGCCGGCATCTCCAAGGTCGAGATCGAGCGCACCCGTGACCGCGTCCGTGTGGACATCCACACCGCGCGTCCCGGCATCGTCATCGGTCGCCGTGGCGCCGAGGCCGACCGCATCCGCGGCGAGCTCGAGAAGCTCACCGGCAAGCAGGTCCAGCTCAACATCCTCGAGGTGAAGCAGCCCGAGATCGACGCGCAGCTGGTCGCCCAGGGCGTCGCCGAGCAGCTCGCCGGTCGCGTGCAGTTCCGCCGCGCGATGCGCAAGGCCATGCAGACCTCGATGCGCTCGGGTGCCAAGGGCATCCGGATCCAGTGCTCGGGTCGTCTCAACGGCGCCGAGATGTCGCGTACGGAGTTCTACCGCGAGGGCCGCGTGCCCCTGCACACGCTCCGCGCCGACATCGACTACGGCTTCTACGAGGCCAAGACCACCTTCGGTCGCATCGGCGTCAAGGTCTGGATCTACAAGGGCGAGGTCGCCGGCACCCGTGCCGAGCGCCAGGCCCAGCAGGC